>DASTPP010000360.1:0-12096 GCA_035762175.1 Polyangiaceae bacterium | reverse complement strand
AATTTGTTCGGGTGGTCCCCCCGGGCAAGGCCCGGGCAGACGAGCCGGGCACCACCCGAACAGGTTCGCAAAGGTCATCAGCCTGGGCTACGCCAGACGCGCGGGAACGGTCAGCAAAGCCCGGCTCCTTGGCCTGGCTCTCTCGGGCGCCGCCGCCGGGGTCGCGCAAGCATCGGGCCCGTCTCCCAGAGCCCGGCCGGAGCGCCGGGCTTTGCTCTCCGTTCGACGGGTGCTGGCGTAGCCCAGGCTTCAGCCTGGGCGGCTGGGCGGCTGGGCGGCTGGGCGGCTCGGCGGCTCGGCGGCTCGGCGGCTCGGCGGCTCGGCGGCTCGGCGGCTCGGCGGCTCGGCGGCTCGGCGGCTCTACCAGACCCGCACGCGCTCGGCGGGCGCGAGAAAGAGCGGCTCGCCCGGCTTGACGTCGAAGGCGGCGTACCAGGCGTCGAGGTTGCGCACGGTGAGGGCGCGGTAGTCGCCGGGCGAGTGGCCGTCGGTCAAGAGGCGCTGGCGCAGGGCGGGCTCGCGGAACTTGCCCCGCCACTTCTGGGCGAAGCTGATGAAGAACTGCTGGTCGCCGGTGAAGCCGCCGTGGGGGGGTGCCTCGCGGCCGCCGAGCGAGAGCTTGTAGGCGTCGTAGGCGACGGCGACGCCGGCGACGTCGGCGATGTTCTCGCTCAGCGTGAGCTCGCCGTTGACGGCCAGATCGGGGAAGGGCCGGTAGGCGTCGTACTGCTTGACCAGGCGCGCGGCGGCCTGGCGAAAATGGGCGGCGTCCTCCGGCGTCCACCAGTTCGAGAGCTTGCCGGTGGCGTCGAAGAGCGCGCCCTGGTCGTCGAAGCTGTGGCTGATCTCGTGGCCGATGGTGGTGCCGACGGCCCCATAGTCCATCGCGATGGGGCGGTTGGGGTCGAAGTAGGGCGGCTGCAAGATGGCCGCGGGGAAGTTCATCGCGTTCATCGCGGGCAGGTTGACCGCGTTGACGACCTGCGGGGTCATCACCCACTCGCCGCGGTCGACCGGGCGGCCGAGCTTGGCAAGGTTGCGGCGGTACTCGAAGAGCGAGGCGCGCTCGGCGTTGCCGAGGGCGTCGCCGCGCACGACCTCGAGCCCCGCGTAGTCGCGCCACCGGTCGGGGTAGCCGACGCCCACCTTGAGCGCGGCGAGCTTGGCGAGGGCCTTTTGCTTGGTGGCGGGGGCCATCCAGTCGAGTTGGTCGATGCGGCGGGCGAAGGCGGCGAGCTCGTTCTTGACCATCTGCTCGGCGCGCGCTTTCTCGGACGCCGGGAAGTAGCGCTCGACGTAGAGGCGGCCGACGGCCTCGCCGAGCGCCTCGCTCGTCGCGTCGACGGCGCGCTTCCAGCGGTCGCGCAGCTTGGGCGTGCCGGCGAGCACGCCGCCCTGGAAGGCGAAGCGCTCGTCGACGAAGGCCTTGGGCAGGTAGGGCGCGGCGCGCGAGACGGCGCGGAAGGTCAGGTACTCCTTCCAGGTCTCGAGGGGGGTGTCGCGCGCGGCGGCGGCGAGGCCCGTCGCGGCGCCGGGCTGCCAGACGACGAACTCGGCCTGGCGGCCGAGGCCGGCGGCCTCGAAGAAGGCGTCCCAGTCGAGGCCGGGGGCGCGGGCGGCGAAGTCGCGCCGGGCCCAGTGGTTGTTGCCCTTGTGCACGTCGACCGACTCGACGCGCGTCGCGTGCGACCGCGCGAGGCGCGCCTCGAGGTCGAAGATGCGCTTCGCCTTGGCCTCGGCGTCGGGCACGCCGGCGAGCTTGAGCATGGCGGCGATGTGCGCCCGGTATTTGTCGCGCACCTCGGCCAGCTTGGGCGAGTCGTCGACGTAGTAGCTGCGGTCGGGCATGCCGAGCCCGCCCTGCAGCAAGAAGGGCGCGTAGCGCGAGGGGTCGTCGAGATCTTGCGCGACCCAGAGGCCGAGCACGTGGTCGGTGTAGAAGTCGGTCGCGTTGAACGCGTCGACGTCGGCGCGCAGGCCCTCGCCGAGGGCGCGGGCGAGCCCCTTCGCGTCGTTGATGGTCGCGACGCGGTCGAGCGCGGGCCGCAGCGGGGCGAGCCCCTTCGCCTCGACGGCGGCCTCGTCGAGGAAGCTGGCGTAGTAGTCGCCCACCTTGCGCGCGTCCGAGCCCGGCGGGGCCTTCTCGGCCGCCTCGGCGATGAGCTCGGCGGTGCGCTTGGCCGTCAGCTCGCTCAGGATGGCGCTCGTGCCGTAGCCCGAGCGGTCGGCGGGGATCTCGGTGCGCTTCAGCCAGCCGCCGTTGGCGTAGGCGAAGAAGTCGGCGCCGGGGCGGACCGAGGCGTCCATGCCGGAGACGTCGAGGCCGCGCGAGGGCGCCGCGGGGGCCGGGCGGGGCGCGGGGGGCGGCGGCGAGGAGCAGGCGGCGGCGAGCGCCGCGAGGAGGAGGCATCGCTTCATGGCGGAGACCCTAACCCCGGTCGGGCCCGCAGGTTCGCCCGGCCGAGCCCTTCTCGGGCGACGCCGAGCGAGAAGCAGAGCTAGCGAGCGCCCGACTTCGCGGGCGTGGGCGCGGCGGGGTCGGGCGCGAGCGCCCACGCCCGCGCCTCGTCGATGGACTCGAACACCCGCCCCTGCTTGGGCGCCCACTGGGCCATGAGCCTTCGCTTCTGCAGGGTCACGACCGGGTCCGGGGGGAGCACGAAGGCGATGTGGCGGCCCCGGCGCTCCCAGGTGGAGAGGAGCGCGCCGAGCGCCGCCTGGGTGCGGGGCCCGACGACGGAGGGCGCCTGACGCTCGTCGACCAAGAGCCCTCTCGCCTGCGCCCGCGGCCCCGCGGCGAGCGCCACGAGGGCCTCGCTGAGGGCCTCGGCCGCGCTGGCGCCCGCGGCCCAGTCGAGGTCGGGGCGCGACCAGATGCGGCAGGTCACCAGCCCACCCTCGAGCGTAATCTCATAACTCGGCCCCTCCGCGTAGGTCGATTTCATGAGAGCGGAACGAGGGTCGCGCTTCGGGCCGGCCGATGCAAGGCGCAAGGGCGCGGCGCCCCGTGACCGGGCGGCAAGGCGCCAGGGCACGGCGGGGCGCGGCGCCCTGGGACCGGGCGGCGACGGGGGGCGCGTGAGGCGTTTGCTCCGCGCGGGCGAGCTCGCGCGGCGTCCGGCCTCGTCGGCCGGGAGGCACGGCGACTGCTGAGGCGCGGCGCCGGGCGTCCCCCCCTGCCCCGCCGAAGCGCGAGAGGCCCCAGATCAGCTCGACGGGAAGGCCCCCGGCAGAAATGATGAGTTCTCGCCGGGCCCCCCGGGCAGAATGCGCTCCGGCCCGGCCCGCGCTCGCGTGGTCGTACAGCCCGGGCGTAGCGGGGGCGGCCGCGGGGCCCGCCCCGAGGAGTGCGTCGTGACGACGGCTTACGGCGTGCGGGGGCAAAGCGCTCTAAGGTTGGAGGCATGGCCATGCTGCGAGCGACCCGCCGCCTCCTCGACCTGCGCCACGAGCCGGACGCCCCCTGGGACCTACGCTGGGCGCTGCGCCGAGTGATCGTCAAGCTCGGCGGGCCGGACGACGTGCCGCCCTTGCTCGAGTGGTTCCTCGAGGTGCCCGACGAGGCCGGCCTGCTCGGCCCGGTGATGGCGCACGGCCGCGCCGAGGACGCCGCCCGGCTCTACGACGCCTGCGCGGCCGGGGGCGCGCTGCGCGAGGGCGTCGACCCCTTGGTGCTGCACGCGCTCGGCTACCTCGGCTACGAGCCCGCGCGCGCGCTCTTGCTCCGGTATTTGACGGGGGCGACGCACGCGGAGAACGAGGCGGCGGTGCTGGGGCTCTTGCACCTGCCGCTCGGCGACGCGGGCCCGCGGGTGCGCGAGCAGATCTTGGCCTGCCGCGGCAAGGCGCTCTTCCCCGAATTTTTGCCGGCGCTCGCGTCGCGCACCGGCGACCCCGAGCTCTTGCCGGCGCTCTTCGAGATGGGCCAGTACGCCTCGACCGACTGCAACGGCGGGCTCGTCTTCGGCATCGCGCTCTACGGCGATCCGGGGCGCGAGTACTTTCGCCGCCTGATCGACGACCCGCATTGGGAGGCGGCCGGCGGCGCCACCGGCACGGGCACCTACGCGTGGTACGGCATGCGGGCGCTCGACCTGACCTGCGCCGAGCTGGTGGCGCGGCTGCTCGAGGCGGGGCGGCGCGGGGCGGGCGCGCGCCCCGACCCCACGCTGCTCAAGCACCGCGCCGCGTTCGCGATCTCGATGATCGAGGCCCGCGCCGGCGGCGGCGGCCGGTCGTTCGTGCGGCAGGTCGACGAGCGCCCCCTCGAGCCCGTCGAGCCGCTCTTCCGCACCGCCTTCGCCTGGACGACGCCGCTGCGCGACGACTCGCTGGCGGGCGCGATCCGCGAGTGGTTCGGCCCCCAGGACCCGCTCTGCGCGAAGGTGCACCGCGTCGAGAACGAGCTGCGGGACGCGCTCACGGACGAGCTGCTCGAGGCCGAGGGCCGCTGACCCGCGGGCGGGGGCACGCGCCGAGGGAGCCGTCGAGGGTCTGCGAGCGCGAAAGGTTCTCGCTGATGGTGCTCATGATGGGACTCGTCTCCCGGTGGTGGGGCCCTCGGCCGCCGGCAGCCGAGGGCGAACGCTCGGGCCCTCCGGTCGGGCCGGCGGCGAGGGTCAAGCGAACCGACGGCGCGACGGCCGATCGTGCCGTACGCGCGGCCCTGCCGCGGCCGTGATTCGCCTCGCGGGGGGGGCGGCTTCGTGGTAGCCAAGAAGCGAGAGGCGGCCGTGAAGGGGGGCTACGTCAAACTCGTCACGGTCGCGGGCGTGCCCGTCCGGGCCCACGTGAGCCTGCCGCTCGGCATGCTCTGGGTGTCGCACGCTCGCTACGCGCCGGGGCTCTGGCTGGGGTTCATCACGCTGATCTTGTTGCACGAGGCGGGGCACGCGCTGCTGGCCAGGCGGGCGGGCTTGCGCGTGTTCTCGGTCAACGTGCACGCGCTCGGCGGCGATTGCCGCTTCGACGGGGGGGCCACGCCGCGGCAGCACTCGGTCATTGCTTGGGGCGGGGTGCTCGCGCAGGCGCTCGCGTTCGCCGCCTGCCACGCGCTGCTCTCGGCCTTCGGCCCGCCCCGCGACGCGTTCACGGCGGGCCTCGTCCGGGTCTATACGCACACGAACCTCTGGCTGATGGGGCTGAACCTGCTGCCCGTGCCGCCGCTCGACGGCGCCGAGGCCTGGCGGCTCTTCGCGAGGCTCGGGCCCGCGCGCCGGGGCGGCGCCCTCAGCGCGGTGGCCGCCCGCCGCCACGACCGCGGCCTGGCCCACCCGCCCGAGTACTTCCGTTACAAAGAGGGGGGCGCGGGCGGGCCGCCGCCGGCGCGCGACGAGAAGGGTCTCGCCGAGGTGCAGCGCCTGCTCGACGAGGTGCGCAAGGGCCACGGGCCGAGCTGAGCCGCGACGGGCGCGCCGCGTCGGCGGCCGATCTCGGCGCGGGGGCGGGCGGGCGCCGGGCGAGCGCGCGGATCACTCGGCGGCGGCGTGGTCGGCGGAGAGCGCCCGCCCCCGCAGCTCGAGGGGGTCGTGAGGCTCGACCCCGCAGCATGCCGCGAGCCGGTCGAGCACGCCGAGCACCATCGCGCGGAGCTCGCACTCGCCGGGGCAGGTCGGCACGGCGAGCGCCGTTCGCATCATCGCGAGGCGCAGGCGCGAGCGCGCGACGTCGAGATCGGCCGCCGCCGTCGGGCGCCCGAGCGCCGCGTCGCGCCCCGGGCGCTTGCCGAGCTCGCCGACGCTGGCGACGCGGTCGGCGACGTCGTCGGCGAGCTGGTACGTCATGCCGATCGCGCGGCCGAGGCGGGCGAAGGGGGCGGGGTCGGCCCCGGCCACCGCGGCGCCGAGGGCGGCCGAGGCCTCGAAGAGCGCGGCGGTCTTGGCGAGGTGGTAGGCGGCGAGGTCGACGTCGCGGCCTTCGAGCTCCCACGCTTGGCCGGCGACGAGGCCGCCGCGGGGCCCGGCGGCGGCCGCGAGCAGGGCGAGCGGCCGCGGGCCGACGTCGGGCCGCGCCTCGAGGGCGCGCGCGAGGGCCTCGAACGCGAGCACGATGAGCCCGTCGCCCACGAGCACCGCGGTCGCCTCGCCGAAGGCCTTGTGCACCGAGGGCAACCCGCGCCGGAGGTCGGCGTCGTCGAAGCAGGGCAGGTCGTCGTGCGCGAGCGACGCGCAGTGCAAGAGCTCGACCGCGACCGCGGCGGCGAGCGCGAGCGCGTCGGCCTGCCCGCCCGCGGCGCGGGCCGTGGCGAGCACGAGGCGGGGGCGGACGCGCGCGCCCCCCGGGAAGACCGCGTGCAAGAGCGCCTGCTCGAGGCGCGGCGGCGGCGCGGCCGCCCCGCGCGGGCCCCCGGTGACGGCCTCGCGCAAGGCGGCCTCGAGCCGCGAGGGCCCTTGGGTTGCGTCGCGGGGCGGGGGGGGCACGGCCACCATGTCGATGGACTTTGTACAAGGTTTGGCTAAAGTCAATCACAACCCTAGACAATGGCACTGCACGCGCAAAATCCGCCGCCGGGGCGCCCGTCGTCCCCGCCCCGTTCGCCGGCCGCCGACGGCGCGCCGCCCGCCCCGCGGCGGGCCCGAGACGTGCGCCGGGGGCCCGCCGCCCTCGCCCTCGCGGCCGAGCCGGGGCGCGAGGCGGGCGACGCCGGCGCCCTGCGGCCCCGCTTCGACGAGGCGGTCGCCGACCGCGGCTACGGCTGGTTCTACCTCGACGGGGTGAGCGACGACGGCGCGTGCGCCGTCGTGCTGATCCTGATGCTCGGCAACGTCTTCTCGCCCCGCTGGGCCCGGGCGCGGGCGGCGGGCCTGCCCGCGCGCTCGCTCGACTTCTCGGCCGTGAACGTCGCGGTGCACGGCCCGGGGCGCTCGCGCTGGGCGATGACCGAGCGCGGGGCGGCCGCGCTCGCGCGCTCGCGCGACGAGCTGCGCATCGGCGCGAGCGGGCTCGCGTGGGACGGCGACGAGCTCGTCGCGCGGGTCGACGAGCGCTCGGCGCCGTGGGGGGCGCGCGTCGCGGGCGCGATCCGCTTCCGGCCCGAGGTGCGCACCGCGGCGGCGGTCGCGCTCGACGCGGGGGGGCGGCACGTCTGGCGGCCGCACGCGCCCTTCGGGCGCATCGAGGTCGACTTCCGCGAGCCGGCCCTGCGCTTCCGCGGGCACGGCTACTTCGACGCGAACGCGGGCTGCGAGCCGCTCGAAGAGGCGTTCTCGTCGTGGACGTGGTCGCGCTTCGCGACGCGCGACGCGATCGCGCTCGCCTACGACGTGACCCTGCGCGGGGGCGGCGCGCACGCGCGCGGGGTCAAGGTCTCGCGGCACGGCGAGGCGAGCCCGCTCGGGCCCGGGCCCTCGACCGACCTCGGGCCGACGCGCTTCCGGCTCGGGCGGCCGGCGCGCGGCGAGGCGGGCGCGCGGGTCTCGCTCGTGCGCACGCTCGAAGACGGGCCCTTCTACGCCCGCTCCCTCGTGGCGACCTCGCTCGGGGGCCGGCCCGCGCTCGGCATGCACGAGACGGTCTCGCTCGACCGCTTCGTCGCGCCCTGGGTCCGCTTCCTCGTCCCCTTCCGCATGCGGGTCGAGGCGGCCTGAGCGGCGCCGCGGGGCTCTTGCATAAGGTATCGAGAAACATTAGACAAAATTTCTATGCCGCACCCCCCGGGCCGTTCCGATCGTGGCGCGAAGGGCGCGAAGGGCGGCGCCGAGGCCCCCGCGCCGCCCGGCGGGGGTCCCTTCCGCATCCGGGCGGCGGCCGAGCTGAGCGGCGTGCCCGCCCCGACGCTCCGCGCGTGGGAGCGCCGCTACGGCGTGCCCGCGCCCGGCCGCACGGCGTCGGCGTACCGGCTCTACACGGCGGGCGACGTCGAGCAGGTCCGCCGCATGCGCCTGCTCGTCGAGCAGGGCGTCGCGCCCGCCGAGGCCGCGCGCGTCGCCCGGGCGACGCCCCCCCTGCCCGACGACCTGGCGCCGGCCGGGGGCGCGCCCGGGGGCGCCGTCGACCTCGCCCGCGCCCGGCTGCTGGCCGCCGCGCAGCGCTTCGACGCGCCCTCGCTCGACGCCGAGCTCGCGCGCCTGTCGATGCTGCTCGACGCGACCACGCTCTACGAGCGGGTGCTCTCGCCCCTGCTCGTCGACGTGGGGCGGCGCTGGCGCGAGGGCGGGCTCTCGGTCGCGCAAGAGCACATGCTGTCCGACCGCGTCGAGAACGCGCTGCGCGCCGCCCTCAAGACGCTCGAGCGCCCCGAAGGGCCGCTCGTGCTCGTCGCCTGCATCGACCGAGAGCAGCACGTCCTCGGCATGCTGGGCGCCGCGCTGAAGCTCGCCGCGAGCGGCGCGCGCGTCGTCGTGCTCGGCGCGATGACGCCGCCCGAGGCCGTCGCCGAGGCGGTCTCGGCCATGGCGCCGCGGCTCGTCGGGCTCTCGGCCTGCGTCGTGCCGCCGTCGCCGCGCGCGCTGATGCGGGCGTACGGCCGGGCCTGCGCCGGCACCCCCTGGGTGCTCGGCGGCGCGGCGGCCGAGCCGCTGCGCGAGGCCGCCGCCGAGGCGGGGGGCTTCGTCGCGCTCGGGTCCTCGCCCGAGTGGCAGGCGCAGGTGCGCGAGTGGCTGCGCGGCCCGCCGCCCGGGCACGAGGCCAAGGCCGCCCGGGCGGGCGGGCACTGAGGGGGCCCGCGCCCCGGGCGGGGGTGGTCCCCCGCCGAGCGGGCGTGCGTCGCGCGCGGCGCCGGCGTAGGGGGCGGGGGTGGGCTCCAAGGGCAGGCCGTACCGAACGTTTCTCGTCGAAGGCTTCGAGGTCCTGGTCGGGCGCGGCGACGACGAGAACGAAGAGCTGACGTTCCGCGTCGCCGAGCCGCACGACACCTGGATGCACGTCGGCGGCGGCACGCCGGGCAGCCACGTGGTCGTGCGCAACCCGGGCAAGGCCGAGCTGCCGCGCGCGGTCGTCGAGGCGGCCGCGGCGATCGCCGCGTGGTACTCGAAGGCGCGCGGCGCGCCGAAGGTCGCCGTCGACTACTGCCGCGCGTCGGACGTGTCGAAGCCGCGCGGCGCGCCGACGGGCCTCGTCGAGATCGCGCGCCACAAGACGGTGCGCGTGCGGCCGGCTCGGCCCGGCGGCGGCGACGCCGATACCTGACGGACGTTCGCGCGCCGGGCACGGCGCCCGGAATGGGGCCATTGTAGTGATTAATGCGACCGGCCGGCGCATACGCGCTAGGGGCCCGTGTATTTTCCGCCGTCAGCAGAAGCTAACCAACCCTGGTTTCAACTCACCGCATCACGCCCCCGCCCCGGCCCCCCCGCGGCATAGAGCCTTTTTAGGCTACGTGGCGGCGGCACAGCGCGATTCGACGGCCCGGTTTGCCGCACCTGGTCAACGGGCCTGCGGGCCGGCCTAACAAAAATCGGCGGCCAAGGCGAAAAAATCAATTTACTGGGAGGAGAATTTTCTAGAGCATCGGCATCCGACTTCGTAGCGAACTTGTTGCCAGGAGAGACCGCATGCGTGCCATTCGAGCCCTTTGGGTCGTAGCGGGGTTGGCGCTCGCAGCTTGTCACACAGACTCCCCCGAGTCGGAGGGGGAGGGGGGCGAGGCCGAGGGCCCGGGCGAGGCGTCGGGGGCGCTGCAGGCGGCGGGCGCGGGCCGGGTTCTGCGCAGCGCGAGGCCGGTGCAAGGCCGGTACATCGTGGTCCTGCGGGCGGGCGAGCCGGGCGACGCGCGGCAGGTGGCGCGCGAGCTCACGGCGGCGCACGGGGGGCGGGCGGCGCGGGTGTTCCGCCACGCGCTGCGCGGCTTCGCGGCCGAGATGACCGAGGCCGAGGCCGAGCGCCTCGCGGCGGACCCGCGCGTCGCGTACGTCGAGCAGGACGGCGAGGTCTCGATCTCGGGCGAGCAGGCGGGCGCGACCTGGGGCCTCGACCGCATCGACCAGCAGGCGCTGCCGCTCGACCAGACCTACGCGTACAACGGGGCGGGCGCCGGCGTGAACGCGTACGTCCTCGACACGGGCATCCGCGTCACGCACGCCGAGTTCGCCGGCAGGGCGTCGCACGCGTTCTCTTCGATTGAGGACGGCGGCGGCGCCGACGACTGCGACGGCCACGGCACGCACGTCGCCGGCACCATCGGCGGCTCGACCTACGGCGTCGCCAAGGCGGTCGCCCTGCACGCGGTGCGCGTGCTCGACTGCAGCGGCTCGGGCACCGTCGCCGGCGCCATCGCGGGCGTCGACTGGGTCACGGCCAACCACCAGAAGCCGGCCGTCGCCAACATGAGCCTCGGCGGCGCCGCCTCGCAGGCCCTCGACGACGCGGTCGCCGCCTCGATCAACGCCGGCGTCACCTACGCCCTCGCCGCCGGCAACGAGGCCGTCGACGCCTGCACCCGCTCGCCCGCGCGCACGCCCGCCGCCCTCACGGTGGGCTCGACGACCGTCACCGACGCGCGCTCGTCGTTCTCGAACTTCGGCGCCTGCGTCGACCTCTTCGCGCCGGGCTCGAGCATCACCTCGGCGTGGCACACGGGCGACTCGGCCACGAGCACCATCAGCGGCACCTCGATGGCGAGCCCGCACGTCGCCGGCGCCGCGGCCCTCTACCTGGGCTCGAACCCGACCGCGAGCCCCGAGCAGGTCGCGAGCGTGCTCACGGCGCTCGCCACCCCGGGCGTCGTCACCAACCCCGGCGCCGGCTCGCCGAACCTGCTTCTTTACACCGGCTCGCTCGGCCACGGCGGCGACGCCGAGGCGCCCACCGCCGCGCTCACCGCGCCCGCCGAGGGCGCGTCCGTCGCGGGCGTCGTCTCGCTCGGGGCGGTCGCCGGCGACAACGTCGGCGTCACGCGCGTCTCGTTCTTCGTCGACAACGTCTTCCTCGGCGCCGACACGGCCGCCCCCTACGCCCTGGCCTGGGACACGACCCAGGGCGGCAACGGCCCCCACACCGTCGTCGCCAAGGCATTCGACGCCGGCGGCAACGTCGGCTCGAGCGCCGCGGTCACCGTGACCGTGAGCAACCCCGGCCAGGCCGGCTACGACCCCGTCCTTAAGGCGCCCACGTGCGCCGACAAGGGCGCCGCCTGCGACAGCGGGGCGCTGCTCGGCGGGCGGGGCGCCGTCGGGCCCGAGCCGAACGCGCCCAACGTGATCGGCGTCGGCTGCGACGACGGCAGCGCCGGCACGTACCACGTCGACGAGTCGCTCGACCGGATCCGCGTCTCGACGCTCGACGGCTCGCCGCTGGCCGCCGGCAAGACGGTGAAGATCGAGGCCACGGTCTGGGCCTGGCAAGACGGCAGCTCGGACGCGCTCGACCTCTACTACGCCGCCGACGCGACCAACCCGACCTGGACGTTCCTGAAGACCGTGCTGCCGACGGCCGGCGGGCTGAACGTGCTCTCGGCGACGTACACGCTGCCCCAGGGCGGCCTGCAGGCGGTGCGCGGCAACTTCCGCTACCTCAGCGCCCAGGGCGTCTGCTCGGCCGGCAGCTACAACGACCGCGACGACCTCGCCTTCGCGGTCGACGCGGGCGCCGCGGGCGGCCCGCCCACGGCCGCCTTCACCCGCGCGTGCGCCGGCCTCGCCTGCGCCTTCACCGACGCCAGCGCCGACCCCGACGGCGACGTCGTCGCGTGGTCGTGGAGCTTCGGCGACGGCGCCACCTCGTCCGCGCCGAGCCCCGACCACGGCTACGCGTCGGGCGGCACCTACCTCGTGTCGCTCACGGTGACCGACGGCGGGGGCCGGGCGAGCACCGCGCAGCAGTCGGTGACCGTGGCCGCCCAGCCCGCCATCACGCTCTCGGCCGGCGGCTTCGTCGCGAACGGCCGCAAGAACGTGAGCCTCACGTGGTCGGGGGCCCAGGGCGACAAGGTCGAGATCTACCGGAACGGCTCGCTCCGGGCCACCACCGCCAACGATGGCGCCCACGCCGACGCGTTCAAGAGCAGCCAGAGCGCCTTCACCTACCAGGTCTGCCAGCCCCAGAAGACCGCCTGCTCGAACGCGGTGACGGTCACCTTCTGATGGGAAGTCGGGCGCGCGCTCCAGGTCGAGCCCCCCCCGCGCGCCGGCCGGGCCGCCCTCGACGAGCAGCGCGAGGCGA
>DASTPP010000359.1:0-7049 GCA_035762175.1 Polyangiaceae bacterium | reverse complement strand
GCCCGAGGGGGCCGAGCCCGCGGCGCCCCCGCCCGCCGGCCGCCCCGCGCCGCCGCCGGGCGACGCCGCCGCCGGCCCCCAGCCCGGGCGCGTGCCGCTGACGCCGATCGCCCCCGAGCCCTCAGCCCCCGCGCCCGCCGCGGCCGACGCGCGGGGCCCGAGCGGCGCGCCCGCCAAGAGCGGCGACGAGGTGTTCGCCGACGACTGGTGGACGCACGCGCGCCCCATCCTCGAGCTGCACGGCTACTACCGCACGCGCGCCGAGCTCTTTCACAACTTCTCGCTCGGCCGCGACGACCCGCCCGGCCAGGCGCTCTGGCCGCGGCCGATCGACTTCAGCTACCGCGACGCGAGCGGCCAGCCGCACCCGGTCAACCTCTGCGGCGACGCGCCCCGCTCGGCCGGCCCCTGCCAGAACAAGTCGCAGGCCGGCGCGAACATGCGCTTCCGGCTCGAGCCCGAGCTGCACATCTCGGACAACCTGCGCATCGTCTCGCAGATCGACCTGCTCGACAACCTGGTGCTCGGCTCGACGCCCTACGGCTACTACAACCAGTACCAGACGGGCGCCGGGGCGGCGCCGGGCCAGCGCGAGGTCGGCACGCAGAACCCCTACGCGCCCCGCTCGGTCCTCGCGCAGACGGCCGAGGTGCCGCAGGCCGAGCAGAACAGCTTCAACGACTCGGTGCGCGTCAAGCGCGTGTACGCCGAGTACATGACCCCGGTCGGCATGCTGCGCTTCGGCCGGCAGCCGAACCACTGGGGCCTCGGCATCCTCGCGAACGCGGGCGACGGCTACGACTCCGACTGGCAGTCGACGGTCGACCGCATCATGTTCACGACGGGCATCAAGTCGCTCGACGCCTACGCCTCGCTCGCCTGGGACTTCCCGCACGAGGGCGCCATCAGCGCCAATGCCTTCGAGCGGCAGGGCCAGCCCTACGACCTCGGGCAGCTCGACGACGTCAACCAGTACACCGCCTCGCTCGCGAGAAAGCGCGCCCCCGACCTCGCCCGGCAAGACCTCGCGAACGGCAACGCCGTCGTCAACGGCGGCCTGTTCTTCGTCTACCGCAAGCAGACGCTCGCCAACGACCTGAGCGGCGACGTGCGCGACGCCTCGCTCGGCCAGACGAGCGACAACCTCAGCCAGGGCCTGACCCGCCGCAAGGCCGAGATCTTCACGCCCGACCTGTGGCTGCAGATCCTCTACCGCAAGTTCCGCTTCGAGGCCGAGTGGGCGGGCAACTTCGGCTCGCTCGAGAACACCGAGGCGGGCGAGGGCCTGTCGAACTACAGCGCCATCCGCCCCTTCCAGTCGAACGGCTGGAGGATCCGCGATTATATCCTCGCCACGCAGAGTGAGCTCAAGCTCGTCGAAGACAAGCTGCGGCTGCAGTTCGGCTTCGGCTGGGCCAGCGGCGACCCCGACGTCTGGGAGGCGGCCGACCCCTCGCGCGGCTCGTACGCCGGCGGCCTCTCGCCCCGCTCGCTCGGCCTGCCGGCGCAGCGCGGCTGGGACCGCACCTACTCGATGGGGCGCTTCCACCCCGACTACCGCGTCGACCTCATCTTGTTTCGCAACATCTTGTCGCGGGTGCAGGGCGCCTACTACCTGCGGCCGTCGGTCGAGTACGACTTCGCGCGCAACGTCAACGGCCAGAAGTTCGGCGGCGGCGCCGCCATCGTCTGGAGCCGCGCCTCCGAGCCCGTGCAGACGCCCGGCCACCAGCCCGACCTCGGCGTCGAGCTCGACCTGACGCTCTACTACCAGGCGAAGGACGGCTCGCTCAACGACAACCACCAGAAGGTCGGCGGCTTCTACACCTTCTTGCAGTACGGCGTGCTCTTCCCGCTCGGCGGCCTGAACTACCTCTCGGCCCAGCGCGACAACGCGCTCAACTCCGACCGCATCCGGCTCGACACGGGCTCGGCCCAGACCTTGCGTTGGTTCCTCGGCGTGCTTTTCTAAGCCGCCCGGCATGGCCAAAGACTCGCCCCGCTACGTGTGCCAGGCGTGCGGGGCCTCGAGCGTCAAGTGGCTCGGCAAGTGCCCCGCCTGCGCCGCGTGGAACTCGCTCGCCGAAGAGCGCCCCGCCCCGCTCGGGCGCGCCGGCGCGGCCCCCGCCGCCGCGCCCCGACGAGAGCGCGAGGCGCCCGGCGCCGCCCCGGGCCCGCGCCCGGTCGACCAGATCGCCGCCGACGTCGCCGACCGGGTCGAGACGGGCGTCGGCGAGCTCGACCGGGTGCTGGGCGGCGGGGCGGTGCCCGGCGGCGTCGTGCTGGTCGGGGGCGACCCGGGGGTCGGCAAGTCGACGCTGCTCTTGCAGGCGCTCGCCTCGGTCGCCGCGCGCGGCCGGCGCGCGCTCTACGCGACGGGCGAAGAGTCGGCGGCCCAGACGGCGCAGCGCGCGCGGCGGCTCGGCGCGGCGCCCAGCGAGCTCTTCGTGCACGCCACCAACGACTACGACGACCTCGCCCGCGCCGTCGGCGAGGTGCGCCCCGCGGCGCTCGTCGTCGACTCGGTGCAGACGCTGCGCTCGGCCTCGCTCGAGTCGGCCGCCGGCACGGTCTCGCAGCTGCGCGAGGTCACCGCGCACCTCGTCGACCTCGCCCAGCGCCACCGGGTGGCGACCTTCCTCGTCGGCCACGTCACCAAGGACGGCGCGCTCGCCGGGCCCAAGGTGCTCGAGCACCTGGTCGACGCCGTGCTCGCCTTCGAGGGCGAGCGCGCGCACGCCTTCCGCGCGCTGCGCGTGCTCAAGAACCGCTTCGGCCCCTCGAGCGAGGTCGGCCTCTTCGAGATGACGCCGGCCGGCATGTGCGAGGTGACGCAGCCCTCCGCGCTCTTCCTCGCCGAGCGGCCCGCCCACGCGAGCGGCTCGGTCGTCGCCGCGACGAGCGAGGGCGCGCGCCCGCTGCTCGTCGAGGTGCAGGCCCTCGTCGGCCCGCCCGGCGTCGGCACCCCGCGCCGCACCACCACCGGCGTCGACCAGGGCCGCCTCGCCATGCTGCTCGCCGTGCTCGGGCGCCGCGCCGGGGTCGACGTCGCCGCCTCCGACGTGTTCGTCAACGTCGCCGGCGGCCTGCGCGTCGACGAGCCCGCGCTCGACCTCGGCGTCGCCCTCGCCGTCGTCAGCTCCTTCCGCAACCGGCCCTTCTTCGACGACTGCGTCGCCTTCGGCGAGGTCGGCCTCGCCGGCGAGGTGCGCGGCGTGCCCCGCGCCGCCCTGCGCCTCGCCGAGGCGCGCGCCATGGGCTTCCGCAAGGCCCTGGTGCCCGCCTCCGCCGCCGAGCGCCTCGCCGCGGCCGAAAAGCGCGGGCTCGACCTCATCGCCGTCAAGTCGCTCGACGAGGCGCTCGCCTACCTCTAGCGCCCCCCGCTCACCCCCCCCGCCGGGGGGCGAGCCCACCCGCGCGAAAGCACGTGCAAGACTTGCCTCGGGCCAAGCGTAGACAACGCTACCCTTCGAACAAGGAGACCCTTCCGATGAACACCCACGCCGTGCCCCATGCCATGAGCCCCTCGTCCTCGTTCTCGAACGAGGCCCGGGGCGCCCGTCGCGGGGCCCCGGTGGCCGCCCGATTCGTCGGCTGCGTCGGCCTCACCGTGCTCATCTTCGGCGCTGGCTGCCGTCGCGACCCGCCCCCCCAAACCGTCAATAACTACGGTAGCGGGTATGGTGGGCAGCCTGCTACTGGCCCCTACCCTCCTACCACGCCGGCCGACGGCGGGTGGGGTAGCTCAGCCCCGGCCCCGGCTCCCAACCCCGGCAGCTACCCCCCGGCCCCCGCCCCGGCTCCGGCCCCGGCCCCGGCCCCCGCCCCCCAGAGCGGTGGCACCACGGCCCCCCAGAGCGGCGGCTTCCCTATTCCGGGCTTTCCCTTCCCGATGCCGGGCGGCGGCGGCGGCGGTACGGGTGACACCGGGGGCGGCGGCACCCAGGCGCCCCCCGGCGGCTTGCCCGGCGGCGGCGGCAGTGGCTCGCTCTTGCAGCCGCTGCTCTTGCCTCTCGCCAACCAGCACGCGCCCGGCGCCAGCCCCGTGGGCCAGCCCGTCTCGGGCTTCATCTCGCAGGGCCAGCCCTCGACCACGGCCGTGCAGATCGCCCCGGGCCGGTGCTACACGGCCGTCGCGGTCGCCTCGTACCCCATCAACGATCTGGTGATCGAGCTGGTCGCGACGCCCCCCGCGCCCTTCCCGCCCGTCACGCTCTCGCAGGCCGCGGGCGGCACGCAGGTCGTGATGGCGGGCCAGCCGAACTGCTTCCGTCCGATGTCGCCCGTCGCCGTCAACGGCGTGCTGCGCGTGACCTCGCGTCAGGGCTCGGGCCCGGTCCTCGCGCAGCTTTACGCCAAGTGAGCCCGTCCGGCGCGCCGCGCGTGCGCGCGCCGTAGGCGAGCCGGGGGGCCTCGAGGGCGGGGCGCGCGCCGTAGGCGAGCCGGGGGGCCTCGAGGGCGGGTGAAGCGCGCGCCGCGGCGCACGGCGCGCGACGCCGCGTACGAGGCGCGCGGTGCCGCACGCGAGGCGCGCAACACCGCGCGCGACGTGGCGCGGACGGTGCGCCGCCCGACGTGGCGCGAGCGGCGCGACACACGGCCTGATGCGAGCGGCGCCGCGCGCGACGCGACCTGAGCGGCACGACGTACGACGCGAAGCGCGTCGAGCATCGCGTGTCGAGCATCGCGTGTCGAGGCCGAGCGTCGAGGCCGAGCGTCGCGTGTCACGCGTCGAGGCTGAGCGTCGCGCGTCACGCGTCGAGGCTGAGCGTCGCGCGTCAAGGCCAAGCGTCGCGCGTCGCGCGTCGCGCGTCGAGGCTGAGCGTCGCGCGTCGAGGCTGAGCGTCGCGCGTCGCGCGTCAAGGCCGAGCGTCGAGGTCGGGCGCCGAGCGTCGAGGTCGGGCGCCGAGCGTCGAGGCCGGGCGTCGAGGCCGGGCGTCGAGGGCGAGCGGGTCGGAGCCTCGAAAAGGCCGTCGCGATGGACGCACCATCGCGCGCGCGAGGCGGCGGCGCTGCCGAGCGAGCCGGGCCAAAATGCAAGGGAAATAAGCGCGCCCGCGGCGCCAAACGCCTAAGGGAAAACCCCAGGTAACGGGGGACGAGGCTCGGCCCCAGCCGCTCTGGCCTGGGCGCATTCGCCCGGCGCGTCATGGCCTTGGGGGCCTGCCGAGCCGGGACTTCCGATAGCAATCGAGGCAGGCGGTTTTATTGAGAAATCAGCCCGCCGCCCTCCGGCGATTTACCGGCCTAACGATGGGGTTGGGCGGGCGCCAGCGCGGCGCGTCGGGTTAGGCTCGGGGGGGTCGGGCACCCTCTGTACCCGGGGGCAAGTAAACGGGGGCCTGAAGGCCGGTTGGGGCGGCAAGAAAAAGCGCACGATGAGCTGAACAGGGGCGCGATGTGGTCTGTTCGACCCATGCGGACTCTGTTAATAACGTCCGTTGCGACCCGACAGGGAGGTCGAGCCTCCCTAACGCCCCATTCGGGGGAAGGAAATCACCAGCATGCGGCACCGTTACCTCTCTTGGGCACTCCTCGCTGGCTTGGCTTTCGTTGTGCCGGGCTGTGGAGATGACGACGACGGCGGAGGCTATTCAGGAAATTCCGGAACCGGGGGCAAGGGTGGTTCCTCGGGTAAGGGCGGGTCGGGTGGGTCGGGCGGGTCGGGCGGCGGCACGGCCGGCACTGGCGGCGGCAACGCCGGCGCTGGCGGCGGCACGGCCGGCGCTGGCGGCGGCACGGCTGGCGGCGGCGGCAGCGACACGGCCGGTGCTGGTGGTAGCGACACGGCCGGCGCTGGTGGTGGCGCGGGTACGGGTGGCAGCGGTGGTGGCACCGGCGGTTCGGGTGGCACCGGCGGTGACGGCACCGGCGGCACGGGTGGCACCGGCGGTACGGGTGGCACTGGCGGCTCGGGCGGCACCGGCGGTGACGGCACCGGCGGCACGGGTGGCACCGGCGGTACGGGTGGCACCGGCGGTACGGGTGGCACCGGCGGCACGGGTGGCACGGGCGGGACGGGCGGCTCGGGCGGCACCGGCGGTGACGGCACGGGCGGTACGGGCGGCACCGGCGGGACGGGTGGCACCGGCGGGACGGGTGGCACGGGTGGCACCGGCGGCACGGGTGGCACCGGCGGCACGGGCGGCACGGGCGGCGCGGCCGGCACCGGCGGCGCGGCCGGCACCGGCGGCGCGGGCGGTGGTGGCGTCTGCACGCCCATCAACGTCACCGACGATCTCGCGCCGGTCGTGGGGGATTTCGGCGACATCTTCGGCTACGAGAGCAAGGCGGTCTCGCCCGACCTCGTGACGGTCGGCGGCCCCGACCTCTTCCGGCTCGAGCTGTACGGCACCAACCTCGGCCTGCCCCCGCTCGAGCCCGGCGTCTTCGACCTCGGCAGCGCGCCGAACGACAACTACGCCACGTGCGTGCACTGCTTCCGCCTGTTCGCGCTCGACACGGACGGCGAGCTGGTCAAGCAGTTCTTCCAGGAGAGCGGCACGATCAACGTGACCGAGGTCAACGACCCGCTCACGGCCGACGCGGCGGCTTCGGTCACGAACCTGAAGCTGATCGAGGTCACGATCGCGCCCGACTTCACCTCGACGCCGGTGCCCGGCGGCGAGTGCCTGACGCTCGACGCCTACGCCTTCGAGTCGAACGGCGCCGGCGGCGGTGGCGGCACGGGCGGCACGGGCGGCACGGGGGGCGCGGGCGGCGGCGGCGGCGGCGGTAGCTGCGTGGCCGACGACGGCACGCTCTTCTGCGGCGGCCCGTCCGACGACGGCTGCTTCTGCGACGACCTGTGCGTGCAGTTCGGCGATTGCTGCCCCGACAAGTTCGAGGTCTGCGGCGGCACCGGCGGCTCGGCCGGCGCCGGCGGCGGCGCGGGCGCGGGCGGTGGTGCGGGCGCGGGCGGCGGCGGCGGCGGGCCGAGCTGCGTGGCCGACGACGGCACGCTCTTCTGCGGCGGGCAGTCGGACGACGGCTGCTTCTGCGACGACCTGTGCGTGCAGTTCGGCGACTGCTGCCCCGACAAGTTCGAG
>DASTPP010000358.1:0-45078 GCA_035762175.1 Polyangiaceae bacterium | reverse complement strand
GCCCGCGGGGAAGAGCTCGCGCCGCACGTGCACGAGCGCCTCGAGCGCGGCGCCCGCCGAGGCGAAGGCCTCGAGCGCCTCGCGCTTCCTCGCCTCGGCGCAGGCGCGGTCGCCCGCGGGGCACGTCTCGGCCGCGACGAGCGCGGCGCCGAGCCGTGCCGAGTCGTGCGCGTGGCTGAGCAGGGTCAGCGTGTCGGCCGACTTCTGCGGCCCTTGCAGGGCGATGTCGGCGGCGCTCGGGACGCGGGGTGGGGCGCCGGGGGCGGAGGGCGCGGGGCCGCTCGAGCAGCCGGCGGCGAGGGCGATGGCGAGGGCGAATAGCGCTGTCTTCATGGGCCTTTCTTCCGAAACTCGGGCGGCACGGGGATGGGCTTGCCGGCCGACTCGCGCATCCGCTGGGCGTCGGCCTCGATGGCGTTCGCGAGGTCGTTTTGCGACTGCGAGAGCGTGCGGGCGGCGTCGGGCAGGGGCGGCCGCGACGAGGGCGGCCGGGGGTACGGGCGCGTCGTCGCGTCGGGGTCGTAGCGGCGCGCGGCGGGGGCGAGCAGGGCCGGCGACTGGGGGGTCGGCTCGGCGCGGGCGAGCGGGCGCGTCGGGGCCTCGGCGGGGAGCGGGGCGGGCGGCGCGGCAGGCGGGCCCGGCGGGGCCCGCCGCGCGGCGAGCTCGTCCCTCCGGCGCAGGTAGCCGGCGAGCGCGAGGCCGAGGGCGAGCACCATCAGGCCGCCCGCGACGGCGAGCAGCGCGCCGCCGAGGCAGGGGTGCGGCCCCGCGGGCACTACGCCCCGCCCCCGGGCTCGACGTCGGAGGGCGGCGGGCTCTGGGGCGGCTCGGTCACCACCTTCGCCAGGCCGCCGAGCAGCGCGACCTGCTGCTGCAGCTGCTGCTGCCACGCGGCGCGCATCTCGTGCAGGGCCATCCCCTCGGTGCAGTCGACCGCCGTCTCGACGTCGTAGCCGGCGAAGTTCGGCTCGCGGGCCCGCACGACGACGTGCGCGTAGCTCGTCGTCTCGTTCAGCGCCGTCACCTTCGCGCCGACGGCGTACGCGGTGAAGAACTTCGCGGCCTCTTCGCCCGCGACCGCTTCGCACGACCGCAAGAATTCTTGGGGCATCGGCGGCACGCCGGGGTCGAGGTTCGCGGGCGCGGGGGCGGCGTCGGGGGACGTGTCGGGCATGGCTCGTCTCTTTCTCGGTTGGCTGTTCGCAATGGCGCCGGCTACCCTCGCGGGATGCCGGCAACGCTCACCTCGGCCGTCGCGCGCGCCGAGAACGCCGTCGACCTCGCCCTCTCGGCCGACGTGCGGGCGCAGGACGCGGCCTCGCCCCACGACGCCCTGAACCCCGCCTGCTGGTCGCTCGCGGGGCCGGGCTCGCCGACGGTCGTGCGGGTCGACGCCCGGAAGGCCGACGGCGCGCCCGACCGGGCGAGGGCCTTCCGGCTGACGGTGCTGCCCTCCCTGGCGCCGGGCGGCGCCTACGCGGTCGCCCCGGCCCCGGCCCTGAAGGACCCCGCGGGGGCCTCGGCGGCGACGACGGCCTTCGCCGTTCTGGCGCCGGGGCGGGCGCCGCTCGCGGGCCCGGCCCCGGGCGAGCCCGCGGCCGACGTGCTCCTGCCCGCCCTCGCCGGGCCCGACGGGGGGCCCCGGCTCGCGGGCGAGCTCGAGGCCCTCCGGGCCCGGCTCGAGACGCTGGCGCAAACGCGGCTCGGCGCCTTCACGCACCTGCCGGGCTTCGGCCACGAGCTCGAGCCGAAGCGTCCATTCACCGCGGCCCGCCTCGCCCGCGAGGCCGCCCGGCTCGCGGCCGCCGTCCGCGCCGACCCGGACGTGCTGCGCGCGAGCGTCTCGGTGCGGGCGGCGGAGGCGCCGGGCCTTCTCGAGGTCGAGGTGCGCGCCGAGCCCCGCTTCGGCGGCCCGCCCCTCGACGTCGCGGCGCGCGTGGTCGCGGGGCCCGGGCCCTAAGGGCGCCGGACGACGCGGGCGACGAGGCGCGCCTCCGAGGCCCCGAGCGTAGCCGGGCCCCGGGCCCCCGCAAGAGGCCCTCACGCGGGCGTGTAGAGTGGGGCGTTGTAGGGCAGTTTGAAGCCGCGCAGGCTCGCGCTCAGGGCGAATGACTCGGCCGTCTTTTTGATCGCGAATTCCAGGCGCGTGACGCGCTCCGCGGGCAAGAACTCGGTGCGGGCGGGGAACGAGGCCCGGCCCGTCGTCCCGCCCGGCTGCGCCCACAGTTGGCGCACGGTGCGGTCGACGGGACGCAGGTTGCGAAGGTCCGCGTCGCGCTGCGGCTCGATCTCGACGTCGACCATGTCCGCGTCCGTCGTCGAGAAGGTGAGCTGCACGTCGGCGCCCTCGACGGGGTACTTCTTGCCGGCGGAGGCCTCGGCCACCGTGACGGTCACCGAGGCGGTGCCGAAGGCGCCCCCCGCGCCCGGCGTCGCCGTCGTCGCGACCGAGGCGAGGCCGCTCTGGACGCCCGAGCACCACCCGTCGCGGTCGCACGCGACGATCGTGGGCACGGGGCCCGTGTCGAAAATAGCGGGAGCGCCCCCCAGGACCGAGCCGTAGGGGATGACGCCGACGCAGATCGCCTCGCCCGGCGGCGCCGTGCCGCCGAACTTGATGGCCAGGACCTTCGGCAGCGTCGCCGGGTTGTGCGCCGGGTTCGGTAGGTTCAAGGTCTGGTCGTTGCGCAGGTCGAACACTCCCTTGCCCGGCTCGGGCGGGGTGACGGCCGGCGGCTTCGGCGAGAGCACGAGCGCGCCGGCGACCTCGTACGAGGTGTACGCCTCCAGGTTGTCGGTGTCGGCCCCCGTGCCGCGGAGGCGCGGGACGGTGCCGCGCACCCGGCACAGGTAGAGGTACGCGAAGAACGGGCCGAACCCGCTCTCCCACGCGGCCCCCGGCTCGGCGACGGCGGGGAAGGTTACGTCGCCGCCCTCGTCGGCGCGGGCGCTCCGGAGCGACAGGCCTTCGCCCCGGAGCGTCGCCGAGAGCTCGCCCCGCAGCGCCTGCTGGCGCGCCGCCCACCGGCCGCCGACGCGGTTCGGCGCCGACGGGTCGGGCAGGCGGCGCGCGTCGTAGAAGAGCGCGTCGTCGAGGCCCGTCGCCCCGGCCTGGTGGACGTAGACCCAGGCGACGACGACGGCGCCGGCCGGCAGCGCCACGGTCGAGACGTCGCCGCCGCCCGCGCCCCGGACGACCGAGGGCACGAGCCTGCGGTGGAAGACCTTGTTCTGCGAGGCCGCGTCGAAGGCGCCCGTCGTCTCGTTGAAGACCTTGCGGTCCGAATCGACCTCGACGGCGGCGAGCTGGGGCGTGACGACGACGGCCCACCACTCGGGCGAGGGGACCGAGGCGGGCAGGGGCGACGGCGTGACGAGCGCGTCCTGCGCGAGCTCGTAGAGCCCGAGCGCGTCGTCGTCCGCGTCGGAGCGGCCCGACCACGTGCCGGGGCGCGGCACGACCCCGGCGCCGCCCGGGTGCGCGCAGAGCATCGCCCCGGGCGTCACGCGCACCTGAAAGCCCGACTCGAAGTAGGCCTCGAGCCCGCCGAGCACCGCGCCGAGCGCCTGCGCGTCGGACTCGTCGCCGGCGAAGACGCCGTTCTTCGCCTGGCCGAGGTGCGGCTTCCTTCGCCGCGACAGGCGCGCCTCGACGTCCGCGCGCCGCGCGCCGAAGCGCTGGCGCAGGTTGATGTCGTGCGGCTCGACGGGCTCGAGCAGCTGCTGGTCGACGAGTCGGGTCATGGGGGGTAGCCGTGCTGCGGCGGGTGGTAGAGGACGACGCGGACGCCGGGGGCCTTCGCCGCCTGGGCGGCCCGCCAGAGGGCGACGCGCACGGGCCGGCTCGCCGACTCGCCCGCCGCGCCGTCGAGCAGCCAGCGGACGAGGACGCGCGCCTCGACGCGGGCCCCGGGGATCGACAGGCCCGGGTTCTTGGCGCCCGGGACCGTGACGCCGCCCGCGCGCCGCTCGGCCATCGCCTGCGGGGTCGACGTCATCGGCATGCCGGCGCAGTGCATGCCGGCGAGAAAGCCCCCCCAGGCGGGGAAGGTCTGGGCGAAGGGGTCGACCGCGGGGTCGGGGGCCGTCGCGTAGGGCTCGTAGACCTGGAGGTCGGGCAGGTCCCCCGAGGAGGCGGCGAGGGCCTGCACGAGCTTGCGCAGCAGGCCGAGCGGCGAGGGCGCCTGGGGGCCGAGGGCGAGCCGGGCCCGGAGGGCCGCCTCGGGCTCGGCCTCGCCCGGCTCGATGCCCCGGTCGAGCGCGAGCGCCTCGAGCGAGGGGCCCTGCCCGAGGGTCGCGTCGGCGGTGTTTTTGACCTCGAGCCCGAGCTCGGCCCACTGCCGCACGCGCCATTCGTAGGCGTGGACGCCCGACGTCCAATTCAGCGTCTCGGCCGCGCCGACCGGGTAGGCCGGGCTGAAGGCGCCCGCGCCCTCGGGCGCCTCGGGCGCCGTCGGGGAGGCGCCGTTGTTCACGGCCCCGATTTGCACGAGCCGGCCGACGTTCCTGGGCTCGTCGGACGCGACGATTTCGACGTACAGGCCCTTCATCGTCGCCCGGAAGGGGTGGGGCACGGCGAGGTTGGTGAGCAGCCGGACGAAGCGCACGCCCGCGCCGAAGGCGACGACGAGCGAGGTGCCCTCGCCCGACAGGCCGGGCAGTGCCGGCGCGAAGCGGTCGATGCTGCCCGCCGGGAAGGTGCCCACGTGGCCCGGGAGCTCGGCCGAGCCGGTCGTGTCCTTCCACACGCCGACCTCGCCCTCGGCGAAGGCGACGTCGGCGTCGAGGGCGAAGGCGACGCCGTCGGGCGACTGGACGCGCGTGCCGGCCGGGACGCGCAGGGCGGGCCCCGGCCGCGTCCGGCGCAGGGCGAAGGGGGCCGACGCCTTCGAGGCGCGCCGGGCCCCCGCGAGCAGGAGCGACGCCGCGTCGGCCGCGTCGCGCCGGTCGGCCTCGACGAGGATGGCGAGCGCCGCGTCGAGCAGCGCCCGCCCGTCGGGGGTCGACGTCAGCCGGGCGAGCCAGGCGCCGTCGACCTCGGCGGCAAAGAGCGCGCGGGCCTGGTCGGGGGTGAGGGCGGGGGTCACAGGAAGGTGACGAGCTCGGGGCTCGTGCGGAAGCGGGTCGAGGGGGCGGCGATGCGGTCGGCGGCGGGCACGGTGACGCCGAAGGGCACCGACGGCAGGAGCACGACGCCGGGCACGGCGGCGAGCGCGGCGGCGAGCTGGGCGCGCAGCAGGTTCGCCCCGGGGGGCAGCGCGTTGACGCTCGCGACGAGGGCGCCCCTGGCCCGGGTCTGCACGTCGCCGACCTGGAAGCCCGCGAGCACGCCGACCTGGGCGACGACGGGCTCGAGCGAGGGCAAGGCCGACTCGACCTGCACCCTCTGGCCGAGCAGGCGGTAGTCGCGCAGCGTCGCGACGACGCGGGCCCTGAGGGCCTTGCCGGCCCGGCCGTTCGCGTCGGCGACGTGCAGGATGACGCGCCCGGTGAGCAGGCCCTCGGGGGAGAGCTCCTCGATGGCGGCCGCGGCCTGCACGCCGGGCGCCTGGAGCGCGCCGGCCTCGAGAAAGAGCAGGTTCCGCTCGAGGCCGGCGGTGAAGCGGCGGTAGCGGTCGAGCAGCTCGGGGTCGGCCTCGCGCTCGGCGCCGCCCGAGGCCTGCGGCTCGTCGGCGAGGGCCGAGACCGAGACGCCCGCGGGCAGGGAGGCGGGGTTCTTGAACGCGGGGGCGAGGGCGAGCACGTTGCCCGCGAGGCCGGCGAGCTTCGCGGTGAAGGCGGCGCGCTTGACGAGCCCCGGGCCGCCCTCGCCCGAGGCGAACGAGACGCCCGGCGGGTCGAGCACGAAGTCGGCCCCGCCCACGCTGACCTCGGCGCCGGCGGGCACCGTCGCGGCGGCGCCCGTGCCCGCGCGCGCGACGCCGAGCTCGACCGTGGCCGCCGCGGCGCCCTTGCGCAGCACGCGCCCGAAGGTGCGGTCGGCGACGAGCGCGTCGAGGTCGCCGTCCCGGGCCGAGCCCGAGAGCAGCGCGGCGAAGCGCGCGGCGCTGCGCCGGTCGAGCTCCTCGCCGACGGCGCTGACGCCGTTGTAGACGGCGTTGAGCGTGCTGCCGGGCTTTCGCACCGACGCCGGGTCGAGCGAGAGCCCGGGCGTCGCCCGAAAGCGCGCCTCGGCGATGCGCAGGAAGTCTTGCCGGCTCATAGGCGCCCACCTGCGCGGACGTTCCGGCTCGCCCGGGGCTCGACGGGTTGCCTACGCTCGGGCCGGTCGGAGGGGTTCATGCGGAGAGCGGCAGAGTTTCTGTTGGGCGGCGCGGTGGTGTACGTGGCGATGGCGGCGCAGGCGGCGGGGTGCGCGAGCGAGGTCGGGCCCGACGTCGGGCCCCTCGGGTCGGGCGGCCAGGGCGGCGCCCTGGTCGCCGGCGGCTTCGGGGGCGCCCCGGGCGGCCCCTCGGGCGAGGCGGGCGCGGTGGCGACGGCCGGCGAGGGGGGCTCGGGCGGCATCTTCAACCCGGTGCCGGCCGCAGATGCGAAGAGCGGCACCCGGCTTAAAGCGAGAGCATATCGCGGGGCAGACGGCTCCGAGCAGCCGACCTTCACCTGGCAAGACACAGAGCGAAACGAAGAGTGTTCCTTCCGCGTCGCCGCCGACGGCAAGGTGCGCTGCCTGCCGTCGGCGGCAGTGTCGGCCTCCTACTTTGCCGACGCAGGATGCACCATTCCAGCATACTTTACGGCGACCCCCATCGGCTGTGTGCCGCCTCCTGCGTACCTTTTTGCGAACGCAGAGACGTGTTCGCCCGACGGCGCTGCGGGGGTGCGGGTCTTCGAGCGCGGGGCGCCGCCTATATCGATCTATGGCGGCAAGCCGGGGGCCTGCGTCGTACTGTACGCCACGATCCCGGGCGGCTTCGTTGTCTATGGCGCCGGCGCCGAGGTGCCGGCGTCGGCATTCGTGGAGGCGAGTATTGCGACGTTGCCCTAAGGGTTCGGAGTCCTCGGGGGGCTCGGGCGCCGACCCTGTGTGCTCGACCACCGAGCAGGGCGGGATGGGGATCGGCAGTGACGGGGGGAACTTGTAGGCCGCCAGGAGCTTCAAGAAGTCGGGAAGGTCTTCGAGCGTCGGAATGGCCCCGGGCACGGGGACCTTGACGGTCTTCGTCCCGCAGGGCGTCTCGATGGGGACGGGCAGCGTGGCCATCGCTAGACCCCGATGAACGTCCCCGCGCTGGGCGCGTGGGCGGGCGGTCCGGAGCCGAAACGAATCGCGTTCATCGGGCCCGGGGTCCCGGGCACGATGGGCGCGTTCGGCGGCACGTTGTGGAGGATGAGGCCGTCTTGCTTCTGAACCTTCGCGTTGAGCGTCAACTCGTCGGTGACGATCTTCACCTTGCCGTTCTCGACGGCGAGCACGCTCGAGCCGTCGGGCGAGGTCATTGACGCGACGCCGCCCGAGACCTGAATCTGGGCGCCCGTGCCGTCGCGCATCACCGCGCCCATCTTGCCGGTGCTCGGGTCTTTGAGGATACGAATGAAGGTCCCGTCGTCGGCGTCGAGGTAGAGCTCGGCGGTGCCCTTCAGGCGGACGACGTACGGGGCGCTGCGGATGTAGTGCCGGACGCCCACGCCCTTGGGCGGCGCCACGAGCTGCACCTTCGAGAGGGCCTCGACGTTCGAGACGTCGATGCCGGCGACGGCCGAGGGCATCGGCTTCGCGATGCCGCCGGGCATCGCGTGCGTCGCCAGGATGGGCCCGTCGAGGTGCCCGTGCGGGAGCATCAAGACGATGTAGTCGCCTGGGCCCGGCAGGTTCGGCGTCGCCTGCCCCAAGGGGGCGCAGAGCTTCGCCGCGACCCGGCACCCCACGAAGACGCCGTCGACGATCGTGCAGTCGACCGCCATGCCGAGCACCTGGCCGTCGCGCTCGAGGATGTTGATCGGGTCGTCGTCGTCGACCCGGGCGATGGCGCAGTACGCTCTCGGATCGCCTTCGTAAGGTTCGTTCATGGTCTCGCCAGTGCCTCCCGCTCGAGCCGGTCCACCTTCCGGAGCTCGGCCGCCTCGTCGGCGGGCGGAAGGCCCGCCGACCGGAGCTTCTTCCGGGCGTCCTGAAACGCCCTCTTCTTCTCGGCGCGCGTGCCCTTCGGCGCGGTCTCGGGGTCCGAGAGCGCCATCACCACGTCGGGCGGCGCTTCGCCGTAGGCCTTCGCCTGAAGGTCCGACACGATCACGGTGTAGGTCACGAGCCCGATGCGCAGCTCGGCGTCCTGGCCCGCGCCCCCCGACACCTCGAGCTCGTCGACGCGGAAGCGGTCGGTGCGGGGCGTCGAGGCGAGCGCCGAGGCCACCTTCTGGGCGACGTCGGGCGCGACGCCGGCGGCCGCGAGCTCGGCCCGCGCCCCCGCCTCGGTGAGCTCGCCCGCGAGGGCGCGGACGCCGGCGAGCGAGCGGCCCCCGGCGCCCGCCTCCACGGTGCCGACGCCGAACTTGACGTTGTCGCCCGCCTGAAGGTGAAGGAGCGCCCCGCCCTCGTCGTCGGGGCTCCTCGGGTCGGCGTAGGGCGAGTGGGTCAGCAGGGTGTAGTGCACGCGCTGGCGCGTCCGCTCGAGGAAGATCGACTCGGCCACCTTGGGCAAGAGGGCCGGGTCTTGGACGGGGGCGACCGGCACGAGCAGCACCGACTCGTCGAGCTGGTCGAAGCCGGGCAGGCCGACGTTCGCGGCGACGCTCGGCACGCCGGGCAGCGCGCCCGCCTCCGAGGTGAGCGCCTTGTTCGCCCCGGCGGCGGGGGGCCAGCGGGCGGTGTGCTGCCGGTTCGTGTCGGGGTCGAAGCTGACGACCTGCACCGCGTGGGTCTTCTGCCCGACGAGCGCGTGCTTCGCCTTCAGGTCTTCGACGACGTTCGTCACCAAGATCGTGGCCTTGAGTTCGCCCGCCTTGTCGCGCCCCTCGTACATCGTCCCGGCGAAGGCGAGCTCGAGCCGGGGGCCGACGACGCGCGGCACGACGCCGACGAGGAAGCACGCGTGGGCGATGGCGTCGAGGTAGCTCTCCTTCGACGGCGCCGGCCGCTTCGAGGCCTTGCCCTTCTTCTTCTTGTGCAGGCCCGGCCGGTACTGCCCGAAGTCGGGCTCGGGCCCGGGGTCGACCCAGACGACCTTCAGGCCCTCGGCCGGCGAGCCCACCAGAAACTTGGCGACGCTCTCGCTGACGGGAACGCCTTCGTCGAACTCGAGGCCCGGGCGCACCTTCTTCGTCGCGAGGATGCCGACGTAGTCGCGGAAGCGCAGCTTGCAGCTCGGCACCTTGGCGACCGAAACCTGCTCGTCGACGTCGTAGCAGACGCCCACGAAGTCGGCGCCCTCGTCGCCCGCGCCGACGAGCGGCTGGCTGCGCAGGCCCCCGCCCGGGGCGCGCTCGCCCCGCCCGACCCCCGCGGCCCAGTCGGCGGGGCCGACGGCGGCGAGGCGCACGACGCACGTGACGGCCCGCAGGGCCGAGGGGTGCACGGGCAGGAGGGCGAGCGGCACGGTGCAATCGAACTCGTCGGCCTTGCGGAAGCTGTTGCGCAGGAGCCGCCACTGCACAGGCTCGACGTTCGGCAGGACGAAGGCGGGGCGCGAGCGCTTCGGCTGCTCGTCGCCGAGCTTGCGCCCCGCGGGGTCGAGCGTCGCCGGCGCCTTGCCCTCGGCGCGCGCCGCCTCGTTCGCCGACGCCGTCTTGAGGCGGGCCTCCGCCTCGGCCCGGAGGCGCTCGTCGGCGTTGTCGAGGGCGTCGTAGACCTCGACGCGCAGGGTGCAGGCTGCGACCACCCGGGCGACGCTCACGACGCCGACCCCGCGGGGATCTCGACCGAGAAGACGCCGTCGGGCACGAGCTGCCCGCCCGTGCCGTTGTGCTCGGCGAGCTCGGGCCAGCGGTCGCGCGCGCCGAGCTCGCGGGCGGCCACGTCGGCGAGCGACTGGCCCGGCCGCACGCCCACGCGCCTCGCCCGGCGCGCGTCGAGCGCGGCGAAGAGGTCGGCGAGGGCCGCCATCCCCCCGAAGGTCGCCCCCTTGACGGCGCCGGAGGCCTCGCGCGCGCGGCCGACGTCGGCGAGCGACCGGCCCGCCGCCTGGTAGAGCTCGGGGGTGTCGCTGATGAGCGTGTCGAGGTCGACGAGCACGGCCCGGAACGCCCGGGCCGAGGCCGAGATCTTCTGGGCGAGCTTCGCCGGCGCCTGGGCGATGGCGCCGACGTTTCGCAGGTTCGCCCGCAGGTCGGCCGCCGTCCCGCGCACGTTGCCCACGAGCGCGTCGAGCTGCCCGAAGAAGGTCGGCTCGAAGGGCGAGGGGTCGGCGGCGGCCGAGGCGATCTCGTCGGCCGCGTCCCCGATCGCGCCCGCCGCCTCCTCGCCTGTGGGCAGGGCCGTGGGCGGCGGGCCCGGCTCGCCCCGGCCCGCCCAGTCGAAGGTGACCGTGCACTCGACGTCGACCCCCTCGCGCGGGTCGCCCGTCGCCGGGTCGACGGCGTAGCCCCGGGTGAGCTTCGGGGTGACCTTGCGCACGACCCCCCGGCGGCTCTGGCCGCCGGGCAGGTCGACCTGGCAGAGCCGGCCCCGGGCGGCGAGGGCTTCGAACGCCGCGAGCAGGCCCTCGGGCCGGCCGGGCGCGTCGATGCCTTGGGCCTCGACCTGGATCTCGCGCAGGCTCTGGTGCGACCAGAAGAACTCGAACTCGCTCTGCCCGAGGTCGAGGGCGTTGACCGTGAGCAGCGCCTCGGCCGAGCCGAGCGGCACGTGCCGGCCGCCCTTCGCCTCGGTCGGCAGGGCGGGCCCGGCGAGCGCCGCGGCCGGCCCTTGGAGGGTCAGCGACGCGGGCCCCGGCCCCTGGAGCTCGCGGACGCGGAAGAAGGTCACGTGGTGCGCATCCGGAAGGTGTTCGGGTTGTCGGCGGCGCGCTCGAAGGCGGCCCGGATGTCGCGCCCGGTGCGCACGTAGATGGCGTCCTCGTTGCCGTCGCCGAGCTCGATCTTGAGCGTCACCTCGACCTTCTGCGCCTCCTGGTTCTTCTTGCCGAGCGCGGCGGCGGCCTGTTGCAGGGACCCCGCCACGAGCGAAGGCGACGGCCCGAGCAGCCCGGCGCGCCGCTCCCGGTCGCGCGCCTCGGCCTCGCTGTCGTCGACGGGCGCGAGCTCGGGCCCGCCGCCCCGGAGCTCCTTGCGGACCGCCGCGCCCAGTTGCTCGATGAAGTCGGCGAGCGCGTTGATCGCGAACGTCGCGACCTCGGCCACCTTGGCGAGGAGGCCCTCGAGAATCCCGAACACGCCCGTCAGGAGCAGGAACCCTTGCCCCAAGGGCGTGACGTAGAGCAGCAGGGAGCCGGCGAGCCCGACGAGCGGCTCGACGGCCCGCCACAGGTGCTTGAGCGATTCCCAGAGCGGGCCGAGCACTTCCCAGAGGGCCTTCGCGCCGTCGGACACGGCGGTGAAGACGAACGTGATCGCCTGGCGCGCGCCGAGCGTGTCGCGGTCGAAGGCGACGGCGACCGCGCCGAGGGCCGCGAGGGCGGCGGCGGCGAGGGCGAGCGCGGGGCCGGCGGCGGCGCCGCCGGCCGCGGCCGCCGTGGCCCCCGCCGCCTCGGCCCCGCCGGCGGCCGCCGTGGTCGCCAGCGCCGCCTCCGCGCCGCCGGCCGCCGCGGCCGCCGCCCCGCCCCCGGCGGCCGCGCCCCCGCCGAGCAGCCCCAAGGCGCGCGCGGTGCCGGCGGCGCCCGACGCCGCGAGGGCCCCCGAGGCGACCATTTCGGGGACGCCGAGCGCGTCGGCCGCCTTCGCCCCGAGCGCCACGGTGCCGAGCCGCTCGGCGCCCTTCGCGAGGTCGCCGCCGCCCACGGCCCGCACGAACGCCTCGCCCCGGGAGGCGGCCCGGGCGAGCGCGTCGGCCGCCCGGTCGACCGCGGCCCGGATCTCGTCCCAATGCCCCGCCACCCAGCGCGTCCCCGCGATGAGGCCCTTGAGCCCGCCCGACACGAACCGGTCGACGAGGCCGACGAAGCCCGCGGCCGAGCGCGTCGCGTCGGGGAAGAGCTCGCCGAGGGCGTCGCGCAGGGCCCGCAGGTTCGAGGCCAGGCGGGAGCCGAAGAGTTCCAGGGCGTCGCGCAAGGGGCCGCCCTCCTTCGACTGCCCCTGCAGCGCCGCGTTCACGCCGGCGAGCTGCCGCTTGAGGAGCCCGAAGACGGGCGAGCCGGCCGCGCGGCCGAGGGCCTTCATGCTGTCGGCGAACGAGCTCGTCAGGCCCTTCCACGAGTCGCCGAAGGCCCCGGCGGCGTCGACGAAGGCGGGGTCCGAGAGCGCCTTCTTCAGGATCTGAAAGCGCTTCTCGGGCGAGAGGGCGTTGAACTCTTTGGCCTCGACCTTGATGAGGCGCATGCTCTTCAGCATCCGCCAGAGCGCCACCTCCTGGCCCGCTTGGCCCTGCAGGGTGCGCGTGACGTCGTGCCCCGCTTGCTCGAACGACTCGCCGACGGCGGTCGACGCGGCGACGGTGAGCGCCGTCATCTCGTGCAGCTCCGCCATCGAATCGGTGGCGCCGAGCACGGGGCCGGCGATGCTCTTGGCGATGTCGACGAAGTCCTTCGTCTCGCCGGCCGACTTGATGGCGTCGTCCTGGAACTGGGCGAAGAGCTTGTTCGCCTCGACGCTGCCCTTCGCGAACCCCTGTTGCGTTGCCGCGCCGACGACCGCGCCGAGCTGGATGGCCGAGCCTTCGAGGTCGGCCATGTCCGAGCCGACGGCCTCGGCGATCTTGGCGCCGAGGTAGAGGCTCGTGCCGAGGGCCACGGACGCGGCGGCGGCGAACGACTTGACGGCCGTCTCGAGGGCGCCGAACGCGCCCGTGGCGAGGCCGAGCGAGCCGCGCCCGAGCTTGCCGAGGGCGGCGTCGAGCTCGCGCGCCCCGCCGGCCGCGTGCCGGAAGGCGTCCGCGTAGCCCCTCGCGCCGACGACCTTGAGCTCGGTCGAGACTTCGTAGTTGGTGTCGGCCACGGGCTAGCGCTTCGATTCGCGGTTCCGCTTCAGGCGCTCGGCGCGCCGCACGCACGCCTCGACGTACTCGTAGAGCTCGGTCGCCGGGGTGTTCCAGCACTCGTCCCACGACATCTTGCCGTCGATCTTCAACGTCGCCACGAGGTCGTACCGCTCGGCGCGCAGGTGGCGCAGGGCGCGCGGGGGCCCGAGCGCCCGCGCCAGGAACCGCTCGAGGTCATGCGCGGACGCGAAACGAGTCGGCGGCCTTCTTCACCGCCCTCCCCAGGGAGCCTTCCTCGCTCGCGTTCGCCCGGGTGTACTGCCCCATGCACACGACGCGCCCGCTCTTGCCGAGCGCCTCCCAGAGGCGGTCCCGGTCGACCTCGTCGCCGACGGGCCTGCCGTCGACGCGCCAGAGCGCGGCCCGGGTGCACTCCTCGGGGATGGCCGTCGGCAGCGAGAAGATCGACCCGCCGTGGGCGTCGAGCCGCGCGCCCGCGCGGCCCTCGGCCTCCTGGGTCTCGCGCAGCGTCAAGAAGACGAAGTCGAGCTCGACGCCGTTCTCCCGCTGCTCGGGCGTGAACGGGTCGGGCTCGTCGGGGCGCAGGTGGGGGCCGAGCGCCGCGCCGTCCAGGGTGAACGACCAGCCGGGGCGGTTCTCGCGGTCCTGGCCCGTCTTCTTCCGCAGGGCCGCGACGAGGTCTTCGCCGCCGCCGGCCCCGCCGCCGTTCTTCGCCATCGTCGGTTTCGTCATCACGCCCTCTTGAACTGAATTTCCTTGCCGCTCGCCTTGAGCGACGAGGTGAAGATCTCCTGCTGCCCGCCCTGGTCGAACGAGGGCTCCTCCCACTGCATGTTCTTGAAGAGCACCTGGAAGGCCCCCGCGTCCGGCGACTCGAGACGGAAGCGCGACACGAACTCGTCCTGCACCTCGCCCCGCAGCTTCGCGAGCACGAGCTGGGTGAAGTCGACGAGCGCGACCACGCTGTTCGGGTCGTAGTCGAGGGTCAACTCGTAGCCGTCGTAGAAGACGGTGACGTCGGAGCCGACGTCGCCGAGGTACGCCTTCGCCACCTTGGTCGTCTTGATGCTGAACGAGAACTTGTTGGCCTTCATGCCCGAGAGCTTCTCGTCGCCCGTCGTCGCGTTGAGCACGGCGAGCGTCGCGCCCCTGCCGTCAAACGTCAGTGCCATCGTTAGCCCCGCGCCAGGTCGACCGCGTTGGGGCCGACCTTGAGGTTGAAGAGGATGGTGTCGGCGCTCGAGACCTGGGACGCCGCGATGGTGAACTCGGTGATGCCGGGCGCGTCGCCCGGGTTCGCCTGCACGTCGTAGGACGAGAGCACCTCGCCCCGGGGCTCGACGAGCGTGTCGAGGAAGCCCTCGATGGCCGTCCGGGTGTTGTCGACGCGCCGCTGCGTCGCCTGGCGCTTGACCTGCACGAGGGCGAGCTCGGCGCACGTGTCGCCGATGAACCCGGCGAGGCTGCGGCGCGCGACGTTGACCCGCGAGGGGTCTTGCAGCGGGTCGACGCTCGTCACCCCGTCGCCGAAGACGACGCCCGTCGCGTTCGTGAAGAGCGCGGCCGTCACGCCCGCCGCCTTGAAGGCGGCGTAGGTGATGACGTCCCACGAGGCCGCCGCCGGCTCGAGGCCGGGGAAGGTCGTCGCGTCGAACCGCAGGGCCGGGTCCTCGGGGAACTGCGCGGGGTTCAGGCCGGGCCCGAGCGTCGAGTAGCGCGAGGCGTAGAGGGCGTCGGGGTGGCGGACGATTTCGGGCGCGGCCTCGGTCACGTAGCCGCCGTCGACGAGCTCCTGCAGAAAGCACCGCACGCCGCCGGGCACGTAGCTCACCGCCTCGTCGCGGTAGGCGCCGACGCCGGGCGCGGCGGCCTGGAGCGCCGCGGCGGCCGAGGTGCCGTTCGGCGGGCAGACGAAGGCGCGCCGGTCGTAGTGGCCGTTCGCGCTCGCGCTCACGGCGTTCGAGACGACGGCGCCCCGGATGGCGTTCGACTGCCGCGCCGAGACGATGCCGTTCAGCTTCTTCGTCCGGTCGTCGGAGGTGCCGAGCGTCGCGCTGATGGCCGCGAGGTAGGCGGAGTCGAGCTGCGCGGCCGTGAGCGCCGCCGACAGGGCCTGCGGGTTCGAGGCGGCCCACTCCTCGCCCCCCGGCTTGTCCTCGAGCGTCGTCGCCTGGCCCGAGGCGAGGCCCGCGTAGGTGCCGTCGTCGAGGGCCGGCCGCACCTTGAGGGGCACCGTCGCCGTCGACCCGCGCGCGGCGCTCGTCGTCTGCATCGTGACGACGCGCGTCGCGTCGCCGCCCGCGCCCCGGACCCGGGTGCCGGCCGGGATGACCACGTCGGCCCGCAGGGCCGCCGTGGTGACGGCGCCGCCGGTCTGGTCGGCGAGGCCGAGCGCCGCGTTCGCGGTGCCGGCGAGCACGCGCACCGTCCCGGCGCCGGCCGTCAGCGAGACGAGGCGAAGGAGGCCGTCGGGCCCCTGCCGGGCGGCCGAGCCCGCGTCGGTCGCCGTGACCTTCGCGGCGACCTCGGCGAAGGTGGCGGCGGCGATATTGGCGGCGTCGCCCGTGCCGCTCGCCCGCGTGTTGTTCAACCCGAGCGTCGTCGCCGCCGCGCTCGTCAGCACGCGCACCGCACTCCCGGTGCCGAGCTGGTTGGAGGTCAGGCGCAGCTGGCCGGCGTTGTTGCTCGCGAGGGCGAAGCCGAAGGCCGCGTTGATGCGGCTGATGATCTCGGGCTGCGTGTCGTCGCCGGCGAGGAAGGTCACCGTGACGGCCGGCTGGTCGTTGAGCTCGATCTGGATCTGCTCGCCGCCGGTGAAGCTCGTGAACGTGCCGCCCGCGCCGTCCTTCACGGCGGCGGTCGCCGCGAAGGTCGCGGTGCGGCTCACGCCGTCGCGCTCCCAACTCAGCGTCTGCCCCGCCGAGAGGGCGTACGGGGCGAGCTTGCCCGAGGCCTGCACGTAGGCGAGCGGGGTGAGCGCCACCTGCCCGATGCTCGTGTCGACCCGGCAGATCGACAGCTTGCCGAACGGGAGCCTCGCGAGCTGCACGTACCCGCTCCCGTTGAAGGGCTCGGTGCCGCCCGACCGGACGGCGCACGCGTGCTGGTAGCGCTTGCCGCCGTAGTCGTGGCCGAGGCCGCCGAAGAGGCGGGGGAAGTCGCGCGAGCTCAGGATGGGCGTCACCTGGTGGAAGGGCCCGTCCTCGAACTCGCCCACGCAGCAGACGTTTCCGAAGGGCGCCGCGTTCGCGGCGACGGGCGGGGGCTCGTCGACGATGACGACGCCGCTGACGGCCCGGAGCGTCGCCACCGGGGGCCTTCTCTGGAATCGACGGACGAACATGGCGGGCGGGCCTCCTCAGGGGCGGGGGACGGTGACGGAAACGCGCGGGTCGTAGTCGGCGGCGCGGGGCCGGGCGACGAGCTTCGGGGCGCGCCAGGAAAAGCGCACGTCGGCGCGCCAGGCGCCCTCCTCGGCGGCGTCCTCGAGCTCGTTGTCGGTCGGGGTCGCCGGCATCGGCACGACGCGCGCCTTCGGGTAGAGCGCGGGCGGGAGCACGCCCTGAAACGGCGTCGGCAGGAACGACTCGGGCAGCGGCACGTGCGAGGCCCCTTGCCCCTCGGGGCCGCCCCCGAGGGCGGCCTCGACGGCGGCGGCGAGCGCCGCGGCCTGGGGCTCGTACGAGGCGTAGAGGAGCACGCGCCCTTCGCCCTGCTCCTCGCCCGCGTCCCAGAGGGCGTAGAGGCCGTCGGGCGAGATCCAGTCGGCCGACGGGTCGCGCGGGTCGGGCGCCGGCGCGCGGCCCATCGAGGAGAGCTCGCGCCGCGACTCCGACTCAAGGATGGCCATCGGGTAGTCGGGCTCGCGCCACGCCTCGCGCCAGCGGGGCACGACGAGACTAAAGCCGATCTCCTGGTGGCGCCCCGCGCCCGAGGCGTCCTCGAGCCGCGCCTTGCACCGCCCGAGGTGGAAGGCGAGGGCGTCGAAGAGGGCCCGCTCGGCCGTGACGCCGGCGACGAGCGGCGCGGCCGTGGTCGTGACGAGCCCCGCCGAGACGGCGAGGTCGAGCGCCTGGACGTCCCGGGGGTTCATGCCTTCGAGAGGTGGCGCGAGAGCGCCCGGGCGACGCGGGCGCGGAGGATGGGCCGCGCCCGCTCGTTCGCGCGCTTGAGCACCCAGCGGGGCTTGTAGCCGCGCCGGGAGATCTTCACGGCGATGGCCCAGGCGGCGCCGGCGTCGAGCCCGTGGCGCTTCGCCCAAGGGAGGATGTGGCGGTAGATGCCGCCGGGCTTGCCGCCCGGCCGGCGGCCCCGCTCGACCCAGACGGCGTGCTTCGCCAGGTTGTAGACGAGAAAGCCCGCCTCGGTCGGCGTGCCGCGCCAGCTCCCCTTGTATTGGCTCTGGTCGACGGGTTGGTGGGGCGTCGTCCCCGCGATCTCTTCCTGCACGAGCCGGCCTTGCAGCTCGAGGCCGGTCTCGCGCACCGCCTCGACGCACGCCGCCGGCGCCTCGGCCCCGAGCCGCAGGAGCTCGCGGGCGAGCGCGTCGGGGCTCATCTTCCTAGCCAAGGCGCGGCCCCCCGAAGGTCTTCGACGGCTCGACCGGGACGAGCGCGAGCACCCACTGCATCCGCAGGGCGTCCTTCTGCGGCGCCTCGGCGAGGCGGTAGCGCCGCACGGGCCGCTCGCCCCCGGCGCCGCCCGCCCCGCCCACGTGCTCGAGCTCGTAGTACGCCTCCTCGCCGGCCGCGAGGTCGACGAAGGGCACGAGGTCGCGCTCGACGTACGTCGGGTCGAGCTGCGTCAGGTAGAGGACGTCGGTCTCGCCCGAGGCCGGCGTGAGCCCGCGCCGGCCGGCCGCGTACTTCGGCCGCTTGAGGGGGCTCGTCGCCTCAATTCTGGGGGGCTGCACGAGGCCGGTCTTTCGGTCGACGCCGCAGCCGAGCTCGACGCGGGTCGGGGCCCGGTGGCCCCGGCCCGGCTCGCCGCCCGACCAGCGCACCGTCGTCAGGTAGACGCGGTAGGGCCGGTCGCCGATTTTGAGGGCGAGCGTCGCCCGCAGGCCGCCGATCTTGGGGCCCAGCTTGTCGAGCAGCGTGGGCCGGAGCGTGACGGTCTCGAGGCCGAGCGCCGAGGCCCCGACGAGCGCCGCGGCGGCGCCCGTGGCGACGTCGGGGCTCGCGACGAGGGCGGAGGCGCCCTCGAGCCGGGCGCCGGCCGAGAGGACGCCCTGGGGGCCCGCGACGAGCTCGCCCCGCCCCCCGAGCGAGGCGCCCGCGAGGCCGACGCCTTGGGGCGAGGCGGAGAGCCGCCCGAGCCCCTCGAGCGAGGCGCCGGCGAGCCCGACGCCCCGGGGCGAGGCGGAGAGCTGGCCCGCGCCGACGAGCGACGCGCCCGCCTCGACGACGAGGGCGGGCGTGCCGAAGACGAAGGCCGCGGCGAGGGCGAAGCCCTGCGCGCCGCGCGCGGTCCCGAGCGGCGAGGCCTCGAAGGCCTTGCGCGTGTTCGGGAAGGCGTAGGGGCCGAGCGAGCCCATCTACGCCGCGTCCGCCTCGGGGAACCAGAGCGCGCCGAGCGCGGCGAGCGTCGAGCCCGACGCGCCGAACTCGAGGGCGAAGAAGAGGCAGCTGTCGTCGGGCACCTTGGGCGCGCCCAGGAAGATCGCGTCGAGCGGCACGGGCCGGCTGATCGACCGGTCGGCGCCGACCATGGCGAGCCGCCGCACGAGCGTGTAGCCGCCGTTGCCGGCGAGGCCGCTCGGCGCGTCGCCTTGGTGGCTGACGAACGACTTGACCTGCCAGTCGCCGGGAGCGAGCGGGACGTGAATCATGCGCCCCGCGCCCGCCGACGCGGGCACGGCGAAGGCGGGCGTCGTCCGGGCCTGGTCGTCCTGGTTGACGTAGGTCAGCGCGCCGTTGAAGGGCGTGGCGCCGACGGGCGAATAGAGTTCGAAGTAGAGCTCGTGCGCGTCGAAGGCGCCGCGCGTCGGCGCGCTCGCCCCGCCGATGGGCTGCACGCCCGTCGAGTTGGCCGACAGGCCGTCCGAGTGCAGCAGCCGGTCGAAGACGGCGTGCGTGTAGCCCGAGCCGCCGCCGCCGAAGAGCGCGCGGCCGAGGTGGCGCACCTTGCCCGGCGAGGCGAGCGGGAAGGGCAGCGCCCCGGGCGTCGAGCGCGTCGGGGCGACGGCGGCGGTCGACCCGGGGGCCGCGCCCGCCGCGGGGGTGCCCGACGCGGTCCAGTAGCTCGAGACGCCGAAGGCGACGCCCGTCGGCGGCACGCCCTTCGAGGCGAGCGCCCGGATGCCCGGCTTCGCGAGGGCCTCGTGCAGGGCGGCGAGGGTGGGGAAGCCCGCCATCAGCCCGGCACCGCCTGCACGAGCTTGTACTCGACCCGGACCTTGCCGCTGGTCGCCGTCGCCGTCAGGTCGAGCAGCGCGAGGCAGGCGTCGTCGGGGATCTCGAAGAGGCCGGTCTCGGAAAAGCCGTTGTAGGCCGTCGAGGTGCTCGAGGGGAGGACGAGTTCGAAGAGCGGGCGGTAGAGCACGAGCCCCCCCTCGCCCGCCACGCCTGACAGGCCCGTCGTGCAGGTCTGGACGCTCGAGACGCCCCTGTCGGTGCCCTGCAAGGTGAAGGGGAAGAAGCGCCCGGCGATGGCCGAGCCGGGGACGGCGCCCGCGGCCATCGTCGCCGTGCGGCCGGCGCCGCTCACCGGGTCGGTGTACGAGGCGCTCGGGCTGAGGGCGGTCACGCCGCCGGGCGTCCAGATTTCGAGCGCGAGCTCGAGCCCCGTGCCGCCCCCGGCCCGGGCCGGCAGGGCGACGCTGTTGACGGCCTGCGGCGCGTTCGCGTTGAGGCTGAGCGAGTCGGAGTGCCAGACCCGGTCGACGACCTGCACGGTGCCCGGCTGCGACAGGAAGGCCGTCAGCGACAGGCAGTGGTTCCGCTTGCCGCCCGAGACGGGGAAGAGCGGGCCGGCCCCCTGCGTGAGGCGCGAGCAGGCGAGGCCGGCGGCCGAGCCGGGCTTCTCGCCGAGCCCGGGCCGGCCCGGCGCGCGCCACAGCGTCATGTGCACGTTCGCGACGCTGGCGATCGAGTCCTTCTCGACGTAGGCGCCCCGGGCGGGGAGCGCGGCGACGAGCGCGTTGACGTCGGGGAAGGTGCTCACGAGATCTTGATCTTGAGCTTGCTGAGCGTTTGGTCGATCGCGTCGGCGGGGATGTCGAGCCGGTCGCCGGGCTGCACCGTCTTGGTGACGGGGTTGCCCGAGCCGTCGCGGAAGAGGTCCGAGCCGAGGAACTGCGCGCTCGTGCCGCCCGACGGGACCGACCAGACGCCGAAGCCGACGAGCGGGCCGACGGGCGCGCCCGACGCGTTCGGGCCGAGCGTCGCCGTCGCCGAGGCGGCGCGCGTGCGCGCGCCGTCGGCGTCGGTGAATTTCGGGCCGAGCGTGAAGGGCTGGCGCGAGAAGCCCGCCGCCGTCTGCTCGGTGCCGCCCGTGCCGTCGTCGGCCGGCATCACGAGGTAGGTCGTGACGTAGAGCGCCGCCGGCGGGTCGGGCATGGGCGTGCCGCCGTACCAGTCGAGCAGGGCGTCTTCGACGAAGCGAGAGAGTCCGGACATTGCGATTACCCCACCACCATCGGGTTGCCGGCGCGCGAGACCGCGGCCGGGTTGACGGCGTAGTCGACGATCTGGGCGAGCTCGGCCCGCATGTCCGCGAGCACGCGCTGGCGCACCTCGTAGCCGAAGCGCGCGTCCTTCTTGATTTCGCCCGCCTGCGTCACGTCGGGCAGGCCGTCGAAGGTCTCGTCGCGCGCCTCCTGCTGGCGCGATACGATTTCTTGCGCGAGGGCGAGGGCGAGGGCCTTCGACCCGTCGGGCAGCTCGGCGAGCTTGGCGTCGAGGCCGTGGGCGAAGCGCGGCCCGAAGCCCCACGGCAGGGCCACGGGCAGGCGGAACGTGCGGCCCGGGGCCCAGCAGAGGGCCCGCGCCACGGCCGCGTACTCGTCGTCGGTGAAGGCGGCCACGGGCGGGGCCTACTCGGCGTTGCCCCACTCGAAGACGACGGCGCGCTTGATGGGGCGCGCGCTCGCCGCCGCCGGGCCCTTGTTGCCGCCGGTCTGGTTGTTGATGTCGGTCGGCAGGGTGTAGTCGAGCACGTTCGAGACGCCGATGATCGTCTTCAGGTTCCGGATGTCGAGGGCGGGCTGAATCGTAAAGACCCACCCCTCGAGCTCGCCCGAGACGAACATCGCCCCGCCCATCTGAAAGAGCCCGAGGTTCGGGCTGAGGTCGGCGATCTTTTTGATGCCGAACTCGGACCAGTAGAGCGTCTGGTTGATGCGCGTCTCGACGAGCGCGCCCTTGCCGACGAGCACGGCCCGGCGGACGCCGACGCCCGTGCTGTTCACGACGTCGAGGCCGAGGTCCTTCATCGAGACCGAGTCGCCCGGGCTCGCGCCGACCGAGACCTCGACGCCGCGCGAGAGGGCGGGCGAGTCGTTCGTCTCGAAGATGGTGATGCCGAGCGCGGGCACGAAGAGGCCCACCATGCCGAAGATCGAGACGAGCCCCGCGCCGTTCAGCTGGCTCTGCCAGAGCGGGTCTTGGACGATCCCCAGCGAGAACGTCTCGTCCGCGTGCAGGTGGTAGGTCCCGTCGTCGAACTTCGGGATGCCGCGGCCCACCATCCAGGCCACGCCCCTTTTGAGGTCCAGCACCTTCGGGAGGTCGGCGGCCGTGAGCTGCTCGGTCGATGACTTGCCGCCGGCGCGGATGAGGAAGGGCGCGACGCTCGACTCGACCGGCGTCTGCGCGGCCACGTTGCCGGCGAGCGCCGTTCCGAGCGTGAGCGTGCCGGGGCCGTCGGGGAAGGCCGCGTCGGCCGGGGTCACGCCCGTCACGGTGTTGGGCGCGCCGCCGACCAGGATGGCGAGCGCGTTCGACGCCGAGACCGGCACGAGCCCGCCCTGGGTCGGCTTGTGGCGGAAGCCGCAGAGCGAGTTGACGACGAGCGCCGTCGCGCCGGTCGTCGCCGCCGTCCGGACGACCGCGCGCCCCCCGGCGTAGTTGAAGATCTTGGACCGGGCGATGCGCCCCTTGGTCATGCCGCCCCAGGTGCCGAGCGCCTTGATGCCCTGCTCGGCGTAGTCGCCGGCCTGGACGTAGGCCGTCGGCCCGTCGATGGCGAAGCCCCTCGAGTAGGGCAAGGGGTGCGCCGTCCACTGCTCCGTCGGGAACGCCCCGAGCGGCGGGTCGGCGAGCGCGGTGTCGAGCGGCCGGATGTCGACGTCGAGCGCGCCGAGGCGGCTATACGTCATCGTTTCGCCCTGGTGGGGCGGGAGCGTCTTCTGCTCGGCGTCCACCGTGTAGTAGCACTTCGGCAGCAGCGACGTGAGGAAGTCGTAAACGAGAATGTTCGTCGGGATGAGGGCAGCAATCCCCTGAGGGATGCCGCTGGGGATCTGCTCGGCCATGGCGCCTGTCGCTCGCGGGTGGGGGTGGGTGGAGGCGGCGGGCGCCTAAGGGGCGCTTGCCGTTGATCTGCCGGCGCATCTCGGCGACCTGCTGGGGGGTGGCCTCGAGCGCGTTGAAGGGCCGGCCGCCCTGGCCGGCTTGCTGGCCTGGCGGCGGCGCGAAGGCCGGGTGGCCGCCGGCCGCCGGGACGAAGGCCCCGAAGCCGCCCGCCGCTTGGCCGAAGCCGAAGAGGGGGCCGGCGGGGGCGCCGGGCGGCGCGAGCATCGGGGCACCCGCGGTCGACGGCACGAAGCCGCCGGCGCCCGGGGTCGCGCCCGCGCCCGCCCCCGCGCCTTGGCCGGGCGGCGCGGTCGACGTGTCGGCGGGCTGGGCGGCCGCGCCGAAGAGGTAGGGGCGCTCTTTCTTCAGCCCCTCGGCCCAGGCCTTCTCGTCGAGCTTCGCGTCGGCCGCCTTCGCCGCGTCGAGCAGGGCCCCGACGACGACGCGGTCGCCGGGCCTCACGCCCGCGTCGGCGAAGAACTCGGCCCGGCGCGCCCGCTCGGTGGCGGCGTCGACCGAGGCCTTCGACGAGGCCTCGAGCTCCTTGAGCTTCGCCTCGGCGGCCGCGCGCCCGTCGAGCGCCTCCTTGATGGCCTTCTGGGCCTTCTCGGCCTCGCTGAGGCGCGCGTCCTCGGCCTTCTTCGCGGCCTCGACGGCGGCCTTCGCCGCGGCCGGGTCGTCGACGCCGATTTCGGCGAGGAGGTCTTTCTTCGTTTTCTCGATAGCCTTCGCGACGGCCTTCTCGACCGCCGCGTCGAGCTCGGCCTTCCTGGCCTTCTCGTCCTCGGCCTTCTTCTTCTCCTCGGCCTCTTTCGCCTTCTTCTCTTCGTCGGTCATGCCCTCGGCCTTTCGTCGAAAATGAAAAAATGTTGGGTGGCGCCGGCGCGCGCCCGCGTTTACGCTTTCGGCCTATCCGAAAGGAACGGAGCCATGAACCAACCCACCGTGTTTTACGTGCAGCAGGCCGACGGCAGCCCCCAAGCGGTCATCGCCCGGGGGCCCGACCGCGCCTCCGTCGAGGCCGCGATCGTGTCGGCTCGCATGTCGCACCAGGCCGTCGCCTGGCGCCTGAGCGAGCCGCCGGGCGGCGAGTGGCTCGCCTCCGGGCCGGAGGGCGAGGCGCGGGTCGACGCCTTCGACGTGCCCGTGCCCGTGCGCCAGCTCGCGAAGGCGGTCGGCGCGTGGCGCCCGACGCACGTCGTCGAGGGCATCGCCCCCGAGCCCCGCTACCTCTACGCCGAGGAGGAGGTGGCCCGCGTCCTTCGCGACGGCCCGCTCGTGTCGCTGCGCGAGTGGGTCGAGGGCACGCGGCCCGAGTTCGAGCTGAAGGGCGGCGCCTACCACCGGCAGGGCGCGCGCTTCACCGGCAACCTCCGGGCGCTCACCCCGGCCGCCCTGCCGAACGCCGCGGCCATCGCCCCGGGCGCGCCGGCCGCCGCCGCGAACCCCTCGCCGCGCCCGGCCGAAGGACCCTCGGCGGTGACCTCGCCCGTCTACGCGCCCGATGGCTCGCTGGTGCTCGGGCCCCAGGTCGGGCAGGGCGCGCCCCCGCCGGCGCCCCCCGGCGCCGGCGTCGGGCTGCCGAAGCAACCCCCCCAGAACCCGGCCGCGCCGCCCCCGCCCGCCGACGCCGCGACGGCGCCCACCGACCCCTCGGGCGACGCCCTCGAGCGGCTGCGGGCCGAGCAGGACGCCGAGCGCGAGAAGCACGCGGCCCTCTCGGGCCAGAACGCGGGGCCGCCCGTCTCGCCGGCCGAGCTCGAGCGCCAGCAGGCCGCGGCCGAGAAGAAGGCCGCCGAGGCGCAGGCCCCGAAGGGCAAGGGCGGCCGCTTAAGCGGGCCGGGGGGAAGTCCGCCGGGAAGGCCTCGCGCAGCGCCCGCGAGGCCGCCCTCGGGTCGTCGTGCAGCATCAGGAGCTGCTCGACCGTCGAGGCGAGGTCGCGGGGGTCCGACCGGAGCGCGGCCCGGTGCTCGCCGTAATAGGCGAGCGTCGCGGGCAGGTCGTTGCGGTCGAGGTCGTCGAGGTCCACCGGGGAGGAGAGAATCACGCCCGGCGCCGCCGTCAAGCGCCGCCCACCACGTTGCCGGCGTCGTCGACCACCTTGAACGACACGAAGCGCCAGGGCCGGACGGTCTTGCCGCCGATTTTGGCCACCACCTCACACCACCGCTCGAAGGGCAGCGTCGACTCCACGTCGGCGAGCCGGACGGGCTCGCCGTCGAGGTCGCCGAACTCGGGCCAGCCCTCCGGCAGGGGCATGCGGGTCCCGGGGACGATGGCGGCCACGAGGTGACTATACCTCCTCGAGTTCGAGGATCAAAACGCGCTCGGTGCCCTCGTGCCTGGCGACCGAGACCGCGCGGAAGCGCGCCTCTTTCGAAATGAGCATTTCGCGCTCCATCGAGATCTTCGAGATGGGGGCGACGCCGACCTGCGAGCGGCCGTGGATGACGTACAGCACCTTGTACGTGTCGGGCTGGCCCCGGACGGCGAGCGGGTCTTCGTCGCCGTTCATGAAGAAGTCGACGGCGATCTCGATGTCCCACGTCGCCGAGCTCGTCGCCCCCTTGCCGCCGAAGCCGAGCCCGAAGCCCGGCCGCTGCGTCAGGATCTTCTGGACGTCGTCGTGGGTCAGGCCGTCGACCCCGCGGAAGACGGTGCCGGGCTCGGGCCTCGCCTGCTTGAAGAGGCCGCTTATCTGCTCGGAGCTCTTCCTGTGCGCCTCGACGGCCTCGCGGCTGCCGAGCCGGCTCAAGAGCAGCGCCTCGTCGTCGGCCGTCTCGACCAGGCGTATCGCCGTGTAGTCGGGCCCGGTGAACTTCTTGACGGCCTTCCTCTCCTCGGGGCCGGCGCCTTCGAGCTGCTTCAGCATGCGGCGGTTGAAGTCGGCCTCCGACTCGCCGCCCGGGTGCGGGACGTCGTCGTCTTCGCCCGTCGGGGCGGCGCGCGGGTAGCGCTTGTGCAGGTCGACCTCGGGCAGCGAGGCGATGTCGACGGGCCTGCCGGCGAGGCGCCGCCCGCCGAGCGGCGGCGCCACGTAGCGCCCTTGCGGCTCCTGCCAGTAGGGCGACTCGGGCGCGCCGGGCGCCTCGTCACGGCGGCCCCGCCCCTGGCCCCTCGGCGAGGGCACGACCTTGGGGGCCTTGCGCTCCTTCTGCAGGCGCTCGAACTCGGCCTGCAGCTCCGCCCCCCGGCCCTTGTGGCCGAGGGCGTCGGCGAGCGCCTCGAAGTGCGCCTCGGGCGTCGCGAGCCCCCGGTAGGCGCCCGACCGGAGGGCGACCATCGCCCCCTCGAGCCGCTTGGGCAGCGCCTTCGCCGGGCCGCCCGCCACGACGTGGGCGGCCTGGAAGAGGTCTTCGATGTACGTGTCGTACTTCGGCTGGAACGACACCCCGCGGAAGCGGCCCTCCTTCTCGTCGAAGAGCGGCAGCGCGACGCCGGGCGTGCGGTCCTTCCTGTCGAGGCCGCCGAGCCGCCGCAGCGCGACGCGCGTCAGCGTCTCGTTGACGGCCTCTTCGAGCTTCAGGCCGCTCTTGACGTAGGACGACCTCTCGGCCGGCGAGGTCGCGTGCAGCTGCTCGTGCAGGAGCGCCCCGAGCGCGTAGCGCTGCTCGGTCGGCAGCGCCGAGAGGGCGGCGCCGAGGGCCTCGCCCTTCGCGTCCTTGAGGGCCGAGGCGGCCTTCTTCGCCGCCTTCCAAAGCCCCGGCGAGACGACGACCTCGCCGTCCCAGGCGTGCAGGGCGTGCCCGGCGTCGGCCTCGTCGGGCCCCGAGAGCGACATCGCGAGCGCCTTCGGGCGGCCCCCCGAGACGTCGAAGTCGTGCAGGCCCATGCGGGCCGTGAGGCCGCGCAAGACGTCGCGCACCTCCGGCGAGGGCTCGCCGCCCGAGGCCCGGACGGCGTTGCGCAAGCGCGGCAGGAACGTCTCGAACGAGACGGGCTTCCGGGCCGGGGCTGGCGCCGCCGCGACCTGCGTCGGGGCGGGTGCGGCTGGCGCGGGCGCCGGCGCGAGCGGGGCGGGCGCGAGCGGGGCGGGCGCGGCCGGCTCTTCGGGCGGGGCGGGGGGGGGCGCGCTGGCGGGCGGCCCAGTCTCGGCCGTCGGCGCTTGCCGGTCTGGCTCCTTCCACGCGTCGCGCCAGGGGATCTGGACGCCGCGGTCGTTGGGCCGGCCGGGCGGGTGCAGGTACTGCCGGCCCGCGCCGTCCTCGAAGAGCCCCTCGAGCTCGCGCACCTGCCCGTGCGCCGGGTACGAGTCTTCGGCCGTGCGGGCGTCGAAGGTCTCGATGAGCTTCTTCTTCAGGTCGCCGAAGCCCTCGCGCTGGGCGAGCATCTCGGCGTGCGCGCCCGCGTTGAGCGCGTGCATCCCCTCGGTGCGGGCGATGCGCTCGGCCCACCCCCGGGTCCGAAGGAGCAGGCCGCCGTCGGCCCGGAGGCGCTCGGTCGCCTCGGCGAACGTGTCGCCGACGAGCATCGCCTCCTGCATCGTGTCGCGGAACGTGCCGACGACGTGCAGGCCGTAGCGCTCGACGCTCGAGGCGTGCCGCTCGAGCACGGTGCGCTCGGCGGCGACGGCCTCGGGCACCGACAGCGGCCGCAGGGCGCCCTTCGAGGCGCCCTCGAAGGCGGCGAGCAGCTCGACGGTCGAGGCAGCCCCGAGCTTGGCGCAGGTCTTCGCGTTCGCCTCGAGCAGGCCCCGCATCTCGGGGGCGAGCTGGGCGAGCGCCTCGCGCAGCTGCACGAGCATCGACGCGACGGCGAGCTCGGTGAGCGGCTCGCCGCCCGACGCCGCGACGGCGGCGAGGCGCGACTCGAGCCGGCGCTGCGCCCGCGCGAGCACCGGGACGAGGCGCTTCGGGCCGGCGAGGGCGAGCGCGTCGGCCCGGGTCTTGTCGAGCAGCGCCTGGGCCTTCGCCTTCGCTCGGCTCGCCGGGGTCGGCTTGTCGAACGAGGCGGGCGGCGTGAGGGGCGCCGGCCCGGACAAGGGCTCGTTACGTGATGGTGATGTCGGCGAGGACGGCCATGGTCATGCCGCCGCAGCCCTTCGCGCCCCCGCACTCGAGGCCGAAGCCCTTGTAGGTGCCGTCGCGCGCGCCCTGCTGCGTCGAGACGGCCTGGCGGCCGCACGCCCCGCACACGACGAGGACGTTGCGCCAGGGGCCCCGGCGGTCGTCGAGGCGGACGACCTCACCCATCGACCGGGCCCGCCTTGTCTTTGAAGGGCGCCGTCGCCTCGGCCGCGAGGCCGAGGCCCTTGGCGGCCTGCTCGGCCTTCTCGTCGGCGTCTTGCCGGATGCGCTCGAGTTCCGCCTCGACGCTCGCGACGGGCGCGCCGGCCTTGACCAGGACGCGCACGGCCGTCTCCTGGCTCATGGCGCGGGCGTTCGTCGCCTGCATCGCCGCCTTCGAGGCCGACTCGAGGTCGGCCATCGTCGGCGGGAAGGGGTCGGGCCAGGTGACCTCGACGGCCTCGGCCGAGCCCGGCAGGCGCGGCCGCGTCGTCGTCTCTTCGCCCTCGCCCTCTTCTTCGACCGGCGGCATCACGACCGGGACGCCCGCGGCGACGAAGGCCCGCGAGGTGCGGAGCATCCAGGCGCACCCGGGCGCGACGAGCCAGCGCTCGATCGCGTCGCGCACGTCGCCGGCGCGGCTGATCTGCTCGGCGTAGATGCGCCGCAGCGCCTCGCCCGAGGTCTGGCTCGCGAGGTCTTTGAGGCTCGCCTTGACGACGCCGCAGAGGCGGTAGAACCGGTCTTCGACCTCGCCCGCGAGTTCGGTCATGGCCTTCGCGCTCGAGCCGTCCTGCGAGAGGTAGTCGGCCCCGCCGGGGCTCACGATGACCCCGAGCGCGCCCTTCCTGAGCAGGCCCGGCGCCTGGGCGGGGTCCATCTTGAGCACGACGGTGTCGTCGGCGTTGCGCTTCGAGGTGTTGCCGGCCGCCTGCAGCAGCTCGTTCACCTCGTCGATCTTGCCCTCGGCGCCGGCGAAGGCGGGCTCGCCGTCGGGGCCGCACTCCTCGCGCGGCTTCGTATTGGGCACCCAGAAGACCGGGCAGCGGTCGGAACCGTGGGCGACGGCGGGCCCTTCGGCGTAAAGGCGCCATTTGCCCTGCCGGTCCTTCTCGGCCCGGAAGTAGGCCTCGATGCCGGGCGGCGAGGCCGGGTCGTACGCGCCGCTCGGCAAGAGCGCGCGGCCCGACCAGTAGCGGAGCAGAAAGGGGCCGTCATCGGGCCCGTAGCGGTAGCCGTTCGACGCCGGCTTGTAGGGGTCGGGAAGGCGGAAGACCTTGACCACCTCGCGGGGCACGAGCTCGCGCCGGTCGGCCCAGGAGAGCACCCAGCAGAACTGCGGCCGGTGCACCTCCCAGGCGACGCGGCCCCGGCGCCAGGCGGCCGACACGACCGCCCCGCCGCAGCCGTTCATTTCCTTGGCGGCCTCGACGCACGCGGACCAGAAGCGCGACTCGTCGACGAGGCCCTCGAGCCACTCGGTCGCGTCGTCGTCGCCGGGCACGGCGAGCTCGCACCAGCTCGTGCCGCCGACGGACCACTCGGCGAGCCTGCGCGCGACGTCGCGGGCGAGGTTGTGCACCGAGCGGATGCGCCGCTGGCCCCAGGGCACCCAGCCCTCGGGCCCGCCGTGCAGGCCGAAGCTGCCGGGGACGCACCCGTTCTCGTCGTAGGGCCGCTCGTCGTACTGCTTGCCGTCGTAGTACTTCGCCCAGGTCGACAGGCGCTCGTAGCGCTCGGTCGTCTCGAGGTCGTCGAGGCGCTGCGCGAAGGCCGAGAGCGACTCGGGGGGCGGCGCGGGCGCGTCGCCCGGCGAGGGCGGGGCGAGCCGGAGCGAGGGGGCTGCGGCCAAGGGGGCGGGCTACTTGAGCGTCACGACGGTCGGCGGCATGCGAATGACGGCCGGCGCCTTCGCCTGCGGTGCGCGGTAGAGCGCCATGCGGTCGAAGCGCTCGCCGCACGCGAGGCAGGTCGACTTGTTGGTGCCGTAGTCGGCGAGCAGACCCGTCTCGCTGCAGAGGGGGCAGGCCCCGAGGGCCTTGCGGTCACCGAACGTGGCCTGCCAAGCATCGAGCACGAAGGCGGCGACGACGGCCCCCGGGGCGGGCCTCGAGCACTCGGCGCAGTCGACCGGCATGTCCGCGCCGAGCCAGACGAAGCGGGCCTTCGGGCCGCACGCGCAGGCCGCCTTGTCGAACCCCGCGTGCGTCGAGGGGCCGCCCTCGACCGAGCGGGGCGGGTCTTTGGCGAGCGCGACGAGGAGCGCGTCGCGCCGCTCGACCTCGCAGGACGAGCACGGCCAGCCGAGGCCGGGCGGGGTCGACTTGTCGGGGTGGGCGGGGCAGGGGGGCGTTTCGGTCATGGTGGGAGGCGCCAGCGGCCTGGCACGAAGTCGGGGCGGGGGGCGCCGGCGAGGCCGGCGGGCAGCATGGCGAGGGCGGGCAGCGGCGTCGTCGGGGGGGCCGGCGCGGGGGGCGGGTTGAAGTTGGCGGCGTTGCCGAGCTGGTGGCGCTCGCGCTCGGCCTCGGCCTCGGGGCTCGCGGGGTGGGGGCTTCGGCCCCGCAGGTCGAGCGACTGAAAGACGCCGGCCGTCATGCGCATCACGCCCTCGCGGGCGAAGTAGCTGGCCATGACGTCGTCGGGCGTGTGCACGCCGCGGCTGAAGTCCTCGAGGTGCTGCACCCAGGCGCAGATGTTGGCGTAGGCCTCGCGGTACTCGGGGTTCAGCGCCTCGCGCCGGGCGAGGTAGTCGGCGTCGCTCTCGCCGGGCTCCCTCTCGGGGCCGAGCCGCGCGAGGTAGGCCTCTTCGCTCTCGCCCTCGGCCGGGCCCGGGATGATCCACCGACCGGCTTGGAGCTCGACCCCGATGGCCTCGATGCCGAGGGCCTCGTCCCACTTCGCGCCCGTCGTGGTGAAGCCCTCGACGCGGGGGGTGCAGTCGGGGAAGTGCTGGGCGAAGTCGAGGAAGAACTCTTGCGCCCCGTTGTCTTCGACGACGAACCGCTCGGGGCTGTAGCGCGCTTCGTGCTCGCGCACCCGGCCGAGCGAGACCGTGCCCGGCCAGCGCCCGTTCTCGACCCAGAGCACCTGGCGGTCGCCGTTCGGCCAGACGCCGAGGTCGAAGAGCGACGTCTGGTCGCTCTTGCGCTTGCGCTCCTTCTTGCCGGTGGCGAGGTCGACGCCGACGACGACGCGCATCGCGTGCCGGCGGGCGAAGAAGGCGCCCGAGGCGACCTCGGCGAGCGTCCTCGGGGCCGGCTCGTAGCGCGGCACCGAGCGCACCGGCATCCGGCCCGCGCCCCGGCGCCGGGCCGCCTCGAACCATTCTTTCCGGAAGGTGCGGGCGCCGTCGGCGCGGGCCCGGCAGAGGAACATGCGGGCGTACGCGTTCGGCGTCATCGTCCGCTTCTTCAGCTCGAGCCAGGCCCTCGGGCGGAAGGCGGGCCAGAGCAGGCGCCCGTCGCCCGCCTCGGCCGGGTAGGCGCGGGAGTCGACGCCGGGCCGCTTGGCGTAGACGTGCGGCATGTCGGCCGGGTGCCACGCGTTGGCCAGCACGTGCAGCTGGCCGTCCGTCGTCAGGCGGGTCTGCGCCGCCGCGTCGGCCCAGGTGATGACCTTCTGGCGCTGCGCCTCGGTCATCGAGTTCTCGTCGTCGGTGACGTCGTCGAAGAAGATGAGGTCGAGCCGCGCGCCGACCACGTCCGAGTCGACGCCGAGGGGCGTGAACGTGTTGGTCGTCGTGTCGGTGCCGGCGCCGGCGAGGCGGAGCTTCTCCGAGTTCCAGGGCTCGCCCGGCTGGAGCTCGGGGAACACCTCGCGCACGACGGGCGAGCGCTCGATCTTGCGCTTGAGCGCGAGCATGCGCTCGGTCGCCTTGTCGACCGTCTTGCAGACGATGCCGACGCGGATGGTGGGCTTGCGGCCCGCGCGCCAGAGCAGGTGCCCGAGCATCTGCTCGGTCTTGCCGAAGCCCGTCGCCCCGTGGATGACCGTGAGCGGCCGGTGCAGCCAGAGCGACTGCCACTCGCGGTGGAACCACTGCTGCTCGAACGGCGGGGCGAGGTCGTCCTGGTCGTTGCGGAAGGCGAGCTCGACGAAGCGGTTGACGTCGTTCCTAGCCGCGACGATCTGCGCGTTCCACCACGCCTTCGCGGCAGCGAGTTCGTCGTGCTGCGGCGTCACGCGGGGCGGTCAGTGGCGCGCGAGCGCCGCCTTCCGGGCGGCCCGCTTCGAGGCGGCCTCGGCGGCCCTGCGCTGCTGCCGCGAACCGACCCGCCGCATGCAGTCGGGGCACGCGAGCTGGTCGCCGCCCGCGGCGCGTCGCCACCCGGCGGAAGCCGCCTTCCGGGCGGCTACCTTCGTGGTCCCCTCGAAGCTCTCGACGCGGCCGCACGCCGAGCAGGCCACGGTCTCGCGGGGTTCGGCGATGATTCGATGCATCTCTTGCATTACGAGGTCCCTTTCGATGGGCGGAGGGCTTCGGCGTAGCCGACGTCGAGCAGGCGCACCGTCACGGGTTCGGGCAGGGGGCTCGAGCGCTTAACGGCCCGGGCGAGGTCTCTCGCGCCCTCGACCCAGGCCGCGCGGGCGAGGTCGAGGGCGGCCGCCTCGCCGACGCCCGCGGCCCGCCCGGTGCGGGCGAGCTCGTCGGCGGCGGCGGGGGCGACGCCGCTCTCGTGCAGGGCGAGCGCGGCGACGTGCCGGGCGAGCGAGCGGGCGCGGGGGGCGTAGCGCTCGCCGAAGCCCCGCGCGGCGTACTCGAGCCCGGGGGGCGGCGCGGGCGGGGGAGGGGGCGCCGGGGGGAAGCGGGGCGGCGCGGGGGCGAAGAGCCCCCAGCCGACGAGCAGGCCCACGAGCAGGAACCCGAGGGCGATGGTGGGGGCGAGCCAGACGCTCACGCTTGGGAACGGGGCTAGCGCGCGAGGGCGGCCCGGACGGCCGCGTCCTTCGCCTCGAGCAGCTTGCGCAGCGCCACCGTGCGCTCGGGGTTGCGCGGCAGGGTGTCGACGAGCGCGCGGGCGAGGTCCGCGAAGGGCTTCGACCTCTCCTGAAGGTGCGGCGGCAGGTGCTCGTACGCGAAGAACTGCAGGATGTGCTCTTGCTCGGGCGGCCGCTGGGCGGCGGGTTCGTTCGTCATGGTTTCTCCGGGGGCGGCGAGGTCGCCGCCGTCGCTTGGGCTCGGCGGCTGCGCCAGGCCTCGACCTCTTCGACCGAGCCCGGCCAGCGCTTCATCTCGGCGAGGAAGAGCGAGGCGTCGGGGCCGACGGTGGCGGCGATCTGGGCGAAGCGCTCGGCCCGGGTGTCGGTCACCTTCGACTCGACCGGCCCGCCGTCCTTGCCCGTCACCTCGACCGCGGTGCGCTTGGCGAAGTGCTTCGGCAGGATGCGCCCGAGCAGCTCGAGCGACGCCCGCCAGTCTTTCTCGCCGGCGGGCAGGTCGCTCGCCGCGTCGACCCGTAGGAGGTGCTTGCGCACGAGCAGGCCTCTCGCCCGCTTGGAGGTGTGCAAAAACCTGCTGTGCGGGGTGTCGAGCCCGGCCTCGTCGTCGGCTCGGCCCTTCTCGAGCCAGTAGTAAAAGGTGCGCAGGCAAATGCCGTTCGTTTCGCACGCGATGTCGAGCGGCATGCCGAGCTCGATGTCAGCGACGAGCGCCTTCATGCGTTCGTCGGTGAGCTTGGTCGGCCGGCCGCCCTCGTCGAAGGCGCGGTCGGGCGGGGGGGCGTGGGCGTCGCCCACGGGGGGCGCGGGCGGGGGCTGGTCGGTCACGAGAAACTACGGGGTGGGGGAGGGCTCGCGCCGGGTGCGGCAGAGGGGGCAGAGGCAGGGCGCCTCGGCGAGGGCCGAGCGCACGGCCTCGACGAGCTTCGCCCGCGTCTCGGGCGAGAGCCCGAGCCAGGGCGGGAGCTTTCGGCCGTCGTGGGGCAGGGGCCCGGTCGCAGCGCACGCCGCGGCGTAGGCCTGCCGGGCGAGGCGCTCGGGGCTCGGGGGGTCGTGTGGGGCGTCGTTCACGCCGGACGGCGGGTTGTTCACGCCCAGGCCGGTCTGTTCACCGGGAGGCGGTTTTGTTCAGGCCGCGTCGCGCTCGCGGCGGAGGCGCTCGGCCCGGTCGAGCTCGATGCGGTAGACGGCCTCGGGCCACACCGAGACGAGCTCGTCGTGCCGCACGCGCCACTTGGTGCGCTTGCCGCCGGGGCGGGAGAGGCCGCCCCGCGCGAGCAGGTCGCGCACCTGGCGCTTCGACAGGCCCGAGACGCGCGCGAGGTCCGAGACCTCGTAGACCGGGGGCGCGTCGTCTCGCGGGCGCACGGGTGCCAGGGACGAGACCAGCACAGACCGCACGGACGCGCAACGGAAAACGGAACGCCCGTTCAGGCTCCGGGGCCCGCCGTTGCTCCGCCGAGGCTCCGGCTTCGTCCCGAGGCCGCTCCACCCGGTGCTCCACCACCGGGTGCGACGCGGCCCGAAACGGGCCGTATCGGGACGCGTCGCTCCGCTCGGCTTCGTAGCCAAAAATGGCCAATGTTCAGCGTTTCGTTCAGGCCTGCGAAGGGTAGCGTTCGGCCTTCACACGGACGAAGTCGCAGGTTCAAATCCTGCTGCGCCCACCAAGAAAATCGCGAGGTTCGACGACAGCGACGAGCTGTTGCCCTCGTAGTTGTGGGTCACGATCCCCGCCGTGATCCCCACCCGACCGATCGTCCCTAAGATGATCCCCAGGGCGAGCAAGATCCCCTGTTGTCGTCCAGCAGGGACTCCGGCGGCATGAACTTCTAAGAAGCCGGGTCTTGAGGGCCGGTCCCCCCCATCGAATGATGATGGGCAAAGGCGTGACAGAGCCGGGCCCTTGAGCCACGCCGAGCCAATGCCAGCCGGTCAGGGCACTCAACCTAATATTTCCAACTGTAGGTCAAGGTTGGCGGTAGCCGCATGACACCTGAGAACGTGGCTCCGATTGGTGATCGCTTGAAGTCAGGCAACGCGATTGGCAACAGAGAAACTCTCAAGACGTAACGGAGTAATGGCGTAATGACGTGCCTGCTCATCGACAACCCGAACGACCCTAGCGAGCAGCGTCGGTACCTCGAGGGGTTCAGGGTCCATTACGACACAGATGACGGAAATAGCGAGTCCCTGCCGGTTTCCGTCTTGCCTGGCCCGAAGCGCTTCAACGTGCTCGTAGGGCCCAACAATTCAGGCAAGTCACGTCTCATGCGTCAGATTTTCTCACAAAGAACGCTGATGCTTTCCGGGCAAGAAGCAAGACATCGCATACGAGGGCTTTTTTACATAAAAGAGAAGGGATCTCAGCTTCTTGACGACCATGTTTTCGCCAAAGCCAATTCTCAAGCCGGCATACATCTTTCGGATTTTATAAGACAACTGAAGGTGTTCTTTGATGAGCCGACCTCAAGCGCGTCGAAGCTGCCGCCAAATGGGACTGGTATCGTTATAAAGAACAACAATGAAATCGAACTTTCTCTTGGCTTTGGCCTGACGAAGGGCGTTGATTCCAGCACAAGCGACGAATCGGCTCAGCGCACCAGAGACTTCTATTACGATATCCTGAAGCATCTTGGATATTCGGCAGATCTTTCCGAATTTCGTTCCCATAAAGAATCCGGGAGACAAGGCCTCGACAGGGTCGCCAAGCTGTTCTCCCTAGAAGTTATTGAGGCAAAAACCTACAGTCCGCCAGTCCGAACCAACTTGAGGCTCGTAGACACAATCCAGCTGTCCGCCCAAGCGTCGTCTCGGGGCTGGGAGCCCACGTGTGACGTCGAACCGCTGGCAGGGGCTTTTTGTCAGAGTTTCGGCTGGTCCCCTCGGGACCACACTTGGTTCCTTCCGGGCCAAAGGACGATATTTACCGGCGCTCGCCTGTATGAACAGGTTGAAGCGATGCATAAGATGGCGCGTGACACAAGGATCGCCTGGCGCAAGGGGGTGTCATACATCCTCGATCGCCTGCTAGGAATAAAGAATGCGGAACTTATCGCATCGGACTTTGTTAACCAGATCGGTGGAAAGCACGATAGCCCCGTCCGGCACGTTAGAGTCGCGACGGAGACTGCCGACTACTCCATTCATGACCTTGGCGACGGTGTTTTTGCCTCACTAGTCATGCTCATGCCGCTTTTTTTGTCGTGGAACCAACGCCGCATGTTTTTTATTGAAGAGCCGGAGACCCACTTGCACCCCGGCCTCCAACGAGAATTCGTCGAAACTCTTTGCGACGCCGACTTTGGCAGAGCCGATCATATAATCTATATAAGCACGCACTCGCCGATCATACTTGATGCACTCGCCGAGCGCGCAAGGGGCGATCTCAGCATACTCCGCGTTGACAAGGCGGAGGGCGCCCCTGGCGTGTCGAGCCGGCACACGATCCGACAGCTGCCCGGGCCGACGGTAGAGACACTTGAGAGGATTGGCGCGACCGCGAACGCGCTCCTAGCGCGCTCGATGATTCTGGTGGAGGGCCCTTCAGACGTCCGCTACGTGCGCAGCTTGATCGAGCTCGAGGCGAGCAGCCATCACGGAGAGCTCGGCAGCCAAGAGACTAGGGTGTTGGCGCCGATCGAAGGAAGGGACTACGCGATCTTCACATATGGAGGGAGCTTGCTGGGCGACCTTCTCAAGAGGGGAGGGGACGGAGTGGACCCGAACTCTCTTCCGTCTCTCGGCCACTACATCCTGGTCCTCGCCGACGAAGACATGGGCAAGGAATCGAGACACAACGATTTTCGCCGCATTGTCGCGCCCTACGGAGGACGTTTTCGATACGTAACGACGGGCGAGGCGATCGAGGTGGAGAACCTTTTCGACGCAGGGGTGTGGCGGAAGCTGTTCCCTCAGGTGCATAGCGAAAAGTGGAAGACTCCGAAACGCGACTTCGACGATGCCCTGCTTGCAAGGGTTCGGCTGGGGAGCGTCGCCGACCACGTCTACGAGGGTATGGAGCTCTGCCCGGAGGGCGGGAAGACGCTCAAGCCAGGCGAGAAGACTGCGGCAGCCGCAAAGTTTGCGGACCTCGTGCGAGCCAAAGATATTTCTTGGAACGACATCGGCCCACGAGCGCAGGCATTTGCTCGGGCGATCCGCGAGTTTTTGGACTTTGTTATGAACAAGAGCAGGGCGCAGCGACCGTCGTTAACTCGGAGCCAGGGTGTCCTACGCGCGCAGCGATAGCTAGCGCGTCGTCGAAGCCTGTAGCGGCCGCCAACCGAAGGACTGCTGCCCGCATCTCAGTCGGGCTCACGGTCGAGTAGTGCTCTTGCATCTGAGACGTCGCGTGTCCTGAAATGGCCCGCACGACAACGCCCTCGACCTGCGCTGCGCGCATCAGGTCCTGGTAGGTGCGGCGCATGCCCCGGGGCGTCAGGCGCTTCTTCAGGCCGATGGCCTTGCACACGGCGGCGAAGGGCTTGTCGAGGCACGAGCGCGAGCGGAAGCCCCCCGAGGCCGAGGGGAAGAGCAACTCCGACGTTTGCGCGTCGCCCGGCGGCAGCCGGCCGACGTGCCAGGCGAGCAGGCGCATCACCTCCTCGGGCAGGTGGATGCGCTGGTCGCGCGCGGTCTTCGTCTTCTCGAGCGGCTCGCCCTTCGTCTGGCTCCGGCGCACGAGTACGATCCCTTGCGACCAGAGCACGTCGGGGGTCGGGCCCGAGCGGCGGAGCGGGCGCATCGACGAGGGGCGCAGCCCCGTCGCGAAGCCGAGCGCCGTCATCGCCAGGTGCTGGGGGAACATCTCCGCCATCTTCGCGAGGAAGCGCCGCGCCTCGGCGGGCTCGAGCGAGTTCGGCTGCTCCTCGGTGTAGGTGCGGTGGTCCGACGTGTCGAGCGGCTTGACCGACGCGAGCGGGTCGCGGGGCCACTCGAACTCGGCGGCGGCGGCCCTCATGATGGCCTTCAAGACGTCGAGCCACGTGTTGACGCTGGTCGGCTTCGGCGGCGGCAGCGGCTTGCCTAGCTTGCCGTTCTTGAGCCTCCTCGGCGGCCTCGGGCGCCGGAGCACGTCGACCTTCCAGGCCTCGGCGTGCGTCGCCTTGAGGCGCGCGAGGTAGTGCTCGCCGAAGTAGGGGATGAGCTCGCGCGCGAGCGCCCCCGACCACTTCTGCACGCTCTGGCTACTCTTGAGGTCCCCGGCGAGCACCTTCCGCTCGAAGAGCCGCGTCGCGTACTCTTTGAACTTCAGCCGCGAAGGGTCCGAAGCGCTCGAGCCCCCCGACCTCGCCCTCTCGAGCTCGCGGGCGAGCGCGGCCTCCGCCTCGCCGAGCGAGGCCTTCGGCAGGTTCTTGACGACGTCCCGCTCCCGGCCCGTCGCCTCGTCCGTCGCCCTCGCGCGCACCTGGTAGCCCCCGTCGCGGCGCTTCCAAATGCCGGGGCTCACCGGCTCCTTCGACACCCACACGTTCCTGCGCTTCACCCACTCGGCCATCGCCCGCGCCCTTCTGCCCCGGCCCGCGCCCCGTGAGGAACGCGTCCAGGTCTTCGACCCGCCACATCCACGTGCCCTTGCCGCCACGCCGGCCCGCGGGGCGCACGCGCCCCTCGAGCTGCGCCTTGCGGATCGCGCCCGGCGTCTTGAAGCCGCAATACGCGGCCGCCTCGCGCGTCGTGAGCAGCGGCCGCTCGATCGCCGCCACCGCCCGCTCAGCCACGGCCGCCCCCCCGGCGCCCCTGCGCCCAATCGAGCAGCGGGTCGAGCAGCCACCCCGTCGCCCGGTCGAAGCGCTCGAGCGCCCGCGTGGCCGGGCCCCAGAGCCCGGCCATGACGGCGCCGGCGACGAGGGCGCCGAGGGCGCGCCCGGCGAGGTCGACGAGGCTACCCCCGAGGGCCGCCTTCGGTCGCGACATGGCGGGGCCCTCAGTTGTCGAACGACAGCGAGGGTTGCGACTCGCTCTCGTCCGCCTTGAAGGTCCGAACGACGTCCTGGGTGTCGAGCCGGACGACCTCGACGTAGGCGCCGACCCGGCGCTCTTCGCAGAGCACGGGCTCTTCCCAGACCTTGCGGCTGAGGCGCTGGTTGATCGTCGCGCGCTCCTTCTCGAGGCGCTTCTTCTCGTCGCGGGCGGCCTTGAGCTGGCGCTCGGCCTCCTCGATCCCGGCGAGGCAGGCGGCAAGCTTGCCGTCGGCCTCCTCGCGGTGCTCGGGGCGTATCGGCACGAGCAGGGGCAGTTGGTATCGCTTCGCCATGACGTTGCTTCTCTCTTTCGAAATGACCTGTCGGGTGTCGGGGCCGGCGGGGCGGGAGGCCCATCGGGCCGGCCCGCCCCCGCCGAGGCGGGCCTTTCGGCCGGGGATTCGTGCGCCCCCCGGCCCGGGCGCTCCTCGCGCCGCCCCGCCCCATTCCGCGCAAGCGGAATAGACCCCGCCCCCCCCTCTATCCCCCGAAAGGGGGAAGAGGCCTCTTGCTGCTCGGGTCTGGCGGGTCGGGCGGACGGCGGGCGCGTGTCGGACGGCGGCGCTAACTCATGACGCACCGTCCCTTCTGACGCGGCCTCTGTCGTTGTTTTCTCCCCGGGGACCCCTCCGATCCCTCTCATCCCTCCCGACGCACGTTCGCAGCCTTTTTCGGCCTCGCCGGAAGGAGGGGAGGAAGCGGAGGGGATGCCTCCCTCGCCCCCCCGGGCCGGGGCCCGGACGACGGCCCACTTGGCGACCTTGCGGTGGGCGCCGCCCGCGTGCTCGAGCCGGCGGCCCCCCGCTTCCTTGCCCTTCGAGGCCGAGAGGGCCTTGCCGAGGGCGATGGGCTTCGGCGGGTCGTTGCCGCGCGCTCCGGCGAAGGCCGAGAGGGCCTCGCGGGCGGCGGCCGCGGCGGGCGGGGGGGCGAGCTTCGTCGGCGGGAAGAGCCGCTCGAGGGCCTCCGAGACGGTGAAGCCCTGGCCCTCGGGGTAGAGCCACTCGAGGGCGGCGAGGGCGTCCTGAAGGCGCCCGCGCGCCTCGCGCTCCTCCTTCGCGACGAGCAGCTCGTCGTAGATCGAGCGGGCGTGGTCGACGAAGTACCAGCCGAGCTCGACCGCGCTCAGCATCTCGCCCTCGGTGACGGGCGCGCCCCAGGCCTCGCGCAGGGCCTCGGGCCCGGCGCACGCGGCGCGGGCCCAGTGCAAGACGCCGGCGACGCGGGCGACGGCGCCGGCGAGCTTCGAGCCCCAGTCGCGCATGTCGGCGAGTTCGCCGCCCTTGCGGAGCATGCGCTCGACGTCGCGCGACAGGTCGTGCCAGGCGGCGAGCGCCTGGGGTTCGAGCTCGAGCAGCCAGTCTTCGGAGGGCGTTACGAGCTCGAGAAGGCGCCGGACGGCGTCCGAGTACCGCGCCCACACCGGGCGCGGCACGTCGGGCGGGTCGACCTCGCGCGCGCCGACGAGCGAGGGCGGCAGCGCCATCAGGAGGCGCCCGAGCAGGCCCCGGTCGCGCACGCCGGGCTTGGTCGCGAGCGTGCGCAGGACGTCGGGCTGCACGGCCATGGCGAGCGTCACCGCCGGCCGGTCGATGTTCTGCGCGGGCCGGCCGACCCGCTCGACGCGCAGGAAGTCGCCGGCGTGCCCCTTGAGCAGCGTGTCGAGGTTCACCTCGTCGCCGTAGCGGCCGGTGATGTTGTTGAAGAAGACGCCCTCGGCGTCGGCGATGGCGATGCGCCCGCCCTGCGCCTCGAGCGCCCGCGCGAGGCTCTCGGCCGTCGCGTCCTGCAGGTAGAGCACCGGGTCTTCGGCGGCGGGCAGGGCGGCGAGCCGGTCGAGGTTGTCGCGCATCTCGCCCTCGAGCTCGAGGCGCGTTTCGTCCTTCGCGCGCGCGAGGCGCCGGCGGATCGACGCGTTCGCCTCCTCGAGGGCCTTCCTCTCGGCCTTGACGGCGTCGCGCTTCTGCTTGCCGCTCTCGCGCAGGTGCTTCTCGTACCGGGCGAAGGGCCCGAACATCGACCGGAACACGGCCGACTTGCGCTCGCCGGGGGCCATCGCGGCGACGACGAAGAGGTTGAGCGGCTCGGCGTAATGCCCCTTGACGCGCACGCGCGCCTTGCCGGCGACGGACGCCGAGAGCACGCCGAGCGCGAGGCAGCCGGCGAGGTCGGGCGGGGTCTGGGTGAAGGTCGCGACGGCCCGCACGAACGCGGCGACGTCCTCGGGGAAGGCCTCGACGGGGAAGGGGGGCCGGGGCGGGCCGCCCTCGCCCCCGGCCGCGCCGGCGAGGTCGGGGTGCGGCTCGAGCGGCAGGCTCGCCCAGGGCCCGATGCGCACGACGGGCGCCGGCGCGGGCCCGCCCATCGGCTCGGCCGCCTCGAAGAAGTCGAAGTCGGGCGAGAGCCGGCCGGCCCTCTTCAAGTCGTTCCAGTCGGGGGGCTTCGGCTTGCTCATCGGGTCGGTCATTCGGCCCCCCTGGGCGGCCTGTGACGCCGGACGTCGCAGCGGCCGCCGAGCGAGTCGAAGACGGCGCGCGCTTACCGCTCGCCGGCGTCGTCGGCGTGGGTCGCGACGACGACCGACGAGCCGCGCGGCACGCGCGCCGCCGCGTCGTCCGTCCACGACCCCGACGCGAGCCCGACGACGGCCGGCGCCGCGTAGAGGTAGTGGCCGCGGTGGCCGGTCGCGATCGTCAGGAAGTCCGGCTCGCCCTCGGCGACGAGCAGGCGCAGGGGCGGCGCGTGCGGGTCGCCCCGCTCGAGCATCGCCCTCGCCTCGGCGTTGGCCAAGAGCAGCCCGTCGGCGCGGCAGCCCGAGGGGGGCAAGCGCTTCGGGTCGCCCTCGTGCCTCGCCGGGCCGACGCGCCAGGCGCGGACCGAGCGCATCGCCCCCTTGGCGTCGTAGACCGGCAAGACGATGCGGTAGCCGAGCTCGGGCCAGGGCAGCCCCTGCGGGTGCGTCTCGGCCCGGTGGCGCCCGCGGTAGCGGGCCCACCGGGGCAGGGCGGCGCCCGGGGCGAGGACGCGCGCCAGGTCGAGGTCCGTCACCGCTTCGGGGCTGATGCCCCGGCCCTCGAGCGCCGCGTACGCCTCGGGGTCGGCGACGACCGTTTCGACCGTGTCGGGGGCGGTCGTGCGGTAGTCGACGAGCGGCTTCGTGCCCCGGCGCCAGAGCGCCTCGACCTCCGACGCCGGCGGGTAGTCGGGCGCGGGGCGCGCGGGGGGCGGCGGCGCCGGCGGGGGCGGGGCCTTCGGGCCCGCCCCGGGCGGCAGGCCCGAGCGCTCGCGCAAGAGGTCGGCCTCGAGCTGGTAGAGCCCGGCGAGGCGCGCGCCCTCGACGAGCACTTCGACGAACTGCGATTCGACGTCGAGCCCGCGGGCGAGCGCGACGAGGTGCAGGGCGTCGTAGGTGCGCTGGCACGCGCCGTGGCACCGCAGCTGCAGCGTGCCTTCGGGGCCGACGCGCAGCCTGGCGCTCGGGGTCCGCTCGCCGTGGAAGGGGCAAAGCAGCACCGCCGCCCGGCCGTCGCGCTGGTAGGGCAGCGCGAGCCCGTCGAGCAGGGCGAAGGGCCCGCGCCGCGCGAGCCCGGCCTTCACCTCGAGCGCGTCGTCGCCGGGCACTAGGCGGCCCCCCGCTCGGCGGCGCGAGCGAGCGCCTCGACGGTGACCCACCCGCAACAGTGGTCGGTGATGACGAGCACCGCGGGGGCGAGCACGTAGGGCACGCGCCGGCCGTAGAGGGCTCCGAGGCGCTTGACCCCCGACCACCCGTAGGCCTCGGCGTGCGCGCCGCCGACGAGGGCGACGCCGGCGAGCTGCGTGCCTCTCGACGCCATCGCCTCGACGACGAGGTCCGCGAAGGGGGCGGCCCGCCGGGCGAGGTGGCCCTCGAGCGAGGGCAGGCGCACGACGGGGGCGCTCAAGGCTCGCCCCCGTTCGCCCGAAGGTGGTCAAGGCCCTTGTCCGTGATGGCCCACCCGGCCGCGCACGCCGCGAGCCCGCGGCCCTCGAGCCAGGCGAGCGTCGGGGCGAGCGCCGAGAGCGAGACGCCGAGGGCCCGCGCGAGTTCGAAGGCCTGCGCCCTGCCGCCGCGGGCGGCGAGCTCGGCGAGCGCCTTGCCGGCGTTCGCCGAGGGCAGGTCGAGCCGGACCTCGACGCCGAGGCGTGCGCGATCGGCCGTCACGCGGCCCTCGTGTCGGCGCCGTCGCCGTCGAAGCCCGGCTCGTCCGAGCAGACCGCGAGCCATTCGGCCGAGCAGCCGAGAGCGCGCGCCATCGCCTCGAGCCGCCCGGCCATCGGGGCCGAGTAGCCGCTCATGTAGTGGTAGATCGACGCGTCCTCGCACGGCACGAGCCGCGCGAGCTGGGCGGCCGTGAGGCCCCGGCGGCCCATCGCCTTCATCAGGCGCAGGGAGAATTCCTTGGCCTCGTCGGGCGTCAGGCGCAGCTGCACGTCGCGGCCCTCGCGGCGGCTCGGGCAGCGCGACTGCGGCCGGCAGCGGGCGAGCGAGCGGGCGACGTAGGCGGGCGCCCCGGCACCGGGCCGGGCGGTCACGCGGCCCCCCGCTCGGCCCGGGCGATCGACCACTTCGCCGGCCGCGTCGACTCGTCCTTGCGCAGGCGCTTGGCCGACCAGAGCCCGCCGAGGGCGTACTGCACCTCGAACGTGGGCTCGCGGAGCTCGCGCGCGATGGCGTCGGCCGGGAGCTGCGCGCCCGAGGCGAGCAGCGCGAGGATGCGCCCGGCGAGCGTCGCGGCGCCCTCGGCGACGGCGGCGTAGGGCTTCCTCTTGCCGTTGACGGCGAGGGGGCCGCCCTCCGGCCGGCGGCGGGGCGCGGCGGCGGCGGCGGGGGCGGGCGCGGGCGCCGGCGGCGCCCCGGCGACCTCGTACGGCGCGCCGCGCCCCTCGGGCTTGCGCAGGAGCCCTCGCGTCGCGAGGCGGCCGAGCGAGGCCGACGCCTGGCCGCGCGACAGGCGCAGCGCGGCCGCGACGTCGTTCGGCCCGAGCCTGACCTTCTCGCGCATCAGGGCGAGCACGCGCTCGTCGACGGGCTCGGTCGCCCGGGGCCCGCGGCGGCCCGGGCCGCGGCGGAAGGCGCGCGCCTTCGGGGCGGGGGTGGGCCGCTCGCCCTCGTCGTCTTCGTCGTCGCCAGAGGGCTCGGGTTCGGCGGGGCCCGCGTCCTCGTCGTTCTCTTCCTCGACCTCGTCGTCGGGGTCGGGCCCGTCGCCCAGGCCGAGGCCGCCCGTGCCCTCGCCGAGGGCGGCGGGCGGCACGCTGCCGAAGAGGGGCGAGGCGGCGGGCCGGACGGGCGGCCGGGGCGAGGGCGCGGCGGGGGGGGGCGCCGCCGCGGGAGCCGCCGCACCCGTCAGGGCCGCGAGGGCCCGCAGCGTCGCGGCGATGTCGCCCGGCATGCACGCCACGACGGCGAGCGCGGCGGCCTTCTTCTCGTCGACGTTCGCGAGGAACTCTTTCGCGGCGTCGAGCGCGTCGACCTGGTCGGCGAGCTGCTCGAGCAGCCGGTCGCTCTCGGACGTCATTGAGCCGCCTCGCCGTCCGTAGCGGGGTAGGGCAGGCGCTCGAGCCCCGCGACGAGCAGGGCGCAGACGTACGCGGCGTGCCATCCCGGGGGCGCCCCCTCGGGCCGCTTCGCCGCGGCGCCGGCCGTGGCGACGGCGAGGGTGTCGGGGCGCATCGCCGCGGCGAGCCGGCGGGCCGCGGGCAGGCGCGCGCCGACGTCGGCGAGGAACGCGTCGCGCCCGCCCGGGTGCGCCTCGGACGCGACGACGAGGCGCGCCGCGCACGACTGCAAGGTCCGCGCGAGCCAGCCCCGGGGCTTTGCCGCCCAGTCGACGGCGAGCCGCCCCCTCGCGCGGCGCAGCTCGCCGGCGAGGTCGGTGACGGGCTCGGCGTCGCCCGTCAGGCGCGCCAGCTCGCCGTAGAGCAGGGCGAGGTCCGAGAGCCCCTCGAGGGCCTCGTCGGCCGAGGACGAAAGGTCGAGCGCGGCGCTCACTTTGCACCGCCCTTGCCGAGCTCGGCGAGCAGGTGGACGATGTCTTCGCGGGCGTGCGCGAGAAAGGTGGCGAGCTCGCGGTCGCAGCCGTCGGCGATGATGACGCACTCGTCGTCAACGACGTCGAGCAGGCCCTCGTAGGCCTCGGAGGGCACGGCCCGCCACGGACCGGGGTAGGCCTCGACCGCTTCGAGGCGCGCCCGGATGGCGTCGATGCGGGTGGTCACAACCCCACCGCCCTTCGCACGTCGGCCGCCGCCCGGCGCTTCTGGTCGGCCATCCGGTCGAGCAGCGCGGCGAGCTTGTCGCCGAGCGAGGCGAGCGCCTCCGAGCGCGTGCCGCCCGCGCCGACGAGCTCGTCGGAGGCGAGCCGGTCGTCGCCGCCGTAGAGCAGGGCCTCGTAGCCGCCGCCGTCCTGGGCGTCGGCCTCGGCGAAGCGCACGCCCACGACCTCGCCGAGCGCCTCCGACGCCGTGGCCGAGACCTCGGCGAGGGCCCCGAGCGCCCGCTCGAGCGCCGCGTCCGCGGGGCTCACGCCGGCCTCCCGGCGCCGAAGAAGAGGTGCAGGCGCCGGGCGCACCGCAGGGCGAAGAAGCGCCGGAGGGCGCCGGCGAGGGCCCGG
>DASTPP010000357.1:0-7481 GCA_035762175.1 Polyangiaceae bacterium | reverse complement strand
CGCCGCCGCCCTCGCCCGCCGCGCCCGCCGCGCCGGCGTCTTCGCCGCCCGCGCCGCCCCCGCCCGCGGGGAAGTTGAATTGCTCGTCGACGATGTCGCTGCGATCGATGGTGACGAGCGCCTGACACCCCGCGAGCGCCGCCGCGGCGAGCGCGGCCAGGGGCCAAAACGAGCCCGTTGCGTCCTTCCCTCTACGGCCGACCATGTGCCTCTCCTGTTCCGCTGCTGCGTCGCCCGTCCTGCCGGGGCGAGGTTCTCCGCGTCCGCTGCCGCCAGTCGCCGGCGTCTTCGCCATCGTCGCCTCCGCCGTCCGCCCTAGAAGCGCAGGGTCAGGGCCGCGCCCTGCGTCTTGGTGGTGACCACGGGGGCGAGGCTGACGCCGCGGCGCAGGCGCGGCGCCGACGCGCCCGCCGCGGGCTTGGCCTGCTCCGGCCCCGAGTTGGCGAAGTAGAGAATGGCGCCCGTCACGCCCGCCAGCACGAAGGTGCCGAGCCCGACGTCGGCGACGGACGCCAGGTTGTCGAAGCGGTCCGCCTTCTTGTACGTCGGCGCGTCTTCGTATTCGTTCTTCGCCGACATCGCCATCACGCCCGCGACGGTGCCGGCGACGAGGCCGACGCCCGCGATGCCGAACGAGACGTAGGCCGGCAGCTTCGAGTTCATGTAGCTGCCCTCTTTCGGGGGCGGGGCCGGCGCGGCGTTCGCCGCGGCGTCGGCGGCGGCCCCCGCCGAGGGGTCGGGGGGGTAGGGCGCGGCCGGGGGCGGCGCCTCGGCCGGCATCGGGGGCGCCGCGCCCGGCGCGGGCTGGCCCGCGGGCGCCGGCTGCCCGGCGGGCGCCGGCTGCCCGGCGGGCGCCGTGGGTAGCGACTGCGCCGGCAGCGGCTGCGCCGGCGGCAGGGCCTGCGGGGGCGCGGCCGGCGCGGGGGGCGGGGCCGGGGGCGCGGCGGGCGGCGCGGGCTGCTGGGCCCGGGCCGCGGGGCTGACCGAAAGGGCCCCCGCGAGGGCGGCGGCCGCCGCGAGCGCGCGGCCGAGGGGGGTCGCATCAACACGAGTCATCGAAGGTCTCCTCAGTGCCCGGGCCATGGCTAATCGGTACGCGGGGAAGTCGCCGTCGAGCAGGCACAGCAGCGTCGCCGCGTCGCACGTGACCGGGAAGTCGGGGTTGATGCCGCTGCCCGTGATGTTCGAGGGGTTGGGGGCCGACAGGCAGAGGTTCTGGTCGGGCAGGCCGTTCGCGTTGCCCTCCTCGTCGCTGCCCTCGCAGGTGACGTTGAAGCTGCCCCAGACGCCCGTCGCCGCGTAGGTGCGGGTGCAGCCGTTCTCGGTGTACGTGAAGGTGCCTTCGAACTGCACGCCCGGGTAGGCCGTGGTCGAGAGCACGCGCACGTCCGACCAGGCGGCCGTGATGTCGACGGCCGGCAGCGGCGGCGCGGCGGGCACGGCGGGCACGTCATCGTCGGGGTCGTCGGGGTCGCCCGGGTCGGCCGGCACCTCGGGCAGCCCGGGGATCTCGGGCAGCACGAGGCGCGCCACCTCGGTCGCGGGCAGCCGGCAGAAGTCGCCCTCGGGGCGCGCGGTGGCGAAGGGGCCGAAGTTGTAGATGGGCTCGGCCGGCTCGGGCAGCGGGTCGAGGCCGAGCTCGGCCAGGCGCGCCTCGGCCCGGTCGCGCAGCTCGCCCATGCGCGCGAACATGATCGAGACGTTGAAGGGGATGTCGTAATCGGGGTAGCCGTCGGTGCCGAGCACCGGGTGCGGGCGCATGCCGAAGACGCCGCCCTGCAGCGGCGCGTCTGCGGCCGCGCAGGCGCCCTGGGGCGCGCCGGTCTCGACGAGGCGGACGGCGTAGTTGGCCGAGGGCGGGACGGTGCACTCGGGCGCGCGCTGCTCGGAGCAGTTGCTCGCGCCCGCCGCCGCCAGCGCCAGGAGGGCCGCGCCCGAGAGGCGCGAGGCGTGCCGCGTGATCATGGTCTGGGCCTTTTGTCGCTTTTCCATGGCTCTGCTCAGAACGTGGTACGAATACCAATGCGGATCGTCAGCGGGTCCTGGAACTGCGTCGGCGTGCCGAAGTTCGGGTTGCGCTGCGTCTCGCGGAAGGGCGCGCCCGTCGGCGTGGGGATGATCTCCGGCCGGATCTCCTTCTTCTCGCGCCCGGGCACGTAGGGCGAGTTCAGGGCGGCCGGGTCGGTGATCGAATTGGCGAGCGCGGTCGTGTAGTTGTTGTCGACCAGCGTCGCCGCCTGAAAGTTGAACAGGTTGAAGATGTCGGTGGTGAGCGAGACCGACTGCGACTTGGTCTTCCAGAGGCCGAGGGCGAAATGCAGGTCGAAGTTGTGCACCCAGGGCAGCCGCTCGCCCTCGCCGCGCGGCAGCAGAAAGACCTCCTGCTGGTAGATGATGTGGCGGCCGACGAAGTTGGTCGGCGCGCCCGAGCGGGCGCGGTAGCTGACGCCCGTGGTCAGGCGCAGGCCCTCGTCGAGCTGCCAGTCTTTCGCCCCGTACAGCTTGAACTCGTGGCGGCTGTCGGCGCCGAGCGGGCCCTTGCGGTTCTGCAGCAGGGTCAAGAGGTCGAAGTCCGAGTTGGCGCCCGGGTCGAGCTGGCCGGTCTGCGAGCGGAAGAAGCCCTCCCAGTTGCCGCGCAGGTACGAGAGGGTGTAGCTGGCCTGCGCGAGCCAGTCGTCGCGGAAGGCCTTGGTGAACTGAATGACCCCGGCGTCGTAGATGCGCTCGGCCTTGGGGAAGTCCTTGGCGATGCCCTCGCCCGGGTTGCCGATGAAGTACGTGGCCGCCTCGTCGCGGCTCATGTCCTCGATGATGCTGTTGGTCTGCCGGTGAATGTAGGTCAGGCCCAGGCGCCCGCCCGCCACGACCTCGTACTCGCCGCCGGCCGAGATCTCGGTCGACGAGCCGGGCTTGAGGTCGGGGTCGACGGCGGCGCGGCCGAAGCCGAAGTAGCCGTACTTGCGGCTCGGGTCGTAGGGGCCGTTGGCGTTGATGGCGTTGTTGGGGTCTGTGACGCAGCCGCGGAAGTTGGGGTTCGACGGGTCGCAGGTCGCGGTCGGCACCGACCAGGTGTTGCTCGGCTCGCCCGAGATGCCGCGCGACGAGATGCGCAGCGGCAGGCTCTGGTAGTAGAGGGCGTAGTTGGCAAAGACCTTGGCCTTGCCGCTCTGGGTCGGGTCCCAGATGAGGCCGAGGCGGGGGGCGACCTGGTTGGGCAGCGCGATGGCGACGTCGCCCTGCGCGGTGTAGAGCGTCTGCGAGTCGTAGCGCAGGCCGGCGTTGAGCGTGACCCGGTCCATGATGCTCCAGCTGTCCTGGACGAAGGCGCCGAAGGCCACCTGGCGCACCGTCAGGTCCCAGCCCTGGTAGAGGGCGAGCTGGTCGGGGCGCGTCTGCAGCGAGTAGTTGGCGCCGTTGGTGTCCCAGGTCGAGCCGTCCTGCGCCTCGCGCACGCTCGTCAGGCCGGAGAAGCCGGTCTTCCTCGCGACCTCGGCGTACTCGGCCTCGGCGCCGAGCTTGATGACGTGGTGGCCGAGCGCCTCGAAGAGGTAGGTGATGACCTCGCGCGCCTGCACGCGGTTGGTCGACACCTTCTCGGTCTGGCCGGGGCCGCCGACGCCGTACGTGTTGACCGGACAGCGCACGACGGTGCCGTCGGCGGTCGTGTCGGCGCAGATGCCGGGGTTCGGCAGGGTCTCGAAGTCGCTCACGCGCGGGCGCGAGGGCGTGACGCGCCCGTAGACCGTGGACGGGTCGGCGTTCAGGCCCGAGAGCGTGCCCGGGTCGGTCTTGTCGCCCGCGAGGCCGCCCGCGCCGCCGTTCGCCTCGTGGTGCCAGCCCACCGTCGTGTCGAAGAGCAGGCGCTTGTTCATCGACGAGTTCGACCACTTCAGGGTCAGGTCGTACACCTGCCCGGGGAAGTAGCGCGTCAGGCGGAAGGGCCGGCTGTTGCCGGTGATGCCGCCGCCGGGCGCGCCCGTCTGCGGGTCGACGTCCATGTACCCGTCGCCGCCCGCCCGGCTCGTCACCGCCTTGACCGAGAAGGTGAGCATGTTGTCCGGGTCGAGCCGGTAGTCGAGCTTGCCGAAGGCCTGGTACTGCAGCCCCCGCGCCCGCAGCGACCGCCGCGCGTCCGCGACCTCGGCGCCGATGCGCCGGCGCTCGGAGTCGAGCGCCGCCGTGCCGTCGGGGTTGGTCTGGAAGGCGTAGAGCCGCCGCGTCCACTCGTACTGCGCCGAGGAGAACTGGGCGCCGGCGAAGAACCAGAGCTTGTCCTTGACGAGGGGGCCGCCGAGCGTGAAGCCCGCGGTCTCGGTGCTGAGCAGGCGGGTCTGCGCGGCGAGCGCGTTCTGGCTCGAGACCACCTTCGGCGCCGCCGAGCCCGGCGTCCACTGCCCGTAGAGCGAGCCGTGGAACTCGTTCGAGCCGCTCTTCGACACGATGTCGAAGACGCCGCCCTGCGTCCGGCCGTACTCGGGCAGGTAGCCCGCGGTCACCACGTTCGCCTCCTTGACGAACTCGAGGCTCATCGGCGTCCCCAGGATGCCGACCGCCGGGTCGGTGACCGAGAGCCCGTCGACGATGTAGCCGTTCTCGGGCGAGGTCGTGCCCGCGAACGAGCCGCCGTACGTGTCCGTGCGCCCCGTCGGCACCACCTCGGCCAGCGCGTCGAACGACAGGTTCGCGCCGCTGCGGCCGCCCGGCGCCGCCAGCGGCAGGCGCTCGATCGCGGCCGAGTTGATGCTCAGGCCCGAGGTCGTCGTGCTCACGTCGACCGTCGGCGGGCGCCCCTCGACCTCGACGACGTCGCCCACCATCACCTCGGGCAACACCGGCACGTCCAGCCGCACCGTCACGTTGGCCCGCAGGGCGATGCCCCCGCGCGTCGAGGGCTTGTGCGCGTCCGCCTGCACGCTGAGGGTGTAGTCGCCCGGCGGCAGGTTGGGGATGCGGTAGAAGCCCGACCCGTCGCTGACGACCGTCTGCTCGCCCTGCAGCGCCGGCGACGTGACGCTCACGACCGCGTCCGGCACCGGCGCGCCCGACTGGGCGTCGACGACCTTGCCGCTCAGCGTGGCGACGCCGATGGTCTGCGCCCACGCGGGGCTCGTAGACAAGAGGCTCAGCGCCGCGGCCGGGGCCCCCGTGATCAGGGCTGCCAACCAAGGCACACGCCAAAGCACACGCCTTCTCTGCTCGACGTTCATGTGTCCCTCGCGACCGTTTCTTTGCTCGATGGGTAGACGGCGCCGGCCCGAGCGCCTTCCTTGGGCGAGCTTCGGCAGGACGGGTCCCGTTCCGTGGTCATTCGTCTCGAGGCGGCGGGGCGACGCCGCCGCCTCGCGCGCCGCTGGTGCGCGCGAACACCGCACTGCACGGCGCGCGCCACCGCGCGCCGCGCCCCCGCCCGCCCGCGCCGCGCCCCCGCGCCGGCCCAATCGCGCGCCGCCGCGCGCCCCGCGCGCCCCGCGCGCCGCCGCGCCCGGCGCCCTTACGCACGTCCGTGCGCTCCGACGTGCGCATCCATTTAGCGCTGAAGAAAACACGCCTGCGGCTTTCCTTCATGCGCCAATCAGAAAAGTGGGCGTACGACTTCCCGCTTTCCATCTGCCCCGGTCGCGATACCAACGTCCCGCCCCGCGCGCCGCCGCCCCCGCCCCGCCGCCCCGAGACGCGCCCCCGCCCCCCGCCGCCGGCCCCCCGAAAACGGGAAGTACGCCGCCCCCCGGCCCCCGCCCCGCCCGGAAGAACGCCCCACCCGCCGCCCCGGCGGCCTCGCCCAGACCATCCGCGCGTCCGTCGGGCGCGACACGCTCGACGACGGCACGCCGCTCGCGCACCGCTTCGAGGGGGCGGCCGAGCGCTGGGCCGAGCACCTGCGGCGCCGGCACGGCTGGTCCTCGCGCCCGGTGCGTTCCGGCATGGGCGGTTAAGTTCACCCCCATCGGCCCGGGCCCGCCCCGCCCGCGCCGACGCGCCGCGGGCCCCCGGGCGGCGCGAGCGGCGGGGCCGTAACCCGCCAACGCTCCCGGCTGAGGTCTCCCTAAAGTGGTCGCCGGCGACGACCGTTATTGCAACCAGGGTCTCACCTGCCGCAAGATTCGAGCGTCGTATGTCTCACCAAGCTCCCAAAGCCCCGGCCCGTCCCCTCGGCATCGACGACGTCGCCAAGACCTGCCGTTGGACAGAGTCGACCGCCCGCCGCTACATGGGCGAGATGCTCCGGCTGGTGCCGCCCCCCGGCGAGCCCGAGACCGTGACGCGCGCCGCCCTCGAGCGCTGGCTCGTCCGTAATTGCGATCGGGCGGTCGGCCCCGCCATGACCATCACGGTCGACCTGCCCTGAGCGATTGTTAAGGGGGTCCGGCCGCGCGCGCGGCTTCGTGAGGTAGGTGCGTTCGGGGCGGGCCTCGGGTTCCGTCGGCCGAATGCGCAGGCGCCTCGAACGACGCAACGGGGCGCCCTCTCGGCTCATCAAAGGCGCGGCAGCCGACCGCCCCGGGCTCGCCCTCCGGCGTACCCCCGCGGGCGTGCCTAGGCACGCCCAACCATGATCGACCCGAGCCCCCCCACGTTGCCCCGCGTCCTGGTCGTCGACGACGACGACCTCCTGCGTAGCTGCCTCGAGCGCGTCCTGCGCCGGGTGGCCGTGCTCGCCATGTCGCCCGACGCGAGCGACGCCCGCGGCCTCTTGCGCGAGCAGCCCTTCGACGTCGTCGTGAGCGATCTGAGCCTGCCCGACGGCGACGGCCTCACCTTGCTGGCCGACGCGGCGCGCGTCCAGCCCTCGGCCAAGCTCTTCGTGTTCTCCGGGCGAGAGCCGCCGGCCGAGGCGCGCCGGGCCTTCGAGGGCGGCATCTTGACGGGCATTTTGCGCAAGCCCGAGGGGCTCAGCGAGCTCATCGCCTTCGTGCGCCGCTGCGCCACCGGCGACATCGACACCGCCGCGAAGGGCCCGACGCCCTTACCCCGGCGGCGGGTGCCCCCGGCCCGGCGTGAGGGCGACGCGGCGCTCGGTTCGCTGCGGCCTACCTCGGTCGGCCTCGCTCACCAAGCCTCGCCGGCGGCCGTCCCAGGCCCACCGCGCAAGCGCTCTCGCCCCGCTTCTGACCGGGCAACGTCCCGAGAAGGCGGACCGGGGCCCCCTCAGCCGGGCACCCAAACCCGCGCGACGGCGATGGCATAGCCGTAGGAAAACTCGGCGGCCCAGCGCACGGCGTCGTCGCGCTGGTCGGCCGGCAAGCGCACGGCGGCGATGCGGGCGACGTGGCAGAAGAGCAACGGCACCATGCCGATCAAGTCCTCGAGCCGCACCCCGGCGTCGCGCAAGCCGGGGAAGAGCGTCTCGAAGAAGTGCCGCCAGCGCTCGTCGCCCTCGCCCTCGAGGCCCTCGGCGATGATGGACCGCAGGCCGTGAATGGTCTGCGAGATCTCGTCGCGCGCCATGTGCACCAGCTCGCGCCCTTCGAGCGCCTTGCGCT
>DASTPP010000356.1:0-21488 GCA_035762175.1 Polyangiaceae bacterium | reverse complement strand
CGCGCGGTGCAAGCACGAGAACATCGTCGTCATCTACGAGGTCGACGAACACCAAGGCGAGCCCTACCTCGTGCTCGAGTACGTCGAGGGCTCGACGCTGCGCGCGTGGATGCGGCGGAGGGCGGGCGCTTCGCAGCCTGCCCCATCCGGGACCGCCGGCCCCGTGCCCGGGCGGGTGCCGCCGGGCTTGGCCGTCGAGCTGATACTGCCGGTGGTGCGGGCGCTCGTCTGTGCGCACGAGCAGGGCATCGTGCACCGCGACCTCAAGCCCGAGAACATTCTGCTCGCCGACGCCGGGCCCATCAAGGTGGTCGACTTCGGCCTCGCCAAGCTTCTGCCGCACGGGGCGAGCTCGGCGAGCGGGGGCGCGAGCGCGGCCGACAAGAGCGGCCTGAAGGGCACGCTCTTGTACATGGCGCCCGAGCAGTGGTGGGGCGACGAGCCCGACACGCGCGTCGACCTGTGGGCCGTCGGCCTGCTGCTCTACGAGCTGTGCGCCGGCGCCCACCCGCTGGCCCCGGGCTCGCCCGCCCTGCTCGCGAGCCTGCTGGACCCGCACGCCCCGATGCCCTCGCTGCTCGACCCCTGCCCCGAGGCGGGGGCGCTGGCGGCGGTGGTCGAGCGGTGCCTGCGGAAGCGGCGCGAGGAGCGCTTCGGCTCGGCGCGTGAGCTGCTCGCCGCGCTCGAGGCGCTGCGGGCGGGGCCGGGCGCGCTCGCCGAGGGCGCGAACCCCTTCCCGGGGCTGTCGGCCTTCCAAGAGGCGGACGCGGGGCGCTTCTTCGGGCGCGACGCCGAGATCGCGGGCGCCGTCCGGATGCTCCGCCACCAGCCGCTCGTGGCGGTGGTAGGTGCGTCGGGCGCGGGCAAGTCGAGCTTCGTTCGCGCCGGCGTCATCCCTGCCTTGAAGCGCTCGGGCGAGCGGTGGGAGGCCTTCGTGCTGCGGCCGGGGCGGAGGCCCCTCTTGGCCCTCGGCGAGGTGTGGGCACGTGCGTCCGAGGCGCCGCCGGGCGGCGAGGGCGCGAGCGCGCCGGGCGGCAGCGAGCCGACCGAACGGGCGACCACCCTGCGCGAAGAGCCCGGGGCGCTCGGGGCGGCGCTGCGGGCGCGCTGCCGCCGCGGCCACGGCCGCGCCTTGCTCTTCGTCGACCAATTCGAAGAGCTCTACACCCTGGGCGCGGGCCCGGCCGAGCGCGCCGCCTTCCTCGCCTGCCTTGAGGGCGTGGCCGACGACGCCTCCTCGCCCTTGCGCGTCGTGGTCGCGCTGCGGGCCGACTTCTTCGACCGGCTGGTCGACGAGCGCACGCTCCTCGGCGAGGTGACGCGGGGGCTTTGGGCGCTCGCGCCGCTGGGGCGCGCGGGCCTGCGCGAGGCGCTCGAGCGGCCCGTCGAGGCGGCCGGCTACCGCTTCGAGAACGAGGCCCTGGTCGGGACGATGCTCGACGCGCTCGAGGGCACGAGGAGCCCGCTGCCGCTGTTGCAGTTCGTGGCGGCCGAGCTGTGGGAGGGGCGCGACCGCGACCAGCAGCTCTTGACCGAGGCGAGCTACGAGCGGCTGGGCGGCGTCGCCGGGGCGCTCTCGGCCCATGCCGACGCGGTGCTCGGGCGCCTGCCGCTGCGCGAGCAACGGCTGTGCCGCGCGGTGCTCGTGCGCCTGGTCACGCCTGAGAAGACGCGCGCGCTGGTCGGCCTCGACGAGCTGCGCCAGCTCGGGCCTGAGGGCGAGGTCGAGCCGGTGGTGCAGCACCTGGTCGAGGCGCGGCTCCTCGCGATCGATAGCGGCCTCGAGCGCGACGGGGCGACGGTGGAGTTGGTGCACGAGTCGTTGATCGAGCGCTGGCCCGAGTTCGGCGCCTGGCTCGAGGCGAGCGCGCAGGACGCACACTTCCTCGCGCGGCTTCGGGCCGCGGCGCAGCCATGGCAGGCGAGTGGCGAGGCCGAGGGGCTGCTGTGGCGCGAGGGCGCGGCGCTCGAGGCGCGCGCCTGGCTGGCCCGCCGTGGCGCCGAGCCCGGGGGCGTCGGGCTGGGCGAGCGGGAGGAGCGGTACGTGCGGGCGGTCGTGGCGCTCTTGGAACGGGCCCAGCGGCGCAAGCGCCGGGCGCTCGCGAGCGTGCTGGCCACCCTGAGCGCCATCGCCCTGGCCGTCTCGGCCCTGGCGGTGCGAGCGGACCGCGAAGCGGTGCGAGCGAGTCGCGAAGCGGCGCGCGCCGAGGCGCGGTCGGTGCAAGCGCGCAACGCCACGCGCCTGGCGGTGGCGCGCGAGCGCTTGCCGGACGACCCGACCGCCGCGCTCGCGCTCGTGCGCGAGCTCGAGCCGCCCGAGGTGCCACGCGGCTGGGCGGACGTGGCGCGCGTGGCGCTCCAGAGCGGGGTCAGCCGCGTGGTGCTGCCCCATCCGGACGGGGTCTGGCGGGCCGCCTTCAGCCCCGACGGCAAGCGCCTCGTCACCGCCTCGTCCGACGGGACCCTACGCGTGTGGGCCGCCGACGGCGCGGGCGAGCCGCTCGTGTTGCGCGGCCACGAGGGCTCGGTCTGGTCGGCCGCCTTCAGCCCCGACGGCAAGCGCCTGGTGACGGCTTCGCGGGACAAGACGGTGCGCGTGTGGAATGCCGACGGCGCGGACGAGTTGGTCGTGCTGCGGGGGCACGAGAGGGGGGTCTGGTCGGCCGCCTTCAGCCCCGACGGCAAGCAGATCGTCAGCGCGTCCTCGGACAAGACGGTGCGGGTCTGGGCCGCCGACGGCGCGGGCGAGCCGCTCGTGCTGCGCGGCCACGAGGACAGGGTCATGTCGGCCGCGTTCAGCCCCGACGGCAAGCAGATCGTCAGCGCGTCCGCGGACAGGACGGTGCGGGTGTGGAACGCCGACGGCGCGGGCGAGCCCATCGTGCGGCGCGGCCACGAGGGCGTGGTCTGGTCGGCCGCCTTCAGCCCCGACGGCCGGCGCCTCGTGACCGCCTCCGACGACAAGACGGTGCGGGTGTGGGCCGCCAACGGCGCGGGCGAGCCCATCGTGCTGCGGGGCCATGAGGGTCAGGTCTCTTCGGCGGCCTTCAGCCCCGACGGCCGGCGCCTGGTGACCGCCTCCAATGACAAGACGGCGCGCATTTGGAACGCCGACGGGGCGGGCGACCCGCTCGTTCTACGCGGCCATGATGGCGAAGTCCGTTCGGCGGCCTTCAGCCCCGACGGCCGGCGCCTGGTGACCGCCTCCTGGGACAGGACGGTGCGGGTGTGGGGCGCCGACGGCGCGGACGAGCCGCTCGTCGTGCGTGGTCACGAGAGCGAGGTCTCTTCGGCCGCCTTCAGCCCCGACGGCCGACGCCTGGTGACCTCCTCCTGGGACAAGACGGTGCGGGTGTGGGCCGCCGACGGCGCGGGCGAGCCCATCGTGCTGCGGGGCCATGAGGGCCCGATCACGTCGGCCGCCTTCAGCCCCGACGGCCGGCGCCTCCTGACGGCCTCCCGGGACAGGACGGCGCGCGTCTGGAACGCCGACGGCGCGGGCGAGCCGCTCGTGCTGTGGGGGCACGAGGACCAGGTCCTTTCGGCGGCGTTCAGCCCCGACGGCCGGCGCCTGGTGACGGCCTCCTTGGACAAGACGGCGCGCATCTGGCGAGCCGACGGCGCGGGCGAGCCGCTCGTCGTGCGCGGCCACGAGAGCGAGGTCTCTTCGGCCGCCTTCAGCCCCGACGGCCAGCACCTGGTGACGGCCTCGTGGGACAGGACAGTGCGCGTGTGGGCCGCCGACGGCGCGGGCGAGTTGGCCGTGCTGCGGGGGCACGAGAGGCTGGTCTCTTCGGCCGCCTTCAGCCCCGACGGCAAGCGCCTCGTCACCGCGTCCTGGGACAAGACGGTGCGGGTGTGGAACGCCGACGGCGCGGGCGAGCCCATCGTGCTGCGCGGCCACGAAGGCCCCGTCACGTCGGCCGCCTTCAGCCCCGACGGCCGGCGCCTGGTGACGGCCTCGTGGGACAAGACGGTGCGGGTGTGGGCCGCCGACGGCGCGGGCGAGCCCATCGTGCTGCGCGGCCACGAGGGCCACGTCAATTGGGCCGCGTTCAGCCCCGACGGCCAGCGCCTCGTCAGCGCCTCCGAGGACCACACCGTGCGCGTGTGGGCCGACTTGAAACCGCTGCGCAGCCCCGAGGACCCGGCGCTGTGGGCAGCGACCACGTACTGCCTGCCCGTCGAGCGCCGGGTCGCCCTCTTGAACGTGCCCGAGGCGCAAGCCCGGGCCGACGAGCAGGCCTGCCGGCGCCGCATCGAGGCGTCGCGCGGCGCCCCCTGAGCCGCACGGGAAGGCCAGGGCAGGCCGCGGTGGGCGAACGGCCGCCGGCGCCGCTCGATGCGCGCCGGCCCGCTCGGCTTCGTCGGGCGGCGCTGCCGTCCCCGCTCGAGCTACCGCCTGCGCTTCCCCTGCACCGCCGCCTTGACCGCGCTCTCGGCTCGGGCTTGTCGTCGAGCGCGGCCTTGCTGGCTTCGCGCCCTGGCTCGGGCTCCGCCTCAGACAGGCCATCGCGCCGCAGCCGTTTGCCGAGCTTCTCGGGCGAAGCGCGGTCGGCGGCGAGCGCCAGCCGCAGCTTGTCCTGAGCCGCGCGAGCGGGCCGGGCGGGGGCGTCGGATTTGTCGACGGCCATGGGGCCGAGCGTCGTGGCTTCGATCCGCCAGCGCCACAGCATGCTCTGCGGCACTCGGACCTCGCGGCGCAGGGCCGAGGCGTTCGTGATGCTGGAACCGAGCCGCCGCTGCCCCCTCTTCGCCGTGAGCGCTTCGATGCAAGGTACCGTCTCGTCTCCGTCGTCGCCCCCGAGGCCCTGCCGATCGGCTCGACAGAAGCGCTTCGGCCGGGGCGACAACGACCCTGACGCAGACGAAACGGCAGACCGGTCGCTCGACTGTGGCTCGACCTTGGCGTTAATTTTTGAAGCCTTGCCCTGTTGAATTGATTAAGTGCACATGGTAGCCGTCCCTCGTGGCTGTTCGCGCGGAAGGGTCTTCGGAGCCTGCGCGAACGGTGGCGCCCGCACAGGCGGCACCCACGAGTCATTGATGGGGTAGAGGCATGCATCGAGCCTAGGGGCCAAATGCCCCTAGGCCACTCTCTCGACGGTACGAGGCACTTACAACACAGGTACCGAAGCGCTGGCACCCCCTGGGTGCGAAAGGCAGATGAGGGGCCGGCTCTACCTCGAGAAAAGACGGACTCGTTCGAGCCCGCGGAGGGCTCTCAGGAATCGATAGGGGTTCGTCCTTGGCGGCGAGACGGAGAGGCGTGGTGCACGACGCGACAGGCAAACGAGGCGCGCTCAGCAGGTTGGGGGGTTCGGTCGAGCTACGCTTCGGCGAGGGCGTCGACGGGTCAGAGGCGTCATGGCTGCCCCGACCGGGGTCGCCAACGCTCGCGGGCTGCGCCCGCCGCCGGGCGCGTTCGACGGGGCGGTCGTGGGACGAGGGGCGGGAGACGGAGGGGGCGATGGTGGCGTGGGCTAGAGGGTGCAGGGCGCTTCTGCTGGCCCTCCTGGCGGTGGCGGCGACCAGCCCGGGCCGCGCGCGGGCGCAGGGCCCCAGCGCCGCCGCTGGCGAGGCGCCGGCGCTGGCCGAGGCGCAGCGGCTGAACGAAGAGGCGAAGCGCCTGCAGGGCGAGGGGGCGTACGCCAAGGCGGTGCCGTTGGCCGAGCGGGCGCTGGCGTTGCGCGAAGGGGTGCTGGGACCGAATCACACCGACGTGGCCAAATCGCTCAACGACCTGGCTGTGCTCTATAAGGATCAGGGCGCGTACGGAAAGGCCGAACCGCTCCATCTGCGCGCGCTGCGCATCCGCGAGAAGGCGCTCGGCTCCGAGCACCCGCTCGTGGCCGAATCGCTCAGCAACTTGGGCGTACTCTACAAGGAGCAGGGGGCGTACGCCAAGGCCGAACCGCTCTACCAGCGCGCGCTGCGCGTCCGCGAGAGGGCCCTCGGCCCGAACCATCCCGATGTCGCCCAATCGCTTAACAACCTGGCCGAGCTGTACCGGGTGCACGGCGCGTACACCCAGGCCGAGCCGCTCTATCAGCGTGCGCTGAGCCTGCGCGAGAAGGCGTTCGGCCCCGAGCACCCCGACGTGGCCAAATCGCTTAACAACCTGGCCTTGCTCTGCCGGGAGCAGGGGGCGTATGCCAAGGCCGAGCCGCTCCATCTGCGCGCGCTCCACCTTTACGAGAAGGCACTCGGACCCGAGCACCCGCTCGTCGCCAGCTCGCTCAACAACCTGGCCTTGCTCTACAAGGAGCAGGGGGCGTACGCCAAGGCCGAGCCACTCTACCAGCAGGCGCTTGCCATCCGCGAGAAGGCGCTCGGCCCCGAGCACCCGCTCGTGGCCCAATCGCTCGGCAACCTGGCCGTGCTCTACCAGGCGCAGGGGGCGTATGCCAAGGCCGAGCCGCTCCATCAGCGCTCGCTGCGCCTCTTCGAGAAGACGCTCGGCCCCGAGCACCCCGACGTCGCCCGCTCGCTCAACAACCTGGCCTTGCTCTACAAGGAGCAGGGCGCGTACGAAAAGGCCGAGCCTCTCTACGAGCGTGCGGTGCGCCTCTTCGAGAAGGCGCTCGGCCCCGAGCACCCGCTCGTCGCCAGCTCGCTCGACAACCTGGCCGTGCTCTACAAGGAGCAGGGGGCGTACGAGAAGGCCGAGCCGCTGCACCTGCGCGCGATGCGCCTGTTCGAGAAGGCGTTCGGCCCCGAGCACCCCGACGTGGCCGAATCACTCAGCAACCTGGCCGTGCTCTACCAGGCGCAGGGGGCGTACGAAAAGGCCGAGCCTCTCTACGAGCGTGCGGTGCGCCTCTTCGAGAAGGCGCTCGGCCCCGAGCACCCGCTCGTGGCCGAATCGCTCAGCAACCTCACCGTACTCTACCAGGCGCAGGGCCAACGGCGGCTCGCCCTCGCCCACGCCACGCGCGCCGAGGCCCTTCGCGAGCGGCGCCTCGGCACCGAGCTCGCCGTCTTGCCCGAGCCTCGCAAGCGCCAGCTCCTGCAGACGCTGCGCGGCGTAGCCCAGCGCACCACCTCCTTCCACGCCCACGACGCGCCCGCCGACGCCGAGGCGCTGCGCCTGGCGCTGACCGTGGCGCTTCGGCGCAAGGGCCGCGTGCTCGACGAGGTGGCCGGGGCCCAGGCGGGACTGCGGCGCCACCTCACGCCCGCGCTGCGGGCCGAGCTCGACGCGCTCACGGCCAAGCAAGCGCAGCTGGTCGCCCTTCGCGACGCGGCCCGGCCCGAGCAGGCCGAGACGGTGCGGGCGCTCGAGGAGGAGGTCGACCGGCGCGAAGCGGAGCTGAGTCGCAAGAGCGCTGCCTTTCGTACCCAAACCGCACCGGTCACGGTCGAGCGAGTGCAGGCGGCGCTGCCCGAGGGCGCGGCGCTCGTCGAGGTCGTCCGCTACCAGCGCTTCGACTCCAAGGACGCCCTTCGGCCTTGGAAGGAAGCACACTACGGGGCGTACCTGCTGCGGCGCCGGGGGCCGCCGCGGTGGGTGGCGCTGGGCGAGGCGGAGCCCGTCGAGCGGGCGGTGCGCGCGGCGCGCCGGGCGCTGACCGAACGAGCGGGCGACGGGAACGGCCAGCCTGCTATCCCTGCGAGGGAGGCGCGGGCGGCGCTACGTGCGCTCGACGCGCGGGTGCTCGCGCCCGTTCGCCAGGCGCTCGGCGAGGTGCCGCACCTTCTGGTCTCGCCCGATGGGGCGCTGCACACCGTGCCCTTCGAGGCGCTGATCGACGAGCGGGGGACGTACCTCCTGGAGCGCTCGCTCGTGACCTACCTGGGCAGCGGGCGCGACCTCTTGCGGATGGGCGAGCGGCTGCCCGCGCGCTCGGGCCCGCTGGTGCTGGCCGCGCCCGACTACGGGCCGGGGCGCGAGCCCTTCGCCCCCTTGCGAGGGGCGGCCGCCGAGGCCGAGGCGGTGCGCCAACTCTTTCCCGATGCGCGCGTGCTGCCGGGCGCGGCCGCCACGCGCGAGGCGCTTGTGGGGGCGCGCGGCCCGCGCTTCGTGCTGCTCTCGACCCACGGCTTTCTCGAGCGCCCCGGCCTCCCTGGCCAGCCCGCCGCCGCCTCGCCCCCGCCTCCGCTGCATGAGCGGGGCACGGTGCTGCGCTCGGCCCTGCCCGCCGAGGGCGGCGACCCCGAGCGAGCACTCGAGCGCGCGGGGCTCGCCCTCGCCGGTGCGAACGTCCGTCCCGAGGGCTTGGTGAGCGGGCGCGACCTGGCCGGGCTCGACCTCGGGGGCACCCGGCTCGTCGTGCTCTCGGCCTGCGAGACCGGCCTGGGCCAGCTGCAAGACGGCGAGGGCGTCTACGGCCTCCGCAGGGCCTTGGCCATCGCGGGGGCCGAGGCGCAGGTCACCAGCCTCTGGAGCGTGAACGACGCGGCCACCGGCGAGCTAATGCGAGCGTACTTCGGGGCGCTGCGGGACGGGGTGGGCCGGTCGGAGGCGCTGCGGCGGGCGCAGCTGGGGCTGTTGCGGCAGCAGCGCTACCAGCACCCGTCCTACTGGGCGGCGTTCGTGCCGGCGGGCGACTGGCGACCGCTTGAGGGCGGCGCCGAGCTGCCGCGCGTGCGCAGGGGCGGGGCGTGCGGGTGCCGGACGGTCGGAGCGGAGGGTGCCGCGGGCGGGGCGGGTGCGGTGGGCATGGCGTTGCTGGCGCTCGCGGGCTGCGCTCGGCGAAGGGCACGGTTGACGGAGCCATCGTGCGGCGACGGCTGGGACGAGGGAGGGGCCAATGGCGGCGTGGGCTAGAGGGTGCAGGGCGTGTCTGCTGGCCCTGGCGGTGGCCGCGACCAGCCTTGGAAGCGCGCAGGCGCAGGGCCCCGGCGCCGCCAGTCAGGCCCCGGCGCTGGCCGAAGCGCAGCGGCTGAACGAAGAGGCGAAGCGCCTGCAGGGCGAGGGGGCGTACGCCAGGGCCGTGCCGCTGGCCGAGCGGGCGCTGGCGTTGCGCGAGCGGGCGCTGGGGCCCAACCACCCCGAGGTCGCCACTTCGCTCAACGACCTGGCTGTGCTCTATAAGGATCAGGGCGCGTACGGAAAGGCCGAACCGCTCCATCTGCGCGCGCTGCGCATCCGCGAGAAGGCGCTCGGCCCCGACCACCCCGACGTCGCCCAAGCGCTCAACAACCTGGCCTTGCTCTACGCGGAGCAGGGGGCGTACGGAAAGGCCGAACCGCTGCACCTGCGGGCGCTGCGCCTGCGGGAGAAGGCGCTCGGCCCCGACCACCCCGAGGTCGCCAAATCGCTCAACAACCTGGCCTTGCTCTACCGGGCGCAGGGCGCGTACGAAAAGGCCGAGCCGCTCTTCGAGCGCGCGCTGCGCATCTATGAGAAGACGCTCGGCCCCGACCACCCCTCCGTTGCCAACTCGCTCAACAACTTGGCCGTGCTCTACAAGGACCAGGGCGCGTACGAAAAGGCCGAGCCGATCCATCTGCGCGCGCTTGCCATCCGCGAGAAGGCGCTCGGCCCCGACCACCCCTCCGTTGCCACCTCGCTCAACAACTTGGCCGTGCTTTCCCAGCTGCAGGGGGCGTATACCAAGGCCGAGCCGCTCTTGGAGCGCGCGCTGCGCATCAAGGAGAGAGCGCTCGGCCCCGACCACCCCGACGTTGCCAACTTGCTCACCGACCTGGCCTCGCTCTACCAGGCGCAGGGCCGAGGGCGGCTCGCCCTCGCCCACATCACGCGCGCCGAGGCCGTCCGCGAGCGGCGCCTCGGCGCCGAGCTCGCCGCCTTGCCCGAGGCGCGCAAGCGCCTGCTCCTGCAGACGCTGCGCCACGAAGCCCAGCGCACCACCTCCTTCCACGCCCACGACGCGCCCGCCGACGCCGAGGCGCTGCGCCTGGCGCTGACCGTGGCGCTTCGGCGCAAGGGCCGCGTGCTCGACGAGCTGGCCGGGGAGCGCGCGGCGCTGCGCAGGGGCCTCACGCCAGCACTACGGGCCGAGCTCGACAGGCTCGTCGCCAAGCAAGCCGAGTTGGTCGCCCTTCGCGACGCGGCCCGGCCCGAGCGGGCCGAGACGGTGCGGGCGCTCGAGGAGGAGGTCGACCGGCGCGAGGCGGAGCTGAGCCGGGAAAGCGCTGCCTTTCGTACCCAAACGGCACCGGTCACGGTCGAGCGGGTGCAGGCGGCGCTGCCCGAGGACGCGGCGCTGGTCGAGGTCGTTCGCCACCAGCGCTTCGACCCCAAGGACGCCCTTCGGCCTTGGAAGGAGGCGCACTACGGGGCCTACCTGCTACGGCGCCAGGGGCCGCCGCGGTGGGTGCCGCTGGGCGAGGCCGAGCCCGTCGAGCGGGCGGTGCGCGCGGCGCGCCGGGCGCTGACCGAGCGCGCGAGCGACGGGCTCGGCCGGCCCAGCGGTCCTGCGGGGGAGGCGCGGGCGGCGCTGCGCACGCTCGATGCCCTCGTTCTCGCCCCCGTGCGCAAAGTGCTCGGCGAGGTGCCGCACCTTCTGGTCTCGCCCGCCGGGGCGCTGCACACGGTGCCCTTCGAGGCGCTGATCGACGAGCGGGGCAAGTACCTCCTGGAGCGCTCGCTCGTGACCTACCTGGGCAGCGGGCGCGACCTGCTACGGATGAAGGAGCGACTGGCGCCGCGCTCGGGCCCGCTGGTGCTGGCCGCGCCCGCCTACGGGCCGGGCCGCGAGCCCTTCGCCCCGCTGCGGGGCGCGGCCGCCGAGGCCGAGGCGGTGCGGCGACTGTTCCCCGAGGCGCGTGTGCTCTCGGGCGCGGCCGCCACGCGCGAGGCGCTTGTGGGGGCACACGGGCCGCGCTTCGTGCTGCTCTCGACCCACGGCTTTCTCCAGCGCCCTGCCCTCCCCGCCCAGCCCGCGGCGTCGGCACCTCCGCTGCCGCCTCCGCCGCCGCCCGAGCGGGGCACGTTGCTGCGCTCGGCCCTGCCCGCCGAGGGCGGCGACCCCGAGCGAGCACTCGAGCGCGCGGGGCTCGCCCTCGCTGGCGCCAACACGCGTCCCGAGGGCCTGGTGAGCGGGCGCGACCTGGCCGGGCTCGACCTCGGGGGCACCCGGCTCGTCGTGCTCTCGGCCTGCGAGACCGGCCTGGGCCAGCTCCAAGACGGCGAGGGCGTCTACGGCCTGCGCCGCGCCCTGGCCATCGCGGGCGCCGAGGCGCAGGTCACCAGCCTCTGGAGCGTGAACGACGCGGCCACCGGCGCGCTGATGGGGGCGTACTTCGAGGCGCTTCGCCGAGGGGTGGGCCGGTCCGAAGCGCTTCGACAGGCGCAGCTGGGGCTGCTGCGGCAGGAGCGCTACCAGCACCCGTCCTACTGGGCGGCGTTCGTGCCGGCGGGCGACTGGCGCCCGCTCGAGGGCGGCGCCGAGCTGCCGCGCGTGCGCACGGGCGGGGCGTGCGGCTGCCGGACCGTGGGGGCGGAGGGTGCCGCGGGCGGGGCGGGCGCGGTGGGCATGGTGCTGCTGGCGCTCGTGGGCGGCGCTCGCCGCAAGGCACGGTTGACGGGGCCATCGTGCGGCGACGGCTGGGACGAGGGAGGGACCAATGGCGTCGTGGGCTAGAGGGGGGAGGGCGCTTCTGCTGGCCCTGGCGGTGGCCGTGACCAACCCGGGCCGCGCGCAGGCGCAAGGCCCCGGCGCCGCCGCCGGCCAGGCGTCCGCGTTGGCCGAGGCGCAGCGGCTGAACGAGGAGGCGAAGCGCCTGCAGGGCGAGGGGGCGTACGCCAGGGCCGTGCCGCTGGCCGAGCGAGCGCTGGCATTGCGCGAGCGGGTGCTAGGACCCAACCACCCCGACGTCGCCAACTCGCTCCACATCTTGGCCGAGCTGTACCGGGCGCAGGGCGCGTACACCAAGGCCGAGCCGCTGCATCTGCGCGCGCTGGCCATCCTTGAGAAGGCGCTTGGCCCCGAGCACCCGCTCGTCGCCGCCTCGCTCAACAACCTGGCCGGGCTCTACTGGGCGCAGGGCGCGTACGAAAAGGCCGAACTGCTCGTTGAGCGCGCGCTGCGCCTTCGGGAGAAGGCGCTCGGCCCCGACCACCCCTCCGTCGCCGGCTCGCTCAACGGCCTGGCCTTGCTCTACAAGGACCAGGGCGCGTACGAAAAGGCTGAGCCGCACTATCTGCGAGCGCTGCGCATCTCGGAGAAGGCGCTCGGCCCCGAGCACCCCGACGTCGCCAAATCGCTCAACAACTTGGCCGAGCTGTACCGGGCGCAGGGCGCGTACGAAAAGGCCGAGCCGCTGCATCTGCGCGCGCTGCGCATCAAGGAGAAAGCGCTCGGCCCCGAGCACCCGCTCGTCGCCAGCTCGCTCAACAACCTGGCCGTGCTCTACTGGACGCAAGGGGCGTACGCCAAGGCCGAGCCGCTCTTCGAGCGCGCGGTGCGCCTCTGGGAGAAGGCGCTCGGCCCCAAGCACCCCTCCGTCGCCGGCTCGCTCGGCAACCTGGCCATGCTCTACAAGGCGCAGGGGGCGTACGGAAAGGCCGAGCCGCTCTACCAGCAGGCGCTGCGCATCAAGGAGAGAGCGCTCGGCCCCGACCACCCCGAGGTGGCCACCTCGCTCCACAACCTGGCCGAGCTCTACCAGGCGCAGGGGGCGTACGAAAAGGCCGAGCCGCTCTATCAGCGTGCGCTACGCCTCTTCGAGAAGGCGCTCGGCCCCGAGCACCCGCTCGTGGCCGAATCGCTCAGCGGCCTGGCCGGGCTCTACCAGGCGCAGGGCCAACGGCGGCTCGCCCTCGCCCACATCACGCGCGCCGAGGCCGTCCGCGAGCGGCGCCTCGGCGCCGAGCTCGCCGCCTTGCCCGAGGCGCGCAAGCGCCTGCTCCTGCAGACTCTGCGCAGCGAGGCCCAGCGCACCACCTCCTTCCACGCCCACGACGCGCCCGCCGACGCCGAGGCGCTGCGCCTTGGGCTGACCGTGGCGCTTCGGCGCAAGGGCCGCGTTCTCGACGAGCTCGCCGGGGAGCGCGCGGCGCTGCGCAGGGGCCTCACGCCCGCACTACGGGCCGAGCTCGACAGGCTCCTCGCCAAGCAAGCGGAGCTGGTCGCCCTTCGCGACGCGGCCCGGCCCGAGCGGGCCGAGGCGGCGCGAGCGCTCGACGAGGAGGTCGACCGGCGCGAGGCGGAGCTGAGTCGGAAAAGCGCTGCCTTTCGTACCCAAACCGCACCGGTCACGATCGAGCGGGTGCAAGCGGCGCTGCCCGAGGACGCGGCGCTGGTCGAGGTCGTTCGCCACCAGCGCTTCGACCCCAAGGACGCCCTTCGCCCGTGGAAGGAGGCACACTACGCGGCCTACCTGCTACGGCGCCGGGGGCCGCCGCGGTGGGTGCCGCTGGGCGAGGCCGAGCCCATCGAGCGGGCGGTGCGGGCGGCGCGCCGGGCGCTGACTGAACGGGCGGGCGACGGGCTCGGCCGGCCCACCGTCCCTGCCAGCGAGGCGCGGGCGGCGCTGCGCGCGCTCGACGCCCTCGTTCTCGCCCCGGTGCGCCAGGCGCTCGGCGAGGTGCCGCACCTTCTGGTCTCGCCCGACGGGGCGCTGCACACCGTGCCCTTCGAGGCGCTGGTCGACGAGCGGGGCCGCTACCTCCTCGAGCGTTCGCTGGTGACCTACCTCGGCAGCGGGCGCGACCTCTTGCGGATGGGAGAGCAGCTGCCTGCGCGCTCGGGCCCGCTGGTGCTGGCCGCGCCCGACTATGGGCCGGGCCGCGAGCCCTTCGCCCCGCTGCGGGGCGCGGCCGCCGAGGCCGAGGCGGTGCGGCAACTCTTTCCCGAAGCGCGCGTGTTGCCCGGCCCGGCCGCGACGCGCGAAGCGCTCGTGGGGGCGCGCGGCCCGCGCTTCGTGCTGCTCTCGACCCACGGCTTTCTCCAACGCCCTGCCCTCTCCGCCCAGCCGGCGGCCTCGGCACCTCCGCTGCTGCCTCCGCCGCCGCCCGAGCGGGGCACGGTGCTGCGCTCGGCCCTGCCCGCCGAGGGCGGCGACCCCGAGCGGGCGCTCGAGCGCGCGGGGCTCGCCCTCGCCGGTGCGAACGTCCGTCCCGAGGGCCTGGTGAGCGGGCGCGACCTGGCCGGGCTCGACCTCGGGGGCACCCGGCTCGTCGTGCTCTCGGCCTGCGAGACCGGCCTGGGCCAGCTGCAAGACGGCGAAGGCGTCTACGGCCTACGAAGGGCGCTGGCCATCGCAGGCGCCGAGGCGCAGGTCACCAGCCTCTGGAGCGTGAACGACGCGGCCACCGGCGCGCTGATGGGCGCCTACTTCGGGGCGCTGCGCGACGGAGTGGGCCGGTCGGAGGCGCTGCGGCGGGCGCAACTGGGGCTCTTGCGGCAGGGGCGCTACCAGCACCCGTCCTACTGGGCGGCGTTCGTGCCGGCGGGCGACTGGCGGCCGCTCGAGGGCGGCGCCGAGCTGCCCCGCGTGCGCACGGGCGGGGCGTGCGGGTGCCGAACCGCGGGGGCGGACGCCGATTCGCCTGGGAAGGGCATGGCAGTCCTTCTTGTCGCAGCTGCAGCCCTCGCTCGTCGCAGCCGGCACCGTACGTCGAGCGAGCCAATCGAATGTGCAGAGGCCGGTCTTTTGCGACGTCGGCACGGTTGAGAGGACGCTGTGTGTCACAGCTTGGTACGGCGCGCGCGTACTGCCGCGCCCAGGGCAAGCGCGAGCGCCGAGAGGCCCGAGCTGGAGGTCGTGCGTGGCGGCAGTTGATCGAGCGTAGACATCTGTCACCTTCTCAGCTCGGGCTGCGGGGTTCAGAAGCCAGATGAGGTTGGCGAGGGCAACGTAGGCTTTCGTTGCGCGCGTAGCGCGGTCGAGCAAGAAAGGAGAAGCAAGGTATGCTCTCAACGCGGCAACAACACCTGGGCCTTGGGGGCGCCGCCACCGTCGCCCTCGTTCTCGTCCTCGCGTCGTCCTCGTGCGCCGGGCCAATTCGTGCCCCCGGCGCTGCCAAGCCGGCCCTGCCCTCGGCACCCGGGCCCGCCCCGAGCGCAGCCGGGCCCGGCGCTAGCGCGGCTCTCGAGCTCAAGGTGTGGGCGCGCACCGACGGCTCGCAGGCGGGGCCCTTTCGCAATGGCATGGCCTTGCGCGCGAACGACAGGCTGTACTTCGAAGCGCAGGTGTCGAAGCAGGCGAACCTTTACTTTTTTCATTGCAACGGCAAGCAAGAGCTCGAGCGCATACCCGCGCAAGATGCCATCGTCTTGCCGATCGGCACGCGTCACGACGTGCCCGAGCCCCACGCGTATTTCGAGCTCGACGAGAACCCGGGGGCCGACGTCATCTACGTCGTCGCTTCCGAGCGCACGCTCGAGGTGGCCGACCCCGCGTTCAACGACGCCATCGAGAGGGCCCGACACAAGCAGGCCCAGAGCCTCGATTGCGGCAAAGAACGCTTCGAAGCCATCGCCGCCGGCAAGCCCCTGAAAGAGGGTTCGACGGGGCAGAAGGGCGTTCGAGCGAAACAAACCGAGGCTCCCCCGAGCCCGGTGAAGCCGGGCCCGCCGTTGGCGGCTGGGGGCCGCAAGAGCTCGGTGAGGCAGGGCCCTCCGTTGCTGGCTGCGGCGAACGTACCCCCGCCGGGGCAGAGCCGCCCGTGGCAAGAGCCTGTCCCGGCGGACCCGATGGCGGACACCCTTCGTGGCACGAAGTGGAAGGGCGGCGCGGGCCTGAGCGCGAGCCGAGCAGACAAAGACGGCATCGTCGTGCTGCGCTTCTCGTTCACCCACTAAGGTCGAGTTTTACACTTTTATAGGCAATCGTTGGCCGCGTCTGGCCATCCCCCGTGAGGCCTCGGCCGCATGGGGCGCGACGTCGCTCGGGTGCTCAGGCGAGGCCGACCACGTGCACGCCTTGCTCGACGTGCCGCCGAAGGGGTCCGGCCGAGCGACCTCCTCAACAACCGCAAGACGGTCTCGTCGCGGCAGTATCCGGTCACTGGCCGGCGCCGCTTGGCGAGGTCGGCGCCGACAAGTCCGGGCAATAGGGCTGAAGCAGGCCCCCTGCGATGAGCTCGAGGCACCCCTGTGCGTCGCCGCGGTTGACCTGGCCCCGGCAGGCCTTGCCGAACGAACTCGACTGGGGCAACAGGGGGGCTTCGTTCGGGCCGGGGGGAGACGACGAGCAGGGTGACGCCAGCGGCGCCGAGGGCGGCGCCGCCAATGAAGGCGAGGGTCGAGACGCGGGCGGCCTTGCGGGCGTCGTTGAACTCCGCCCACGCGCTAGCCAAGCGCCCCTGCGCTTCGTGGCACAACGCTAGGTTCAAGAGTGTGCCGAGGGCGGGCTCGAGCTGGTAGCTCTCGACGAACTTCGGGCAGGCGGCCGCGATCGCGCCCCTCGCCAGCAACGCGCGACCCTCGTCAAAGTGGGCTTGGGCCAGCGCTCGGTCGGTCGGGGCGGGTTGGGCACGGAGCGGCGCTTGCGGACAGAGGGCCGCGAGGGCAAGGGCTACGACGGAGAGACGGCGAACTCGGGTCATCGCGTTGCCTCAGCGGTATGGGCGGGGGCCTCGTCGTTCGAAGGCGGCCTCATTGCCGAGCTTTCACGGCGGCATTGTTGAAGTCGTCGAGAGAACTCGCGGGGCGAGGGGTCGATCGTAGTCGCCGGCCCGTCGCGGCGGGTTGTGCCGGTAGGGCCGGCGCGGCGAACGCCTTGCCCGCGTTCGACGCGGTCGACGTCGGAGGCGTCGGAGCCGAGGTCGTCGCAGGCGGCGCGCAGGAGGTCGGGGCGGCGGAGGGGGCGAGCGGCAAGTTGTCAACGGAGACGACTGCAGGCGGCGCGTCCGGGGGGGGGCCGCTGACCGCGTGCGCCGTCGAGAGACGCAGCGGGACGGGGCCGCGGCCGACGTGCCAGGCGACGGCGGCTCCCAAGGCGATGCTTATCGCAGCCGCGGCGGGGAGGGCCACCACGCCCCCGCGACGCGCGAGCGGGCGTTGCGCAAAAGGGGGCGCAAGGCGCCCGGGGGCGTTTGCTCGGTTCGACTCGGACGGCGGGTGCGGGGGGGCGGACGGCAGCGGGCTGGGGGGCGCGACCTCGGTCAGCCTCGGGTCGACGCCGGGGGCGAACCGGCGGGCGGTCTGCGCCGCAAGCGTCGCGGCCTCGGGGGGGCCGAAGGGGGCGAGGGCGCGGGCGAGCTCGAGGGCGGACGCGAAGCGCCGCTTGGGGTCTTTCTCCGCGCAGCGAAGCAAAATAGCTTCGAGTTCTTCGGGCGCGCCGGCCGCTTCGCGCGCAGGGGCGAAGGGGGGTCATTGACGATGGCCATGCAAAGCGCGGGGAACGTGTTGACGTCGTACATCGGCGCGCCCGTCAAGAGCTCGTAGAGCACCATGCCGAGGCTCCAGAAGTCGGTGCGCGTGTCGACATTCTTCGTGTCGCGTACCTGCTCGGGCGACATGTACAGGGGGGAGCCGAGAATGGCGCCCGATCGCGTCAGGCTCGCTTCGTCGCCCCGGTCAAAGTTCACCAGCTTCGAGATGCCGAAGTCGAGCACCTTGACGACATAGGTATCGTCAGGGCGACGGACGAGAAAGAGGTTCGAGGGCTTGATATCGCGGTGGATGACCCCGGCGGCTTGCGCGGCGGCGAGAGCATCGCAGGCTTGCCCGATGTAGAGCACGGCCTCGCCGATCGGCAGGGGGCCGGCGCGCCGCATGTAGGTGCCGGCGTCCTCGCCATGCAGGCGCTCCATGAGCATGTAGACGACACCCGACTCGAGCACGCCCACGTCGGTGACGCGGACGACGTGCTCGCTGTCGATGCGCGCGACCGCCCGCGCCTCGCGCACAAAACGTGCGGCATTCGCGCTCTGGCTGGGGTTGAGGAACTTGAAGGCGACCTGCTTGCCTAGCGCAATGTGCTCGGCCGCCATGACCACACCCATGCCTCCGCGGCCGAGCACCTCTTCGATGGAATACTTGCCTCCGAGTACCCGGTCGCCGATTGAGGGCAGTCGCGTAAGAAACTGGTGCCCCTTGTCAGGCTCGAATTGCATGTGGGGCGCGGGAGATGACTTCACAGGCTTCTTGGTGGTGATCCCCATGCGCTCCTTGCCCAAGGGGCAAACCGGGTCAGAGCAGACGGCCGCCCACGTGCTGACTGACGATGCCGAGCGATGGCCCATCGAGAAGGCCACCCAAGGGAGCAAGAGCCCCTTGGGCTTCGAAGAGCCGCAGGGCTGGCCGCGCGGGCGATCGGGCGCACCGCGCCCGTGGCCATGCTGCTCGACGGCCCGGTCGTGCTGTGGTTCGGTCACGTCGGCCACCGCCTCTACCGTCCTCCCAAGCGTCCCCGGTACCGGACCAAGCGCCTCCCCTCCTCCGCGGACATGCTCACGACCGTGCGGCAGGCGTGCCTGCGGGCCGAGGTTGTGCGAAATCACCGGATGCCCTCGACCTCCCACGACCTGCTCGAGACCCTGGCCATCACCCCGTGAGAGCCCACCCCCGATGCCCATCAAATCGCGCAACTCAATCGAAATGCCCCTTACCGTCGAGAAGGCGGCGCGGGCACATCTTACCCTCGAAGGCCGGCGCTCGCCCCTACCCCATCCATAGGGCGAGCGCACCAAACGTAAGGGAATTCCCAGGGTGAGGACGTGTTCCAGGTAGGCGATGTTCCGTGCCGCCTTGGCCCGCTTGGCCGCGAGGCCGCGCTGGAGCGTCGCGTCTCGCTGCAACATCATGAGCGACACCCGACGCAGCGCGCCGAAGTTCTGCGCCCCATACTCGTCACGAGTCGTGCTCTCGTCCTCGCCCATCTCGACGTCGAGCACCCAATGCCGTTGGTTCTCGATCCGCCAGTGCTCGCGCGCCGCCGCCGCGATGCGACGCACGCTCGGCGGCAGGCTCGAGAGGTAGAAATGCCGCTCGGTCGTGCCCTTGCCGTCGAGCACGCGCGTGCGCTCGATCAAGGTCACGCTGCGAAGCGATGGCCAAGGCGCGCCCGGCAACGGCACCGCGCGGGCGTCGACCGACCACGCCTCGCGCACCTCGCCTCGGCCGTGGCCCCGCTCGGCCACCCGGCAGCGCCGCGCCTCAATGCCCGCGAAACAGGCGGCTCGCGCGGCGGCGAAGAACAAGGCGACGGCCTCGTGCTGGGTGCCGCGGTTGGCCTTCCAGTGCAGCAGGTCGTCGCCGCCGGCCTCGAGCACGGCCCGGGCGGTCTCGTGCGAACAATGCGCCGCGTCGCCCGTGGCGATGGCGCCGCGCAGCTCGACCAGTTCGAGCAGCCTGCGGACGGCGACGCTCTCCTCGGGGGCGCCGGCGACACCCGTCTGAGCCAGCAAGAGGCGCTGCTTGCAGCTCCAGACGTGGACCTGGTGCAAGCATTCACTCCACGGCGTGCGCTTGAGCGCGCCCCGGATCGTCTTTCCGTCGAAGGCCACCACCTGCCCGTCGAGGGGCTCGGCCAGGCTCTGCACCCACGACCGAACGCAATCGAAAAAGGCGGCCGGGCGCAGCGCGCTGAGCACGCGCCGGAACGTGTCCGCGCTCGGCACCCCGTTCGGCATGTCGACGAGCCTCGCGAACCACGCCTCGCGATCGCGCGCGATCTCTTCGAGGTCGTCCCAGCCGTCGGCGCCGCAGAGCACGCCCACGAGGGCCATCGCGACGATCGTCAGCAGGGGATGCTCGGTGCGGCTGGCCACGCGGGGGTCCTGGAGGCTGGCGAAAGGCTGGGCGAGGCACAAGACGGGGGGCTTGGAGGGTGCTGCGTACGGCATGGGTTGCACCTCCTCCAGAGAGACCACGTAAGTCGTCGAAATCAAAGGGCGTTTGGTGCGCCAGCCCTAGAACACCAGTCGGGTTAATTCCGCTTGACGCACGAGGGCTGCGCAGACGCGCACGCTCGACGCCGCGGGAGGGAGCCGCGATGGCCGCCCGGCCATGACCCGCTGGACCCCGCCCGTCGACCTGAGCCCGCGCGAAGAGCGACTCTGCGCTCGCCTCGCCAAGCACCGCCGCTTCTACCGCTTCCTGCGCCTGTTCCGCCACCGCCTCTTCGATGACGCCTTCCAGGCCGAGCTCGCTTCGCTCTACGCCGACGCGCCCCGCGGCACCCCGCCGCGGCCCCCCGCCTTGCTCGCCGCCGTCGTGCTCTTGCAGGCCTACGCCCAGGCCTCCGACGAGGACGCGGTGCAGCTCGCGGAGGCCGACCTGCGCTGGCAACGGGTGCTCGACTGCTTGGGCGCCGAGCGCGCCCCCTTCGGCAAGACCACGCTCGTCGACGTCCGCGCTCGGCTCGTCGCCGCCGGCTTCCACACGCGGCGGTTGCGTCGCACCGTGGCGCTCGCCGCCGAGACCAAGGCGTTCGGGCCGCGGCAAGCGGCCGCGCTGCGCGTGGCGGTCGACTCGGCGCCGCTCGAGGGCGCGGGCAAGGTCGAAGACGCGCTCAACCTGCTCGGGCGCGCGCTGCGGCTTCTGGCCGGCGCCATGGCCGCCGCGCTCGGCCTCGGCCGGCCGCACGTGCTGGCCGAGGCGGGCCTGGACGTGCTCGCCGCCCCGAGCATCAAGGCGGGGCTGGACCTTCGCTGGGACGGGCCGGGCGAGGCCGACCGCGGGCTGGGGCGCTTGGTCGCCGAGTTCGAGCGGCTGGGCGCCTGGTTCGCCCCGCGCGTGCCGCGTGGCCTCGGCTTCGTCGGCGTCGAGGCGGCGCGCGCGGTGGTCGGGCGCGTGCTCGCCCAGGACGCCGAGCGCGGCCCCGACGGCGCCTGGCGCCTGCGCGAAGGCGTCGCGCCCGACCGGCTCATCGCTCTGTCCGATCCCGAGATGCGCCATGGGCGCAAGAGCGCTTCGGTGCGGATCGACGGCTACAAGACGTACCTGGCGCGCGAGCTCGACCGGCCGCTGGTCGTGGCCGCGTGCGTGCGCCCGGCCAACGCGCCCGAGGCCGAGGGCGCCGACGCGCTGCGCGCCGAAGTCGAGGCGCACGGGCCGGTGGCGGAGTTGGCCATCGACCGCGCCTTCTTGCCGAGCGCGTGGGCGGCCTCGGTGGCCTCGGCGCCCGGCGGGCGCGTGCTCTGCCGGCCGTACGCGATGCCCAACGGGGGCCGCTTCGCCAAGCGCGACTTCGCCCTCGACCTCGCCGCTCGCACCGCGCGCTGCCCCGCCGGCCACGAGCGCCCCCTGCTGGGCGAGCAGGTGTTGTGGCCGACGGCGTTGTGCGCGGCGTGCCCGCTGCGCCCGCGCTGCCAGCCGCCCGGGGCCAAGCGCGGGCGGACGCTGCAGGTGCACCCGAACGAGCCGCTCTTGCAGCGGCTGGAGGCCGAGGCGAGCACGGCGCCCGGGCGGGCGAAGCTGCGCGAACGCACGGCGATCGAGCACGCGCTCGCGCACCACGTGCGCCGGCAGGGGCCGCGGGCGCGCTACCGGGGCGTGGCCAAGACCACGTTCGACGCTTGCCGCATCGCGGCCGTGGAGAACCTGCTGGCGATCGACCGGGGGCTGCGGGCACAGGCAGCCGCGGCCTGACACGTCAAGCCCGATTAACCCGACTGGTGTTCTAGG
>DASTPP010000355.1:0-6598 GCA_035762175.1 Polyangiaceae bacterium | reverse complement strand
TTCGGCTCGCTGCGGCCTACTTCTGTAGGCCTCGCTCGCCTGCCTCGCGCTCGGGCCGTACGCGAAGCAAGCGAGCAGCGCTCTAACCGCCCGCCGTCAAGAAGCGTAGCAGGGCGGGGTTGACGACGTCGGGGCGCTCGTACTGGGGCAGGTGCGCGGCGTCGTCGACGGCGACGAAGGCGGCGCCCGGCATCAGCGCCCGCGCCCGCTCGCTGTGCGAAAACGGGAAGGTCTGATCGTGCCGCCCCCAGGCGAGCAAGATAGGCTTGCCGGAGCGCCCGAGCGCCGCGTAGCTCGCCGCCATGTCTTCGAGCGGAAAGTGCCGCATCGTCGCGAGGATGGCGCGCCCCAGGCCCCGGTACGAGGCCTGCTCGCGCACGGCGGCGTGCAGCTCGGGCGCCGCCTCGGGCCGGGCGAGATACCTTCGGTTGTGGGCCAAGAGCTCGCGGCCGCCGAAGGCGCGCATCAGGTACTCGCCCGCGAGCGGCGCGCGGGCGAGCTTCGCGACCGGCGTCGCCTCGAGCGGAAAGCCCGCCGGCCCGATCAGCGCGACGCGGCTCACGCGCTCGGGGCGCTCGAGGGCGTAGCCGGCGGCGATGGCGGCGCCCATCGAGCTGCCGACGAGGGCGACGGGGCCGGCGACGCCGAGCGCGTCGAGCAGGTGCTCGAGCTGCGCGTGATAAAAGGGCTCGTCGTACGCGGCGTCGGGCCGGTCCGAGTAGCCGCGGCCGAAGAGATCGTAGCGCAAGACGCGCAGCCCCGCGCCCCGCAGCGCGCCCGCCGTGTGGTCCCACACGGTCATGGGGCCCGAGGCGCCGTGAATCAACACCACCGTCGGCGCACCCTCTGGGCCCGCCAGCTCGTAGTGAACGACGCCCTCGGGCAACGTGACGAAGGCCCCGGGCAAGCCCGCGGCGCGGGCGCGCTCGCGCGCGGCGTCGTCCATCGCGTGCCGCTCGAGGTCGCCCGCGATCGGGGCCAGGGCGAACGCGGCGCCGAGGGCGCCGCCGGCGAGCCAGATCAGGGGGCGCTTCTGCATCGTTCGGCGGGGGCCATGCGACGCCGTCGCGGCCGGCAGGTGAGGCTGAGCCTAGCGCCCCCGGTGTCTCGCGCGCCACGCCGTGGGCGCCAAATCGTTCGACCTCGCCCGCCAACCCGCTCGGGGCGCGGCGCTCGCCCTGCCCTTCGCGTCCCGATCGCCATCGAGATGGCGGCAGGCGTGTGCGCTTAGGACGGGAGACGAAACTGAGTGGGCGCGCGGGCCCGCCGCCTCCACCTGCCGGCCTCGCGGGCGCTCGGGCGCGCCGCCCGGCCGACAGCGCGCGGCGGGCCCCGGCCGCGCCCCCCTCACTCGCCGGCGGGCGCCCGCAGGTCGAGCCCCCCCGCCGGATCGAAGATGACGTCGAAGCTGCGCGCGTCGCTATCCGCGATGCCGCCGTCGATGGCGACGAAGATCGAGCGCTGCTCGTCGGGCCAGGCGGTCTCGCCCAAGAAGGCCTCGGGCGCGCGGATGCACTGGCCGGGCCGCTCGAGCTGCGCGCCGCCCTCGCCGTTGCAGGTCTGGTCCAGGAAGGCGATGGCGAGCTCGTCGGCCGAGTCGATCTGCACGCCCATCGGGCCGGCGCCGGCGCGCGTCACCTTGAACATGACGTCGACGGTGCCGATGGTGCCGCACGAGTGGCTCATGAGGTTCGCGGCGACGTCGGTGCTGACGCGCGCGCGCACGGGCGAGCCCGGCTCGACGAAGACGGGGATCGGGTCTTCGCAGGTGCCCCGGTTCAGCGAGAGCTCGATGTCGTAGCGCCCGGCCTCGCCCGCGCCCACGCCGTCGACGAAGAGAAAGAGCGTCGTCGGCGCGGGCGACGCCCGCACCGGCACCGAGAGCAGCTCGCCGCCGCCGACTGGCGAGCGCACGCCGCCCTGCTCGAGGGAGGCGTCGGCGCAGAAGGCGGCGGCGCCCTCGCACGCTTCGCGCGCGTAAAGGACCGAGTCGAACTCGGTCTTGCCCTCGCCGCGCACGAGCCGCGCCGTCAGGTAGCCGCCCTCGGGCGCGTTGACCGTGACGGCGTGCACCCGGTCGGGGCCCGGGGTCGACACGCCGGCCTGCTCGAGGCAGACGACCTCGTCGGTCGGGCTCGCATCGCCCTGGGTGTTGCCCACGCCGCGAACTAGGCTCATGCCCGGGCCGTAGCCGAGCGAGATGGGCAAGGCGTTGGCGCACGAATCGCCGCCGCTACCGAAGACGACGGCGCCTCCCCCCGCGCCGCCCGCGCCCCCCGCCCCGACCGGCCCGCCCGCGCCCGCCGTGCCCCCCGTCGCGCTGCCCGCCATGGCGCCCCCCCCGTGCCGGGCCCCCCCGCCCCGCCGCCGCCGCCTCCCACGCCAACGAAATCGTCGCCCACCCGTACATTCTCGACGAAGCACCCCGCCGCCAAGGCGGCGCAGGCCAAGCCCGCAGCAACCCATGTCTTACGCATGGTCATCACCTTTCAAGCGTGAACGCTCTTGGTGTGATGGCGGCAGGGGCCCGACATTATGACCCGACCGGCCGTTCTTTTTCGGTCGGCCGCTCGCGGGGCCCGGCCCCGAGCCCACGCCGGAGCAGGCCACGAGGTGCGGTCCGAACGCGGCGAGGTCGACGACGGCGGCCGCGAGCCTCGGGCCGAAGTCGGGCGCCGAGGGGTCGCCGTCGGCGAGCTCTCGGTCGTTGGCCCCGTTCTCTCGCGCGCCCTTGCCGTTGAAGCGCATCGAGCTGATTACAACCCCCCCAGGGTACCCTGCCCCCTTGGTACACGGTTGAGTAGGGCGCCCCCAGGGGGCCCTCCCTCGGGGTTACTCGGGCGAGTCGATCGCGCCTGGCCCGGCCCCCGCCGGGGCTTCGGCCGGGGGGGCCGTCACGTTTCCCGAACGTCGGCCGGGCAGGGTTGCAGGTTCTGGGGCGGCGGAGAAAAAAATCGGCCCATCGTTTTTTTGTCGCGCAACTGGGTCGGGGGGTTGGCCGAGCAGACCTTTGTGACGGGCGAGTGGTCGCCTTCACACCTCACGAAAGGGAGGTTCTGGCCATGGACGATCGAAGTAAACCGATAGCTCACGAGATGTTGCTGCAGCCGAGCCGGGCGTCGCCGGGCATCGACGCGGGCGAGGCGAGGGGGGCCTTCGAGGCGATGCAGCCCAGGCTGCTCGCGTTGAAGCCCGCCGAGCTGATCAAGGTTCGCGTCGACCCGCAGCGGGCGGCCGCGATTGCGTACAGCGTGGCGGTGCGCGATCGGGTGCCGGCGCGGCGGGCGGTGTTCGAGCGGTTGTCGGTGGCGGGGCTTTATGACGTCGACGTGCTCGAGACGATGCCCGACGTGGCCCAGACCGTCTGGTACACGCGGCAGCAGCCGCAGGTGGGGCGGGTCGAAGCTCAGCGGGCGGTGACACGGCTGCTGCGCACGTACGACGAGCACCGGGTGGCGGGGCAGTTTGCCTTCCGGCGTAGCGAAGACGTGGCCGTGACGTACCCGTCGCTCATCACGGCGGTGCGAAGCGCCCCGTCGCGGCGAGGGCGGGCGGGCGACGACGAGCCGGGCGAGCCGGGCGACGCGGACGTCTGATTCAGGCGGCGGGGGACGTGGCGCGCCCGGCGCCGCCCCGGGCTCGACGAGGGCGTTGCCAAACGCGGCCGGCGGGCCGCCCCCGGCGGAAGCCGGGGGCAGCGGACGCCCGCTCGTGCCGCGCGGAAGCGGGCCGATTCGGAGAGCAAAGCCCGCCCCCTCGCCGGGGGCCGGGCTCCCAAGGGCGTTGGCTTCCGGGCGAGCGCGCGACGCGGCGCGCGGCGCGAGAGCCCTGCCTCCGGCAGGGCTTTGCACGCCGTTTCCGCGGGCGTTCGCTGCCCCCGGCTTCCGCCGGGGGCGCCGCGTGTAGGAGCGCGCGCTCGCGCCCGGCGTCGTTCGTCTACGAACGGGCAGCTCGCTCTCGCCCGAGCGCCCCGGTGGCCCAGGGCATCGTCATCGATGCGAGGCGAGCGCCCCGGCCAGGCCCTTCAGTCGTCGAAAGGCGGCGCCGGGCGGGTCAAAAGCAACGACCGTTGTTCTGTAACGGGTGAGGCCCAGGTTCTCGCGTCGGTTCGCGGCCGATGCGAGAGCCGCTATGGGCCGGCGACGAAGGGCCGCCCCGCCAGATGCGAGGGCGCGCCGCCTGAACAGAAGTATAGTGGGTTGACGATAGAAGGCAACCCGGGGTTTACGAAAAAGGTGTGCGCGCAATCGTGTCGTCGAAGAGCGCTGCACGACGCATGCCGGGGCCGCCGCGGCCGGGGGCGTCTTCGCCCGCGCCGGCACGCCGGTCAGAACGCCGAGCCGTGCTACTTGGCGAGCGCCGCCGTGAGCGCAGCGTGCGCCGGGCCCGCGGCGAGGCGCGCGGCCGTCGCGCGCGCGCTCTCGGGGCTCGCTAGCACCAGCGCGGCCGCGAGCGCACGGCGCGCCGGCGCGAGCCCCGCGCTCGCGAGCACCGTCGCGAGCGGCCCCGCGGCGCGCGCGCCGAGCACGTCGACCAGATCGAGGGCATAGTCGGCGACGAGGTGCGCCCAGGACCCGGGCGGCTGCGCCAGGGCCGCGGTGAACTCGTCGGCGATCGCGAGGTCGGCGAGCGAGGCGAGCACGCAGCACCGCTTGCTGGCCCACCAGAAGTCGCCGCGCGCGGGGCGCGCGAGGGCGTCGGTCGCGACCTCGGCGGCCCACCGGGGCTCGCGCGGAAACGCGAGCGCGCACCCCACGCGCGTGGCGTCGCCGCCGCGCGCCCACGCCGCCTCGGCCGCTTCGAGCGCGGCCGCGTACCGCGCGTCGCCCTCGGGGAGCGCCACGACGTGGGCCCGCAGCGCGCACCAGAAGATCTCGGACTGCACGCGAAACGCGCCCGCGTTGGCGGTCGGCGCCAGAAGATCGAGCCGGAAGTACGTCATCGGCGAATAGACCCCGCTGGTGGCGAAGCCCGCCTCGCCGGCGAGCATCTCGATCGCGAAGGGGAGCCCGGCCGCGCCCACCCAGAAGCCGACGAGCGCGCGCTCGACCCTCCCGTCGGGCGGCGGCGCGCCGTTGAGGTGGTCGTAGAGCGCGATCGCCGCGCGGACGAACTCGTCGCCCGCCGCGAGCTCGCCCGGCGCCTCGCCCGCCTCGAGGCTCGCACGAACGCGCGCGTCGGACGCGCGGATCGCCTCGGTGGGGCCCTCGTTCCCGCGCTGCCGCCACGGCGCCTCTCCGCGATAGCGCTCGACGAGCGCCTGCCAGCACGCCTCGCCGGAGGGGGGCCGGCCGGGCGGATCGAGCGGGTGCGGGTGCAGCGGCCCGCGCAGCCGCTTGCGTTGGGCGCGCGTCCACGCGAGCCCGTCGCCGCCCGCGCGCCGCTCGCCCGCCGCCCGGCTCACCGCGGCGCCCCCTTGGCCTCGGGCCGGAGCCACATCGCGCTCTGCTCGCTCTCGTACACGAGCTCGCCTTCGTGATGGAACGCGAACGCGTACGTCGAGAAAAAGCGCTCTTTGCCGCGGCGGACCTTCACCTGGCGGCAGGCGCAGAGCAGGGGGCTGCCGGGCGGCACCAGCTTTCGGAACGTCGCCTGGTGGATATGCGTGCCGTAGCCGACCCAGCCCTCGGCGTGGCGCAGCCCCTCGAGGTGGTAGGCGTGCACGAAGCCGAGCATGCCGGTGACGTGCACCATCAAGGCGCCGGCGACGTGGCGGGGGTGGCGCACCTCGTGGGCCCGCTGCGAGGCGGTGAGCGGCAGCGGCCGGTCGGTGGGCATGCGGCAGACGATCTCGCTCCGGGCTCGGTCGACCGACTCGATGCGATCGAGAAAGAGGGCCTCGGGGTCGTACGGCAGGTCGTCGAGAAACCGCGGGTCGAAGGGGCCGGGCAGGGGCATCTCGGGGGGCGGCATCGTCGTGCGGGCGCCCTTCTAGCCCCGGCGCGGCCGGCTGACGAGGCCCAAGGCGGGCCTAGGCCTTGTGCTCACCCGTCAGCGCCCGCCCGACCAACGATCGCTCGTCTCGAACCGTGCGAGTGGGCGGCGGGGCAATCTGCCCCACCAGCGGCGAAAGGCGTCTGAGCTCTTCGGCGCGGCCGAGCAGGTTCTTGTCCGACGTTGGCGCCATGTTCGGGCAGCACCGGCCCCGCGGCATGAGGCTTGAACGACACTCTGTGCGGTAGGCCGCAACGCGCCAAGGGGTGATGACCATGCAATTGGAGAAACCACGAGGGCTGCCCACACGATCAGGCCCGGGTCGGCCCCGCGGGCGTTGTCGGCTCGCGGCGACTGCAATCGTGCGCGCGGCGATGGCCTCGGCAACGGTGGTGCTCGCGTTCGGGTGCGGGCCCGACGACGAAGAGCCGGGCGGGCCCGGCGGCGGCGCGGCCGGCGGGGCCGCCAACGCCGGCCGCGGCGGTGCCGGCGGCAGCGACGCTGGGCGGGGCGGTGTCAGCGGCGGCGGCGCGGGACGTGGTGGTGCCGGCGGCGGCGACGCCGGGCGCGGTGGTGCCGCCGGCAGCGACGCCGGGCAGGGCGGCGCGGGGGCCGGCGAGGGCGGGGCGGCCGGAGGGCCGGCCGGGCACGGCGGGGCCCTGTC
>DASTPP010000354.1:0-3489 GCA_035762175.1 Polyangiaceae bacterium | reverse complement strand
TCGGGCCGCGCCGGCTGGCCGGTGTCGGCGAGCTGCTGGCGCGCCTCGGCGTAGTCGGTGGCGGTGTCCTGTCGCCGCCGGGGGCGGGGCGTGCCGGTCGGCGTCGTCGGGCCCGAGGCGGGCGGCGGGGGCGGCAGGTCGTCGGGCCCCCCCAGCGCGGGCGAGGGGCGGGGGGTCGGGACGCGCGTCGGCACCGTCAGCGGGCCCCGGGCGGGGGGAGGCCGAGCCGGGCGTAGACGCCGGCGTCGTCGGGGCCGACGGCGCGCGGCCCCGAGGGCCCGGCGAGCTCGCGCTGCAGGGCGACGAGCGTGCGCAGGGCCTCGCCCGAGGTCTCGAAGCCCTCGAGCGCCTCGAGCTTGCGCTTCGCCCGGCACGCGTCGTCGGGGGCGGGGCACGTCTCGGCCGCGGCGTAGGCCGCGCCGAGCCGGGCGAGGTCGTGCGAGGCGGCGACGAAGCTCATCGCCTCGGCGGCGCGCTTCGGGCCCATCGTCGCGAGCTCGGCGGGGGACGGCAGGCGCGGGGGGGCGCCGGGGGCGGCGGGCGCGGGGCCGCCCGAGCAGCCGGCGAGCAGGGCGAGGGCGATTGCGAATAGCGGCGTCGTCACGGCTTGCCTTTCTTGGTTCGAAACGCGTCGGGTACCTGGATGGGCTTGCCCGCCGACTCGCGCAGGCGCTGGGCGTCGGCCTCGATGGCGTTCGCGAGGTCGTTTTGCGACTGCGAGAGCGTGCGGGCGGCGTCGGGCAGGGGCGGCCGCGACGAGGGGGGCCGGGGGTACGGGCGCGTCGTCGCGTCGGGGTCGTAGCGGCGCGCGGCGGGGGCGAGCAGCGCCGGCGCCTCGCGGGGCGGGGCCTCGGCGGGGGGCGAGGCGGGCGGCGCGGCGGGCGGGCCCGGCGGGGCCCGCCGCGCGACGAGCTCGTCGCGCCGGCGCAGGTACCCAGCGAGCGCGAGCCCGAGGGCGACCGAGCCGAGCAAGACGGCGACGCCGATGAGGACGGCGCCGAGGCAGGGGTTCGGGCCCGTCACGTCTCCCCGGGCGCGCCCCCGGCCGGGGCGCCATCGGCCTTGCGCAGCGCCGGTTCGACGGGCAAGTCGCCGTGCCCGAAGGCCTTGTAGCCGAGCGCGATGGCCGCGACGCGCGAGACCTTCGTCAGCTCGCCCGGCACGGGGTCGGCGGCGAGGGCCTCGTCCTTCTGCAGGACGCCCGGGCTGTCGTCGTCCTCGAGCCCGTAGACCGGGCCCCGACAGGTGCGCGCCCCGGGCACCGACCCGAGCAGCGCCTCGGCCTGCACGGCGAGGCCCTCCTCGCACTGCCACCCGTCCCAGAACACCTTGACCGTCTCGTAGGCGGGCGGCTCGGCGTAGGGCGTCGAGGGCGAGCCCTCCCAGTCGGGCCCGAGCGAGGCGAGCGCCGCCTGCGCGGCGGGCAGCGAGGGCGCGTCGACGACGGCCCAGAAGCGAACTTGTGCCATGGGTTGACCTTTCAGAACGTGAGCGACCACTCGGAGGCGAAGTAGGCCCAGAGCTGCGCCTGCTCGGGGGCCGAGAGCAGGCGCGTGAAGGCGAGCAGCTCGCCGACGCCGCCGACGAGGAACGAGACGACGCCGCCGAGGCCCAGGCCGGCGGCGCCGTTCGCGCCGGCGTTGCCGGTGACGGCGAGCGCGCCGTTGCGGAAGACCTTCGAGTTCGCGCCGTTGAACTCGTAGTAGTAGGCCGCGAGGTCCGAGGCGCTCGGCAGGCCGGGGGCGGCGAGCGTCGTGCCGGCGTGCATCTGCGCGACGTCCGACGTCGCCCCGCGGTTGACAAGGAAGCGCGGGGTCGTGTTGTCGAAGAGCATCCCCGAGGCGTTGTCGGCGCGCCAGACGGCCGCGACCGAGAACGCCTGCGCGAGGGTCGCGCCGAACGAGACGACGGCGTAGCGGTCGCCGCCGTCGGCCGTCAGCTGGCCGAGCGCGGCCGAGCGCGTCATCCGGTTGGCGAGCGTCGCCTGCGAGAGGTGCCGGCCGTTGCCGCTCTTGTCGGCGATGCCGCCGACCGCGACCCCGTCGCCCGCGGGCGTCGTCCTCGCCGGGTCGCTGAAGAGGGTCGCGGCGTCCTTGGCCTTGACCCAGAGCGCGGTGACGCTCGGGCCCCCGAGGTCGGCGGGCGACCACGCGGGGGCGGCCGCGGCCGCGCGCCGCCGGGGCCCGGGTCCGAGGCCGAGGCCGAGCCCGCGCACGTCAGGGGTCGGCGTAGTTGAGGACGAGGTCGGCGGGGGCCACCGTGGTGCCCGCCACGCGGATGCGCCGGACGAGGCCCTCGAAGACTTGGCCCTGCGCGAGGTAGACGGTGACGGGCGTCCCGGCGCCGCCGTTCGAGCGGTCTTCCGAGTAGACCACCGACAGCGTGCCGGCGGCGTTCGCCCTCGGGAAGCAGTGCCGGGCGAGGTCGACGGTGTCCGACCGGCAGTCGGCGGCGCCGCCGCCGCCGACGAGCAGGCCGGGGGTGTTCCCCTGCACGCCGCTGGTCGCGTAAAGGAGCTTCGGCATGGTTCCCTCAGGTCAGGTCTTGCAGGACCATCTCGACGAAGAACTTCTCGACCGCGACGGTGTACGTGGCGTCGGTCTGCGACACCGTCCAGACGACGCCCGTGGCGAACGCCTTGGGCAGCGCCCGGAAGTCGAGCGGCAGCGTCGCGTTGCCCTCGACGGTGTACGAGGCGACGGGCACGGCGCCGGCCGAGGGCGGCGACGCGGCGAGGTCGTGCAGCTGAAAGAACCTGCGCGACGCCGAGCGGTTCTGGACGAGCGCGGTGACGACCGACCTCGGCGAGGACGAGGCGAGGCCCGCCGTCGCGCCCTCGGGGGCGCTCTGGTGCCGCGTCCGGGCCGCCGCCCCCCCCGCGTCGACCGAGGTCTCGACCGCGACGCGCAGCCGCCCCCGCGCGTCGGCCTGCAGCGGCACCCGCTGCCCGCTCGAGACGACGGGCAGCGGCGCGTTGTATTCGCCGAGGCCGAGGAAGTTGAAGACCGAGCCGAGGATGCCCATCCGATCGATTCCCCTTTGCCGCGCGTCGCGCCCGCCCCTAGGCCGAGCCCATCACGTAGTGGTCGGTCGACCAGCCGGCCGTCTCGTAGCTGATCGAGCTGGTGACCGAGGCGGCCGTCACCCGGAGCTGGTGCGTGCCCGCCTGCGTCGCGACGAAGCGGCCGCGCATCCCGTACGGAAGAAAGACGCCGACGCTCGCGGGGCTCGTCCAGACGTTCGAGCCGCGCACCTCGGCGAAGGTGGCGTCGGGCTGCGCGACGAGCAGCGCGAGGAAGGCCGAGACGCCGTCGGTGCCGGTCCCGCTCGTCTTTTTGAACGAGAAGGTCGAGAAGACGTCCCACGCCTGCCCGACCGAGAGCGACGCCGAGGCGAGGACGGCGCCGAAGGGGCCGGGCGCCGCGATCGTCCCGCTCGCCGAGGGGTTCGTGGCCGAGACCGCCGACGAGAGGATGTGGCCGCGCAGGT
>DASTPP010000353.1:0-11168 GCA_035762175.1 Polyangiaceae bacterium | reverse complement strand
GACGTAGGCCCAGCGAAAGTCCCAGGATTCGAACGTGGCGGTGACCGTCAGCAGGTCGTCGAGCTCGGAGAGCGCCACGAGCGACTCGCTGCGCGTCCAGCGCTTGAGCACCTGGTCGTAGTCGAAGGGCACGTACTGGCGTGGCCCCTCGGCGAGCGAGACGGGCCTCGCGCCGCCGCAGCCCGCGAGGCCGCCGGCGCAGAGGCCCGACAGCCCGGCGAGGAGGGCGCGTCGCTCTCGGTCCATCTCGGGGCGGCAGACTACTGCGTCGCCCGGCCGGCCGGCGCGAAATTCTTCGCGGCCGCCCCCCGACCCCCTCGCCCCCCGACCCCCGCCGGGGGCAGCCCGCCGCGTTTCGCCCCTTCCGCGAGCCCCCGGGCGCTAGCGCTTCGGCGCTCGAGCGACGCGCAGGCCGGCGAGGAAGCCGTCGTCGACGGTCTTGGCGTCGCGGGCGAAGCGCTCGTACTCGGCGGAGGCGACGGTGCCGATGGTGAGGGCGAGCGAGAACTCTTCGTCGACGGTGCGACCGCGCACGGCGCCGGAGCGGCGGGCCTCGAGCCGGTCGTTCTTGACCTCGACGGCGTGCACGCGCTCGGGGGGCGAGGCGCCGTCGGGCAGCTCGACCGAGCGGCGCACGCGGTACTGGTAGGCGGTGTCGACGGCGAGGGCGTTCTGGCGGGCGCCGCGGCCGGCGTACATCGAGCCGAGGGTGCTCGAGTAGGGCCGGGGGAAGACGAGGTGCAGGGGCTCGAAGCCCGGCAAGACCCAGCTCGTGCCCTCGGGCTGGGCGTACCCGGGTATCGTCAGGTCGGCCCGGATCACGATCTGCCAGGCGCCCTCGCCCGAGGCGAGCGAGACCTCGTTGACGTTGGCCCAGGGCAGCCAGCCGAGCACGACGCTGCGGAGCATCTCGCGCCGGTCGGTGCCGACGACGGTCTCGAGCGCGTCGGCGAGGCCCTGGGCGGGCCGGCCGCGCAGGGTGATGCTGGCCGTGCCCTGGGCGTCGCCGCGGGCGTCGACCTTGAGGCGCAGGTCGACGTCGTCGCGGTCGTCGCCCTCGGCGTTCGACGCCGGCACGGTGCGGATGCGCCCGGCGACGTCGATGCCGCTCCTTCCGCGCACCTCGGGGCTGACGCGGCCGGCGGGCAGGGGCGGGCCGTCGACGTCGGCGTCGACCCAGACCTCGCCGCCGGCCTCGGGCGCGAGGCGCACGACGAGCAGGGGCCGGTCGAAGCGCCCGGGCCGCGGCGGGAAGGCGGGGTCGGAGGCGAAGGGCGAGCGCTCGGCGACGACGAGCTCGGCGGGCACGTCGAGCGAGCGCAGGGCCTGGTAGAGCAAGAGGGTGCGGCTGCCCTGGCCGAGCTCGAGCACGTAGCGGGCGCTCTGGCGCTGGGGGCCGCCGGCGAGCGCGGCGACGACGTCGGCGAAGAGCGCGCCGTTCGGCACGCGCACGACCTTGCCCGAGGCGGCGACGAGCCGGTCGACGGCCTGGCGCGAGCGCGGCGGGGCGTCGCCGATCGACTGGCGGGCCCAGCGCCCGACGACGGCGTCGTCGTCGAGGAGCGAGCGGAGCTGCTCGCCGAGGTGGCGGCCGACCAGGGGCCAGTCGTAGGTGCCGAAGCTCAGGGTGGCGTCGCGCTCCATCGCCGGCACGTCTTCTTCGATGCGGCGGGGCGGGGCGCGCTCGACGTGGTAGCGCACGATCTGCGCGTCGCCCTCGGCCTTGAGCTCGGGCTTGCCGAGCAGCGGGTGCGCCCAGCGCTTGAGCGGCAGCGCGCGCGGGTAGCGCAGCTCGATCGTGGCCTTGGCGACGCTGGTGCGCTCGGGCAAGAGGTCGGGGCCGTCGACCACGAGCTGCCCGGCGCGGTTGGGCAGGGCGTAGAGCTCGACGAGCTGCTCGACGTAGTCGCCGGGCTCGAGCTGCGACAGGTCGGCGTCGCCCTGGGCGGCCTGGCTGGCGCGGTCGGGCTCGAGCACGCGCCCGTCGGGCTTGAAGATGCGGCGGCGCAGCACGCGGCGCACGTCGCGCCCGATGACCAGCGCGAGCGTGCCGGCGACGCCCTGCTCGACGTCGGCGGTGCCGGCGACGCGGCGCACGTCGTGGATGATCGCGCGCAGGAGCCCGCTCGGATCGACGTCGTAGCGCTCGTCGTGGGCGATGACGAGCGTCGCGGCGGTGGCCGAGGGGCTCTTGCGGTCGGCCTCGACGGCGCGCTTGGCCGCGGCCTCGTAGTCGGCCGAGGGGTCTTGCCCGAGCAGGCGCAAGAGGGGCGCGAGCGAGCCGGGGCTGTCGCGCGCGGTGCGCAGGTCGCGCGCCAGGCGCTTGCGCGCCTCTTCGGGGGCCTCGGCGGCGGCGAGCAGGGCGAGCGCGCGCTGGCCGGGCAGCAGGCGGTCGTAGAGCGCGAGCAGGCCGGCCGCGTCGCCGGCGGCGAGGCGGGCCTGCGCCTCGTGCGACGAGAGCGCGCGGGGGGCGCCCCGGAGCGCGCGCAGCCGCTCGATCTCGGCGAGCGAGCCCTTCGCGTCGCCGCGCTGCTCGAGCCGGTGCAGGCACGCGAGGTCGGACCGGTCGCGCGCCGGGCCGCCGTCGCACGCGAAGGCGACGGCGTCGGCGCCGGCGCGCGGCCGGATGGCGCCCTCGAGCTCGCGCAAGAAGTGCGTGCCCTTGAAGGCGCCCGCGGCCGCCGCGTACCCCTCTTCGGCCCGGTCGTACATCGAGACCTCGTACGCGGTGACGGCCTCGAAGGCGCGCAGCGCGGGGTCGAGCCCCGGGCGCTCCTGGCGGGCGGCGGCGAGCTCGGTGAGCATCTCGACCCGCCCCTCGCCCGCGCCGCGGCGCGAGGCGCCGTAGATCGCCTTGCCCAGCGTCGCCTCCCAGGAGGAGGGCCAGGCCTTCAGCACCTTCTCGTACGCGCTCCGGGCGCGCTCGGGCCGCCGCACGTCGGGCACGTCGTCGGCGCGGTCGACCGCGCGCGCCCAGACGAGCGCGGCGAGCGGGGGGGCGTCGGGCGCCTGGGCCTTCGGCTCGATCAGCCGGCGGGCCGAGCGCGCGTCGCCGAGCCCGAGGAAGGCGGCGGCCGAGAGCTCGGCGGCGCCGGGGCGGGTCGAGGGCGACCAGGGCGAAGGCCGCGCCGCGCGCGCCCGGGCGCGATCGCCGGGGCGCGGGGCCGACGAGCGCAGGGGCGTGCCGTCGTCGGCGAGGGCCCAGAGCGCGAGGCGCCCGCCGTCGTCGTTGCTCGCGAAGCGCACGACGACGCGGCACGTGCCCGCCTCGGCCTCGACCGAGGCGAAGCGGAAGACGGCGTTGCCGCCGGCCGCGTAGGGCCGCTCGAGCGCGGGCGCGCCGCAGGCGACGAGCCGCGCCGCCGCGTTCGACTGCAGGCCGAGCCAGATGCGCCCGCGCTCCGGCACCTCGACGTCGACCGCGAGCGCGTAGACGCCGGCCTGCACCCCCGCGTCGCGGACGTCGAAGGCGTAGTCGTCGCGCTCGAGCCGCAGCGGCTCGACCTGCGCGTTGAAGGGGGCGACGCCGGGGTACGCCGCCGCGAGCGGCGCGCCGGGCGCCTCGAGCGGCGTCGGCCGCTCGATGCCCGCGAGCGGCGCCCAGTCGAGGGGGCCGACCGCCGCGAGCGCCGGCACCGAGCCGGTGCGGGCGCGCCAGGCGGCCACGAACGACGCGTCGCCGCGCTGCCGGCCGAGGTCGGACAGGGCCTCGGCGACGAGGGCGCGCGCGACGGCCGAGCCCTCGCCGCGCGCGTACGCCTTCTCGAGCCGCGGCTCGATCTCGGCGCGCGCGTTCGGCACCCGGTAGGCGAGCGCGTGCTTGCCCGCGACGCGGCCGAGCCCCGCGCTCGAGCGCCAGAAGATCGCGTCGAGGCCCGCGGCGACCGCCTCGGTGCCCTCGGCGCCGGCCGCGAGCCCCTCGTCGACCAGATCGAGGTAGGCCCGCAGCGCCTCGCCCCCCGGCCGCGCCTGCTCGGCCGCGGCGGCGCCCGCGAACGTGCGCGCCAGGCCGTCGACCCGCGCGCCGGGCGAGCGCGCCCCGCCGAGCGCACCGCAGCCCGACGCGGCGAGCGCGAGCGCGACGAGCGCAGCCCCCGAGGCCTTCGCCCCGCTCAAGGCGCCCCCCCGGCCCCGGCCGGCGCGCCCGCGGCCGCGGCGGGCTGCGGCGCCGGCGCCCTCTTCGGCGGCGGGGCGGCCCCCGCGCCGACGAAGCGCACCGAGCGGTGCAAGAGCGAGTCGACGCGCGTCAGCCAGGACCGCCAGGCCGCGTACTTCTCGACCGGCACGACGTCGAGGTCGAAGGTGAGCGTGCGCGTCAGCACGACCGCGTTCGGGTCGGCCGGGTCGCGCGCGACCGCGAGCGAGGCGCGGCCGAACTCGCCGCCCGCCTCCTCGCCGCCCGGCGGCAGCGCCCCCGGCGAGAGCCCCGCCGGCGCCACCAGGCGCACCACGTGCACCATGCTGCTCGGCGCCATCTGCGGCGGCAGCGCCACCGGCAGCGTGCGCTTCGGCAGCGCCGCGTACTGCGAGGTGAGCGTGGTCAGCGGCGCCAGCGAGACGACGAGGTCGCCGCCCTCGCGCCGCCCCAGCGCCTCGCTGTGCGCCTTGTAGACGACGCGCGCCTCGCCCTTCGCGAGCTCGGGGGTGAAGTCGACCTCGGGGTCGACCTGCACCTGCGGGATCCACCCCGCCAAGAGGTTCTGCTCGACCCACTGCGCCCGCGCGTCCTTCTCGCGCAGGTGCGTGCGCAGGTTGAAGGCGTGGTCGCCCCGGTGCCGCTCGTCGGCCTCGATGTCGGCCGCGCCCTCGCGCCCGAGCCGCACCGTCCAGCGGCTCTGCGAGCCGTAGTCGTCGGCCGAGCCCTTCGGCGTCGCCACCATCTGCGCCCCCCCCTCGCTCACGAAGAGCGAGTACGTCCGCACGTCCATGCTCGGCACCGGCCCGAGCCGGCTCTGCGGGCTCGTCGCGTCGAGCCAGACCGCCGGCTCGCCCCCCCGCGCGGGCAGGAACGCGATGCCGTGGTCGAAGAGCGGGACGGCCGCCTTCTGCGAGAGCAACACCGAGGGCTGCCGCGTGTACCGCGTCTGAATGAGCACCTCGGTCGCGTCGATGCCCACCGTCTTGAGCAGCGTGATGAGCAAGATGGCCTTGTCGTCGCAGTCGCCCTGGCGCCGCGCCAGGAGCTGCTGCGGCCGGTTCGGCAGCCACCACTCGCCCGAGACGTAGTTCACGTACCGGATGTCGTCGGCGACGAAGTCGAAGATCGCCTTGAGCTTCTCTTGCCGGCTCGCCTTGCCCTTCGTCAGCTCGGCCGCCAGGCGCCGCACCTGGTCGTCGGGCTCGGTGAAGCCCGCGATCGCCCCGCGGTACCACGCCCGGAACTCGTCCCAGGTCGCGAAGGTCGAGCCCACCAGCGTCGGGTAGATCTCGCTCGGCTTCGGGGCGAAGGGCTCGTCGGCGAACTGCGGGGGGCGGTCCCAGATGTAGCGCACGACCTGGCGCGCCCCCTCCTCGGTGCGCACGAGCCGGTCGGGCTGGCCGTGCAGCACGTCGACCGCGAGCGGCTTCGCCTTCGGCGAGTCGACGACGATCTCGTTGTAGAGCAGGGGGTGCGTCGAGGGCGCGCCGGCGTAGTCGAGAAAGTAGAAGGGCATGTCGCCGCGCCGCCCGATGGGCCCCACCGTCCACGAGCGCAACGCGATCTCGACCACGTCGCCCGGCTTGAGGTCGGGCCAGCGCACCAGCGGCCGCCCCCGCTCGCTCTTCTGCTCCTCGGCGAAGGCCACCTCGCCGCCCGCCCGGTGCACCCGCGCGCGCAAGAGCTCGGACTCGTCGCCCTCGACCGGCAGCTGCTCGTAGAGCTCTTCTTGCGTGCGCGGCGCGATGACGATCTCGCGCGAGTAGTGAATCAGCTGCGAGACGCGCCGGTCGTCGTGCAGCGTCACGGCGCGCACCCAGTGCAGCTGCCGGTCGGCCACCTCGCCCTTCTTCGCCGGCTGGGCCTTCGCCCGCGCGAGGAAGGTCTCGGGCGCCACCATCCAGCGCTCGTCGCCCACCGCGCGCGCCTTGCCCTCGCCCTCGCCCTTGCCGCCGAGCCGCAGCTCGGCCTCGGCCCGCTTCTTCGCGTCGCCCGGGTCGAGCGCCCGCGCCCGCGCGAGCACCGGGCCCCCGAGCGCGCGGTCGGCCGGGGCCGGCGAGACGAAGAGCGCCTCGGCCAGCGCGCCCAGCACCGCGGCGCGGTTCGGCGCGAGCGGCGCCCCCTGCCGCAAGAACGCGAGCGCCTCCGGGCGCCGGCCGGCCAGCTCGAGCTGGCGCGCGACGTCGGCGATCTCGCCCCCGTCCGCGAGGCCCCCCGTGCGCCAGGCCTCGGCCGCCGCGCGCGCCACCGCCTCGCCCCCCGACGCCCGCGCCGCCCGCACCCGCGCCGCGTCGTAGCGGCCCGGCGAGCGCCGCGCCAGCTCGTCGCGCGCGGCGACCTCGAGCGGCGGGTCGAGGTCGCGCGCCATCGCCGCGATGACCTCCCACGACGAGGTGCTCGCCTTCGCCCCCGCCGCCCGCGCCGCCCCCGCGAGCTTGGCGAGCTCGGCGCGCCGGCCCGGCTCGCCGCCGAGCTCGGACCGCGCCCGCGCCCGCAGCGCCTCGGCCTCGAGGTCCTTCGCGCGGGCGAAGGGCTCGGACGCGAGCGCCGCCAAGGCCCAGTCGCTCCAGCCCGACTCGAGCCGCGCGATGGCCAGGCGCCGCGTCGCGAAGTCGGCCGTCTCGTCGTCGCGCGCGGCCGCCGCGCGGTCGCGCGCGCTGTTCAGCCAGCCCGAGCGCAGCGCCCCGAAGGGCGCCACCCAGCCCACCATCGCCAGCCGGTCGGCGTCGGTGCCCCCGTGCCGCGCGACCGCGTCGAGCAGCCCCGGCGCCCGCGGCGTGCGCAGGTCGTCGAGCCCGCCCTGCGTGCGCACGATCGCCGCCCAGAGCGTCAGCTCGGGCGACGACGTCGGCCCCACCGCGAGCGCGCGCTCGGCCGCCGTCTTCACCGCCTTGAAGTTCGCCTTCGCGAAGGCCTTGCCGCGCAGCGGCCCGAGGTCATTCGAGGCCGCGAACGACGCCGGCGCGCCGTCGGGCGTCGCCAGGCGCAGCCGCACCCGCCCGTCGTCCTCGGGCGCGCCGCTGCAGACCTTGGCCGCCAAGAGGTGATCGCCCGCCGTCGCCTCGACCCGGGCCGAGAGCCGGTCGAAGATGGCCGACTCGTGCAGCTCTTCGCTCTTGGCGATCGTCTGCCCGTCCCAGACGAGGCGCAGCGCCCCCGTCGAGGCCGCGTGCACGACGATCGGGCCCGCCGCGGCGAGCGTCACGCGCGAGGCGACGTACGTGCACGTCTCGGACCGGGGCCAGACGTACAGGTCGAGCGGCAGCCCCCGCGCGCTCACCGTCGCCGGCAGCGCGTCGCGCCAGCGCACGTCGTAGACGCCCCAGGCGTAGCTCGCGCTCCGGTCGGCCCAGGCCGCGGGGTCGCCCTCGGCGATGTCGGGCTCGTTCAGCCGCCCGCTCGTGTCCTGAAAGGGCCCGAGCACGGCGAGCGCCGGCACCAGGCCCGCCGGCGCCACCGCCGGCGCCGGGTCGTAGGCCGCCGCCAGCCACCGCGCCTGCTCGGCCACCAGCCCCTTGCCCTGCCCGATGCCCCGCAAGAGCTCGAGCACCCGCCCGCCCGACGCGCGGTCGGCCAGGGTGTCGAACAGCGCGAGCGCCGCCATCGCCTCGGGGCCCTCGCCCCGCGCGCGCGGCGCCCAAAGGTCGACCATCGCGTCGGGCGTCGCCGCCGTCCAACGCGAGGCGGCGGGGCGGCCGCGCTGGGTCGCCGCGCCCGCTTCGACCGCGCGCGGCGGCGGCCGCGTCGCGCTCGGCGGGTTCGTGGGGGGGGCGGGCGCGGCCAGGGCCGACGACGAGGCCGCCCCCAGGGCGAGGGCGGCGAGCCAACGGAGCGTAAGAGTCATTCAGAACCGGCCTAACCTGTTGTCAAAGCCCGACCGCGGGCGTCCGCAGGAGGCGTCCACCCTAGCGCATCGGGCCCGCGACCGCCCCCCATCTCGCGCCCGCGAGCCCCCGCGCGCCGCGCGAGCGCGAGCGGGGCCCTCCCGCCCGGCCTCGACGCGCCCACGCCCCGCCCCGCCTTTCGCGCGAGCGCGGCGCGGACCCCCGCCTTTCGCGCGAGCGCGGCGCGGGCGGGCCCCCGCCTTTCGCGCGAGCGCGGCGCGGGCGGGCCCCCACCTTTCGCGCGAGCGCGGCGCGGGCCCGCCCCGCCCCTCGCCGGGCCCGGCCGCTCCGTTGCCGCGCCGCGCCCCCGTTGCTAGAAGGCCGCCGCCCGATGTCGATCTTCGCTGACGCGCGCTACGCGCAGCTCGCCGCGTCGTCGCGCGACGCCTACGGCCGAGCCGACCCCTTCCCGCACGCCGTCTTCGACGACTTCCTGCCCGACGAGGTCGCCCGCCGCGCGCTCGCCGAGTTCCCCGGGGTCGGGGCCGACTGGCACCGCTACGACAACGCCCGCGAGCGCAAGCTCGCGAGCCGCGAAGACCGCCACTTCGGCCCCGCGACGCGCGCGCTCTTGCACGAGCTGAACGCCCTCGACTTTCTCAAGTTCCTCGAGGCGCTGACGGGCATCGGCGGGCTCATCTCCGACCCGCACTACGAGGGCGGGGGCCTGCACCAGATCGAGCGCGGCGGCCGCCTCGGCGTGCACGCCGACTTCAACTACCACCCCATCTACCGCCTCGACCGCCGCATCAACGTCCTCATCTACCTGAACGAGGGCTGGCGCGACGAGTGGCACGGCCACCTCGAGCTCTGGGACGGTTCGATGTCCCGCTGCGCCAAGAAGGTCGCCCCCCTCTTCAACCGCTGCGTCGTGTTCAACACCACCGACGACGCCTTCCACGGCCACCCCGAGCCGCTCGCCTGCCCCCCCGAGGTCACGCGCAAGTCGCTCGCCCTCTACTACTACTCGAACGGCCGCCCCGCCCGCGAGGCCGCCGGCCAGCACAGCACCCTCTTCCGCCGCCGCCCCCACGAGGTGAACGGCCCGGTCGCCTGGGCCGTCTCGCAGGCCCGCCACCGCGTCGCCCTCACCTTCCGCAAGCTCGCCCGCCTGGCCGAGCCCTGAGCGGCCCCGGCGTGCCCGCCCCCCCCGGCGCCCCCGCGCCCACCGGCGCCGGCGCGCCCCCGGCCGGCGGCGCCCCGACCCCGGCCGAGGGCCCGCCGCCTCCGCCCTCCGAGGGCCCTCCATCCCCACCCTCGGAGGGCCCGCCGCCTCCGCCCTCCGAGGGCCCGCCACCCCCGCCCTCCGAGGGCCCGCCGCCTCCGCCCTCCGAAGGCCGCGCCGCCCTCGAGCGCCGCGCCGCCCTCGCCGTCGCCGTCCTCGTCGCCCGCACCGTCGCGCAGCAGATCGCCATCCTCGGGGGCAACGTCTGGCTCGCGCGCCTGCTCGATCCGGCCGACTTCGGCCTCTTCGCCATCGTCCAGTTCGCCCTCAACGTCTTCGCCGCCGTCGGCGACGTCGGCCTCGGGGCCGCGCTCGTGCAGCGCAAGGCGGTCGCCACCCACCGCGAGCTCTCGAGCATCTTCTGGACGCAAATCCTCCTCGCCCTCGGCGTCGTCGCCGCCGTCGCCGCCGCCGCCCCCGCCCTGCCCCGCGTCTGGCCCAAGCTCACCCCCGGCTCCGAGTGGCTCCTGCGCGCGCTCGCCTTCCAGCTCTTGCTCACCGCCGCCCGCGCCGTGCCCTCGCTCATGCTCGAGCGCGAGCTGCGCTTCGGCCGCCTCGCCGTCATCGACTTCGCCATGACCGTCGCCTTCTACGCGACGGCCGTGCCGCTCGCCGCCCGCGGCCTCGGCACCTTCGCCCTCGTCTACGCCGTGCTCGCCCAGGGCCTCGTCGCCAACGCCCTGATGGCCGTCTTCCGCCCCTTCCGCCCCGCCCTCGCGCTCGACGTCGCCCTCGTCCGCCCGTTCGTGCGCTTCGGCCTGCTCTTTCAGACCAAGAACCTGCTCTCGATGGTCAACGAGTGGGTCATCCCCGTCGTCGCCGGCGGCATGCTCGGCCCCGCCGCCGTCGGCCTGCACAACTGGGCCCGGCAGACCGCCTACTTCCCCCTGACCTTCACCGGCATCGTCTGCCGCGTCGCCTTCCCCCTGCTCAGCCGCCTGCGCGACGACCCCGACGCCTTCGCCCGCACGCTCGGCCGCGCCGTGCACCTCTGCGGCATCGTCACCCTCTTCTTCTCCGGCCTCTTCGTCGGCCTCGGCGCGCCCCTCACCCGCGTCGTCTTCGGCGAAAAGTGGCTGCCCGCCCTGCCCGTGCTCACGCTCTACGCGCTCGTGCACACCGTGGGCTTCCTCTCGCCCGTCTTCGCCGCCGCCTTCGACGGGCTCGGCCGCCCCGGCGTCACCGTGCGCCTGATGGCCGGCTGGACAACCTTCAACTGGCTCGCCGCCCCCCTCGCCGTCCTGCTCGAGCGCACCCCCTTCGGCTTCGCCGTCGGCGCCTGCCTGCACACCGTGCTCGGCAACCCCCTCACCGTCTACGTCTACCGGCGCGTGGGCCCCCCCGGCAACCCCGTCGCCCGCCTCTGGTCCTGCTTCGCCGCCGGCGCCCTGAGCGCCGCCCTCGGCCGCGCCCTGCTCGCCCCCAACGTCCGCGGCCCCGCCTCGCTCGTCGCCGCCGTCGCCGCCCACCTCGTCGTCTACTTCGCCGCCCTGCTCGCCATCGACCCCCGCGCCCGCGCCGAAGTCCGCGCCCTCGCCCGCACCCGCCAGCTCTTCGGCGCCGAGCCCGACGCGGCGCGGGCCGCCCCGCACTAAAGTACGGGGCAGCGGACGCCCCCTCGTGCCCCAAAGAATCGGGCCGGGCCGGCGCGCAAAGCCCAGCCCTCGTTGGGGCCGGGCTCCCGCGGGCACCGGCCCCCGGGCGAGCGCGCGAAGCGGCTCGCGGCGAGCGAGCCCTGCCTCCGGCAGGGCTTGGACGGCCGTTTGCTCGGGTTACTCGGTGCCCCCGACTTCAGTCCTGGGCATTGGTCACTTCTGCGGGGCAAGCACGAGCTCAGGTACCTTCGTGCGAGCCCTGGCGGCGGCCTGGCGCTAGCCCCGCCGCATGGACGCACTCGCGGACTGGACCGACCCGCTTCGCT
>DASTPP010000352.1:0-6266 GCA_035762175.1 Polyangiaceae bacterium | reverse complement strand
AGGCGCGCGGGGCGGCCCGGCGCGGCGAGCCGGCGCGCCGGCGCGCCCGGCGGCTGCCAGGCCTCGGGCGGCGGCGGCGGCGCGAGCTTGTGCGCGAGATCGGTGCTCGTGACGAAGTCGTACGCCCAGCGCTCGACGGTGCCCGGGGGCGGGGACTCGTCCGCGGGCGGGGGGCCCGCCGCGGGGCCGGCGTCGGGCCGCGCGCCCGGCGGGGCCTTGTCAGCGTCGTGTGAAGCGGCCATCAACGCGCCCCGAGCTTTGGGCAAAGCCGCCGCGGACGCAACGCGCGTCGCGGCCGAGGCCGAGCACCCGCCCCCGCCGCCTGCCGCCGCTCGAGCCGGCGCGCGCCCGCCGTCGGGGCGCGCGGGGCCGCCCTGTACACGACGGACAGTCGGGTCGACCTCGGGCGCCCGCCCCCGTGGCGCGGCCGCCCGGCGGCGGGCGAAGCCCGGCCTTGGGGCGGGGGTGGAGGGCGGCCGAAGCCGGCCTGACGGGGCCTGTCCGAGGCCGATCGCGGGGGCCCCCGGTCGAGACGGTTGACAGGGGGGCGGGCGAGGGGGCATAAGCTCGGCCTGCATCGGGGCCCCGAGCGGGCCCGGCGCCCAGGTAGCTCAGTTGGTAGAGCAGAGGACTGAAAATCCTCGTGTCGGCGGTTCGATTCCGTCCCTGGGCACCGCTCGAGAGCGTTGCCGGTTCTCCTACTGAACGGCCGCTCTCGGTCGAGAGCGCTCGCCCGGGCTGAAGCAATCCCCCCATGCGGCGGGGTCGAAAGTGCGAGCGCGCCCGCAGCGGGCACGGTACGCTCTCGGCTCATGAGGCGTAGCAACGGGCAGAAGCGGGCTCAGGCGGCGTGGCTGCTGCCGGCGATCACGGCGGCTTGTTTGGCGAGCGCGGGCGCGGCGCAGGCGTGCCCCTCGTCGTCGTACTACAACTCGAAGAAGGCGGCCGAAGAGCGCGCGATGGCGCAGCCGGCCGCCCAGGCGGCGGCCGACGAGGGGGCGTCGATCGATTGCCCTTATTCGAAGCGCAGCCGCCCGATGTCGACCTCGTCGAAGCTCGCGCTCGCGGCGGCGCCCGCCGCGGTCGCGGCCTTCGCGCTCGGCTGGCGCAGCGGCGCGCGGCGGCGCCGGTCGAATCATCTTTTCGACGAAACAACGAAATAGCGCCGCTCGGGCGGGCGTTGCGTGCGTCCAGCAAGGGGCGGGCCGGGGTGGGCCCGCCGCAGACACGCGCGCCCCGAGCCCGCCGCGCGCGGGCACCGAATTTGAGCCTTGCGAATCGCGCGGCTTCGATCTAGGTATCGATACGGTCGCGCTTGCGTGCGGGGGCGTCGTTGCTTATCGGCCTCGACGAAGGGTTACGCCCTCCTTAAAAGGTTCTGCCACCAGGGTCCACAGGGCCTTCCAAGGACACACGCCCATGCCCCTCCTGCGCACCTCGTCCCTCATTGCCGTGCCTGCTCTCCTTCTGCTCAGCGTGAGCGGTTGCGATGGCAGCGTGCTCAAGAGCCAAGAGGCCGTTATGTCTCTGGCCAAGGCGACGGCGCCGCAGCAAACCAGCACCCTGGCCCAAGCGCTGCCCCAAGAGTCTTGCAACGGCCGGGCCCGCTTCGTTCCGGGCGTCGGGTGCGAACACCGCCGGCCGGCGATGGCCGAGCCCGCTCTCGACGAGCCGACCTGCGAGCTCGGCGCCCTCGACCGCTGCCTCAACGATTGCGAGGGCGGCGGCGCGCTCAGCTGCGGCATTCTCGGCAAGATGTACCGCGAGGGCATCGGCGTGCGGCGCGACATGCGCGTGGCGCAAAAGTGGCAGCGCCGCGCCTGCGCCCTCGGCGGCGTCGAGGCCTGCGAAGATCCGTCCAAGAGCTAGGCGCCCGCGGCCCGGCCGCCTTGTCTGCGAGCGCTCGTGAGGCCGCCTCATGGCGGCCGTCGGCGAGGCCTCGCACGCCCCCCCCGGCTCGACCAAAAACGTCGCGAGCAAGCCCCTGCGTGCCGCCAGAGCCAGGGCATCAACTGCGGCCCTCGTGGCCTTCTCGAGGCCCTTCGTAACAAGATTACGATCGGAGGCCCCCGTCGCCTCACGACGAACGAAGGGCGGCCGTGCGAGGCTATTTTCTCCGGCGTTGAGCACCTCCTCGGGCCACGGGCTAACATTCATAACGAGTGCCTGCTATAGGCGGCGGGCGCCGTTGCGCGCTCAGCGGGCGGGTGCCCTGGGGTTTGATCGGGAGGCGAGCTCAGAGTGCGCGCCGAGCGCGCAACGGCGCCCACTGCCTTATTCGGCCGCTCATAACGGGGCTCGCGGTCAATTCGAAACATAGCTACAGCAGGGCCTTAGAGCCGCGAACATAACCCGGCAGTCGCAGCCAAAATCGGCTTCGCCTGAGCGCTAAGAGGGCGTTGTGCTCAGCATTCTTAGGCTTGCTCGAAATGTATGACTCGAGCGTTTTGCAACGAGATACACGTAGGGCCATGTAGCGTCGCTCTGGGCTCGAGTTGGGGTAATTGCCTTATCAAAAGGCGCACCTGCCGTTACGCGACGTCGCGCCTGCCTTTGCTGCCCGAAGGCCTCAGGCTTCTGCGGAGGGAGAGCGGCTCAGGGCCCCACCGCACCGCCCCCCCGCAGCAGGCCTAGCCCGAAGCTGACGCCGCCCACCAACGCCTCGGCGGGCGGCGCCTCTCGAGCCGACCCGATGCGATCGTAGCCGACGTCGAGGCAGAGGCCCCACGCTCGCCGGACCAAGCAGGCGCCCGCACGCGCCCGCGTGACCGGCGCCCGCGCGCCCCAGTGCAGCAAGCGCGCCTCCAGCGCGAGGCCCGGCCCCGGCGCGAGCAGCGTCGCGAAGGCCCCCGCCGCCGCGGCGAGCGGCAACGCCGTCGGCGGCGCGCCGCGTGCGTCGACGCCGCCCGCCAAGATCGAACCCGCGCGCAGGCCGGCGTCGAGCCACACTAGCCCATTACGGGTAGATTGGTATCCGATCTCGGCGCTAGGGCAGGTCAGGTACGCAGCCCGCCCGGCCACCCCTTGCAGGGCGCCGCCGGCCGCGCCGAGCCGGGCGAAGGGCCCGCCGCCAGCGGCGATCGGCGCGAGGAAGCCGAAGGTCGCGCCCGCTTCGGCGTCGGCCTCCCAGGCACCCCCCCGGCGGCCGAGGCCGGCCCTCGCCCCCCACGCGAGCGTCGAGGCCGAGGCCGTCCGCAGCCCGCTTGCAGCCGCCGCGAAGCCCGCGCCCGGCTCGGCAGGCGCGCCCGGGGTCGAGCCCAGGAGGGCGCGCAGGCCGCCGGTGGCGACCAGCCCGCTTGCCTCCGCGGCGCTCGCTTCACCTCGCTGCAGAGCAGCGCTCGCGGCGAGAGGGGCAGGCCATCGCCCGTCGCGAGGGCTCGGTGCCCCCATCGAGGCGGGGCTGCGGGCCGGCCCCGGCATCTCATCGGGCCAAGGTTGCGGCTGCGACGGGGCGCGTCCGGGCATGGGGGGGCTCGGTCGCCAGGGTGAGGGAGCGCCGTAAGGGGGGCTCGGCGACGGTGGTCTTGGCATCTGGGCGCGGCCCTGGCGAGCCCAGCCCAAGGCGACCATGAATAGGGGGAGGGCGCACCTCGAGGCGAAGGGGGACACGAACGTCGGCCTCGGGGGCCGCCCGCGGTCGGTACGCCAGAGGGCACGCAAGCATTTCAACCCTACCCTGGTTCTCGATCGGGTCGAGCTCAGCCTACGCACCTCGGGACGATCGCGACGTTCGGGTCGAGCTTCCCTCGGCCCAAACGGCTCTGCTCGCACCGACCGAAAGCTTCGGGTGCAGTCGCGTGTCGCCCGCGGCCACGCTCGTCTTGCGGCGCCGGCCTACTCGCGCGTCCCCCGACGCTTCGTGCGCCCTCGCGCGCAGGCGCTCGACCGCCGCCTCGGCGTCCGGCCTACTCGCGCGTCCCCCGACGCTTCGTGCGCCGGGGGCGGGAGTGCGTCGAAGGAGCGACTGCGGGCTCGCGAGTGGGCTCATCGGCCGAAGCCTCGGGCCAGGCACTTCGAACGATGGCAGCGGAGCTCAGGGGCCGCTCGTTGGCAGGCCGGCCGCTCCAAGCTTCGGACAAGGCCTTCTCGAACGCGTCCTCAAGGGGCAGCGGTTGGGCTTCGGGCGCCGGTTCTGGTGCCATGGGTTGCGCTTCGGGCGAGGCCTCGATCGTCAAATGTCGCGTTTCGGCCGGGGCTCCGACCACCAATCGCTGCGCTTCTGCCGACGCGTCGGTGACGGGCCGTTGAGGTTCGGTCATCGTTCGGAGCGGAGGCGATTGAGCTTCGGCCTCGCCTTCGAACAATGACGGTTGACCTCCGATCTTGCCTTCGGGGGGCGGCTTTCGAGCTTTCGTCCGGCCTTCGAAGGTGGGCGCTCGAGCGTTCACCTCGTCTTCGAGCGCGGGCGTTCGGGCTTTGGCCTCGTCTTCGAGCGCGGGCGTTCGGGCTTTGACCTCGTCTTCGAGCCCAGGCGTTCTGGCTTTGGCCTCGTCTTCGAGCCCAGGCGTTCGGACCTTGGCCTCATCTTCGAGCACGACGGGTCGGGCGTCGGCTCCGTCTTCGAGCGCGGGCGTTCGGGCCTTGGCCTCCTCTTCGAGCGCGGGCGTTCGGGGATGGGTCGTCGCCTCGAGCGCAGGCGTTCGGGCTTCGGGCGCGTCTTCGGGCCCGGGGGGTTGAGCTTCGGGCGGCGGCGCGGCGAAGGAGAAGAGCGTCTGCGCGGCGGCGGCGTTTGGCTGGCGTCGCGACGGGCGGCTCGCGGCGGGGGGGGGCTCTGGAAAGCCGCAACGCGGGCAGGGCGGGGTGATCGCCTCGCGCGCCACGAACCTGGCGAGCGCGGGGCGCGGTGGGGGCGACGAGAGCTCGGCGCGCCCCGCCTCGTGCTCGCGATCGACGAGGCGCTTCAGGGCGCGCTCGCACTCGCGATAGGCGCGCCACGCAATCGCGAGGCGTTGGGCGGCGGCCGCGAGATCGGCGGGCGCGCGCTCGAGCGTCGCGATGGTAGGGTGTTCGCAGCCGGAGCCGACGGGCGGGCTGGCGCCGCAGGCGAGGCAGACGTGTAGCGGGCCCTCGGGCGTCCGCTCGCCGGTGTCCCAGGGGTCGGACGCCGGCTCGTCGTAAACGTCGTCGAGGGCGAGGGCCTCGTCGAAGGCCGGGGCGGCGTGACGCCGGGCTGCCATGGCAGAGGCCTACCACGGCCGGGGCGTGCCTACGATCGCCGCGCGGCCGGGGCGCGGGGGCGCTTGGGAGGCTCGGGGGTGGCGAGGCGGCGCGCCCCGCGGGCGTGGGCGCTTCGGAAGCGGGTGCGTGGGTGGGGGCGCGGGCACCCAGGCGCGGCCGTGGTGGACGCTAAGGCGCGGGCGCGGGGGAGGTGGTGGGCGAGCGCCTCGCGGATGACGTCGGACATGTCTCGGTCTTGCTCGACGCAGAAGAGGGCGAGCCGCTTGTGCATGTCGGGGGGCAGGTACACGGTCATGCGCCGAAGGTGCCGGCCGTCCTTGCGCTCGACGATGGAGGGGCTGCGGGGCGTGATGCGCGGGCCGCCGGTCAGGCGCTTGGGCCGTTGCAGCGGGGCGGCGGGCGGCAGGTCGTGGGCTTTGCGCGTCGTCGTTGCGCTTCGGCGGGCCGTGGTCATGGCGGGGCGGGCTCGTTCGGGGGCGTGGGTGGGGCTACCGGTCCAGGGTAGCGAGCCGTTTTCAAGCGTCGAGAGGACCAGACGTTCAGGGGTCTGGACGACTGAACGCTCGTACAGTAAAAATCGCTCGAGCGCGGCCGTGTTCATGCCCCCTTGGCCCCCCCTCGACCCCGGCCTCTGCGCCGCGTGCGGCGGCGCGCTCTCGGCGAGCGGGTCCGACGGCTACTGGCTGCTCGAGGGGCGGGCCTGGCACGCGGGCGGCGCGCCCTGGGGGCGCCATGGGTTTCCTTACGGCTGGGTGCTGCGCTCGGGCGAGCGGCTGCGGCGCCTCTGGGGGCGGCGGGGTGGGGTGCCGCGCTCGCTCGCCCGGGCGCTCTCGGCGCTCGAGGCGGCGGCGAGCGCGTGGCCGCCGGCCGAGCCGGCGCCGCTCTTGCGCGAGGCGGGGCGCGCGGCAGCCTGGGTCGTGCACTGGGGGCGGCGGGCTCGCGCCCGGCGGTAGCGGCGCGAGCCTCCGGGCGGCGCGCGCGGGCCTGGGGGGCAGGTGAGGCAGGGTCGCGCGGCCCATGACACGGCTGAGGCCCCCGCGCCGGCGGGCCGGGGCGGGGGGCCGGGGGGTTCAGGTCGGTCGGGGGCG
>DASTPP010000351.1:0-30488 GCA_035762175.1 Polyangiaceae bacterium | reverse complement strand
TCGTCTTGCGGGCGAGCGCGCGAAGCGGCTCGCGACGCGGGAGCCCCGCCTCCGGGCGGGGCTTGGCGAGCCGTTTCCGCGGGCGTTCGCTGCCCCCGAGTTCACTCGGGGGCCGCCCGCCGCGCCCGGCCCGATTCCTGGTCCGAACAAGAACAGCTGGTATTAGTGGCGGAGAGGGCGCTCACCCCTGGCCCCTCCCCCGGGGCAGAGGCGAAGAGAGGGCCGCGGGGCCTCGCGTCACGCTCGCCCTGGGGGGGCGTCGACCACGGTTGGACCGTTCCGACCCCTCGACGAGCTTCGCCTACGGTCGGACCGTTCGATCGAGGGCGCGGATGACCTCGATCGAACGGTCCGACCGTTCCTTTTGGGTCTGGAACGGGCTCCGGCGGGAGGTTGAGGCTAACTTTGTCAACATTTGCCGCCCCCGAGCGAACGGTCGGAGCGTTCTTGAAGCCCGTTGCGGGGTCAGGGTAACGGTCGGACCGTTGCCCCGCGAGCGTTGAGGACCTCGGGGTAACGGTCGAAGGGTTCGAGCGAGGCCGAAAAGGACGTCAAGGCAACGGGCGCCCGAAGGCCGGGGCGTAGCCGCCCGCGGCGCGGGCCCGACGTCGCCCCGGTGTGCGCGCACCCGAGGCCCCGCCGCGCCCTCAGTTCGAGCAGGCCTCGCCCTGGCCGTCGATGCCGCAGAACTCGGTGACCTTGGCGACGCAGAACTCGTCCCAGATGCCGCCGCCGGCGCCGCAGCAGAAGGGGTCGGCGGCGCAGAGCTTACTGACGCAGGCGATGTCGTCGTCGCAGCCGGGCTGCAGCGGGGCGCCCTCTTCGCAGACGGAGTGCGCGCAGGCGCCTTCGTGCGCCTCGCAGGTGAGCGAGCCGCAGACGAAGTAGACCTGGTTGACGCAGGCCAAGTCCCAGAGGCCGTCGGGCTCGGCGACGGGGTCGCAGCAGAAGGGGTCGGCGGCGCAGATGGCCTGGATGCAGGGGTCGGCGGCGCCGCCGACGGTGCAGCTCGGGTCGAGCTGGCCGCCGGTGGCGCAGCGGTCGTGGGCGCAGGGGCAGCCCTCGTCGGTGTCGCCGTCGCAGTCGTTGTCGACCCCGTCGCCGCAGGCCTCTTGCGCCGAGCCCTGCTCGGACCGACACACGAGAAACTGCCCCTCGACGCAGCGGAGGGTGCCGTCGGCGCAGGCGCCGGGCAGGCCGGTCAGGCACGCGGTGCCCTCGCCCTGGCAGGGCTCGGTGGGGTTGACGCGGGCGGTGAGCGTGAACGGGGCGGCGCCGGCGAGGGCGCCCTGGGCGTCGGCGAAGACGAAGTAGGACGTGCCGGCCTCGACCGGCAGGCTGAGCGCCTCTTCGCCGCCGGCGGCGGCGGCGTTCTGGCAGCCGCCCGCGGGCTCGGACGCGGGGTCGGTGCAGGCGCCGCGGCGCACGTAGAGCACGACGTCGAGCGCGGGGTCGTCGGGCCGGAGCGAGAGCTCGAGGCGGCCGGTGATGGTGGGGGTCAGGCCGAAGACGAGCTCGGCGGCGTCGCCGCCGCAGCTGCCGAGCAGGTCGGCGCCGGCGGCGGCGAGGCCCTGGCGCGACTGGAACTCGACGCCCACGTTGAGGCTGGCGGGCGCGGCGCCGTCGCAGGCGTCGGCGGCCTCGCCGGGCGCGGGGCCGCCGGGGCGGCCGCGCTGGCAGAGCGACGAGCACTCGTCGCCGTCGTCGTCGTTGCCGTCGTCGCACTGCTCGCCGGGCTCGACGATCTGGTTGCCGCAGACGGGGCGGGCGCCGGTGATGGGCAGGTCGTCGTCGTCGTCGCCGCCGGGGCTCGTGGCGGCGCAGGGGCCGCACTCGCCGAACGAGCGGCCGTCGGCCGCGCAGAGCTGGGTGCCGCCCTCGCCGTCGGGGCAGCGGCAGAAGGTGCGTTGGTTGGGGGTGCAGCTGGTGCCCACGCGCGGCTCGCCCTCGGCGCACGAGCCGGCGAGGGCGGCGAGCAGGGGGGCGAGGCAGAGGGCGAGAAGCGGGCGTCGCATCGGGGGGATAAGCGGGGCTCCGGCCGCGGGGGGGCGGCGTGGCGGTAAGGGCGGCGGGCGCGGCGCGCGCGCAGGGCGAGCGCGGCGGCCGCGGCGGTCAGCAAGGGCGCCCCGGCGGGGGCGGAGGGGGGCGGGGCGGCGAGCGAGCAGCCGTTGGCGCTCTCGTCGGAGCCGCAGGCCTCGGCGAGGCCGCCGCGGGGGGCGGGGTCGCAGCGCTCGACGGTGCGGCCGGGCGGGTAGGCGGCGCAGAGGGCGGCGACGTCGTCGGGGCTCAGGTCGCGCTGGTGCGTCTGGCCGACCTCGTAGCGCTCGAACATGGTGGCGTCCGGGTGCTCGAAGCCCTGGGTGTGCGCGAGGCCCAAGAAGTGCCCGGCCTCGTGGGCCATGACGGCCTGCAGGTCGTAGAGGCGCTCGGGCGAGTCGTCGAGCGAGAACTCGTTGTACGTCGTGTTGATCTCGATGTCGGCGTCTTTGATCTCGCCCGTGGTGATGTCGTAGGTGACCGTGGTCTTCGCGATCGTGTTGTCGACGTCGGTGTATTGAAAGTCGGTGTCGCGGAAGATGACGGCGTTCGCGTTCGGCCCCGCGGCGTTGAACTCTTGGCGGCGGCACGAGACGTCGTCGAGCGCGGCGAAGGTGACGCTCGCCTGGCCGCCGCCCGGGCACTCGACCCCGACCCAGGCGAAGAAGGCGCGCTCGACCGCGGCGCGCAGCTCGGCGTGGGGGTAGTGGCGGCTGAAGTCGCGCTGGAAGCTGAACCCGACGCAGGGGCTGCGCCAAGCGAGCGGCGTGCCCTCGGGGCAGCCGGTCGCGGGGTTCAGGCAGCGGTTGGGCGAGCCGGGGGGGCAGACCACCGAGCGGCAGAACGCGTGCGCGGGCCGGCCGGCCGGGGCGGCGAGCCCGAGCGCCAAAAGACCTGCCACGAGCCAGCGACGCAAGCTAGGTTCTCCCACAAAGGCGGCGGTTGCACTCTAGCAAGGCGGGCCCCCGGTCGCTAGCGGCTCTCAGCCCCCGCACGCGCCGTCCCCCGCCGTCGCGCAGAGGCTCGAGGCCCGGTCGACGCACTGCGCGTCCCACGCGTTCGCGCAGCAGAAGGGGTCGGCGAGGCAGACCCGGCCGACGCACCCGACGGGGCCGTCGCAGCCGCCGTCGAGCGGGTCGCCCGCTTCGCAGACGGGGTGCGCGCACGCGCCCGCGGCCTCGCCGCAGACGAGCAGGCCGCAGACCTCGCGCACCGCCGCGACGCAGAGCGCGTCCCAGCCCCCCGGCGGGTCGCCGGTCGCGTCGCAGCAGTAGGGGTCGGCGGCGCAGACCGCGGCGACGCACGCGTCGGGCCGGTCGTCCTCGCCGCGGCAGGCCTCGTCGAGCGGCGGGCCCGCGGCGCACTTGTCGTGGGCGCAGGCGCAGCCCTCTTCGGCCTCGCCGTCGCAGTCGTTGTCGAGCCCGTCGCCGCACGCCTCCGGCTCGGAGGCGCGGTCGGGCACGCAGGCGAGCGCCCCGCCTTCGCAGCGCAGCGTGCCCGGGGCGCAGTCGCCCGAAAGGCCCGTCGCGCACGCGTCGCCCTCGTCGCGGCAGCCGCCCGGCAGCGGCCCGAGGCGCGCGCGCAGGGTGAACGCGCCGGCCTCGCGCTGCGCGTCGGCGACGACGAAGTAGACCGCGCCCGCCTCGACCGTCACGCTCAGCGCCTCGCCCTCGCCGCCGCCGGCGGCGTCGCGGCAGCCGCCCGCGGGCTGGCCGCCCTCGTCGTCGCAGGCGCCGCGCCGCACGTAGAGCACCGCGTCGAGCGCGGGCCCGTCGGGCGTCATCGTCACCTCGAGCGTGCCGGGCGCCTTCGGGGCGAAGGCGAAGACGACGTCGGGGCCCTCGCCCCCGCAGCTGCCGCGGGCGTCGTCGGCCGCGCCCTCGAGGCTCTGCCGGCTCTCGACCTCTTGGCCCGGCGAGAGCGGCGCGGCCTCGAACCCCCCGCAGCCGTCGCCCGAGGTGGGGGCCCGGCGCCGGCAGTCGGCCGGGCACTGGTCGCCGTCGTCGGTGTTGCCGTCGTCGCACTGCTCGCCGCGCTCGAGCCGCCCGTTGCCGCAGGCGGGCGTGGCCGTCGGGGTCGGCTCGCTCGGGTCGTCGTCGGCGCAGGGCCCGCACTCGGTGTACGAGCGGCCGTCGCGGGCGCAGGCTTGCGAGCCCTGCGTCACGCCGTCGGCGCAGCGGCAGAAGCGGCGCTCGAAGGGGGTGCAGTCGGCGCGGGCGGGCTCGGCCTCGTCGACGCAGGAGCCGGCCCCCGCCGCGAGCAGCGCCGCGAGCCAAAGCCCCGCGAGCGCCCGCCGCCTCACGCCCCGGCCCCCCGGGCCCCGCGGCCCGCCCCCCCGCCGCGAGGGCGCGCCCGGGCCGGGCGGGCGGCCCACGCCGCCGCCAGCCCGAGCGCCAGCCAGGCCGCGCCGCCCCGGGCCCCCCCCGGCGGCCCCGCCGCGCAGCCCGAGGGCGCGTCGCCGCACGCGCTCGCGAAGCCGCCCCAGGGCTCGGGGTCGCAGCGCTCGCGCGCCGGCCCGGGCGGGTAGACCGCGCAGACCGCCTCGAGATCGTCTTGCGCGAGGTAGCGCTGCGCGGTCTGGCCGGCGGCGATCTCGGCGTACATGGTCGCGTCCGGGTGCTCGTCGCCCTGCGTGTGCGCGAGGCCCAAGAAGTGGCCGACCTCGTGCGTGACGACCGCCTCGAGGTCGAAGAGGTCGGGCTCGCCGGCGAAGCCGAACACGTTGTACGACGTGTTGATCTCGATGTCGGCGCCCATCAGCTCGCCCGTCTTCAGGTCGTACGTGGTGACGGTGCGCGCGAGCGTGTTGCAGATGCGGTCGGGCGAGTTGCACGTCGCCGGGTCGTACTCGAAGCCCTCGTCGCGGAAGATGACGACGTTGGCGTTGGGCCCCTCCTCGTTGAACTCGACGCGCGCGCACGAGGCGCGCGCCAGCTCGACGAACGAGACGCTCGCGAAGCCGCCCGCGGGGCAGGGCGCCTCGGACCAGGTCTGGAACGAGCGGCGCACCGCGTCGCGCAAGAGGTCGCGGTCGTAGATGTTGCTGAAGTCGCGCTGGAAGCTGAACCCGACGCAGCTCGTCCGCCAGAAGGTGCGCGGGTAGTTGGCCGGGCAGCCCGTCCCGGGGTCGAAGCAGCCGACGAGCTCGCCGTCTCGGTCGCGCTTCTTGAACGCGTCGGCCGGGCACGCGACCGAGCGGCAGAAGGCGCCCGCCGGGCCCGGCGCGAGGGCCGCCGCGAAGGCCACCAGGGCCGCCGCCCGCACCCGCCGGCCCACGCGCCCCGCCCCCCCCTCAGTTGCAGCTCTCGTCGACCGGGCGGCAGACGAGGTACTTGTTTTCAAAACAGGTCAGCCGCCCCGCCTCGCAGCCGCCGCCGAACCCGGTCGCGCACTCGACGCCCTCGCCCGCGCAGCCCCCGGCCCCGCCCTCGACGAGGCGCACGAAGAGCGTCACCTCGCCCGGGCCGGGCGCGTCGGCGAAGACGAAGTAGGCCGTGTCGGCCTCGACCGGCAGGCTGAGCGCCTCTTCGTCGCCCCTGCCGCCCTCGTTGCGACAGCCGCCCTCGGGCTCGGACGACTCGTCGGAGCAGGCCCCCCGCCGCACGTACAGCGCGACGTCGAGCGACGAGTCTTCGGGCCGGAGCGAGAGCTCGAGCGTGCCCGCCACCCGCGGGACGAAGGCGTAGGCCAGCTCGGCCCCCTCGCCCTCGCCCCCGCAGCTGCCGCGCCCGCCGCCGAGCGTCTCGGCGAGCGCCTGCCGCCCCTCGAGCGCCTCGCCCGGCCCGAGCGGCAAGGGGCGCAGGCCCTCGCAGCCGTCGCGGCCCTCGGCCCCGCTGCCCCGCTGGCAGAGCGCCGTGCAGCCGTCGTTGTTGGCCTGGTTGCGATCGTCGCAGGTCTCGCCCGGCTCGACGCGGCCGTTGCCGCACGAGGGCGCGGGCGGGCCCTCGTTCAGGTTGTTGCTCGAGCACGCGCAGGGCTCGTACTTGCGGCTCTTCAGGCAGAGCTGCCAGCCCTTGGCCCCGTCGTCGCACGAGCAGGCCTTGCGGTCGTTCGGCGTGCAATCGTCGTCGGGGTAGACCTCGCCCTTCGCGCAGCTACCGAGTGCCATCGCCAGAGACGTGGCCAAGAAACAAAGCCCAAGGAGTCGCATTGCACACCCGTGCTTTGAGGCGAAAAACCTACGCCACTGCTGAAAGGTGCTGCGATGTAGCATAGCAACCGGGCGTTACGAACGCTACCCCGGAGGGCAGCCAGCCGGCGGGGCCCGGGCCCTGGGCGAAGTTTACGCGCTTTTGGGGCCCGGTTCGATCCGCCTTTCGGGCCGGCCCTGACGCGCGGTTAGGCTCCCGCGCTCGGCCGGCCCAGGTCTTGGGGGCGCGGCCGGGCGAGCCCGGCGAGCGGCTCAGCGCCCCGGTCGGCCGGCCGCCGAGCCGGCCGAGCGGCTCAGCGCCCGGGTCGGCCGGCCGCCGAGGCCGAGGGCGCGGGCGGGGGGGGCGGCGGCCCATCGACCGGCGGCCAGACGAGCCGCTGGCGCTGCCCCGTCGCCCCGTCGACCAGCTCGGCCCGGGTCGCCCGGTCGAGGTCGGGCACTTCGACGAGCTTGTGCGTGCTCAGCTTCTGCCCGAGGGCCGCGCCCGCCTCGTCGCCCGCCCAGGCGCCGGAGTCGACGAGCGGCAGGTTGAAGCGGACGCGGTCGAGCAGGACGCTGCCGACGAAGAGCTCGATGGCGAAGCGCCCGGTGTAGCGTGGCGTGGCGAGCGGGCGCCCCCGATCGACGCCCGTCGGCGCCGCGGCCGAGAGCCGCCCCCGCGAGAGCCGCACGTCGTAGACCCACTTGCGTCGGGTCATCGACGGGGGCGGGTCGGCGCCGAAGCGCGCGGGCGGCCGGGACGAGGCCCCCGACGCGGCGGCGCGCGGCCCCGGCGCGACGCTCGGCGCGGCGGCGCGCGGCCCCGGCGCGACGCTCGACGCGGCCGAGCCCGGCCCGGGCGCAGGGGCCGTGGGGGCCGAGCGGGGCGCGCTCTGGGCCGCCGCCAGGGGGCCGGCCAGGAGCGCGGCGAGCGCCCAGGGCAGGGGCCGGCGCCGCGGCGAAGGGGAGGGCGAGGGGGGCTGCACGCGCCCCGCTCTTTGCCACGGGGCCGCCCCGCTCACCAGTCGGCCTCGCCCCCCTCGCGCAGCCGCTCGACCGCGGCCCCATCGCCGCCGAGCGCCGCCCACCAGGCGCCGAACTCGGCCGGCAGCGGCGCGACGTAGCGGCGCGGCTCGCCGCCCCGCCCGGGCACGGTGACCGAGAGCGCGTGCAGCGCCACGCGCCCGAGCTCGAGCACCTCGCCGCTCGCCTTCACGAGGCGGCGCGGGCCCCCGTAGAGCGCGTCGCCGAAGAGCGGGTGGCCGGCGTCGGCGGCGTGCACGCGGAGCTGGTGCGTGCGGCCCGTGCGCGGCACGAGGCCGAGCAGCGTCGCCCGCTCGCCCGCCCGCCCGAGCGCGAGCGCCTCGGTCGACGCGCCCGCCGCGTCGTTGCCCCGGGCGTAGCGGCGGCGCGGGTCGGGGCCGCGGCCGATGGGGGCGTCCCAGAGGGCGCGGTCGGCGGCGAGCGCGCCCGAGGCGAGGGCGACGTAGCGCCGGCGGTAGGCGCCCTCGTCGCGCGCCCGGGCGAGGCGCCGGCGCGCCTCGTCGTCGCGCGCGAAGAGCACGACGCCGCTGACGCCCACGTCGAGGCGCGAGGTCGGGTGCAGGGCCTTGGCGGGCACGCCGAGCGCGCGGGCGAGCCGATCGTGCAGCGCGGCCGCCCGGCCGTGGTGGTCGGCGATGGTCGAGAGCTCGGCCGGCTTGAGCGCGGCGACGACGCCCTCGTCGTCGCCGAGCAGCTCGACGCCGCCCGCCGCCGCGCCCCCGCGCCGCCCGTAGACGCACAGGACGTCGCCCGACGCGAGCCGCTCGCCGGGATCGAGCACGCGGCGCCGCCCGACGAACACCCGCCCCTCGGCGACGGCCGCCGCGGGCTCTTCGCCGAGCCGCCGGACGACCTCGGCCGCGCTCTCGCCCCCGCCGGGCCCGACCACCCAGCGCTTCTCGCGGCTCATGGCCCGGCGACCACCTCGACCGTGCCCGTGTCGCCGTCGAGGCGCACCCGCTCGCCGGGCCGGATCGCCAGCGTCGCCCCCTCGACGTCGACGGCGGCGGGCACGCCGAGCTCGCGCGCGACCAGGAGCGACGACGAGAGCAGGCCCCCGCCCTCGAGCACGAGCCCGCCGGCGACCAAGAGCAGTGGCGTGAGCCCGAGGTCGAAGGCCGGGGCGACGACGATGGCCCCGGGCGGCACGCGCGCGCCCTCGAGCGAGGCCGAGGCGAGCACGCAGACCGGGCCCTCGACGGCGCCCCCGCTCGCCGGCAGGCCGCGCAAGACGCCCGACGAGGGCGGCGAGGGGCGGTAGGTCGAGGGCGTGCCGACGAAGCTGAGGGGCGGGTCGCTGCGGCCGAGCCGGCGGCGCTCGTAGCGGCGCAGGCGCACGAGGTGCTCGAGGTCGGGGTGGCCGGTGCCGAGCGCCTCGAGCAGCTCTTCGTCGGTGCAGTAGAAGGCGGCGCCCTCGTCGAGGCTCGGCGCGAAGCGGCGCAGGCGGCGGTCGACCTCGAGCCCGACGCGGCGCACGAGGGCGAAGGCCTTCGAGAGTGCGGCCCGGAGCCGCTCGCGCAAGAAGAGAAACTTGCGCGTCCGGTCGAGCAGCACCTTGCACACCTCGGCCTCGACGATCGACAGCCGCTCGCCGAGCTTGGCGAGGTCGGCCTCGGCGCGCCTTCGCACGAGCCCGACGGCCTGCGCCGGGTCGCGCACCGGGCCCTCGAGCGCCGCCGAGAGCACCGCGAGCAGCGGCTCGGGCCGCTCGCGCCAGCGCGGCTCGCAGAGCTCGGCCTCGCCCGTCGCCCGGTCGCCGTGCTCGTCGAGGAAGCGCGCGAAGGCCCGCCGGAAGGGCCCGTCGGGCAGGTCGGCCGGGTGCTCGGCGCCGCCCGAGCGCAGCCGCTCGGCCGCGGCCGCGTCGGCCCGCGCCACCTCGGCGAGGCGGGCGAGGGCGACGAGCGGCTGCACCGAGGGCAGCCCCGGCAGCCCCGCCGTCACCGCGTGCGCGTGCCGCTCGCCCGTCACCGGGAAGCGCCGCGAGAGCACCGTGCGCAGCGCCAGGTGGCTCGCGTACGCCCCCGTCGAGGCCCCGAGGTGCAGCGCCCCCGTGCGCCCGAGCAGCGCGCGCGCCTCGCGCAAGGTGGGCGCGAGCGCGTCGTCGGGCAAGATGGCGAGGTCGAGCTCGTCGAGCCCCCGCTCGGCCTCGGCGAAGGCGTGCTCGAAGCGCTCGACCTCGAGCCCGAGCCGCGTCTGCTCGGCGAGCAGGCGCGCCGCCGTCAGCGGCACCCGCGCCACCGACCAGCCCGCCTTCGGCCGGCGCAGCCGCCGCCCGAGCGCCTGCCGGCCCGCCAGGCCGCTCCACTCGGCGAGGCCCCCCGCGTCGAGCCCCGGCACCGAGCCCACCGCCTCGACCAGCGCCGACATGTTCGCGTAGAGCCGCCCGTGCACGAAGCGCACGAGCGCCTCGCCCTTCGCCACCGTGCCGCCCAGGCTCGCCAGCCCCTGGCGCAGCCCCCGCTCGGAGAAGGGCAAGAGCAGGCTCTGCGTCAGCGGCGAGAGCACCCCGCCCGGCGTCTCGCCCGAGAAGGCCCGCGACCAGACCGTGAACTCGGCGCCCCCCGCCGGGTAGCCCCGCCCGAGCATCGGCCTCGCCCCCGTCACCAGCACGCCCCCGCCCGCGAGCGCGAAGTCGATCGCCCAGCCCCCGCCCGGGCCGAAGGCCGCCTCGACCCGCGCGCCGACCTCGGCGATCTGCTCGCAGTCGGCCGGCTCGAGGCAGAGCCGGCGCACGTCGCCCTCCGGCACCTCGTCTTCGCGCACCTCGCAGTCGCCCGCCCCGAGGCGCGTGGGCTTGGGCGCCGCGAGCGCCGAGAGCACCTGCCCCGTCCGCGTGATGCGCAAGGTGTCGACCGGCCGGCCCGCGTCGTACGAGCAGGCGCCGAGCCCCCAGTGCGCCTGCACCACCCAGCTGCCGCCCGCGCCGAGGTCGGGCGCGTCGGGCGGCCGCGTGAAGAGCGTACCGCTCACCCGCGCCTCGACCAGCGGCTGCACGACCAGCGCCATCGCCACGTCGCGCGCGCCGCGCTCGGCCAGGTACGAGAGCGACGCGGGCAGGTAGAGCAGCGACCAGGCCTCGAACGCCGCCCGCGCGAGCGCCTCGGGCGAGCCGAGCGCGCGCGCCTGCCCGCCGAGCTGCGCCATCGACGCCACCGTCTCGTCTTCGGTCGTCGCGCTGTGGCGCAGCACCAGGCCCCCCGGCGCCTCGGGCGAGAGCGCCCGGAAGAGCCCCTCGAACGCCGCGCGCAGCGCGCCGTCGGCCTCGCCCGCGGCCAACAGCTCGCGCGCCCGCGCCGCCCGCGAAAGCCGCTCGCGCCCCCGCGACAGCCGCAAGAGCGTCGCCGGATCGTGCCCCGCCGGCAGTTGCGCCTCGATGAAGTCGCGGCAGGGGTCGGCGTCGAGCACCCAGGTCGCCGGCAAGGGCAGGCCCCGGCGGTGCAGCGCCGCGAGCCTCGCGCCGAGCGCGCCCGCCTTGCGGTACGAGTCGCTGCTCTGCCCCAGGGGCGACAACGAAGGATGGACCGGCGACGACAGCGTGACCTCCCCCGCGCGAAAAGCCCCGCGGACCAGTCGGCGTGCGGTAGCACGCGCGTCGCAACGCTAGAAGGGGCTTCGGCCGGCCCCCGCGCCAGGCTATGTCCGCGGCGGGCGCGGCCCCGCCCCGCCTCGCGCGTCGGCCGGCAACCCGCCCTAATTTAGGGCGGCTCGAGCCCCCGCAGCACCCGCTCGTGCCAGGCCAGCATCTCGAGCCCGCCCGGCCCCTGGTTGAAGTCGTAGTTGTGCGGGCCCACCACCACCCGGTGCTCGTGCCGCACGCCGGCCGCGCGGAAGGCCTCGTGCAGCGCCCCCACGGCCCCGCGAAAGGGGTCGCCGTCGCTCGTCAGGAGCCGCACCCGCCCCTCGGGCCGCGCCGCGAGGTACGCCCGCGCCCGCCCCGCCACGGCCTCGGCCTCGGACGCCTGAAACGCCGGCTGCAGCGTGCCCACGCTGCGGAAGACCGACGGCGCCCCGAGCCCCGTCAAGAGCGCCACCCGCCCCCCGAGGCTCACGCCGTCGACGCCCACCGCGCCCGCGTCGGCCGGGCACTCGGCGAGCACCCGCGGCAAGAGCGCCTCGACCACCCAGCGCGCGAACGGCGCCGCCGCCTCGAGCTGCCAGGGCCGCTGCAGCACGTCGGGCGTGTGCGGGCAGACGATGACGAGCCCCTCGTAGGGGCGCGCCCGCAGCGACTCGTTGAACGCCGCGAGCCGCTCGGGCAAAACGAACGACTTGAAGTCTTCGCGCCGCAACGCCCCCCGCCCCAGCGCCGCGACGTGCGACAGCAACGAATAGTCGCGGACCCACCCGTACGCGCCCGCCTCGGCCCCCCGCACCGCCTCGCCCCGCCCGTGCAGCGCCACGAGCACCGGGTAGCGACGCGCCTCGCCGCCCGGCGCCCGCGCCGGCAGCACCACGACCGCGCGCTCGGCCCCCCCCGCGGCCGCCGCCCCCGGGAACGACCAGTCGAGCACGCCCGGCGACGCCGCCGCCCCCGACGCGGCCGGGGGCGACGACGGCGCGCCCTCGGCCCGCGCCGACGCCTCGGGCGGGGGCGCCGCGGCCGGCGTCGCCTCTCCGCCCGCGGCGCCCGCCGGCGCCGATTTGCGCTGGCAGCCCGCCCCGACGAGTCCAAAGAGCGCGGCCCGGCGGGACAGCCCCCCCCTCACCCCTCGTCGCCCTCCTGCGCCGGGGCGCTGCCCGTCGCCGCCTTGACCAACTCGCGCAGCGCCGGGTCGCTGCGCAGCTGGTCTTTCAAGGCCGAGCGAATTTCGCTCAAGTCAGAGACGCCGAGCTTGCCCTCGAGGTGGCGCGTCGCCTCGTCGACGCGCAAATCGAGGTAGCCCTCGAGGCTCAGCTCGCCCGAGCGCACCCGCTCGGCCGGGCCGAGCGCCGAGGCGCGCTCGGTCGCCTCGGACGACCCGACCTCGAAGGCCCGCTTGCCGCCGACGGGGCCGGCCGGCCCGCCGCCCTGAGGGCCCTGGACGCCGCCGGGGCCCTTGCCAATGCGATCGATGCTCATAACGGGAGCCTCTTCTGGGGACGAAAAAGAATGGGGGGGAGGGGCGACGAAGGCTAGCGAATGTTGCCGATGGCGTTTTTGACCGTGTCGTGGCGGGCCTTGAGCACGTTCGACTGGGCACTATACACGCGGTTTTCGGCCGACATCGCCTCCTGGAGTTGCAGGTAGTAGAGGTTCATTTCGGCGCTGCTCTGAAGCATGGTCTCGACCGATCCGCCGGCGCCCTCGGGCGACGCGCCCGCCGCCCCCGGGCCTTCGGCGGGCGCGTTCGTCGTGTCTCCGCCTTGCGCGCCCGCGGGCGCCGCGGGGGCCGGCGGGGTGAGCGGGTTGCCGGGGGCCGAAGGCACCCCCGGCGCCGGGGCCCCGCCCTGGGGCGGCGGGGCGGCGAGGGCAGGCGAGGCGAGCGGCAGGCCGCCCCGGGCGGGGGCGCCGCCGGGCACGGGGCCGCTCGCGCCGCGCACCGCGGCCGCGAGCACCGCGCCGCCGGGCATCTGCGTCATGGCCGTCTGCGCCCCTTGAACCAGGGTCGAGGCCGAACGCGCGAGCAACTCGCGAAAATTGGCCCCCGAACGGGGGGTCGGCCGGGGGGCGCTTGCTTCCACGTGAACATCGGTGCGGGGGCTACGAGAGATGGGGTCCATGAGGCTTCTCCTTTGGTTTGAGCCTTCTGTTTTCCCTCTCGGCCCAACCCCCGACCCAGTTGCCAAAAAAAAACGAACCCCTCCGCCCTGGGCTCGAAAACGCCAAAAACGACCCCGCCCTGGGCCGGAAAACGCCGAAAACGACCCCGCCCTGGGCCCAAAAACGCCAAAACGACCCCGCCCGGGCCCCGACGACGCCAAAAACGACCCCGCCCGGGCCCCGAAACCGCTGAAAACGGCCCGGCTGACCGGAGGCGCGCGGAGGGTGGGGCCCGGATGTCTGCGCCGAAGGCGAGCCCGAGGGCCCCGCCGAGCGGGCGGGGCGCAGCCCCTGCCTGGATCAAACGGGCGGGAGCCGCGCCCGCAGAAACTCGAGCGCCCTCGCGACCGCCCAGGGCGCCTGGCCGGGCCCGTGGCTGAAGCCGACGTGGCCGCCCTGGGCGGTCTCGCGAAACGTCACGAGCTCGGACGCGTGCTTGACGAAGGGCCGCAGCGTCGAGGCGGGCACCATGGGGTCGTCGGCAGCGTAGAGGCAGAGCGTCGGCACCCGCACCCGGTCGAGCCAGGGCCCGCACGCGACCGCGTCGTAGTAGGCGCGCGCCCCGCCGAAGCCATGCATGGGCGCGATGACCTCGTCATCGTACGCGCGAATGGTGCGCAGCGCCCGCAGCCGGGCGGGCGAGGCGGGCACGCGCTCGGGCGCGCGGGCCGCGAGGGCGAGCGCGTTCGCGACCAGCGCGCGTAGCATGTAAAAGCGGTACGGGGCCTGGCGCCAGTGGTCGATGTGCGTCGCCGCGGCCTCGAGGTCGAAGGGGGTCGAGACCGTGACGAGCCCCGCGACCGGGGGCGGGGCCGGGGCGGGGGCCGAGACCAGGCGCAGCGAGACCTGCCCCCCGAGCGAGAAGCCGATCAGGCCCACGCCCCGCACCCTCGGCTGCGAGGCGAGCCAGGCGAGCGTCGCCTCGAGATCTTCGGTCAGGCCCGCGTGGTAGAGCGAGCGGGCCAGGGGGCCGCCCGGGCCCGAGCCGCGCAGCGTGACGGCCGCCGCGTGGTAGCCCGCCCGGTAGGCGTGCCAGAGCCCGTGCCGAATGTACGCGCTCTGCGACGAGCCCCCGAGGCCGTGCACGAGCAGCAGGGCGGGGCGCGGCTCGGGCTGCCACCACGCCGTCCGCAAGAGCGCCTCGCCCGAGGCGAGCGCGACGGTGCCCTCGTCGGGGCGCACGGGCGCCGCGCGCGGCAGGGGCGGCACGGCCGCGCCGAGGGTCTGGACGTGGGCGTTGCGCAGCCACCAGGGCGGCGCGAACTCGGCCCTCAGGGCGCCCATTCGATGGCCCCGCCCGCGGGGAACACTCCGAGCCGCGCCCCCTCGTCGACCAGCCGCTGGCAGGCCTCGCGCGCGTCGGGCGGGTAGCCGAGCGTGTCGCCGTTCGCGTACATCGCGAGGTAGCGATCGAGCCGCGCGCGATCGAGCGCGACGTCGCCCCGCGTCTCGGCCGAGAGCAGCTCGTCGATGAGCTGCCCGCGGTGCTCGAGCGCCCAGGCCACGCTCGCCTTGAGCCGCGCCGACACGTCGGCGACGACCTCGGCGCCGAGCCCGCGCCGGATCGCGTTGCCCCCGAGCGGCAAGGGCAGCCCCCCCGTGTGCTCGGCCCACGCCCGCCCGAGGTCGGCGATCTCGTAGAGCCCCCGGTCGGCGACGTGCAGGCGCCCCTCGTGAATGACCAGCGCCGCCTCGACCTCGCCCGCGTCGAGCGCGTCGAAGACGCGGCGGTAGGGCGAAATCGGCAGCACGACCGGCTCGAAGGACGGCGCGACCGCGCGCAAGACCAGGTACGCCGTCGTCCCCAGCCCCGGCACCCCCACCTTGCGCCCCGCGAGCTCGCCGAGAGCGAGCGCCGTCTTGGCGACGAGGGCCGGGCCGTAGCCCCGTCCGACCGAGCCCCCGTGGGGCAAGAGCAGGTAGCGGTCGCGGATGCGAGGGTAGGTCGCGATGCTGACGGCGACCACGTCAGCGCCCTCGCGCTCGGCCAGCTCGTTCAAGGCCTGGGTGTCGGCCCGGACGTGCTCGAAGGTGTGCTCGCCCCAGGAGACCTGCTTGTGCAGCAAGGGCCAGAACATGAAGATGTCATCAGAATCGGGACTGAAGGCGAGGCGCACGTGGGCCATGGGGCGCGCGTAGGGCCGTTCCGGGCGGGCGTCGAGGCTCGAACACGGGGGCCGGCGCCCTCGGGGCGTGCCGGGCGGTCTGGCGGGCTGGGCCCGGCGGGGGCTCAGGGCGGCTAAAGGCACTCGGCGATGCACTTTTTCGCGAGCTCGCCGCAGCGGTTGTAGCAATTGCTGCGCTGGCAGGCGGTGGCGCACGAGGTGAAGGCCTCGCCGCAGTCGCGGGCGCAGAGCTGCGTGGGCGAGAGGTTGCGGTCGCCGCGTGGGGGGGGCGGGGCGGCCGCGCTCGGCGGGGCGGTCGGGGCGAGGGCCATGGTGGCGGGCGGGCCCTCGTAGGGGGTTCGGGGCAGGGGGCTGGCGGCGACGGGGCTGGCGGCGACCGGGGGGGGGGCGGCCGAGGGCTGCGGCCCGACGGCCATGGGTTGCGCCCCGATGGTCATGCGGGGGGCGGGGTCGTCGCTGCCCGAGAGCAGGGCGCGCTGGCGGGCGAGGGCGTACTCGACGCGGTCGCGGGGCTGGCCCTGGCTGAAGCGCTTTGTCCAGTCGGCCCAGCACTGCAGCTTCGCCCCTTGCGTCATGTTGGGGCTGACGTCGACGGCGTAGCAGTGCTCGAAGTGCACTTCGTTTTCGTACACGCTCTGGTAGCTGGCGCCGCAGGCGGCCGAGGCCGAGGCGAGGGTAAGGGCGAGGCCGCCGCGGCGGCCGAAGGAGGGGGGGGGGGTAGGCATCGCGGGGCGGGCCCAGTATACGCCGGACCGCACGCGGGGGGCACGCCCCGTTGCCAGCCCGCCCGAAGGGCACTACCGGTGGCGCCTGAGACGCGCATGACCCCCACCCCCGACCCGCAAGAGACGTTCGCCCAGGTCGACGAGGCGATCGCGGCCATCCGGGCCGGCCGCATGATCATCCTGGTCGACGACGAAGACCGCGAGAACGAGGGCGACCTCTGCATGGCGGCCGAGTTCGTGACGGCCGACGCCATCAACTTCATGGCCCGCTACGGGCGGGGGCTCATCTGTTTGACGCTGACCGAAGAGCAAGTGGCCCAGCTCGAGCTGCCGATGATGCAGGCCGTGGGGCGGGCGGGCCCGCCGCTCGGCACCGCCTTCACCGTGAGCATCGAGGCGCGCGAGGGCGTGACGACGGGCATCAGCTCGGCCGACCGGGCGCACACCATCCGGGTCGCGGTCCGGCCCGACGCGCGGGCCGAAGACCTCGTCACCCCGGGGCACGTCTTTCCGCTGCGGGCGCGCAGCGGGGGGGTGCTCGTGCGCGCGGGGCAGACCGAGGGCTCGGTCGACCTCGCGCGCCTCGCGGGCGTCACCCCGGCGGGCGTCATCTGCGAGATCATGAACGACGACGGCACGATGGCGCGCCTGCCGGACCTGCAGCGCTTCGGGCGCGAGCACGGCCTGCCGATCGTCAGCATCGCCGACCTCATCCAGTACCGCCTGCGCATGGACCGGCTGGTGCGGCGCGTGCGCGAGACCACGCTGCGCTTCGACCAGACGGGCACGCGCTGGCGCGCGGTCGTCTACGAGAACGAGCTCGACCGGCACCAGGTCGTCGCCTTCGTCAAGGGCGAGCTCTTGCCGACCGAGCCGGCGCTCGTGCGCATGCACGCCGGCGGCACGATCGGCGACCTCTTTGCCTCGCACGACCGCGAGGGGGGGCGCAACCTGCGCGAGTCGATCGAGCGCATCGAGCGGCAGGGCTCGGGCGTCATCGTGTACTTCCCGCCCAAGCTCTCGCTCGCCGACGAGCTCGGGGCGATCGAGGCCGCGCGCCCCGGCGCCACGGCCGCCGACGGGCCCGGCGCCGTCCTGCACGGCTACGGGCTCGGCGCCCAGGTGCTCGCCAACCTCGGCGTGCGCAGGCTGCGGCTGATGACCAACAACCCCCGCCGCATCGCCGGCCTCGCCGGCTTCGGCCTCGAGGTCGTCGAGTGCCTGCCGCTCGAGGCGCCCCCGCCGCCGCCCGCCTCGGGGCCCGTGCCGACCTGAGCGGCCCCGCCGCACCGAACGCGCCCGCCGCACCCAACGCTCCGCCGAACCGCCCCGCCGAGGGCCCGAACGCTCCGCCGAACCGCCCCGCCGAGGGCCCGAACGCTCCGCCGAACCGCCCCGCCGAGGGCCCGAACGCCACCCCACCATGCCCGAGTCGCCCACGCCCCGCCGCTTCGAAGGCTCGCTCGTCGTCCCCGAGGGCGCCCGCTTCGCCCTCGTCGCCGCCCGCTTCAACTTCGCCGTCGTCTCGCACCTGCTCGAGGGCGCGCGCGACGCGCTGGTGCGCCACGGCGCCTCGCCCGGGCAGATCGTCGAGGCGCTCGTGCCCGGCGCCTGGGAGCTACCCGCCGCCGCCGGGCGCCTCGCGCGCGCGCCCAACATGAGTGCGGTCGTCGCCCTCGGCGCCGTCATCCGGGGCTCGACGCCGCACTTCGACTACGTCGCCGGGCAGGCGGCCGCGGGGCTCGCGCGGGTGCAGCTCGAGACGGGCGTGCCGGTCGTCTTCGCCGTGCTGACGACCGACTCGATCGAGCAGGCGGTCGAGCGCGCCGGCACCAAGGCCGGCAACAAGGGCTTCGAGGCGGCGACGGCCGCCATCGAGATGGTCAACCTCTTCGCGGCCCTCGCGGCCGAGGGGCTCTAGGCCGTGGGCGCGCGCACGAGCGGCCGCGAGGCGGCGCTGCAGATGCTCTTCGCCCTCGAGGTCTCGGGCGACCCGGCCGAGGCCGTGATTCGCCGGTTCTGGCAGTCGTTCGAGGGCCAGCCCGAGTCGAAAGAGTACGCCGAGGCGTGCGTGCGCGGCGTCACGGCCGCGCTCGAGCGGGTCGACGGGCTCGTGCGCGAGGCGAGCCTGCACTGGCGGCTCGAGCGCATGACGCGCGTCGACCGCAACGTGCTGCGCGTCGGCGCCTGGGAGCTCCTCGAGCGGCACGACGTGCCGCGCGCCGTCATCCTCGACGAGGCCGTCGAGATGGCCAAGCGCTTCGGCACCGAAGAGTCGGGCCCCTTCGTCAACGGCGTGCTCGACCGGGTCGCCGACAACCTCGGCCGTAAAGACCGATAAACCGCCCGGCCCGCCGGGCCCGAGGGCGCGCGCCGCGAACGCCGTGGAGCTACGCTTTCTCAACCCCGACCTGCGCCCGCTCGACGGGCACCCGACCGAGGTGCTCGTCGGCAACCTCTTCGCGGGCGAGCGGCCCCCGCGCGGGGTCGCCGGCCTCGTCAACTGGCGGCTCGGCGGGCGCGTCGACGGGCTCATCGAGTCGGGCTTCCTGACCGGCGACCGCGGCGAGGTCTTGCTCTTGCCCGGGCGGCCCCGGCTCGAGGCCGACAAGGTGCTGCTCTTCGGGCTCGGCGGGCGCGAGGGCTTCGACGACGCCGCCTTCGACCTGGTGGCCGACAAGCTCCTCGACACCCTGCTCGGCCTCTGCGTGCGCAGCGCCGTCGTCGAGCTGCCCGGCCGCCACGACGAGGCGCTCGCGCCCGAGCGCGCCGCCGACCGCTTCCTCGCCGCCGCCGCCGCCCGCGGCGGCGCCTTCGACGCCTTCGTGCTCGTCGACGGCGTCGAGGCGCAGAAGCGCATCCAGCACCACATGGTCGAAGAGCGCCGGCGCGTGCGGCGCGGCTGACGCCCCGGGCGGCGCGCGGCGGCGTGGGAACGCGCGCCCGGCGTCGCCCCCGGAAGCGGCGGGCGGCGTTCGGGGCGAGCGCTCGGGCGGCGGGGCCCGCGCTGGCGCGCGGCCGGGGGCTGCGGTAGGCCGATGCCCCCATGCCGGCGCCCCGACGCATCTCGCCCCGCGACGCGCACGATCTCGTCGCGCGCGAGGGCTACCTCTACCTCGACGTCCGCAGCGAGCCCGAGTTCGCCGACGCCCACCCCGAGGGCGCCTACAACGTGCCGCTCGCGCACCTCGCCGCCGGCGGCCTCGTCGACAACGGCGACTTTCTGCGCGTGGTCGAGGCCGCCTTCCCGAAGGCGGCGCGCCTGGTGGTCGGCTGCAAGTCCGGCGGCCGCTCGCGCCGCGCCGCCGACCTGCTCGCCCGCGCCGGCTACGACGTCGTCGACCAGCGCGCCGGCTTCGACGGCGTCCGCGACGCCTTCGGCGCCGTCGTCGAGCCGGGCTGGGCGCGCGCCGGCCTGCCCGTCGGGCGGGGCCGGCCGCCGGGCCGCTGCTACGCCGACCTCCGCGGGCGGGCGCCGAGCGAGCCCTGAGCCGCGCGGGCTCACCAGAGCCCGGGCGCGCTCGCGATGCGAAGCCCCAGGGTGCCCCAGAGCGGCAGCGCGGGCTCGCCCCAGATGCCGCGGCCGACCGTGCTGTCGACCTGTACGACCGACGAGACGAAGTAGCGCACGCCCGCCTGCACCGCCGCGCCCGAGGCCGCGGCGTAAGGGTCGCCCGAGAAGATCTCACCAACGAAGTGCAGCCCCCCCCAAAGCCTCGCCTGCGTGCCCACGCCCCACGTAATCACCGGGTCTCGCCCCTCGCTTCGCTTCGCGACGAAGAGCCCGACGTTCTGGTGCAACAAGAGGTCGTCGCCGCCGGGCAAGACCGACTGGGTGAGGGCGACGTAGCCGAAGCGGTCGAAGTTGGCGGGGCGCAGGTGCCCGCGCGAGCCCGGCCCCGAGGGGCCGAAGCCGCCGACGGCGAAGGCGACGCCGGGCCAGCCGGCCCCGGGCCTGGTCTCGAGCGCGAGGGCCTTGAGCTGAAGCAGCGGCAGCGCGTAAGCGAGGCGGCCGTCTTCGCGCCCGTACACCCCGCCCAACGTCGCCTCGAGCGGCCCGACGGGGCCGACGCCGGCGGCGACCCAATGCTGCAGAGCCCGCCGGTCGGCGCGTAGCCACGTCTCGAACTGCGCCGCCCGATCGCCCACGACGCGCGCGTCGTCGGTGATGAAGGGCCGCACCGCCCCCGCCTCCGGCGCGACCAAGAGCGCGGCGCCCGCGCAGGCGCACGCGACGGGCCCCCCTCGCCGCCACGCCCGGGGCCTCGTGGGGGCCGCCGGACCGGCCGTGGCGGAGGCGAGGACGCGGCGAGCGGCGGAATTGGCCATCGCCGGCTCGCTTAGCACGAGCGCGCCGCACGGGCGCGCCGTAGGGCGGCCTCGACCGCGCCGCCGGACGCCCCCTTGAGGCCCCCGCCGGCCGGGCCCCGCGCAAGGCCCCCGCCGCGTCGCCGGGCCCGCTCGAGGCCCCGGCCGCATCGCCGGGCCCCGCGCAAGGCCCCCCGGCCGCGGGCGTCGACGCGCAAGGCCCCGACCCGGCCGCGAGCGCCGACGCTCAAGGCCCCGGCCGCCGCGCGGGCCCCGAAGGCGCCGGGGCGGGCGCCGCCGCCCGGTAGTCGGCGGCCGCCCGCTCGACGAGCGCCGCGTCGCGCGCCGCCCGCTCGGCCTCGAGCCGGAGCTCGCCGGTGAACATGGTCAGCCCCCAGATGCCGTTGTCGCGCCGCCGGAACGCGTAGCGCGTGCCCCGCGCCGTCTCGAGCGTCGCCCGCTCGCCCTGCGCTTCGACGCGCGCGATGCCCGACAGGTCGCGCCGCAGCCGCGCCTCCCAGCCGCGCGAGCGCGCGAGCCTGGCGAAGAGCTCGGGCGCGTCGCGCGCCGCCGCCGCCTCGGGGTAGCGCCCGCGCGCCGCCGCGCGCTCGGGCTCGGGGTACGACGAGCCGACCAGATCGAGGATCTTCTTGTGGTAGTCGAGCGTCGTGTGGCACGCCCACTGCGCCTCGGTCTCGAGGTACGCGAACGCGTCTTCGAGCCGGTCGTTGTCGACCGCCAGCACCACGCGCAAGTACGACCCCTCGACCGTCGTGTCGGGGGGGAACGAGCGGCCGAGCCAGCGCGTGTACGCGGCCGGCGCGCCCACGAGCAGCAAGAGCCCGAGGCTGATGACGTACGCGCGGCGGGAGGGCATGGGGGCGTCGGGGCGAAGGGCCGGCTTGCGCACCGGCCGGGGCGGCACTAAGCGAGCGCCCCCATGTACCACGGCCGGCGCGTCGCCGTCGTCGTGCCCGCCTACCGCGAGGCCGAGCGCATCGCCGAGACCGTGCGGCGCGTGCCCGCCTGGGTCGACCGCGTGCTCGTCGTCGACGACGGCAGCGACGACGGCACCGGCGAGCGGGCCCGCGGCGCCGGCGACGCGCGGCTCGTCGTCGTCCGCCACGCCGCGAACCGCGGCGTCGGCGCCGCCCTCGCCACCGGCTACCGCGAGGCCCGCCGCCTCGGCGCCGACGTCGTCGCCGTCATGGCCGGCGACGGCCAGATGCACCCCGACGACCTGCCCGCCCTCGTCGACCCCGTCGCCCGCGGCCGCTACGAGTACGTCAAGGGCAACCGCCTGCGCCACCCGCGCGCCGGCGACATGCCCCCCTGGCGCCGCGCCGGCACCGCCCTGCTCGGCCGCCTCACCGCCCGCGCCGTCGGCGTGCCCGGCCTCGGCGACAGCCAGTGCGGCTACACCGCCCTCGCCGGCGAGCTCATCGACCGCCTGCCCCTCGAGCGCCTCTACCCCCGCTACGGCTACCCCAACGATCTGCTCTCGCTCGTCGCCCTCGCCGGCGGGCGCATCGGCGAGGTGAGCGTGCGCCCCGTCTACGCCGGCGAGCGCTCCGGCCTGCGGCCCCGGCACCTGCTCGTCATGCTCGGGCTCATCGCCCGCGCCGGCCTGCGTCGCCGCTGCGTGGCGTCGCGGGGCGGCGAGTAGCCCGCGCTCGGCCCGGGGGTCGGGCCGGCCTAGCCTGCCGGGCGCAGCGCCGCCGGCGGGCGCGCCGGGCCGAGGGCGCCGTCGGTCACGCGGATGAGCCGGTCGAACTCGTGCGCCCAGGTGGCCCCTCGCGGGCGCACCAGCCGCACCCAGTACGCGACGTCGAACAGGAGCTCGGCCGTCTCGTCGTCGAGCTCGGCCCGGCGCGCCAGCTCGTCGAGCCACTCGCCTTCAGCGGGCGTGCGCTTCGCGTCGACGAGCGTCATCCACGCCGCGGCCGCGAGCACGAGCTGGCGCTCGCGCGTCGTCAGCGCCCCGAAGTCGAGCTCGGCCAGCGCGCGCGGCCGGGCGACGAGCGCGCCGCACGCCCCGTCGAGGGGGCCGAGCAGCGCGAGCGCGATCGCCGCCCCGCGCGCGGCCGACAGCTCGGCGGGGCTCACGCGCCCGTCGGCCCACGAAGCGAGCGCGAGCACCTCGAGGGTCAGGGCGCGGGCGGCGGGCGATAGACAGTCGGTGGCGTGCACGGGGGGCTCCTCGGGCGGGGGGCGGTCGGGCGGCCGCATGGGGCCGTCTCTCGATCGAAGCTAAGGGGGCGATCGACGGCAGTCAAAACGATAAAATCTCTATCTTCATCGGTTCTGCCGATGAATTGAGCCCGGGCCCCCGTCTCGCCGGAATGAGCCGACTCGAGCCGAACCAGGCGCCGAGCCCGGCCGCCCAACACGGGCCGATGTGAGTTCGATTTTTCCGAACTTCATTGGCCCTTTATCTGGTGGCCCGAGCGCCGCGCCGCCGCCATGCTCGTCGCGAGCCTACGCGCGCGCCGCCCGGCGGCGGCGCGGGCCCGCCCACGGAGGGCGACTGCCATGCACCTGCCGGTCTGTCTGCGCGGCTTCGACCTCCCGGACGCTTGGCGCCGCCCGCACTTCGCGCCCGGCCGCTTCGCCGTCCGCGCGCGCGAGCGCTTCGCCGTCCGCGCGCGCGGGCGCGTCGAACGCGGGCGCGTCGAGCGCGGGCGCGTCGAGCGAAGGGCCGCGGGCGCGGCCGAGCGGAAGGAGGCCGTCTGATGGGACGCCCCGACGACCCCATGTTCCGCCTCCCGCAGCAGGCGCGCGCCCTCGTGCTCGAGCTGCTCGCGTACGCCGCGCGCGTCGACGGCCCGCTCGAGCCACGCGAGGTGACGGCGCTCGATGCCGCGGCCGGCCGGCTGGGGCTGGCGGGGCGGGTGCCGCTGCCCGAAGGGTTGCCCCTCGACGAGGGGCACCTGCTGCCCCCGCCCCTCGACGAGCTCTCGCCTCTCGAGCGCCGCCTCGCCTTCGGCGCGGCCGCCTGGATGGTCTACCTCGACGGGGTCGAGTCCTTCGTCGAGCGGGCCTTCCTTGACTTCATCGCCGACGAGGCGGGCCTCCGACCGGACGAGGCCCGCACGCTGAGGACCACGGCCAAGCGGGTCCGGCGCGCGTGCGGCGAGAGGGTACCCCTCTCGGTCGAGCTAGACTTGCTGGCGCTCGAGTTGGCCTACCTTTACGCGCTCAAGCGCAGCGAAATCCCCCCGCCGGCGGCGTCGGCGTCGGGCCTCGACGAGCGCGTCGCCGGGCTCGACGAGTTGAAGGCACAGTGCGAGGGGGCGGCACGGCGCCGCGCCCCCTGAGACGGCCAGGCCTTCGTTCGAAGACGTGGCCCCGGCCCCCGAGGTCGAGCTGACGCACGGGGTGACGGGGCTGGTCGGCGTCGACGGCGAACGCTACGGTCATTGGCTCGAGTCGAGTGCGCCGCCGCCGTGCGGAACGGCCCGGCGCCCGTCACGGGCGCCGGAGGGCGTGTCGCGCGTCGCCGGCAGGGCGCTCGAGCGCGAAGCCGATCGGCGTCTTGTCCCGCTCGAGCGCGAGCCGCTCTTGGGCCGTGAACGTCTCGTTGCGCTCGTCGGCCTTCTGCTGCCACTGCGCCCACTGCGCTTCGTAGAGGCTGAGCTCGAGACTTGCCCGCTCGAGCAGCGAGAGCAAGGCCTCGTCGGCGACGGGCCTCAGCCCCGCGAGCGCCTCGAGGCCTTCGACGGCGCAACGCGCCTGGGTGCAGGCGGCCGAATAGTCGCCCTCGCTCGCGAACACCTCGGCGGCTTCGAGCAAGCGCTCGGCGAGCGAAAGCGCGTCATCGGAAGCTCGCGTCGGCCCACTGCCCGCTCGGTCTAGGGACGAAGGGCCCCTTCGGTCGAGTGACATGATTCACCTCTCGTTCGGGGGTACAGCCAGGGCGACGCCCTCCGGCGCCACCCCCGAGGACGCCCCGCAAGGCCCATGCCGCCCCGCCGCGTCGAGCCGCCGCACCCCGCTCCGCCCGCCGCGCCCCGCTCCGCCCGCCGCGCGCCGCCGCGTCGAGCCGCCGCGCCCCGCCTGCCGAGCGCCCCCGCACCGAACGCCGGGCCGACGCCCCCGAGAGGCACCTTGCCCCGCCCCACTCAACGCTGCCCCGCTCGACCGCGCCCCGGACGCGAGCTCGTCCCTTGAGCGAGCCCCGGGGGTTAGCGCGCGGCCGCCGCCCCCACGGGGACGCTCACGGAGCGTGCTGCACGACCGCCCGCAACGTCTCAAGGAAGCGGTCGAAGTTGACCGGCTTCACGAAGTACGCCGCCGCCTGCATCGCCTGGGCGTCGGCCCGCCCGCCGCCCGACGCCGTCACCACCACGACCGGAATGCCCGCGAGCCGCCCGTCGCGCAGCTGCTCGTCACGGAACTCGCGGCCGCTCATGATCGGCATCATCAGATCGAGCACGATGAGGTCGGGCGTCGGGTTCGACCCCAAGAACTCGAGCGCCTCGCGCCCGTTGCGCGCCGTGCGCACCTCGAAGCCTTCGAGCTCGAGCAGCTCGGCCACCGACTCACGCACCCCGTCGTCGTCGTCGACCACGAGCACGGTCTTCGCCACTTGCTGTGCCACCCGCGCCTCGCCAAGGGAAGTGTGACCACAGGTCGCCCGTGGCGAAGCCCCGCCACCGCGCGGCCCCGCCCCCCGGACCGGGCGGCCCAATGGTTACTCTACCACACCCTGACACGGCCCGCCCCGCGTGGGCCCGCCGCCGACCCCTCGGCGCCCTCCGAGCCCCGGCCCGACCCCCCGGTCGGCCCCCCCGGCCAGGCTAGAAAGCCGCGCTCAGCGCGGGGCCTGCGTCGGCGCGGGCGCGGGGAACCCCGGCAGCCCCGACGGAATGGGGAAGGGCAACCCCGAGGGGATGGGCAGGCCAAAAATGCCCGTGCCGGTCGCCGTCGCCGTCGTCGCCGGGGGCGGCTGCGCCGGCGGGTAGCCCTGCTGCGGCGGGTAGCCCTGCTGCGGCGGCGGATACCCCTGCGGCGGCGGATACCCCTGCTGCGGCGGATACCCCTGCTGCGGCGGGTAATTGTACGCCGGGGGCTGGTTGACCTGTTGCCTCTCGCGGGCGCACGCGACGGTCATGACCGCCCCGAGAAGTACGCCTGAGAGGGCCCAAGAGAGGTGGGTTCGCATGGTGGTCCGTTCGGTCAGACGGAGGGGAGGGCCGGTTGCATCAATTCGCCCGCCCCCCGGGAGTCGGCGCGCCCTACGGAACACCCGTCGGCGGTGCGAAGACAAGCGAAAAAGGCTCCCGCCCTCGCATCATTCCGGAACACTTGTCTTCGCCGCCCCCGGGTGTAGAGAGCGCCTGCCATGATGTGGGCTTGGTCCTTCGCGTGTCGTACGGTTCCAGAGGTTGCGGCTCTCCTCGGTGCCCTCGCGAAACATCGGTACGTTCGCGAGACCGATCACCGCCTGCACCGTCTGCTCGATCAGACACTGGCCGAGTACCCCACCTTTCGCCCCCGCGCCCTCGAGCTCGAGGCCCTGAAGCGCTCCGACCCCGAGTTCGACCTTTCGTCACGCGACCCCAGGCTCTGGCGCCCGGCGACCCTCGACGAGATTATCGAGGCTTTGACCATCTTCTGGTCCGGCTCTGACGCGTCGCGTCTGGCCCGAGCTGCCCTTCGCTCGCACCTTGCCGAGCTAGGCCTTGAGCTGCCCACTCGTGCCCCCTTTGAAGGCGACCCTGAAGACCCCGAGCACCCCGAGCTCATCGAGCTTTCTTGGACACTCCTCCCCGTCGTCGATCTCGACCCCGAGCGCCACGCGGGCGCCCTCAACGCGATGCTCGAGGCCTCCGAAGAGGTCGACGTCTCCGCCCCCGTCGAGCAAGAAGGGCCCGAGCTCGGCGCCCTCGAGCTCCTCGAAGGCGCCCCTCGCGGCGTGCTCCTGAGCGACTTCTTGGTCTGGTCCGAGCCGCCCTACGCGTATGCCGACTACGTCTTCCGAGGCGCATCGAAGATGGCCAAGCTCGTCGACCCACCCCAAGGCGAGCGCGACCTCGACGACGAAGACGAGTGAGCGGGCGCCTCGTTCCCTATCGTGAGCCCCTGGGGCCCCGCCCGCCGCGGGGGCGACCGTGCGTCAACCCCCATGCCAAACGGCCCCAAAGCCCGCCCAGGCCCCCGGAAAGGGCCTTGACAGCCAAGGGCACCTGAGTAGAGTCCGCGTTCCCTAAAAAGGCGGCGGGGTGCGTCCTGCCGCGGCCAAGAGCGAACGATGCCGACGATCAACCAGCTCATCCGCCTCAGCCGCAAGGCGGTCAACACCAAGACGGCCTCGCCGGCCCTCAAGGCCTGCCCGCAGAAGCGCGGCGTTTGCGTGCGCGTGTACACCACCACGCCGAAGAAGCCGAACTCGGCGCTGCGCAAGGTTTGCCGCGTGCGCCTGACGAACGGCATGGAGGTGACGAGCTACATTCCGGGCGAGGGCCACAACCTGCAAGAGCACTCGTCGGTGCTCATCCGCGGCGGCCGCGTCAAAGATCTGCCCGGCGTCCGCTACCACGTCGTCCGCGGCACGCTCGACGCTTCGGGGGCCATCGGGCCCTCGTCGACGAACAAGGCGAACCGCAACCGCTCGCGCTCGAAGTACGGCGTCAAGCGCCCGAAGACGGCGAAGTTAGCCGCCGAGCCTCGCCCCCCGCCCACCCCTCCCGAGTAAGTCCGACCGAGAGTAGCCATGCCCCGTCGACGCGAAGTCCCCAAGCGGCGCATCACGCCCGACCCCAAGTTCAAAGACAAGCTCGTCTCGAAGTTCATGAACGTCGTGATGATCGGCGGCAAGAAGGCCACCGCAGAGGGCATTCTGTACGGGGCCTTCGACATCATCCGCGACCGCTTCAAAGAAGAGCCGCTCGAGGTCTTCCGCAAGGCGCTCGACAACACCAAGCCGAAGCTCGAGGTCAAGTCGCGGCGCGTCGGCGGCGCGACCTACCAGGTGCCGGTCGAGGTGCGCCCCGAGCGGCGCGTCTCGCTCGCCATGCGCTGGCTGGCGCTCAACGCGCGCACCCGCGGCGAGAAGACGATGCGCGAGCGGCTCGCCGCCGAGCTGGTCGACGCGGCGCAGGGCCGCGGCAACGCGGTCAAGAAGCGCGAAGACACGCACAAGATGGCCGAGGCCAACAAGGCCTTCGCCCACTACCGCTGGTGAGCCGCCCGGCCCCCCGGCGCGAGCGAGCCGAAGCGAAGCGTACGTGAAGGAGTGCGGCGACCGCGCATGACGCAGACGACATAAGGATCGGGTGAGGCCCCCCCCGCGCGAAGGCGCGGCCCCGCGCGCGTGACGCCGGGGCCCCCTTCCCAGGCGCCCCCCCCGACCCCCTCCCGGCAACTAAGCGGTCCGCCCCGACGGGGGGCGGGCGACGGGCCGGGAGGGGGTTCGTCTATCTAGCGACCCAACGAACGTGCAGCGAACGCCGCGGGGCCCCGAACCCCGCGGCGCCCCGACGACAGTACCAAGCCCCAGGAGCCCATCGTGACCCGCGAATACCCCCTCGAGCGCACCCGCAACATCGGGATCATGGCCCACATCGACGCGGGCAAGACCACGACGACCGAGCGCGTTCTTTACTACACGGGCATCAACTACAAAATCGGCGAGGTGCACGAGGGCGCCGCGACGATGGACTACATGGTCCAGGAGCAGGAGCGCGGCATCACCATCACGTCCGCCGCCACCAACTGCTTCTGGAAGCCCACCGCGGGCCCGAACCAGGGCGTCTCGCACCGCATCAACATCATCGACACCCCCGGCCACGTCGACTTCACGATCGAGGTCGAGCGCAGCCTGCGCGTGCTCGACGGCGCGGTCGCGGTGCTCGACGGCGGCAACGGCGTCGAGCCCCAGACCGAGACGGTCTGGCGCCAGGCCGACAAGTTCAAGGTGCCGCGCATCGTGTTCGTCAACAAGATGGACAAGCTCGGCGCCGACTTCGACATGAACGTGCGCAGCCTGCGCGAGCGGCTCGGCGTCGTGCCGGTGCCGATCCAGATCCCCGTCGGGCAAGAAGACCAGCACAAGGGCATCGTCGACCTCATCAAGATGAAGGCGGCGATCTTCGACGAAGAGTCGCGCGGCCAGAAGTACGACTGGGTCGACATCCCCGCCGATTTGGTCGACCAGGCGCAAGAGGCGCGCGAGGCGATGGTCGAGGCGTGCGCCGACGTCGACGACGACATCATGGCGAAGTTCCTCGACGGCAAGGCCGACGACGTGACCGAGCAAGAGCTCGTGCGGGCGCTGCGCAAGGGCTGCACGAGCTTCAAGTTCTTCCCCGTGCTCTGCGGCTCGGCGTTCAAGAACAAGGGCGTGCAGATGCTGCTCGACGCGGTCATCAACTACCTGCCGTCGCCGCTCGACATCCCCCCCGTGCGGGGCATCAACCCCGACAACGAGAAGGAAGAAGAGCGCCCGGCCGACGACAAGGCGCCCTTCTCGGCCTACGCCTTCAAGCTCATCAACGACCCGCACGGCAACCTGACGTTCTTCCGGGTCTACTCGGGCACGATCAGCTCGGGCACGATGGTCATGAACTCGACGCGCATCAAGCGCGAGCGCATGGGCCGCATCTTGCGCATGCACGCCAACAAGCGCGAAGAGCTGAGCGAGGCCGACGCCGGCAACATCTACGCCGCGGTCGGCCTGAAAGACACGCGCACCGGCGACACGCTCTGCGACGAGAACAAGCCGATCGTGCTCGAGCGCATGGTCTTCCCGACGCCCGTGATGGAGATCTCGATCGAGCCGAAGACCAAGGCCGACATCGACAAGCTCGGCACCTCGCTCGGCAAGCTCTCGGCCGAAGACCCGTCGTTCCGCACGTACACGAACGAGGAGACCGGCCAGACCATCATCGCCGGCATGGGCGAGCTGCACCTCGAGATCATCGTCGACCGCCTGCGGCGCGAGTTCAAGGTCGACTGCAACGTCGGCAAGCCCGAGGTCGCCTACCGCGAGTCGATCGCGCGCAAAGTGGACACCGAGTACAAGTACGCCAAGCAGACCGGCGGCCGCGGCCAGTACGGCCACGTGCTCATCAAGGTGGGCCCGGGCGAGCCGGGCACGGGCTTCGTCTTCTCGAACGACGTGGTCGGCGGCGTCATCCCGAAAGAGTTCATCCCCGCGGTCGAGAAGGGCATCCGCGACGCGATGAACCGCGGCGTGCTCGCGGGCTACCCCGTCATCGACGTGGCCGTGTCGCTCTACGACGGCTCGTACCACGACGTCGACTCGTCGGCGGCGGCCTTCGAGATCGCCGGCTCGCTCGCCTTCCAGGAGGCGGCGAAGAAGGCCGGGCTCTACCTGCTCGAGCCGATGATGAGCGTCGAGGTCGTCACGCCCGACCAGTACATGGGCGACGTCATCGGCGACCTGAACAGCCGCCGCGGCAAGGTCAACGGCATGAACCAGCGCGGCAACGCCCAGGTCATCGACGCCGAGGTGCCGCTGGCCGAGATGTTCGGCTACTCGACGACCATGCGCTCGCTATCGCAGGGCCGCGCGACGTACACGATGGAGTTCAAGCACTACACCGAGGCGCCGAAGAACGTCGCCGAGGCGGTCATCTCGAAAAAAGCGTAACTGTCGAACTCAAGGATTCGTAAATCATGGCCAAGGGTAAGTTCGAGCGCACGAAGCCGCACGTGAACGTGGGGACGATCGGGCACGTGGATCACGGCAAGACGACGCTGACGGCGGCGATCACCTCGGTGCTGTCGAAGAAGTTCGGTGGCGAGGCGAAGGCCTACGACCAGATCGACAACGCGCCGGAGGAGAAGGCGCGGGGGATCACGATCAACACGGCGCACGTCGAGTACGAGACGGCGAACCGTCACTACGCGCACGTCGACTGCCCGGGCCACGCGGACTACATCAAGAACATGATCACCGGGGCGGCGCAGATGGACGGGGCGATCCTGGTGGTGTCGGCGGCCGACGGCCCGATGCCGCAGACGCGCGAGCACATTCTGCTGGCGCGCCAGGTGGGGGTGCCCTACATCGTGGTCTACCTGAACAAGGCGGACATGGTGGACGACAAGGAGCTGCTCGAGCTGGTGGAAGTGGAGGTGCGGGAGCTTTTGTCGAAGTACGACTTTCCGGGGGACAAGACCCCGATCGTGATCGGCTCGGCGCTGAAGGCGCTGGAGGGGGAGGACACGGACCTGGGGATGAAGTCGATCCTCAAGCTCGCCGAAGCCCTGGACGCCTACATCCCCACGCCCAAGCGCGAGATCGACAAGCCCTTCCTCATGCCGGTGGAGGACGTGTTCTCGATCTCGGGGCGCGGGACGGTGGTGACCGGGCGCGTGGAGCGGGGGGTGGTGAAGGTTGGCGAGGAGCTGGA
>DASTPP010000350.1:0-17268 GCA_035762175.1 Polyangiaceae bacterium | reverse complement strand
GGCCGGGCGGCTGTGCTCGAGGGCGGCGCCCTTGGCCTGCTCGAAGAGCGTCGGCGCGCGGCCGTCGGACGTGTAGGGCGCCGTCAGCTTGACGTTGAAGATCGAGGGGACGGCGCGGAAGAGCTTGACCTCGGTGGCCGCGGGGTCGTCAACGAGCTTGACGTTCGCGGGCAGCGGGATGGTGACGCGGAAGAGGGCCTTGGTGCGGACGGTGGTGAAGTTGCTGGCGAAGTCGTCGGCGTCGATCGACCGGAAGAGGGGGCCGTTCGGGTTCAGCTGGAACTGCCGCTCGACCTCGGCCGGCGTAATGGTGAAACTTTTGAACGGGATATGACAGGTCGCGCACGCGCGCCCGTTGCCGTTGGGGATCGGCTTGACGAAGTTCTCGAAGCCCTCTTCGATGTCGTCGTCGTCGTCGTCGTCGCTGAGCACGCGAGACCCGGCGGGCGCGCCGGCCGAGAGCGCGTCGGCCGAGGGCGCGTCGGCCGACCCGGGGCCACCAGCATCAGCGCCACAGCCCGAGGCCACCAGAATGGAAACGATGAAAAAGGTTGACCGTTTTACCATGCTGCCAATGCTTATCGATCTGCCAGCCCCTCGTCAATCAATTTTGGTTTTACGAAGAAAAAAAAGATGGCGCCCCGGGGGCGCCCCACCGAATGCTCTTAGGGCCGCTTGCATTAAAAATTAAGCGCGCCCGCGGCGGGCGCCGGCCGGACAAAGCTCGGCCGCACGCCGCCGCGGGGCGCACCCAAGGCGGACCGACCCCGAGGGGCTCGGGAGCACCGAACCACCGCCCCGGAGGTGTTGCGTAAAAACAGTGCTCGTCTCGCTTCGGCTTCTTACCTCACCGACTACAAAAGGCTACACGAGCCCGCGACCCGGCCGGCCCCACTCAGGAACTAGACCGGGGAAGGTAGTTTCACACATCTGTGACTTAAGTGCGAGACAAGGATCACTGAAACTTCTTCTCCCCCAAGACCCATCTGCACTGGCACCTGGTAGCCACATTTGCCTACATCTCTCGGCGGCTCTCGCGCTCTCCAGGCCCCAGCCCGGCCTGTGGGCCCTGCCACCTCCTCGGCTCTCGCTCGGGGGCGCCCCAGCTGTCGTCACGAAGCTCGGCTCGCGGCGAGCTTCGCTGTCGGCTCGTGCGCTCAGGCGGTAACGCACCCGAGCAAGCCCCGCTCTGGGGCCTACCCTACATTGGGGGATATCCGCCGCTGCCTGACGGAGCCCGACGCTGAGGTCGGTTCGCAGATTCCGTTGGTAGTGCAAGCGGCGTTCAGTGTCGAGCGATGGGTGGCTAAAGGTAATTTTCTTTACTTCGTGCCGGCCGACGCCGCGCGCCACGCGCGGGCCAGCCGCGCGAGCGAAGCGGGCCCGGCGGGGGCGCGACGGGGCCGATGGCCGCGGCGCTCCGTCGCCCGCCAGGCCGAGTTGGACGAACAACTCGTCGTTGTCGTAAAACTCGTGAAACTCGGCGATGCGATCGCCCTCGAAGCGCACGAGGGCGACCCAGTCTTGCTCCATGCGGCGGCCCGTCGGCGGCACGACGGCGCCATCGACCGACGCGGGGCGCGAGCGGCGCGGTGACGCGAGCTACGGCATTGTTGGCGCCCCGAACCAGGTGGTCAGGGCCTCACGAAGGCCGAGGTCCGTGCCGTCGCCGACCCACGCGACGTACCCGTCGGGCCGAATCAACACCGCCGCGGGGGCAGAGACCGCGCCGAGCACCGGAAGCTCCCAGGCGCCGGCGTAGCGGGCGTCGACCAGCCGAACCCGATCGGCCCACGGGGTGATGGCGAGGGCGCCGGGCTCGCCGAGGTTGAGCAGGACCGGCCGGGCGTCGTGCAACAGGGTGAACACGCGCCGCGGGCCGCCTTCGGTGACCAGATCGAGGTCGGGCATGCGGCGGCCGAGCAGCGGGTGCCCCTCGCCGAGGTCGTAGTGAACGTCGAGGCCCGACATGAACGCGGCGTACCGCTGGCGGGGCCCGTCCATTCGCAACAGATCGGACATCATCTCGCGCAAGGCCTCGGTGCGGTCGTCCCCGCGGCCGAGCGCGGTCGCCGCCATGGTGTTGCGGAGCACGCGGGCGCCGACGGGGTGGCGCTCCGAGTGGTAGGTATCCAGCAGGCTCTCGGGCGATATCCCTTTGACCACCTGGGCGAGCTTCCACCCCAGGTTGACGGCATCTTGGACGCCGAGGTTGAGCCCCTGGCCGCCGGCGGGGGCGTGCACGTGCGCCGCGTCGCCGGCCAAGAGCACCCGCCGATCTCGGTAGGACGCCGCCTGCCGAGCCATGTCGGAGAACCTGGATATCCAGGTCGCGTTACGAGCGCCGTAATCCGTCCCGTAAACGGCAACGAGCGCCTCGCGGACGTCGTCGAGGGTCGGCGCGTCGCCTTGGCCGACCTGCGGCTCGACCAACACGACGCGCGCGCGCTTCTCGCCCTCGAGCTTGCCGATGCCGTTGACGCCCTTTTCGCCACGGCGAATGCCCCAGGCCGGCGCTTCGGCCATCTCGAGCTCGGCAATCAAATAGCTGGTCGACGCGGCCCAGCCGGCGAAGTCAATGCCGGCCTTCTTGCGGACCAGGCTGCGGCCCCCGTCGCACCCGACGAGGTACGTCGCCCGCAGCGATCGACCGTCGGACAGCTCGACGTCGACGCCGGCCTCGCCCTGCGCAAACCCCGTCACCTCGCGCCCGCGATAGATCGGCACCGCCAGCTCGCCGACCCAGTCGGCCAAGGTGCGCTCGATCTGGCTCTGCCCGAGCCCGAGCCCGTAGTTGTGCCGAGTCGGAAAGTCGCTGATATCGAGAGAGATCAGCGAGAAGCCCGCGACCTGGGCCGCCCGCCCTTGCGAAAGAAAGCGCTCGGCGACCCCGCGCTGATCGAGCACCTCGATCGTGCGGGCGTGCAGACCGCCCGCGCGCGAGCCGGCGAGGTCTTGGCTTTCGCGCCGCTCGACGATGGCGACGTCGACCTGCGCCAGCGCGAGCTCGGCCGCCAACATCAACCCCGTCGGCCCCCCCCCGGCGATCACCACCGCATGCCCCGTCGTGGCCACACCGCGCGCGGATTCGTCGTGCATTTTCGATCCTCCCGCTCTGGTCGTTTCTCGCTTGCGGCCGAAGACTTTGCCGCACCCCCCGGGGCTTGCCGCAAGCCCCCCGATGTGACATACATTCGAAGTGGAGAGAGGCGGGGGGCGCTCTTCTCCAATCGTTCCGCGCACGCCGATTCGGGCACCCGCGTGTTACCGTCGGTAACGTCGCGCGCCAAGGCACGAAGTGCGCGTGCCGCAGCGGCGAGGCGCGCCGATGACGAGCGTCAGGCCGCCCTCCGCGCGCGGGTCGGCCGCCACGGGCGCGTTTGCCCTCATTGCAGCGATAGCTGCTTCGTCCCCTCGATCGCAGCGAGAATCGCCGCCTCGTCGAGCTGGTCGCCCGCCTTCGGCGCCAGGTACCGGGCGGCCTCTTCGGAGGTCGACACGATGTGGGGCATCTTGGCCCGGCCCAACCGGGACATCAGCGCCATGCCGGTGACCACGCCCCGAATCAGACTCGCACGCAGACTGTTGCCCTCGTGAATGCCCACGCAGGTGTCGAAGTACTGAAGAAGCTGTGCCCTGATCGTTCGGGCCTCGGGCTCGGGCAAGACCGCGGTCTCGCCGACCAGGTACACGTAAAGCAAGAGCTTCGCATGCGTGTCCTTGCGCAGCCGACGCACCTCGTCGGCCGCGCGCTGGGCTTGCACCGCGCCGTGGGGCGCCGGCCCCGTCCAGGTCGCGATGACGAGGGGGCCGCATGTCGAGAGCGCCATGAAGGGCTCGACGTGCAGCGCCCGGAGCCCGGGCGACGACGCCGGCCTCATCGCGCGCTACGCCCCCGCGTCGGCGTGGTCGCCCGAGTAGAAGAGAGGCCCGAGCACGCGGGCAGGCTGCCAAAGCGACAACGGAGTGTCAACTCCGTGCCCCGGCCACGGCTGACCGTACCCTGCTACCCGGCAGGCAGTTTCTGATGCGGCAACGATCGGCGCGCCGTTGATCTCGGTAGATTCGTCTTGGTCGCGGGCCCGGCCACTGTGTGCGCCCTGCGCCGCCACGACCTCACGAATTGGGGCGATGGCGGCCCGCTCTCCAGCAGCTTCTACCCCTGGGCCCGCCTCGGCGCCGGCCGGCTTCGACGTCGTCTTCAGGTGCGGTCTCGTGCGCGTTCCGCAGATACTGGAAATCGCCGAAAAGCTTCGTTCCGCCGTCGCTGAATCGTGCCGCCAAGCACCGAAGCACTGCGTACGCCTCGACGGTCTTGCGCAGGTGTTCGGCGTCGGGCAGTATCACGCGCGAGAGGGGGCAGCGGCAGACGAACGTAGGGGTGGTGTCTGCGGCCAGGGGGGCGGCGTTCGATGGGTCGGTCGGCGGGGGGGCGTGGGTCGGTCGGCGGGGCGGGCGATCGTGGTGCGGGGGCCAAGCCGCGCGGCGCTGACGGGCAGCGGCCCCGCGCGGCGCCCGGCGAATTTCTTTGTCGCCCGGCCACCATTTCTTTGTCGCCCCCTCGCCTGGTCGATCGTCCAAAGACCGCGAGGTCAGAGACATCATTGGTTCGTGTGGCTGAAGAAAAATCTAGATAGTAATTTGACTAAGAGTGCCGGGCGCAACGGCTTCGGGGGCCATTTTTGGCTGCCGGGCGGGGGTGTTCGTCGTTCTGAGTAGGTCGGGTTCAGCAGGTGAGGCTCAGTGGTGTGCTCAGATGCTTGCATGACAATTCAACCAAAGGACACTTTCGATGATGAGGCAACACAGGGGAAGCCGCGGGATCATGGCGGGGGTGGGGGCGCTCGCGCTCTTCGGTGCCATTTCATGCACCGATCTCGAGCGCACCGGAGAGCGCAGAGCGGCGCTGGCCGAGCCGGGGCGGTCGACGCCGCCCAACGGCGCGAAGGCCAAGCGGCAGACGTACAAGTCTGACGAGGTTCTCGTGCGGTTCAAGAGCGGCACCGCGAGCGGTAGCGCGGCGGCCGTCCACGCCGGGGTCGCCGCGCGGGTCGTGCGCGAGTACCGCGCCCCGTCGGGCCTGCAGCTCGTCAGGCTGCCGCAGAGCATCACCGTCGAGGCCGCGGTCGAGGCGTATCGGCGCGACCCCCGCGTGCTCTACGCCGAGCCCAACTACATCTACAATCTGCACGCGGTGCCCAACGACCCGAGCTTCGGCCAGCTGTGGGGCATGAACAACGACGGCCAGTTCGGCGTCGTCGATGCCGACATCAACGCGCCCGAGGCTTGGGACATCACCACGGGCAGCAGCGGCGTCGTGCTCGGCCTGCTCGACTCGGGCGTCGACTACCACCACCAAGATCTGGCCGCCAACATCTTCACCAACCCCGGCGAGATCGCCGGCAACGGCATCGACGACGACGGCAACGGGTGGGTCGACGATGTTCACGGCATCGACGCCATCGGCGAGTCCGGCGACCCGATGGACACCGACGGCCACGGCACGCACGTCAGCGGGACGATGGCCGCCCGCGGCAACAACGGCGTCGGCGTCGCCGGCGTGAACTGGGACGCGAAGGTCGTCGCCTGCAAGGCGTTCAACGGGTTCGGCGACCTCGACGACATCCTGCAGTGTATGGATTACTTCCTCGAGCTCAAGACCCGGCCGAACAACCCGGTCGACATCGTCGCCACGAACAACTCGTGGGGCGGCGGGCCGTTCTCGCAGGCGCTATCCGACGCGATCGGCGCCCACCAGCAGGCCGGCATGCTGTTCGTCGCTGCGGCGGGCAATAACGGCTCGGACACCGACCTGTTCCCGAATTACCCGTCCGGGTACGACCACGCCAACATCATCTCGGTGCTCTCTCTCGATCGCTTCGATCAGCGCTCCTTCTTCAGCAACTTCGGCGTGCGCACGGTCGACGTGGGCGCCCCCGGCGAGGAGGTGCTCAGCACGCTCCCCGGTGACGGCTACGGGGTCCTCAGCGGAACGTCCATGGCGGCGCCGCACGTGACCGGGCTCGTCGGTCTGCTCAAGGCGCAGAACCCGAGCCGCACCGCGCAGCAGCTCAAGAACCTGATCCTGACGGGCGGCGCGCCCTCGCCGGCCACGGCCGGCGCCACGCTGTCCGGGCGCCGGGTCCGCGCCGACGGCTCGCTGAATTGCACGAACCAGACGCTCGTGAATCGGTTCGCCCCGACGACCTCGTCGCTTGCCGTCGGCGTCGGCACGCCGATCCCGCTGGGGCTGCTCAGCATCACCTGCGAGGCGCCCAGCCCGGGGTCCTTCGCCGTGACCGTCGTCGAGACGGGCGCCACCGTCCCGCTGGTCGACGGGGACGGCAGCGGCCAGTTCGCGGGGACCTACACGCCGGCGGTGCCCGGCACGACGACGCTGGCCTTCCCCAACGGTGACAGCGTCAGCGTCACCGCGGTGGGCAACTACGACCCCGCGGCCGTCGTCCCGTTCGACTTCCCGGCGATCAATGGCACGCCGCTGCCGCTGCAGTGCGACGATTGCACCTCGACCATCGAGGTGCCGTTCCCGATCCCGTTCGCCGGCGCCAGCCCGGGCCTGACGACGCTGCACATCAGCAGCAACGGGCTGCTCAGCTTCAGCGCGCCGAACGCCTCCTTCAGCAACGTACCCCTGCCGACGCCCTCCTTCGAAACGCTCATCGCGCCGTTCTGGGACGACCTCCTCCCGGCCGCCGGCGGGTCCATCCGGTACGAAGTGCTGGGCCAGGCGCCCGGCCGCCAGCTCGTGATCGAGTACCGCGACGTGCCCCATATCTCGGTCGGCGGCGCGAGCACCTTCCAGGTCGTCTTCTTCGAGGGCAGCCCGACCATCCGCTTCAACTACGCCGACGTGCAGTTCGACGGCGGCGGGTTCGCGGACTTCGGCGCCTCGGCGACGGTCGGCGTACAGGTGACGTCCGGCATCGCCCAGCCGTTTAGCTTCGGCGCGCCCAGCCTCTCGAACAACCTGTCGCTTCTCTGGACGATGGGCACGCCCCTCGCCGTGGCCGGCCCCGATCAGGTCGTCTTGCCCGACGCCGCGGTCACCCTCGACGGCACCGCGAGCCACGACGCCGACGGCACGATCGTCTCGTATGCCTGGGCCCAGGTCGCGGGCACGCCGGTCACGCTGACCGGTGCGGACACCGCGACGCCCAGCTTCACCGCCCCGGCCGGCTCGGGCACCTTGACCTTTCAGCTTGCGGTCACCGACGACGAAGGCAAGACCGCCACCGACTCGGTCAACGTGACCGTCAACCGGCCCCCGGTCGCGGCGGCCGGCAATGACCTCACCACCCCGACCGACCTGCCGGCCGTCCTCGACGGCACCGCCAGCTTCGACCCGGACGGCTTCATCACCGGCTACCAGTGGACCCAGCTCGCGGGCGCGCCGGTTCAGATCGAGAACGGTGGCACGCCGGTCGCCACGTTCGTCGCGCCGCCCGCCGCGGGGGGCCTCGTGTTCCAGCTTACCGTCACGGACCAGTTCGGCTTCACGAGCACCGACACCGTGGTGGCCAACGTGTTCCTCAACCTCAAGCCGGTGGCCAACGCCGGTCAAGATCGGATCGCCCCGCCGGGAGCTTCGGTGACCCTCGACGGCACCGCCAGCTACGATCCGGACGGCACCGTCGTATCCTATGCGTGGACGGTAACGACCTGCTTTACCATCGACGGCCCGTGCGACCTCACGCTCGACGGCGCCGACACGGCGACTCCGCAGTTCCAGGCGCCGGCCTCGCCCGGCATCATCGCCCTTGAGCTGAAGGTGACCGACGACGCGGGCGCGGCCACGACCGACACCGTCGTGATCAGCGCGTTCCTCCAGGCGCCGGCCGCGGCGATCGTGGCGGACACCTCGTGCGTGCAGGGCGGCAGCGCCGTCACGCTCAACGGCACGGGCAGCAGCGACGCCGACGGCACCGTCGTCGCCTACGAGTGGACGCAGCTATCCGGTCCGCCGGTGCCCCTGAGCGGCGCTGACACCGCGATCGCCTCGTTCCGTGCGCCGACGGAGGGCACGCTGGTGTTCGCGTTGACCGTCACCGACGGCGACGGGCTCACGGACACCGCCGAGATCACCATCCCGATCGCGCCGCTGCCGGCCGCCAACGCCACCGCGAGCGACGCGGTCGTGAAGCAAGGCGAGATCGTGTCGCTCGACGGCTCGCAGAGCGTCGGCGCGGTCAGTTACTCTTGGAAGCAGCTCGACGGCGCCAAGGCGACCTTCAGCGACGCGAGCGCGGTCTCGCCGACCTTCATGGCGCCCCGGCCGAGGGGCGTGTTCGACGTCCTGACGTTCGAGCTCACGGTCACCGACGTCTGCGGCATCACGGCGGCCGACACGGTCTCGCTCACCGTGCTCAAGTGAGCGGACGGGGCGGGGCGCTCGGCTTCGGGCGGCGCGCTTCGGTGCCGGCCTAGCGGCCGGGCCGGCGCTCGCTCGGGCGCGCTCGGCCGGCTCAGCGCGGCGTCTCGCGCAGGAGGGTGACGGACACCAACCGCCGGCGCAACGGCACGAGGGCGTCCGCGTCGACGCAGCCGGTGGGGGCGGGCGCCGTGTCGGGCGAGCCCGGCCACGGGTGGCGCCCCTTGCCCTGGTTGCACGGCTTCACCTTCTCTTCGCCCGTCAACAGCCGCGGCGCGTTTGTGACCCGCGCGTCGACCCGGAGCGCGACGGAGACGCCCGACGCGCCCGACGGCACGCGCAGGCGGCGCCCCGTGAGGGCCGAGCGCAGGGCGTCGGCGGTCGCCCGCCAGGCACCATTTCCGGCGGCGACGCTGCTGACCGAGCCGTCGGCGCCCACGTCGACGGTGAGCGTCGTCGACCCCTCGGCCGGCGCCGCCGCGGCGTTGGCGACCGCGCGCGCCGCGTCGACGATCGGGCCGCTCGTCGTCAGCCCGCGCGCCCGCTCGCTCTGCGCCAGGGCGTCGCGCAGCGCGGCCAATGCCGCGGCCGCGGGCCCCGGCTCGGCGCGAGGCCCGGGCAGGGCGGCTCGTTCGCCCCACGCGAAGGCAGGGGTCGGTGAGCCCAGAGAGAAATTGCGCGGGGCGGCCGCCTCTGACCCCGCCGCGCTCAGCGCGGGCGGCGCCTCGGCCGCGGGCGCCGGGGCGCCGGGCGGCGACGCCTCGGCCGCGAGAGGGGCTGCGGCCTGGCGTGGCCTCGCTGCCGCCGCCGGCGCGGGCGGCGCGTCGTTCGGCGGGGGCGCTGCGTCGGGCGGGCTCGGCGGCAGGGCGGGCTCTTCGACGAGCGAGATCTCGAACGAGGGGGGCGGTGGCACAGGGGCGCCCGGCGCCGGCCCGTCGCTCGGCGCCCGCCCCGCGAGCCACGCGAGGGCGGCCAGGTGCGCCGCGGCGGCGAGCGCGAGCGACGCGGCGAGCGGGCCGCGCGTTCGGCCGGGTGGGCGGCGGCGCTCCATCGTGCAATTGGTGGGCAGGGCCGAACGCGGCGTCAAGGCGCGGGCGAGCCGCCGCAGACGAGGGGGGGCGCCGTCGCTATCATGCGCCCCACGCACGGGAGGGCCCATGACCAACGAACGAAAAGAGACGCCGTACCGCGCCGGCGTCGAGCGCAACGCGCGCATCATCGTCACCACGGGCAACGAGGTCGCGGGCTTTCGAATCACGGGCTACCTCGGCGTCGTTCGCGGCATCGTGGTGCGATCGCCGAGCTTCGGCGCGGGCGTCCTCGGCGCGTTCAAGTCGCTCGCCGGCGGCAACGTTCGCGAGTTCATCGAGGTCTGCGAGGCCGCCCGGCACGAGGCCTACGCGCAGATGCTCGCGAACGCCGAAGAGCTCGGCGCCCACGCCGTCATCGGCATGCGCTACGACGCCACCGAGTTCATGCAGGGCGCCACCGAGGTGCTCGCCTACGGCACCGCCGTGCACCTCGAGCGAGCGTGAGGCCGCGGAGCCCCTGCGCGCCGGCTCGATCGCGCTCTTGGGCGACGGGCCGGCCTCGCTGCGGTGGTACCGGCGTCGCCGCACGCGCCTTCGGCGCTCGAACGCCCCGCGTTTCGCGCGAGGGGCCCCGGCCCGCCTCGGCGCGCAGGACGAGCCGGGCGGGGGCCGGGCTCGTCGGCCCGGGCGCGCCGTCGCGCCTCGCCCTCAGTTGCACGCGGGGGCGATTCGACCCAAGGGGCGGCACGACATTTCGGTGTTGGCGTTGCAGCAGGAAGTCAGGCCAATCGAGGTGAAGGCGCCGCAGCTGTCGGTGATGAGCATCACGTCGTCGACCCCGCAGCCGTCGTCGTTCGGGGCGAGCACCGGCGAGGTGCCGCACGAGGTGAACTGGGTGGTGACGATCGTACCGTCCTCGGGGCTGGGGAGGGAGCAGCCGCCGCGGTTCATGCGGAAGGAGCACTCGTAGGCGACGCAGCCGGTCACGCCGCCCGGCAGCCCGCCGCCCGAGCCGCCGCCGGGGGGCGCGGCGCAATCGGCGCCGGGGGGGCAGCGGCAGACGCCGTTTTCGAGCGAGGCCGGGGGCGGGCAGGCCGGCTCGGGGAAGCACTGCTCGAAGGGCACGCCCGGCGGGCAGCGGCACTCGTAGCCGTCCCACTGCGAGGGCGGCGTGCAGGGCGGCGTGCAGGTCGTGCCGTCGAAGAAGGCCGGCTCGACGCACACGCAGGTCTGGCCGTTGTGCACCATGTTCGGCGGGCAGGCCTGGCACTCGTTCGTCGCGGCGACGAAGTTCGGCGCCTCGCGCGGGCACTGGCACCGGAAGCCGTCGGACTGCCGCGGCGCGCCGCACGCGCACTGGTTCGTGGCCGGGTCGTAGGTCGAGCCCTCGACGGCGCAGGGGGCGCAGGCGTTCGCCACCGGGTCGAACACCGGGGCCTCGGCCGGGCACCCGCAGCGCACGCCGTCCCAGGCGCGGGGCGCGGCGCAGGCGCACTCTTCGGGCGAGCTGCAGGGCCGGCAGGCGCGGGCGTCCGGGTCCCACTTGGTGTCGGCCGGGCACTCGATGCCGACGGTGAAGTCTTGGCAGCGCTCGCGGTTGTCGACCGGCGACCGCACGCAGTACCGGCCGACGTCGAAGCCCGGCGCCCGCGGCTCGCCGCCGCTCGTGACGGCCGCGTACGTGAGCGTTTGGCCGTCGCTGTCGATGGCGCAGGCCTGTGGCTCGACCCCCTCGACGCGCACGATCCGGCCGCCGCCGAGGCAGGTGTCGTTGGCCAGCACGGGCAGCGTGATCGAAGCGCCGGGCGCCACCTTGAACCCCTCGTCGGGCGCGGTACGAAAGATCGCCAGCTTGCCCCGCTTCAGCTCGAGCGGGTCGCCCTTGAGCTGGCCGCAGAAGCCCGCCTCGAACTCGGCCGGGAAGGACGGCGGCGTCTGCACGCCGAGGCAGCCCTCGATCACGCCGCGGCTGCTGATCGAGTACGTGAGGTCGCACCCGCTCAGGGGCAAGTCCCAGGAGAAGTTCGGCTCGAAGTAGGCGTTGAACGACAGGCCGACGACCTCGTTGAAGAGGAAGGTGGCGCCGACGCCGAGGTTGCCCTCGAGCCCGCCCTTGAACGCGCCGCCGAACGAGGCCTCGGTGGGGCCGAACTTCGCCGAGAGCACGCGCGTGTAGGGGACGAACCTGCCGCCGAAGCCGCTGAAGGTGGCGGCGCCGAGCTCGGTGCTCAGCTCGAAGGGGACGGAGGCGGTCATGTTGGCCACGTCTTCGAAGCTCAGCTCGAGCGTGGCGAGGGGCTTGACGAGGATGCGCGTCGTCACGGCCGTACCGGGGACGACCAGGGGCGGCGTCCCGGCGGGCGGGAAGCTGAACTCGTTGCCGTTGAACAGGTCGAGCGTGCAATGGCCGACGCCCTGGAGAGGTAGGTTGTGCACGTCGATGTTGCCCGACACGCTCACGACGAAGGTGGCGAGGAAGGCGAGGGCGGCCGGCTCGCCGATCTGCTGAAAGCGGCCGCCGCGCACCGACACCTTCGCGTCGCTGATGGGCGCGCCGGTGGCGCCGCAGCTCAACCAGTCGCCGAGGACGGGCACCGCCGTCGCCCACTCGGTCGAGAAGGCGGGCAGGTCGATGGCCCCGGCACCATTGCCGGTCTCGTCGCCGGTGTTCGCTTGGGCGTCGGCGCTCGTGTCGGCGGCGGTCGCGTCGTTACAGCCGGGGGCGGCGGCCGCGCAGGCGAGCAGCGTGGGGAGGGCCAGGCAGAGGGGCAACCACCGGGTCGGTCGTGGGCGGGGGGGACAAGTCATCGTCGCGTCCTTGGCGAAAGGGGGGCCGGGCGTGGCACGGCGCTCAAGACGCAAAGGTGGGGCGCGGCCCCCGGAAGCGGGCGAGCCGAGGGAGCCGACGACACCGGCCCTTTGCACCCTCTAGACGGAAGGCCGGGGCAGGTTTCGCATCGTACGTGGTAACTTTTTTACGGGCCGGTCAACCAAGCGGGGTTTCCGGGGGGTGCGGCCCGTTCACGGGGCCGACCGCGAGGCGGGGCCGAGGGGGCCAGGCCCCATCCCGTTCCGCTGCCACTGGACCGAGGCGTGAACGCGCGTATGCCCAGCGGGCACAAGGCTCTCGCAGCCAACGGTGGGCCTCAACCCCGCCGCGCGTCCATCGCTGGGCGCGCCCCGCTCGGTGAGCCGATCTCTGTCGACGGTGGAGGTCGCGATGGCGCATGATGCTTCGTGGCATGGGCGCAGATGTCGATGATTCGCCCTCGCGTGCCGAGGGGCAAGGCGCGGTCGTCCGGCCGCGAACGCCCCCGCCGTCGCAGCCGCGGGGGGCCTACCCGCGGCGCTTCTCGGTCGACCTCGCGACGGTGCTGACGGCCGACTTCGACGCCGCCCGGCAGATCGCGCTCATGCCCCGGCACTACACCACCAAGGGCATGTTCTTTCCGGGGCTGCTGCGCCACCTGCCGCCCGGCGAGTGGCACGCGCTGCGCGGCACGTTGCTCGCGCCGCCGCGCTTCGACAAGTACCTGCCCTTCGCCGACTACCCCATCGTCGACCTCGTGCGTGTCAACACGGCCGCCGCCGCCAGGGCCTACCCCGGCGTCGCGCTGTCCGAGGGGCTGCGGCGGGTGTGCCGCGAGGACATGACCATCTTCAGCGCGACGAACCCGGGGCGAGTCCTGCTCGCGCTGGTGGGCGATACGGCGAATGCGCTGCTCAAGGCGCCCCAGGTGATCGAATCGCTGCTCAAGGGGGGCAGCGTCGCGGCCGAGCGGCGGGCCGACGCCGTGACGTTCTGCGTCCGGGGCTTCCCGCTTTGGGCCGAAGGGCCCCTGCTCGGCACGCTCGAAGGCGTCGTCGTGCACTTCGGCGACCGCCCCCGCCTCGAGGTCGAGCTGATCTCCGAGTTCGACGCCGACATCGCCGTGCGCTGGGGCGCCTGAGCGGCGGCGGGGGCGCCCGGTGCGGTGGCGGCGCCGTCGGTTCTCGCGCCGGCGCGAGGAAGAAATGATGCGAAACCACCCCCCGGTGGCTCGTCTAGAGCGTAGGTCAGGCGGGTTGGGTACGCCCTCCGGCCACCCCAAACTCGCCTCCGGCTCCGACCTGGGGCGCCCTGCGGGCGTATCCAACCCGCCTGACCTACGCTCTAGTACGACCGTTGCACTTCCCGCCGAATCGCGAGCTTTTCGGGGGGTGGGCAGCAGAAATGCCCTGCTTTTCGGGCGAAGTGCAACGGTCGTACTAGGCCGCTCTCCGGCGGCGAGGCCGAAATATATTGCCTGGGGTCCGTCCTCCACGCTGCTACCGGGCATAAGGTCTACTGTTCACGCCCACCTGAGAAGACCCAATGCTTCACAGGCGTGCGTGCGATGTGGCGGAGACATGCAAGCCTACCCGAACATGCGGTAGATTATCGGCGCCATGGCGAATGAACCTTGCGGGCCGATCTCGGCCGCGGCGGCCGCGCTGTCGCTCGCGAACTTGTCGCTCGCGGCGGGGCTCTGGCTCTGCTTCGTCGGCGGCCTGTTCATCGCCCGGATCGTGGTGCCCGGGCCGGTGCGTCAGGGCAGGCCCCTCCGCGACGGGACCCGCCAGCGGTATAAGCTGAACGGTATTCGACTCATGGGCGCCCTCGCGGCGTTGCTGGCCGCCGGGCACTTCGGGGGCATGCTCTCGCTCTCGCTCGTCCACAAGATGTTTTGGCCGCTGTTCGATATCGCGAACGTCGGGACGATATTGCTGACGGCGTATCTTTACGTGTCGGGCAAGCACTGCCGGCGAGGCGCTCGCGAGCAGATTGCAGCACCTGCCGGGGGGGGTGCGGGCGGCGTCATGGCGGCCCCGCGCACCGGCGCCGCCGGCGCGGCCGGAGCGCTCGGCGCCTTGCCGCGCGACGTCTGGCTCGGCGTCGAGCTGAACCCGACGCTCTGTGGCGTCGATCTCAAGATGTTCGCGTACGTCCCGTCGCTGCTCGGGCTGTGGGTGATCAACCTCTCGTTCGTAACCGCTGCGTAAACCCGCGTCCTTTCGCAACCGGCCGGCGGTGGGCATCCTCGCGGGCAGGACGACCTCGACAGCGACGACCACCGAGTCTCTTTGGGCCGAGCGCGTGCGCGCCTGGCGCGCCAGCGGCGAGCCGGTGGCGCACTTCGTCCGGGGGCGTGGCGACTCGGCCTCCGCCCTGCGCTCGTGGGCCCAGCGGCTCGGGCCGGCCGAGCCCTCGCCACGCTTCCTGCGCGTCGTGCCGAGCAAGCCGGCGCCGGCGGCGGGCGACGGCCCGGAGCTGGTGCTCGAGGTCGGCGCCGTGCGCGTGCGCGTCGCCCCCGGCTTCGACCCCGCCCGGCTCGCCGACGTGGTGCGCGCGCTCGGGGGCGCGCGGTGATCCCGGCCGGCGTGCAGGTCTTCGTCGCCCTCGAGCCGGTCGACCTGCGCTTCGGCTTCGAGCGACTGGCCGGCTGGGTGCGCGACCACGTCGGCGACGACGCGCGCTCGGGCGCGCTGTTCGTCTTCGTCGGGCGGCGGCGTACGACGGTCAAGGTGGCCTTCGCCGACGGCTCCGGGGTCTGCGTGTTCTGGAAGAAGCTCGATCGCGGCACCTTCGCCCTGCCCGAGGCGCCGCCGGGCGGGGCGGCGCACGTCGAGGTCGACGAGGCCACGCTCGAGGCCCTGCTCGACGGCCTGCCGATCGCGCCCGCGGCCCCAGCCGCGCGCCCGCCGCGGCGGCTGCACTGAAAAACCGCCGCGGCCGGGCGCGACGCCCTCGACACGGCGGTCGCGCGCTTGGTACACCCGGGCGCGGTGGCGACGACCGACGCGAGCCCGACGGCGGCCGACGAGCGCATCGCACGGCTCGAGGCCCGCCTCGCCGACGCCGAGCGCGCGCTGTCGGACGCGCGCCGCTCGCTCGAAGGCCTGCGGCAAGCCTACACCCGCGCGCTCGAGCAGCTCGCCCTTTTGCGCCGTCGCCTCTTCGTCCAAAAGGCCGAGCGCGCCGAGGCGAGCGGCGAGCAGCTGGCGTTCGACGCGCTCTTCGCGGAGGTCAAGCGGCTGGAGAAGGCGCTCGATGCGGCCGAGCGTGCCGAGCCGACCGAGGCCTCGGGGGGCGAAGCTGGCGAGCCGAAGCGTCGAGCCGGTGGCAAGGGCCGGCGCGACCTCGCCAAGGCCGCCCTGCCCGAGGTGCGCGTCGAGCTGCCCGACCCCGAGCTCGAAGCCCTGGTGCACGAAGGCAAGGCCGAGCGCATCGGGGTCGAAGAGAGCTTGCGCTTGGGCTACGAGCGCGGCGGGATGCGCCGCATCGTGCTCGAGCGCGTGGTCGACAAGGTGCCCGCGCCGGAGGCCCCCGCCGACGCCCCGACGCCCGCCGAGGGCGGCGCGCACGACGGCGAGCCCACCGAGCCCGCCCGGGCGCCCGCCGCGCCGCCGGGCGAGCCGCCCCGCGCCCGCTTCGTCACCGCGCCCTTGCCCAAGGAGCTCGGGCGGCGCCCGCTGCTCGCCCCCTCGCTGATCGCGCACGTGCTGGGGATGAAGTACGTGCTCGGGGTGCCCTTCGACCGGCTCGAGCGGCGGATGGCCGACGAGGGCGCCCCGCTCGACCGCGGCACGATGCGTCGCTACGCCGAGGACGTCGGCGCCACCTTGGGCGCGCTGGTGGAGGCCGCGCGCGACGACGCCTTCGCCCACGCCTTCTGCCTGGCGACCGACGCCACGGGCGTGAGCGTCCAGCCCGGGCCCATCGCCGAACGGGGCGCGCCCGGGCGCGCGGCGTGCCGCAAGGGCCACGTCTTCGTCGTGCTCGCCGACGAGGACCACGTGTTTTTCGAGTACCAGCCCAAGCACACCTCGGCCGCGGTGTGCGCGATGTTCCGGCGCTTTTCCCGCCACATCCAGGCCGACGCGCACGCGGTCTACGACGCGCTCTTCCGGGGGAGCGCGCCCCGGGGGGCGCCCGAGGACGAGCCGCGCGGGCCGCCGCCCGTCGAAGTCGGCTGTTGGAGTCATTGCCGGAGGAACTTCTGGGAGGCAGCCGTGTGCAAGCACGCGCTGGGGCTCGAGGGCCTGCGCCGCGTCGACGCCATCTTCGCCGCCGACCGCCCCCTCGGCGACCTGCCGCCCTCGAAGCGCAAGGCGCGGCGGGACGTCGTGGTGCGCCCCCTGGTCGACGCGTTCTTCGCCTGGGTCAAGGCCGAGCACGCCCGCCCGCGCGAGCGGGGGCTGGTCGCCTCGGCGCTGGGCTACGCCCTCCGGCAGGAAGGGCCCCTGCGACGCTTCCTCGACGACGGACGATTGCGCCTGGAGAACAACGCCGCCGAACGCGCCCTGCGCCCGATCAGCATCGGGCGCAAGAACTGGCTGTTCTTCGGCAGCGACGACCACGCCCAGGCCGCGGCCAACCTCTTCTCGCTCGTCGCGAGCTGCAAGCTGCACGGGCTCGACCCCGAGGCCTACCTCGCGGACGTGCTGCGCGTGATGCCCGATTGGCCCCGGGAGCGGTACCTCGAACTGTGCCCGCGGGATTGGACGCGCACCCGCGCTCGGCTCGACCCGCTCGAACTCGACCGGCCGCTGGGGCACGTCACCGTGCCGCCCGCGCTGGCCGCGGAAGAGCAACGCTCGACGAGCGGAAGGGGCCGCCTGCACGCCGCCGAGGATGCGCGTCGGCGAACGCGTCTTCAAGAACGGGTCTTCACGCAGCGCTTACCTGGCAGCGGCGGGCGCCGTTGCGGAAGGAGGTCTTCGACGACGGCGGCCCGCCGAGCTGTTCGTACAGCCGTTGCGCGTCGAGCCAGCGCCCTTGCGTGTCGGTCGAGCGCTGGTAGGCCGAAAGCACGAGGCTACAGGCCA
>DASTPP010000349.1:0-63437 GCA_035762175.1 Polyangiaceae bacterium | reverse complement strand
CCCGGAGGGCGGGGCCCCACTGTTTGAGCCCGAAGGGCGAGTTTGGGGTGCCCGGAGGGCCTGCGGCGCGGGCCCCCCGACGCGCCGGGCAGCGTTCAGAGCGCGTCGGCCACGGCGGGGGCGTAGCGGCAGTACCAGAGGTAGACCGCCTCGTGGAGCGAGGCGAGGCGGATGGCGCGATCGAGCAGCGCGTCGCGCTCGTCCTTCGACCAGCGGTGGGCGGGCTTGTGGGTCGCGCCCCGGCGGTGCGCGCGGCCGAGCAGGGCGCCAAGAAAGCCGACGAGCGGCTCGAGGTCGGCGTCGGCGATGCGCGCGAGGGCGAGCTTGTCTTCTTGGGGCGAGAGCTGGCGGCCGAGCATGGGGGTCTCGGCGAGGGCGGTGACGGCCATGCGGCGCGGGGGGTGCTCGAGGCAATGCAGGGCGGCGGAGACGACGCGCTCGGCGGGCCCGAGGCCTTTGGGGGGGGGGGCCAGGGCGCTCGCGGCGGGCGTGCGCTGCTCTTTGAGGTCGAAGACCAAGGGGGCGCCGCCCTCTTTGAGGCGGAGCAGGACGGCGACGCGCAAGAGGCCCAGGCTGCCGGTGCCGGCGACGCGGAAGGCGGCGTCGACGATCTCGCGGCCCTTCGGGGCGGGGCGCTCGGCCTCGTCGAGGTTCGCGAAGTAGCGCTCGACGGCCTCGGCGACGTGGGCGAGGGTCGAGGGGGCGAGCTCGAGGTAGCGCTCGCCGCGGGTGAAGCGCAGGCGCCCCGCGTGCGCCTCGGTGCGCGCCGCGAGCAGCTCTTTGCGGCTGCGGCGCGCGACCTTGGCCTGCAGCTCGGCGACGGGGCGGGGCGGGGCGGGGCGGGCGCCCTCGTGGAAGAGCGCGTGCTCGTAGTTCTCGAGCAGGTGGTCGCAGAGGCCGAGCGCGCGGCGCCCGTCGCTGCGGAACTCACGGGCGCCGAGCAGCACGCTCGTCGTCAGGCGCAGCACGTCGAGGCGGAAGGGGCCGACGACCGCTTCGTCGAAGTCGTTGAGGTCGAAGGCGACGTCCTCGGGGGCGTCGCCCTCGTCGGGGGCGGGGCGGCGGGGCCGGAAGGCGCCGAAGTTCTCGACGTGCGCGTCGCCGACGAGCCAGCCCTCGCCGCCGGGGCCCTCGCCGAGGTCGGGCTGCTCGCGCAGCACCTCGAAGAAGAGCGGCGCCGCGCCGCGCAGGAAGGCGAGCGGCGAGGCGCTCATGCGCGCGACCTTGCGGCGGAAGAGGGGCGGCGAGTGCGCGACGCGCCCGCGGTCGAGCTCGATCTGGCGGTGGGCGAGGGCGCGCGGATCGAGCTTGTCGTGCTTGGCCATGGCGCCCGGCCGAGCCTACCCCGGTTCGCGCCCTACGTCGCGCCCCCGCGCCCCCCGTCGGGGCCGCCGGGCCCGAAGGTGACCGCGGGCTTCGGCGAGCGGTCGACGTGCAGGCGGAAGACGTCGGGGCGGGCGTAGTGCCCGACGACGTCGAGGTCGAACTTGCCGCGCGCGATGTCGCCGAGGTCGAGGTCGGCGACGAGCACCGCCTCGCGGCCGTAGACGGGGCCCGCCAGCACCTGCCCGAGCGGCCCGACGACGAGGCTGCCGCCGCGGATGAGCTCGGTCTCGGGCGCGCCGCCCTGGATGGGCTCGTAGTCGGGGGGGCAGTCGCGGCGCAAAAGGTGCTGGCAGGCCGAGAGCACGAAGCAGCGCCCCTCGAGGGCGACGTGGCGCATGGTCGCGACCCAGCCCTCGCGGTCGTCGACCGTCGGCGCGCAGTAGAGCTCGACGCCCTGCGCGTACATCGCGGTGCGGAAGAGGGGCATGTAATTCTCCCAGCAAATCGCGGCGCCGAGGCGGCCGACCGGCGTCGCGAGCACGGGCATGGTCGAGCCGTCGCCCGCGCCCCAGACGAGCCGCTCCATCGCCGTCGGCACCAGCTTGCGGTGCTTGCCGAGCAGGCCCGCCGCGGGCGAGACGAAGAGGGCGCTGCAGTAGAGCGTGCCGCCCTCGCGCTCGATGGCGCCGACGACGAGGTGCAGCCCCGTCTCGCGCGCGACCTCGGCGAGCGCCTCGGCGGCGGGGCCGGGCACGTCGATCGCGGCTTCGTAATAACGACGAAACCAGTCGCGCCCCTCGGGCGAGCGCGAGCCGACGCGGGCGCCGAAGTCGACGCCCTTCGGGTACCCGCCGAGGAACGCCTCGGGGAAGACGGCGAGCCGCGCGCCCTCGCCGGCCGCCTCGGCGGCGAGGCGCCGGAGCTTGGCGAGCGAGGCGGGCGTGTCGAAGAGGACGGAGCCGGCCTGGACGACGGCGACCCGGAGCGCGGCGGCGGGCATGGCGTCAGGCGGGCTTGGCGGGCGCCGCGCGGTCGCGCTTCGTCTTCTGGGGCAGGCTCTGGCCCGCCTCGTAGAACTCGAGCGAGGCCGAGTTGAGGCAGTAGCGCAGCCCGGTGGGCCTGGGCCCGTCGGGAAAGACGTGCCCGAGGTGCCCGTCGCAGCGCCGGCAGCGGATCTCGGTGCGCGCCATGCCGTGGCTGTAGTCTTCGACGTTGGCGACGTGCGCCTCGTCGTACGGCTCGTAGAAGCTGGGCCAGCCGGTGCCCGAGTTGAACTTGGCCGCCGAGCGGAAGAGCGGCAGGCCGCAGAGCCGGCAGGCGTAGGTGCCGTTCAGCTTGTTGTCGAGCAGGGTGCCGCAGAAGGGGCGCTCGGTGCCCTGGTCGAGCAAGACCCGGCGCTCTTCGGGGCTCAGCGCCTTGGCGAGCGAGGCGCGCTCGGCGTCGTCGAGGGGCCCGAGATCGTAGCCCGAGGCCGAGGCCTTCGGGGCGCCGTGGCGGTCGTGGGGCGAGGTAGGCTTGGAGGTCATCGGGGCCTTTCGGTCGGGGGGCGGCGGGGCTCGCGCCCGGCGCGGTGGGTCTCGACGGGTTATAGCGCGCCCGGGGGCGCTCGGTTTCGGTGGCCGGGGGCGGGGCCTCAGGCGCCGGCCGGGGGCGAGGCCTCAGGCGCCGGCCGGGGGCGAGGCGATGCAGGCGGTGCCGACGCGCCGGAAGCCGAGGCGGGCGTAGAGGCGGGCCACGTCGTCGTTGCCGGCCGACAAGAAGATGAGGTCGGCCCCGGTCGCGTGCGCCCTCTGGGCGAGCGCGGCGGTGACGGCGGCGCCGAGGCCGCGCCGGCGGGCCGCGGGCAGCGTCGCCACGCCGACGATCTCGGCCACGGGCCCGACGCGCTGGTAGGCGCCGCCGGCGAGCGCGCCCTCGTCTTCGGTCTCGGCGATCGCGTACGCGGCGCGCTGGGACGCCACCCGCGACGCCTCGCGCTCGGCCTCGGCCGCGTCGGGCGCCCGCAACGCGGCGTCGCGCTCGAGCGCGCCCACCGGGCCCGGGGCCGTGCCGGGCGAGCCGAAGGCCAGCGCGGCGATGGTGCGAAAGGCGGCCACGCCGGCGGCGAAGTCGGGCTGCTCGGGGTCGAGCAGGCGCACGGTCGCGCCGGGCGCCGTCGCCTCGCGGACGCCGTCGGGCCCGAGCACCATCAAGGGGGCCTTCAAGACGGACAGGCCCGCGCCCTCGACGAGCGGCAAGACCCAGGGCGTCGTCTCGTGCACCCACTCGAAGGCCTCGGGCAGCTCAAGCTCGCGCTGCCGCGCGCGCACCGCCTCGACGTCGGACAGGCTCGCGCCGCCGCTGCCGCCGCCGATCAGCGGGCGCGCGTAGAGCGGCAGCCCCGGCCCGTCGGGCACGAAGAGGACGAAGGGGCCGATCTGCTCGGCGCCCGCCCGATCGCGCGGCACGGCGTCGTAAAACGCCTCGAGCCGGGTGAAGAGCGGGTCGACGACGCGTCGGGAGGAGGGGGGAGGGGCGGAGGGAGCGCTCACGGGGAGGCGATTATCATGGACCGGGGCCGGGGCCGGCGCACGGCGAGCGGGAGAGGGCCCGTTCGGGGCGGCCCGGGGGGCGCGGGCCCGGATTGCGCGGGGGCGGCCCGCCGCTAGGCTGAGCTCGGTTCCGAGGGGCCCATGAGCGAAGCGTTCGACGCGGCGCAGAGCGCGCTGATCGTCATCGACATGCAGAATGACTTTCTGGCCGAAGGCGGGGCGTACCCGCGGCGGCACTGCGACGCGGGGCAGCTCGCCCAGGCGGTGGCCTGGCTCGCGCGGGCGGCGCGCGCGCAAGGCCGGCCGATCGCGTGGGTCGGCTCGGTCTACGGCGAGATCGCGGGCGACGAGGGGGCGCTGCGGGGGCAGACCCACGTGGGCGGGCCCTGCTGCGCGCGCGGTAGTTGGGGCGCCGAGCCCTTCGCGCCGCTCGGCGCGGTGGCGGCCGAGGGGGCAGGGCGTCCGGCCGAGTGGCGCGTCGAGAAGCGCTGGTACTCGGCGTTCCGCGAGACGGGCCTCGACGGGCGCCTGCGGGCGGCGGGGGTGAGGCGGGTGGTGCTCTGCGGCGTGGCCACGAACGTGTGCGTGCTCGCCGCCGCGCGCGACGCCCTCGGCCTCGGCTACGAGGTCGAGGTCTTGGCCGACGCGACGGCGGCGGGCACCTCGTCGAAGCACGCGCGGGCGCTCGCCGAGATCGAGGCGCTCGGCGGGCGCGTGCGGCGCTGGGGCGAGCTGCTCGACGAGGGCGCGGCGCCGGTCTGGGTGGGCGGCGTCGGCGCGGGGGGCTCGGGCCTCTGGTGCGGCGCCTTGCGCGGCTCGCTGCCCGACGACGCCTTCGGGGCGGTCGAGCGCGAGGTCGCCTGGGGGGCGATGTCGCACCGCGGCGGCGAGGTGCCGCGGCTCGTGGCGGTGCAGGGCGAGCGCTCGGCCGACGGCGTCGAGCCGCTCTACCGCCACCCGGTCGACGAGCAGCCTCCGCTCGGCGACTTCACGCCCGCGGTCGACGCCATTCGGCGCGAGGTCGAGCGGCGCGTGGGGCACCCGCTCAACCACTGCCTCTTGCAGCTCTACCGGGGCGGCCGCGACTGGATCAGCGAACACTCGGACAAGACCCTCGATCTTGCCCGCCCCTCGACCATCATCAACGTCTCGCTCGGGCGCATGCGCACGATGGTGCTCAAGCCGAAGCGCGAGGCGGCCGGCGCGGCGGCGCAGAAGCTGCCGCTGCCGCACGGCTCGTTTCTCGTGATGGATCTCGCCACGAACCGCGACTATTACCACGCCATCCGGCAAGAGGGCGAAGGCGGGGGCCCGCGCATCTCGCTCACGTTCCGCCACATCGGCACGTTCTTTCACCCCCCGAGCGGCGCGGTGTGGGGCGTCGGGGCGCCCTCGCGCGGGCGCGCCGAGGCCGAGGCCCGCGCCCGCGCCCGCGCCGCCCTCGCGCCCGAGGCGCGCGAGGCCGCCGAGCGGGCCGAGGCCGAGCAGATGCTGAAGCTCTTTCGCGAAGAGAACATCGACCCGGGCTTCGACGCGGCGTCGTACCGGCCGGGCTTCGAGGCGATCAACTTCCGCACCTTGCGGCAGGGCGCGCCATGAGCGCCGGGGCCGCGGCGGGCGGCGAGCGGCGAGCGCGGGCTCTACTACGTGAACGGGTCGAACCCCAACTGGCGGGTCTGGCTCGCCCTGCACGAGAAGGGCATCGCGTTCGAGCCGCGGCGCCTGCGCCTGATGCGCGGGCCGCGCGAGACCCGCTCGCCCAAGTTTCTCGAGCTCAACCCGCGCGGCAAGACCCCGCTCTTGATCGAGCCCGACGGGGCGCAGGTGAGCGAGTCGCTCGCCATCTTGACCTACCTCGAGCTCCGCTACTTCGCGCGAGCGGCGCGGGCGCGCGGCCCTCGGCCGTCGGCTCGCACCCCGAAGGCTGGCGCCACGACGAGGTGGGCTCGCCCGACCTCTTCGCGCTCGCGCGCGAGGCCGCGGGCGCCCGCCGCTTAGCCCCGCCTCGCCCCGCGACGGGGCGCCGAGGGGGCAGCGGGGGGCACGCTCCGCCCGCGCTCGAAGGGGCGGGGGCTACGGCGGGGTTTTCCCGCCCCGCGGGACGTGTCATACATCGTCATCATGCGACCGGTGGGCGCCCGGCGCGCACGTTGGCGAGGCGTGGGCGCGATCGCCCTGGCGTTCGGGCTCTGGGGCGCGGGCGTACGGGCGCAATCGGCCCCCGGCGTCGAGCGGCCCCTGCCCGAGGGGCGGGCGCCCATCCGTCAGGTCGATCCGGGGGGCGTGCGGGGCTGGCCCGAGGGGCGCGAGCCGGTCGTGAACGCCGGCCCCCGCGGCGCCCTCGGCTGGCCCGAGGGGCGCGAGCCGGTCGGCCCGGCCTCGGGCGGCGAGTCGGGGTGGCCCGCCGGCCGGGTGCCCGTCGTCGATCTCGGCGCGCCGCTCGCCCTCGGCTGGCCCGAGGGGCGCGACCCTCCCGCCTTCGTCGACCCCGAGGGGGCGGGGGGCTGGCCCGAGGGGCGCGAGCCCTCGGCGCGCCCCGGCGCCTCGCGCGCCGCGCCGGCCGCGACCGCGCGGCCCGACCCCGAGGGCGCCCGCGGCCTGCTCGCCGACGTCGAGCGCATCATCGACGCCGAGGAGGCGGGCGAGTGGTTCGACGACGCGAGCCGCTACCGCAACGTCTACCCCGTGCTCTTGCCCTCGGTCTGCCACGCGACGCCCGCGGCGCGCTTCGAGGCGCTGCGCTCGGCGCTCGCGGCCTGGCGCCGGCAGGGCGACGCGCTCGCCATCTTCTCGGCGAACGGCCGAAAAATGTCGCCGCGGGTCACCCGCGCGCTCACCCTCGAGCGCCGCTACCGCGCCCTGTCGATCGCCGTGGCCGGCGCCGAGCGCGACTGCCCCTTCTGGGTCGTGCCCGAAGCGGGCTACCCGGGCCGGCAGACGACGCGCGGGCGCGCCTCGCTCAACGCCGAGACGGGCGGCCTCTTCCAGCTGCGCCACGCGGCCGACCGCTTCACGTACGGCGGCGGGGGCAGCCTGCGGGTCTTGCCGGGCTACCGGGTCTCCGACGACCTGTCGCTCCTGGCGGGCTTCGAGTTCGCGGGCGGCGCGCTGGTCGAGACGCGCGACGGCACCTCCGAGGTCGTGCTGCACTACTTCCCCGCCCTGCCGCTGGTCGCGCGCGTGCACGACGTCGCGTGGCACTACGACGTCGAGGTCGCGCCGGTCGCGCTCTTCCAGGCGAACGACGGCCGCTTCAGCTACGGCGCCCGCCTCGGCTTCGGCGTCGGCATCTCGGCGCTGCGCACGCGCTGGTTCATCCCCTGGGCGGGCGTCGCCGTCGCCTACGAGCACTACGTCGAGAGCGGCGGGCGCCCGGCGGCCAGCCTGCTGCGCGGCGGCCTGCGCGTCGGCGTGCAGTGGGCGCTCTAGCGCGCCCCCGCGACGAAGGCCTCGATGAGGCGGCGGGCGATGCTGACGGGGGAGGGCAGCTTCGGCAGCGCGTCGGCGCGGAACCACCCCGCCTCGACGATCTCGCGCCCGTCGATGCGCAGCTCGCCCCCGGCGTAGCGGGCGAGGAAGCCCACCATGAGCGAGCGGCCGAAGGGCCAGGGCTGGCTGCCGAAGTAGCGCAGCCCCTCGATGCGCACCCCGGACTCTTCGTGGACCTCGCGCGCGGCGGCCGCCTCGAGCGTCTCGCCCGTCTCGACGAAGCCCGCGAGCGCGCTGAACACGCCCGGGGGGAAGTGCGGGCCGCGCGCGAGCAGCGCCTCGCGGCCGCGCTCGACGAGCACGATGACCGCGGGCGCGACGCGCGGGTGGAAGGTCGCGCCGCAGCGGCCGCAGCGCCGCACGCGCTCGGCCGGGTCGGGCTCGGTCGGCGCGGCGCAGCGGCCGCAGAAGCGGTGGGTGTCGTCCCACTCGACGACGGCGATGGCCTGGCCGAGGGCGGCGAGCAGGCTTTCTTCAAAAAGGAGGAAGAGCGAGCGCGCCCCCGCGAGGCGCAGCCCCGCGGGCGGCTCGGCGCCGGGCGCGAGCGGGGCGCCGTAGCAGGGGCGGTCGCCGAGCGTGCCGAGGAAGTGCCGCGCGCCGACGAGCGGCGCGAGCTCGCCCGGCGCGGGCAGCCGGGGCGGGCCGCCGCCGCGCTCGTCGACGAGCACGTCGGTGCCGCGCACGGCGAAGAGCAGCTCGGGCCCGCTGGCGGCCTCGGGCCGCTCGAAGCACGGAACGAAGGGGTCGCTCGTCACGGGGGCGGAGCCTAGCGTAGGGGCGGCCCGGGGGCCCGCCAAGGCCCCGGGCCCGCGCCCGGACGGCCCCGCGGGCGCGGGCGGCGGGCGCCTCCCGGCCGCCCCGCCCGCCGGGGCCCGGGGCGCCGGGGCCGGGAGCCGCTACCATGCCGGCCCGTGAACCTCGCCTCGCTCGACTTGAACCTGCTCGTCGCCCTCGACGCGCTGCTCGCCGAACGCAGCGTCACGCGCGCCGCGCGGCGCATCGGCCGCAGCCAGCCGGCCACCAGCCACGCCCTCTCGCGGGCGCGGCGGCTCTTCGGCGACCCGCTGCTCGTGCGCGTGCGCGACGAGATGCACCCGACCGAGCGCGCCCGCGCCCTCGCGCCGAAGCTGCGCGACGTGCTCGACCGCATCGCCTCGACCCTCGGCGACGAGACGCCCTTCGAGCCGACCGGGGTGGCGCGCGTGACCGTGGGCGCCACCGACTACGTCGGCTTCGTGCTCCTGCCCGCGCTGGTCGCGCGCCTGCGCGCCGAGGCGCCCCGCGTCGTCGTGCGCGCCCGCCCCCTCGACGGCCAGGACGCCCTCGCCGCCCTCGCCGAGGGGCGCGTCGACGTCGCCCTCGGCACCTTCTGGCAGTGCCCGCCCTCGCTCCGGCAGACGACGCTCTTTCACGAGACCTTCGCGTGCGGGCTGCGCCAGGGCCACGCCGCGCTGCGCGGCGGGCGCCTGACCCTGCGCCGCTACGTCGGCCTCGACCACCTGCTCATCGCCTCGCCCGGCGAGGGCCCCGGCGTCGTCGACTACGCCCTCGAGAAGCTCGGCCTCGCGCGCCACGTCGTCGCCTACGTGCCGCACTTCCTCGTCGCCCCCGGCGTCGTCGCCCGCACCGACCTCGTCGTCACGATGGCCGCGCGCGTGCTGCACCCCCTCGCGCCCGCGCTCGGGCTCGCCGTCGCGCCCTGCCCCGTGCCGCTCGAGCCCTTCGCCGTGCGCATGCTCTGGCACCCGCGCGCCGAGGGCGACAAGGTCCAGCGCTGGCTCCGCGGCCACGTCGTCGCCGCCAGCGAGGCCCTGCGCCGCCCCGGGGGCCGCGCCCCGCGCCCGCGCCGCCCCGCCCGCGCCCCCGCCGAGGCCGACGACGCCCGCCCCTGACGATCCGCCGCGCCCCGGGCCGGCCCCCCCGGCCCGCCCCCGCGCGGCGTACAGCCCGGGCGGCGCACCGGGACGAGGGCTGCACGCCGCGCGCGGGCGGGGCGCGCTCGCGAACGCCAACCGAAGAAAATTTCAGTCAATTCACAGGACCAATTCGGCGCGCGTGTCGGGGCGCCGTGCGCCGACCTGCCCGCGCGGGTCACGCCCGGCGCGCGTGTCGGGGCGGCGGGGGCGAGCTGCGCGCGCCGGGGGCGGGCGACGCACCAACGAGGCACGCGACGCGCGAGCGCCGTGGCGCGCCCCGTGGGCTTCGCGTAGCCTGCGGGCAAGAGCGTGAAGCGAACCCCCTTGCCCCCAAGCGACGCCGCGCGCGGCGCGCCCCGCTCCGGCAGGCGCCTGACGGCCCTGCTCGACCTGCTGGGCCGCCGCTGGTCGCTCCGAGTCCTGTGGGAGCTTCGGAAGAAAAAACGAAAATTTCGCGATTTGCGCGCGGCCTGCGACGACGTCTCGCCGAGCGTGCTCAACCAGCGCCTCGGCGAGCTGCGCCTCGCCGGCGTCGTCGCGCACGACGCCGAGGGCTACGCGCTCACCGCCCGCGGCCTGACGCTGCTCGAGGTGCTCGCCCCGCTCGAGGGGCTCGCGAGCCGCTGGCCCCTCGGCGAGGCCCGCTCGCGCGCCGCCGCGCCGCGGCCCGTCCGCACCGCCGCGGCCCCGCCGAAGGCCCGCTCCCGCCGCGCTCGCGCTCGCGCCGCGCCCGCGCGCCCGGCCCGGCGCCGCGCCGCGCGCTGAGCCGGCGCCCCGGCGAGGCCCCTGCGCCGGGGCGGCCGGCGCGGGCCCCCGCCCCGGTCGGCACGCCGGCGGCGCACCGCCGAGGCGGCCCGGGGCGACCGCGCCACGCGTTCGGCCGCGGGCCGGGCCGCGCGTCGGGGCGACGGCCGGGCGCCTGCGGCGGGCGAAGCGTTTTACGGGAAGCGCACCGCCGCGCTCTTGGTCTCGCCCGCGCCCACGGTGACGGTGACGGCCTTGTTGCCGTGCTCGGGGTGCACGAACACGACCGAGTGCGAGCCCGGCGACACGGGCACGCTCGACCGGGGCGTCGGCCCGAGCGTCTTGCCGTCGACGATGCAGGTCGAAGGGGGGATCGAGTTGAGGTTGAGGAAGCCCGTCGCCGCGCTCGCCCCGCCCTTGGGCGCGTCGTCTTCGGCGGCCGGCGCGGGGGCGGGGGCGGGGGCGGGCGCCGGGGCGGGCGCCGCGGGGCGCGGCGCGGGGGCGGCCGGCGCGGCGGGCCCCGGGGCCGTGGGGGCCGCATGGCCCCTCTCTTGGAGGGCGATGGTGAAGGTGCGCTCGGCCTCGCCGTCGTCGAAGAGCAGCGCCTGCGAGAAGTCTTCGTAGCCCTGCTTCGAGGCCTCGAGCGTCCACTGCTTGGACGTGTCGAGCTCGACGGTGATGGGGAACGACCCCACGGTGCGCCGGTCGCTGTCCGAGACGAGCGTTACCTTGGCGCCCTGGGCGTTCTTGCCGAGCACGAACGTGGCGCGGCCGCGGGCGACCTTGAGCGCGACCTGGCCGAGGTCGGAGATCTGGTTCTCGACGATGGTGACCGTGCGGTCTTCGGGCTTGTAGAGGTTGGACGAGACGAGCTTGAGTTGGTGATCGCCCGGCGCGAGGTCGCGCACCTCTTGGGGCAGGGTGCCGAACTCTTTGCCGTCGACGAAGAGCCGCACCGACGCGGGCCCGCGCAGCTTGAAGCCGGTCGAGGCGCGGGCCGAGCGCCGCAGCTCGACCGTGACGGGCTTCTCTTTCTTCTCTTCGGCCTCGACCACCTCGGTGTTCTCTTCGTAGCCGTCGGCGACGACGCGCACGCTGCGCGCGCCCGCGGCGACGTCGCCGATGCGGCAGGGCATCGCGTCGCAGGCGGCGGGCTTGCCGTCGACGAACACCTGCGCCTTGTCGAGGGGCCGGCCCTCGGCCTTGACGTTGACCACGAGCGTGCTCGTGTGCGGCCGCAGGAAGACCTGCGCGACGAGGAAGAGCGAGCCGAGCACGATGACGGCGAGCAGCGCCGCGCCCGCGGCGAAGAGCGGCTTGATGCCCGCGCTCGCGCGCGTCAGCTGCGTCGAGTCGGTCGCCACGCGCGCCATCGACGGCATCGCGTGGCCGGTGCGCGCCGCCGGCGCCGCGACCGGGCCGAGCGGGGGGGAGAAGGGCACCCCGAAGGGCGGCACGCCGGGCGCGGGCGCGACCGGCACGGGCGCCGGCAGGGGCGCCGCCGTCGGCGGGATGGGCGTCCCCGAGGGCAGCGTGCCCTGCCGCCCCTGCTGGTCTTGCACGATGATGCGCCCGGGCATCGGCGCGCCCGCCGCCGGCGGCGGCGCGGGCACCGGCGGCGGCCGCACCGAGGCGGGCGTCGACATCGGCCCGCGCGCCGAGGCGGGCGTCGGCATCGGCCCCCGCGCCGCCTCCGGCCGCGACGAGGCGGGCGCGCCCTTGGCCTTCGCGCGCTCTTTCTCTTCTTGCGCCTGCCGGTCGTAGACCGTCGTCTTGACGTCGTCGTCCCAGTCGAGGCCGACCGGCACGCGCCCGTTGCCGGGCCTGGCCGTCGCGGGCGCGAGCGGCGGCAAGGGCGCCGGCAACGGCGCGCCTTGCGCCGGCGGCGGCGCGGGCGTCGCGCCGCGCTTCGGCGGCCCGCCCACCAGCGACTTCGTCTGCTGCTGCGGCAGCGGCGCCACGATCGGGTTCAGCCGCGTCACGTCGCCCGACGCGCTCGCCAGCGGCACCGGCGGCGCCGCCGTCAGCCGCTGCGACGAGGCGGGCTCGGGCAAGGGCGCCTGCGCCCCCGGGCGCCCGCCGGGCGCCGGCCGCCCGCCCGGCGGCGGCGTCACCGAGCCCGGCGAGGGCGGCGCGATGCCGAGCATCGTGGCCGGGCGGTTCTTCGGCCCCGCCGTGCCGAGCGCCATGGGGGACGCCGGGATCGTGCCCGTTTGAAAGACGCCGTTGCGGCCCACCACCGGCTCGGCGGGGGCCTCACCGTCGGCGCCAGGCAAGGACGGGAGCCCTCGACCCGGCTGGCGTTGCAAGTCAGAGCCGCCCTTTTGATCACCCATGGTCGTTACCTCGAACGTTGGACCAGCCCGGACGCTCGACGGTCGGTCCTGCATGCGGCCGCCCCCACGCGCCTTCGAACGGCGAGCGCGCGGCGGCGCGGCCGCCCCAGGCACGAGAGAACGGTTTCACTCGGCACAACGCTTCGGGCCCACAGCGTACCCAGAATCGCACGCTGTGGCGAGGGCTTTGCTTGCGGCCCCCGCCCGGAGCCCGCCCGGGCTCTTCGGGCCCCCAAACCCGCCCCCCCCGCCGCCCCCGGTCAGTGCGAGGCGCCCGAAGCGGACGAGGCCCCGGAGGGTTCATTCGGCTTGCGGAAGTAGCGTATCCGCTTCGACTGCAGCGGGTACCACTGCTTGATGTCGACGACGGGCGTGTCATCGAAGAGGGTCCGGCCCCCCGGCGCCTCCGCCCGGACGAACGCGAGCGAAGGGCCCGGCGAGGGCGCAGCGGCCACGCCCCCGAGCGAGGTCGTGCCGCCCAAGAGCGGCTGCAACGAGCGCGCCAACCACATCTTTGACGCGCACCCGAGCTCGTTGAGCAGCGCGTCGGCCCCCGACGCCACCAGCGAAAGGGCGCTGCCGGGCTCCATCTCGGCGTAGACGAGCATGCCGTCGGGGTCGACCCCGACGAGCGCGCCCGCGTCGAGCGGCGGCGGGCCCGAGGCCGCGACGCCGCCGACCAGCGCCTTCGCGCCCGGAGGCGCCTTCTCGCCCAGGCTGAAGCCTCCGGGGCCGAACCAGAGCGCCGGCTCGGAGGGTCGCGCCGGCGGCGGGCCCTGCCACGTCAGCACGAGCGCCCCCGGCCCCTGCGGCGCGAACGCGGCGCCCTCGTCGGCCGGGCGCAGCGCCCGCGGATCGAGCTTGAGCAGGCGCACGTGCCCCGCCCCCGGCGCGCTCGGCGCGCGCACCACCGTCGTCGCCAGCGCGAACGGGAAGCCCTGCTGCGGCAGCCCCCGCACGCGCCAGCGCCCCTCGCTCGGATCGTCGGCCGACGCGCCCGCCGGCGGCTTCACGTCGGCCCCCGGCAGCACCGGGCGCAGCGTCAGGTAGAAGAAGTCGCGCCCCTCGCGGTGAATGTAGCGCGGAAAATTCATGAGCCCCATGCCCCGCACCATGCGGCGGCCGCGGAAGCGCCACCCCGGCATGCCGCCGCCGAGATCGCCCTCGGCCTCCCAGTCGTGCTGCAGCGGCCGCCCGAAGGGCGCCCACTCGGCCGCCGGCGCCGCGTGGTAGAACTCGAGCCCCGTGTGGCCGGCGTTCATGTCGAGGTGCAGCCCCACGTCGCAACGGGCCCGCAGCATCGCCTCGCCGAGCACCATCGCGTCGATCTCGGTGCCATAAAAGTAGGCGACGAAGCGGTCCGCCGTCAGGCAAAGGCCGCTCCGCGCCGTGTGCACCTGGTCGGTTGAGCCAGGGGGCGTGCCCCCCCACCAGGTTCGCCCGTAGGGGTTCAGTTTGCCCCGGAACACCAGCGGCGTAAGGTTCTGCCGGTAGCCCACGACCTGCTCGGGCACCTCGGCCGACGCCGGCCAGACGCCGAAGGCCGTGCTGCCGTCGCGCAGCTCGGCCACCGTCGCCCCGTAGGGCTTGGGCGGCAGGTACATGTGCCCGTCGGCCATCAGCCCGAACTCGCCGTGCATCGCCTGAAAGCCGCCGTTGAACGCGCCCACCAGCCGCCGCATCGTCTTCGGCGTGCGCGGAATGAGCCCCGGCCCCGCGTTGCCCGTCGCGTCGACCGGCTCGGCCGCGCCGGCCGCCGGGTGCAGCTCGACCTGGCGAGGGTCCCACACGGTGATGTAAATGCGCGTGTAGGGCCGCTCGCGATCGGCGCGCAGATACGTCGTCGCGAACGCCGGCGGCGCGCCCGGGTTGCCGCCCACGAAGGGGTCGCGGTCGAGCAAGATCCATTCGCCCTCGCCGGGCATGGGCTTGTCGAGCACCGGCTTCAGGGGCGCCGGCGGCCAGCCCGTGTCGGGGTCGGTGAAGGCCGCGACCGCGCCCTGCGCCTTCAAATCGCCCAGATCGCGCTCGACCTCGGCCGCGCTCGAGTCGCCGCCCACCCGGCTCTTGGCCCGCATCGCCCAGTCGAGCGCGTCGAAGGCCACCGCCTTGACGGCCTGCATCCGCTCGTCACCAATGACCTCGGACGCGCGCGCCCGGTCGACCGCCCACGTGACGAGGTTGCCGACTTGGCCCTTCTCGTTCGGCTCGAGGCGCAGCCACGCGCCGTCGGCCACCGGCGCGCTCGTGCGGGCCGCGTCGGCCGGCAGCCGCCCCTCGCGCCCCTCGGCGCGCACCACGAGCGAGCCCCGCTCGAACGCCAGCGACACCCCCGACGAGGGCGGCACCAGCCGAACGCTGCGCCGCCCGAGGCCGCGCCACTGCCCCGTCTCTTGCAGGTTCGTCAGGCCGTTCTGGACGCGCGCGAGGGCCGTCCAGCCCGGCCCCTCGGGCGCCGGCTCGCCCCCGAGATCGATGAGCTGCACCCCGAGCGCCATGCCGTCGGCCGAGAGCGCCGTCGCCACCCGCTCGCCCGAGACGGCCGGTACGCTCTCTTCGAGCCCCGTCGAGCGCGTCAGCCGGCGCGGCGTGCCGACGTCGAGCAAGACGCCCTCGGGCGACAGCCGCGTCGGCACCGCGTAGAGCACCGGAGGCCCCTCGGCCGAGGGCGCCCGCACCACCGCCCGCGCGCGCGCCGCCGAGCCAGGCAAGAGGCCGGGCTCGGGCTCGAGCCAACGCACCTCGCCCGGCGCCGTCGCGCGCAACCCCCGCGCCCGCAGCGCCTTCACCAGCGCCTCGGACCGGTTCGCGCTCGCCGGATCGACGGGCACGCCCGCCGGGCGAAAGAGCGCCCCGAGCGCGAGGGCAAAAGGCAACGGGCGCCAGAAGGGCCTGGCCAGCCAGCCGGCGAGGCGGCCGGGCCGCGGCCCCTCGGGGCGTCGCTCGAGAACGGATGGGCCGGGGGGGCGAGGCATGGTGATCGACGGGCGCAAACCGGGAGCCCTTACCTTGAGACTACGAGAGGGGCCAAGCGCAGCCTAGTCGGGTTTCAGACGCTTCGCGTCGGCGGGGCCGGGCGGCCCGAACGCCAGCTCGGCCGGCGATGCGACCGCTCTGCCCGTCTCGAACCGATGGGCCCGAGGCGGGCGAACGGGTCAACCTCGAGGGACGGCACCAGCCCCTCTCCATCAGCCAGCATACGCCCCCGCGGTCGCGTCCAGCGCGAGCTCTGGCTCGGCGCGAGGGGCGGCCCGGTGCGCGAACAACCCCCGTCGCGGCGGTTCGGCGCGAGGGGCGGCCCGGTGCGCGAACAACCCCCGTCGCGGCGGCTCGGCGCGAGGGGCGGCCCGGCGTGCGAACAACCCCCGTTATGGCGGCTCGGTGCGAGCGGCGGCCCGGCGCGCGTACAACCCCGTCGTGACGGTCGAGGGCGCGTCGGCGCGACCCGGCCGCTCGTGCCGCGCCCGACTCGAGGGGCGATCGCGGCCCGCGCGCGCGCTACCCAAAGGGATAGGCCATTACCCCTGAACGGATAGGACCGCACCCCCCGCGGCGCGCGTGGGCCCGGCCCGCGGCGCGGCTGCCGCGCTTCAGACCGAGAACGACGAGCCGCAGCCGCAGGTGCCCTTGACGTTCGGGTTGTTGAATTTGAACCCCGACGCGTGGGCCTCTTCGACGTAATCGATCTCGGTATTTTGCAGGTACTGAAACGAGAGCGGGTCGACGTAGAGGGCGACGCCATTGCTCTCGAAGCGCTCGTCGAGCTCGGTCGGCTTGTCTTCGAAGTACAGATCGTACGTGAAGCCCGAGCAGCCGCCGCCGATGACGCGCAGGCGCAGGCCCTGGCCATGCAGCGACTCGGCCTCGGCGATCTCTTTGACCTTGGCGGCCGCGCGCTCGGTGATGGTGATTTCGGGCATGCCGTCGTCGGCAGCTTCGGGCGCGGGCGACGGGGCGGTGGGTTGCTCGGTGAGGGCTTCCATCGTGATGAGGCCTCGTAGGGGGGGCGCGGGCAGGCCGACTCGAGGCGAACCCGGGCGTGGACAAAACCTTACGCTACGTCACGCTATATAGCCAGCCCCCGGCCCCTTGACCAGCCCCGTCGAACGTGAGCTCGGGCTGGGCTAGCTCTGCTCGGCAGAAATCCGGGCAGGGTTTCTGCCGAGCAGATCTAGATTTGATCCGTCTCGTGCCGCCGGGCCGAAGTCTGCCCAGACTTGGCCCGGGCGGCGCTAGGGGGTCAAGAGCACCGCGCCCTTGTCGAGCATGCAGGCGACGGCCGAACCGCCGTTGGCGACGGTGCAGCCGGCCAGCAAGAAGCGGGGGTCGGGGCGCCAGATCTGGGGCTTGGCGCCGCCGCCCCGCACGAGCACACGCTCGCCGGCGCTCAGCGCCGTGAACGCGCCGTCGGGCGAGCGCACGGTGCCGCGGCCGCCCGGCGACGAGGGCCAAGGGGCGGGCTTCGCGCGCTCGCCGTCGGACGAGAGCGCGACGGCCTCGCCCTGCGCGAGCACGACGAGGCCGTCGGCGTTGCGGTCGAGCAGCCAGATCGGCAGGGCGTCGGCCGAGCCGCAGGCGGGCGCCGAGCCGCCCAGCACGGGCGTGCTCACGGTGCGCGTGCTCGCGCTCGCGCTCGTGACGTGGAAGAGCAAGGGCGCGGCCTGGCAGGGGTCGCTGGCGCGGGTCAGGCGCAGATCGCCGACCAGCTCGGCCGCGGGCGTCCAGGGGGTGGGGGGGGGCGCGGCGTGCTCGACCTCGTCGCCCGTCTTCGGGTCGACGCTGACGAGGCCCGCCGGCGTGACCACGACGAGGCGCCCGGCGGCGTCGAAGGAGAGCGGCAGCGCGATCGACCAGCCCGCGGGCTGCGTGCGCAAGGCCTGCGCCTTGACCGTCGTGGCGGTCGTGGCCGACGCGAGCGCCTTGTCGAGGTCGGCGGCGCGGCGGCTCTTCGGCGCGTCGCGGGCGAGGCGCGCCTGCAGGGCGAAGGCGCGGGCGACGTCGCCGAGCGCGAGCGCCGCGCGCGCCTCGGCGTAGAGCAGATCGCCGAGCAGGGCCGAGGTGGCGCAGCGGATGGGCGAGCCGTCGCCGAAGGTGACCCCCGGCGCGCCGCCCTCGGCGCAGAGGAAGGCGTAGAGCTTGCGCAGGTAGAGCGCGTTCGCGCGCGTCTCGGTCGCCGCCGCCTTCTTCGGCGAGCGGTTCATCAGCTCGGTGGCCGAGGCGCGCAGCGTCTGGTCGGGCTCGCCCGTGTCGCGCGCCATGCCCGAGGGCCGGTCGAGGAAGCGCAAGGGGGCGGCGCCGCGGCCCTCGCTCTGGGCGGCGTTGCCCTCGAGCGTCACCTGCACGACGAGATCGTCGGTGCCGTCGCCGTCGCGGTCGGCCGCGTCGGCCTCGAAGAGCGCCCGGTCGCCCTCGGCGGGCGCCGCCGCGCGCAGCTCGAAGCGCAGCGGGCTCGGGTTCGCGATCGAGAGCGCCGCCAGCCAGCGCGAGGGCGCGTTGCCCTCGTGCTTCTCGCAGCGCAAGGTCACGTCGACCCAGAGCATCGCGGGGCCGATCTGCGAGAGCGCGACGACGTGGTTGCAGCCCGGGCCCGCCGCGCTCATCCAAGGGGGTAGGCGCGCCAGCGTCGACTGGCTGGTGGCGGCGCCGCCGGGCTCGGCGCGGTAGAGCACGACCTCGCCCGCCATCGAGCCGCCGTCGCCGACGAAGGCCGCGGCCGCCGCCGGCTGGCCGGGCGGCTGCGACAGGGCGAGGCCCGCGATGAAGATGCGCCCGCCGGGCGCCGAGAGCGCCATGCCCCCGAGCGACCACGACGTCGCGCCGGCGGGCGCCGCGACGGCCATCACCCGCGGGAAGGTGCCGCCCGCCACCCCCGAGCCGCTCGGCGCCGTCGCCACCGACGCGCTCTTGCTCGAGGCCGACGGCGCGGACGCGCCGCCGCCCTCGGCGCCGTCGAGCGTGTAGGGCACGAAGGGGTGGCGGTCCTTGTCGCAGCCGCGGCAGCCGGCGAGCGTCGCGGCGACGAACAAGAGGCAGAGGGGTGAGGGGGCCGGGGTGCGGGGTCGCTCGCTCACGCCGCCCCTACCTACCGGAACCCGGCCCCCCGCGCCACCCTCGCCGCCGTCGCCGCCCGCCCGCCCGGCCGCCGTGGTAGAACGGCCCGATGGCCGAGCCGATCCGGGTGTACTTCGACTTCCTGTCGCCCTTCGCGTGCATCGGCTGGTACTCGGTGCGCCCGCTCGCCGCCCGCCACGGGCGCCCGATCGAGCCGGTGCCCACCCTGCTCGCCGCGCTGCTCGACGCGCACGGCCAGAAGGGCCCGGCCGAAGTACCGGCCAAGCGGGCGTACGTCTTCAAGGACGCCTACCGCAAGGCCCACCGCGCCGGGCTCGGCCCCCTCACCCCGCCGCCCGCCCACCCCTTCAACCCCCTGCTCGCGCTGCGCGCCTGCTCGCTGCCGCTCGAGCCCGGCGCCCGCGAGCGGCTCGTCGACGGGCTCTTCCGGCGGGCGTGGCTCGAGGGCGCGGCGATCGACACCGACGAGGCCGTCGCCCGCGTCGCCGACGCCGCCGGCCTCCCGGGGGTCGAGATCGTGGCGCGCGCGAAAGAGCCGCCCGCGAAAGAGGCCCTGCGCAGCCAGACCGAGCGGGCGATCGCCGCCGGCGTCTTCGGCGTCCCCTCGTTCGTCGTCGGCGGCGAGCTCTTCTTCGGCGTCGATGGCCTCGAGTCGCTCGACGCCTTCCTCGACGGCCGTGACCCGCTGCCGCCGGGCCTGCTCGAGCGCTGGGCCTCGCTCGGCGCCTCGGCCTGGCGCCGCAACGCGGGCCCCAGGCCCTAAAAGCCCGCCCGGGCGCCCCGGGGCGCGCACCCGGCCGCGCGGGCGAGGCCTTCGTGAGCGGGGCCTGCCCGGGCGGGCCGCGGCGACCCAGCGGTGCGCGCGCCCGCGCCCTAGCTCTCGAGCGCCGGCACGAGCGGGATGGCGCGCGGGCGGAAGCGCTCGCCCACCGGGTCGTAGACGTACGAGGTCGGCGGCGTGCGGAAGCCCGCCTCGTCGAACTCGTAGAGGTTGAAGCCCGCGATGCGGTCTTCGTGCTCGTGCACGAGCGAGGCGCTGGTCGCGCCCACGATGTCGACGGCGCCGCCGCGCGAGCCGAGCCGCCGGTGCACGCGCTCGTGCAGGTGCCCGTGCAGGAGCACGCCCCGCGGCATGCGCTCGAGCAGCGCCCTGAGCTCGCGCGCGTCCCACAGGCCGTTGGTCAGGGTGCGGAAGGGCGAGACGGGGTTGTGCGGCGGGTGGTGCTGCAAGAGCAGGGGCAGGCGCTCGCGCACGGGCCCGAGCGAGAGCACGCGCTCGAGCGCGCGCAGCTGCTCGCGGCCGAGCGCGCCCGAGGCGAACATGGGCGGGCGGGGCAGGGCGGTGGCGAGCCCGATGATGGCGAGCGGGCCCCGCAGCCGCACGTAGGGGAAGGGGCCGGCCGGGTGGCGCACGGCGACGCCCTCGAGGTCGCCCTCGAGGTAGGGGCCGAAGTAGCGCGCGAAGCGCCCCGAGCGGGCCGAGCCCTGGGTGTACAAGTCGTGGTTGCCGGGGATGACGCTGACGCGCCCCGGGTCGAGCCCGAGATCGTTCTCGAAGAAGGTGCGCGCGGCCTCGAACTCGCGCTCGAGCGCCAGGTTCGACAGGTCGCCGGTGACGACCACGTGCTCGACGGCGCGGGTGCGCAGCTCGCGGGCGAGGGCGCGGGCGACGTCGGGCTTGTGCACGGCGTGCCGGCGCCACTTGAGGTTGACCAGGCCCGTCAGCCGCTTGTTGAAGTAGCGCCAGGGCGCCACCTCGCCCTCGCCGAGCAGGTGCAGGTCGGACAGGTGCGCGACGATCATGGGTCGGGGCCCGACCGCCTCGGCCGGGCGGGGCGCCGCCTCAGGGGCGGGCCTCGGCCTCGCGCTTCTGCATCTTGCGGTGGATGAGCCGCCGCTTGAGCGCGCCCACGTGATCGATCATCAGCACGCCCTCGAGGTGGTCGTACTCGTGCTGGACGGCGACCGCGAAGAGGTGGTCGACCTCGAGCTCGAAGGGCTTACCCTCGCGGTCGAGGGCCCGCACCGTGACGCGCTCGGCGCGCTTGATCTCTTCGTGCACCCCGGGGAACGAGAGGCACCCCTCTTCCCAGAGGGTCTCGCCCTCTTTCGCCACGATCTCGGGGTTGATGAACACCGTCAGCCGGCTCGGCTCGTCGTCGGCCGCGGTGTCGACGACGAAGACGCGCAAGGGCACGCCGATCTGGGGCGCGGCGAGCCCGCAGCCGGGCGCCGCGTACATCGTCTCGGCCATGTCGTCGACCAGGGCCTGGACCTCGGGCGTGATCGCGGCCACCGGGGCCGCCTTTTCGCGCAGGCTCTTGTGCGGATAATGCAAAATTGTACGAATCGCCATGGGGCACCGTGCGTCGCAGTGTACCCGCCGCCGCGCCGACCCGCTACCACGAGCCGCGCCCCCGCGGGGCCGAGGCGGCGCGGGCGGGCGAAATTTTCGGCCCCCGCGCGCGGCCGGTCGCCGGGCCCGCGGCGCCGCCCCCGGCGCGCGCCCTCAGCGGGCCGAGGGGTACTCGAGCGGGCCGTAGACGTAGGCGTCTTCGCCGCAGAGCTCCCAGCGGGGCAGGCGGATGCGCGGCGCGTCGGCCGGGATGTCGGGCCCCGCCCAGTCGACCGCCCCGGGGCGGCCGCGCGGCCCGAGCAAGAGCGGGGCGACGAAGGCGTGCAGCTCGTCGGCCAGGCGCGTCGCCAGGAAGCTGCCCGCCAGCTCGGCCCCGCCCTCGACCAGCAAGGTCACGAAGCCCCGCTCGGCGAGCGCGCGCAGGGCCGACGACACGTCGAGCCGGCCCTCGGCCGAGGTGGCGACCCGCAGCACGTCGACGCCCAGGCCGCTGAGCGCGCGCTCGGCCGCCTCGGGCGCCTCGGGCCCGGCGAGGACGATGGTGCGCACCTCGCGCGCGCTCTCGGCCAGGTTGCTCGTCGGCGGCAGGCGCAGGTTGGTGTCGAACACGACGCGCGGGGGGGAGGGGCCGGGCACCAGGCGCGCGGTCAGGCGCGGGTCGTCGGCGAGCGCCGTGCCGATGCCGACGACGACCGCGTCGCGCGCGGTGCGCAGCTCGTGCACCTTGGTGCGCGCCGCCTCGCCCGTCACCCAGCGCGAGGCGCCCGAGCGCGTGGCGATGCGCCCGTCGAGCGAGAGGCCGAGCTTGAGCGAGACGTAGGGCAGGCCGAGCGTGATGAACTTCGCCCAGGGCGCCAAGAGCTCGAGGCTCGGCCGGTGCTCGACCAGCGCCACCTCGACCCCCTCGGCCCGCAGCCGCTCGATGCCCCCGCCGGTCACGTGCGGGTTCGGGTCTTCGGCCCCCACCACCACCCGGGCCACCTTCGCCGCCACGACGGCGTCGACGCAGGGCGGCGTGCGGCCGTCGTGGTTGCAGGGCTCGAGCGTGACGTAGAGCGTGGCGCCCGCTGCCCCGTCGCCCGCGCCGCGCAGCGCGACGAGCTCGGCGTGGTCTTCGCCGGCGCGCTCGTGGTGGCCGGCGGCCACGACCTCGTCGCCCCGGACGATCACGGCGCCCACGTGCGGGTTGGGCGAAGGGTGCCCCTTGCGGCCCTCGGCGACGGCGAGGTCGAGGAAGTGGGCGTCGCGCTCGGGGTTTTTGTTGGGCATGCCCGCTAGACCCCCGCTCTTAGCGCGCCCCCCGGCCCTTCACAAGCTTGCCGAGCTCGTCCAAGAATTCGTCGAGGTCTCGGAACGAGCGGTAGACGCTCGCGAAGCGCACGTAGGCCACCTCGTCGAGCAGCCGCAGCCGCCCCATCACCCGCTCGCCGATGAGGGCCGAGGCCACCTCGCGCTCGCCCGTCTCGCCCAGCTCGCGCTCGACGCCCTCGGCCAGCGCGTCGAGCTCGGCGACCGCCACCGGCCGCTTGTTGCAGGCCATCCGGACGCCGGCCAAGAGCTTCTGCCGGTCGAAGGGCTCGCGCCGCCCGTCCTTCTTGACCACCTGCGGCAAGACGTCTTCGACCCGCTCGTAGGTGGTGTACCGCCGCCGGCACCCCTCGCACTCGCGCCGCCGGCGCGTCACCTCGCCCCCGTTGCTCAGGCGCGAGTCGAGGACGCGGTTGTCGAGGTGGCCGCAGAAGGGGCATTTCATGGTCGCTCGGCCCCGCCCGGCGGGGGGGCGCGCCCCGGGCCCCCGGGCCGCCGGCCGCGGCGGCCGGCGCGCGGGGGCGGGGCGCGCGCTCAGCCCTCGAAGCGAGAAAAGAGGAGCGTGGCGTTCGTGCCGCCGAAGCCGAACGAGTTGTTCATCGCGTGGCGCACGCCCCGCTCGCGGGCGGCGTTGGGCACGACGTCGAGGGGGCACTCCGGGTCCTGCTTCTCGACGTTGATGGTCGGCGGCAAGACGCCCTTGGCGATGGCCAGCAGGCACGCGACCGACTCGAGGGCGCCGGCGGCGCCGAGCAGGTGCCCGGTCATGCTCTTGGTCGAGCTGACGGCGAGGCGCCGGTCGCGCGCGTGCGCGCCGAAGACGTTCAAGATGGCCTGGCTCTCGAACCGGTCGCCGACCTGCGTCGAGGTGGCGTGCGCGTTCAGGTAGTCGACCTGGTCGGGCGCGAGGCGGGCGTCCTTCAGGGCCATGCGCATCGCCCGCATCGCGCCCTCGCCGCCGGGGGCCGGCTGCGTGAGGTGGTGCGCGTCGCTCGACGCCCCGTAGCCCGTCACCTCGCCGTAGATGCGCGCGCCGCGGGCCTTGGCCCGCGAGAGCGCCTCGAGCACCAGCACCGCCGAGCCCTCGCCGCAGACGAACCCGTCGCGGTCGACGTCGAAGGGGCGGCTCGCCCGCTCGGGCGCGTCGTTGCGGCGCGAGAGCGCGAACATCGCCTGGAAGCCCCCGATGCCGATCGGCGTGATGGTCGCCTCGGCGCCGCCGGCCACCATCACCTGCGCGCGGCCGCGGCGGATCCACTCGGCGGCCTCGCCGATGCCGTGCGCCGCCGACGAGCAGGCGCTCGTCGTCGCGTAGCTCGGCCCCTTCAGCCCGCACGCGATCGACACCTGCCCGGCGGCCAGGTTGCCGATGATCGCGGGGATCGAGTAGGGGCTGAGCTTGGAGGGGCCCTTGGTGATGAGCACCTCTTTCACGCGCTCGAGCGTCGCGAGGCCCCCGAGGCCCACCCCGATGAAGCAGCCGGCCTCGGCCCGCTCTTCGTCGCTCAGCTCGAGCCCCGCGTCGGCGACGGCCATCTTCGCCGCGCCGATCGCGAACTCGATGAAGCGGTCGAGCTCCTTGACCTTCTTCTTCTCGATCCAGCGGGTCGGCTCCCAGCCCTTGACCTCGCACGCGAAGCGGACGGCGTACTCGCTCGCGTCGAACAAGGTGATGGGGCCGGCCCCGCTCTTGCCCGCGGTCAGCGCCGACCAGGTCGACTCGAGGTCGAGCCCGACCGGGGTGACGGCCCCCAAGCCCGTGACGACGACACGCTCCATGCGACTACCACTCTAGCAAACGATGGGGCCCCGGGCCGGGGCCCGCGACGCGCGCGGCCGGGCGGCCCGGGGCGGGGCCCGGCGCCCGGGGCCTTTCGGCCCGGGCGGCCGGCGAAGGGCCTCGCTACTTCTTGGCGTGCTTCTCGATGTAGTCGATCGCGTCCTGGACGGTGCGGATCTTCTCGGTGTCTTCGTCCGGGATGTCGATCTCGAACGCCTCCTCGAACGCGAGGACGAGCTCGACGAGCCCGAGCGAGTCGGCCCCGAGGTCGTCGATGAACGTCGACTCAGCCTTGATTTGACCCTCGTCGACGTCGAGCTGCTCTTTGATGATGCGCTTGACCTCGGACGTAATGTCCCGGCTCTCGACCATGTGGTGAACCCTCCACGAGCAAATCGGTGCGGTCGTCTAGCTCATCCCCACGCAGAAGGCACCAGACAAAGCGCGGCGCCGAGAAAAGATCGTCGGGGCCCCGCCCGAGGCCCTCGCGGGCGGCCCCCGCCGCGTACGCCGGACCCGAACAATCGCCCATGCGCCCCGGCCGCCGCGGGGGCGCGGGGGCGCGGGGGCGCGGGGCGGGGCGCCACGACGGGCCCCGCAAGGCGCGGCGCGACGAAGCGCCGGGCGCCGCGACGGGCCCCGCGGGGCGGGGCGCCACGAGGGCAGGGCCCCCCGCCGGGGCCCCGCGACGAGGCGGCGCCCGGGGCGAAGGGGGCCGGGGCCGCCGGCCCGGGGCTCAGGTGAGCAGGCCCCCGTTGACCCGCAGCACCGCCCCCGTCACGTACGACGCCTCGTCGGACGCGAGAAAGACGATGGGGGCCGCGACCTCGTCGACCGTCGCGACGCGGCCGAGGGGCAGGGCCGAGAGGCCCGCCTTCGCCGCCTCGGGCAGCGCGCGCGTCATGTCGGTGTCGACCCAGCCGGGCGTGACCGCGTTCACGGTCACGTTGCGCTTTCCGTACTCGCGGGCGAGCGACTTGGTCGCCCCGAGCAGCGCCGCCTTGGTGGCCGCGTAGGCCGTCTGCCCCGCGTTGCCCATCTCGCCGACGACGCTCGAGACGAAGACGATGCGGCCCTTGCGGGCGCGGATCATCACCTTGAGCGCCGCCTTCGCGCACGCGACCGCGCCGCGCACGTTGACCGCCCAGAGCTTGTCGAAGGTCTCGTCGCTCAGCTGCAGCGCCAGCCCGTCGATCGAGATGCCCGCGTTGGCCACGAGCACGTCGAGCCGCCCGAGCCGCTTGGCCAGGTCGGCGATGGCCGCCTCGGCCTTGGGCGAGTCGGCGACGTCGAAGCCGAGCGCCTCGGCCTTGCCGCCGCGCGCCTCGATGCCCTTGACCACCTCGGCCGCCTCGGCCTCGCCGCGGGCGTAGTTGACGACCACGTGCGCGCCCTGGCGCGCCAGCGCCTCGGCCGTCGCGCGGCCGATGCCCCGCGAGCCGCCCGTCACCAGCGCCACCTTGCCGCTCAGATCGAACATCGTCGTGCTCATCGCTGCTCTCGCTCCCGCCCCGGGCGCGCGGCCCGGCGCCCGCGTTAACGCCGCCGCCGAGCGCAGGATCTCGGCGGCCGCCTCCAGGCTGCCGAGGTCGCCGCAGGGCAGCACGTGGATCGACTTCTCGATGCGCTTGACCAGCCCCGCGAGCACCTTGCCCGGGCCCACCTCGACGGCGTGCGTGACGCCCGCCGCGCCGAGCGCGCGCACGGTCTCCTCCCAGCGCACGGGGTGGTCGACCTGCCGCAAGAGCCGCGGGCGCACCCCCTCGGGGTCGGCGTTCGGCCGCGCGTCGACGTTGGCGATGACCGGGAAGGCGAGCGGGCCGACGGCGACCCCCGCGAGCGGGCCCGCGAGCGCGGCCGCCGCCGGCGCCATCAGCGGGCAGTGGAAGGGGGCCGAGACCTTCAGCACGATCGCCTTGCCCTTGCGCGCCTGGGCGAGCTCGGCCGCGCGCTTGACCGCCCCGGCGTGCCCCGCGATCACGATCTGGGTGCCGTTGAAGTTCGCCGGCACCACCACCTCGCCCTGCGCCGCCTCGGCGCACACCGCCTCGACCTCGGCGGGCTCGAGCGCCATCACCGCCGCCATCGCGCCCTCGCCCGGGGCGACGGCCTCTTGCATGGCGCGCCCGCGCACCCGCACGAGCCGCACCGCGTCGCCGAGCGCGAGCGCGCCCGCGGCCACGAGCGCGCTGTACTCGCCCAGGCTGTGGCCGGCGGCCGCGTACACGGCGGGGAAGGACGGCACCCGCTCGCGCAGCGCCGCGAGCAGCGCGCCGCTCGTCGCCACCAGCGCCGGCTGCGTGTTCGCCGTCAGCGTCAGGGCCTCTTCGGGGCCCTCGAAGCAGAGCGCCGAGAGCGGCTCGCCGAGCGCGCGGTCGGCCTCGTCGAAGGCCGCGCGCGCCGCCGGCGACGCCGCGGCGACGTCTCGCCCCATGCCCACGTGCTGCGAGCCCTGCCCGGGAAAGAGGAGCGCGAGTTTCACGCGCCGCCTCTAGCACGGCCGGCCCCCCGCCGGAAAGGCCCCCGCCCCGCGCGCCCCGCGGCCCCGCCCCTCAGGCCTTGCGCACCTTGAAGAGGCGCTGGCCGAACTCGACCGGCTTGCCGTTCTCGACCAAGATGTCGAGTATCGTGCAGGGCACGTCGTTTTCGATTTCGTTCATCAACTTCATCGCCTCGATGATGCAGAGCGCCTGGCCCTGCTTGACCACGCTGCCGACCTGCACGAAGGGCGCGGCGTCGGGCGAGGGCGAGCGGTAGAAGGTGCCGACGAAGGGCGACGTGATGAAGGCGACGTCGTCGTCGACCGGCGCGGCGCCCTCGCCCGGGCTCAAGAGCCGGGGCGGGGGCGCGGCCGGGGCCGCCGCCTCGGCCGCGTAGGCCGGGGCCGCGGGCCCGGGCGCGCGGCCGCGCCCGATGCGCACCCGCACCCGCTCGTCTTCGTACTCGAACTCGGTCACCCCCCCCCGCTCGAGCGTGCGCAAGAGCGCGCGCAACGCCTTGCGATCGAGGGCGAAGGGCGAGGGGGCTTCGGGCGGCGGCGGCGGGGCTTTGGGCGACCTCTGGGCCATGGGGCGGCGGATGCTACGCGTCCGGCCCCCCTCTCTCAACCCCTTGCGCGCCGGCGCGCCCGAAAGCTGGCGAGCGGGCCGCGCGCGAAGGCCGCCGCCCCACGCCGAAGGGGCCGCCCGCGCCGCCGACGCGGCGTGTCGGCCCTCCGGGCCGCCCGGGCCGCCCGCCTACTACGAGCGGCCGGTGACCTGGCACGCCCGGAGGGCACCCTGAACTCGCCGCCGGCTCAGACCGCAGGGCACCCGCCCTCCGGGCGTGCCAGGTCACCCGCCGCTCGTATAAGAGCGGCAGGGCGCTCTCGCCCCGCAGGTGCGCGAGCAGCGCGAGCAGGCCGAGCTCGTACGAGAGGGGGCCGAAGCCGGCGACGCGGCCGACGCAGGCGGGGGCGACGCGCGAGCGCCGCCGGAAGGGCTCGCGGGCGTCGGGGTTCGACAGGTGCACCTCGACCGCCGGCAGCGCCGCCGCCCGCAGCGCGTCGTAGAGGGCCAGGCTCGTGTGGGTGTAGGCGCCGGGGTTGAGCACCAGGCCCCGGAAGCCCGCCGCCGGCGCCTCGCCCGCCCACGTGACGAGCTCGCCCTCGTGGTTCGACTGCCGCGCCTCGACGATCGCGCCGCGCGCGCGCGCGACCTCGTCGAGCCGGCCGTGGATCGCCGCCAGCGTCGCGGTGCCGTAAACGCCCGGCTCGCGCGTGCCGAGCAGCTGCAGGTTCGGCCCCGACAGGACCAGGACGCGCTCTTGGGCCACCGCCCCCCTCACTCGAGCTCGCGCAAGATGGCCGGCGCCGCCGTGCGCAGGAGGTAGCGGGCCTTGCCGACGTTGCCGCCCGGCTCCATCGCGAGGGCGAGAAAGTAATCGCGGTTGACGACCCGAATGACCGTCATCACCCGCTCGGCCAAGATGGCGACCTCGTGGGTGCTGCCCGCCTCGAGCGATTCGGCCGCCCGGCGAATCGATTTGACCACGACGCTGAACTCGGCCCCCACCTGGTCGATGTCGAAGGACGCCCCGTCGCGCGTGTAACTGTCGACGGGAATGCCTTCGAAGTCCATGAGCAGGCCGGCCATGCCGCCCTCGGTGTTTTCGACTACCGCCCGCAGCGCGTCACGAAACATGGCGACACCGTATCGGTCTTTCCCCCGCTTGTGAACTAAAGCGGCGCGGCCTCGGGCGCGGCCGCTCGCGCGCCGGGCCCCCCGCCCGCGGGGCGAAGGCCCCCCCGCCCGCCGCGGGGCGGCGCGGGCGTTCGGGCCATCATGACCTTGACCCGGTTTGCGTCGAGCAGGTAACGTCTCGCGCCGTCCCCACGCCTCCGCGGCTCGGCTGCGGTCCCCTCGGGGGGTGGGCGATACGCGCATTTCACCCCCCCCTGGCGTTCGTACACGTCGACAAAACACATGCGCGCGCGAGCCGGCGACCCGCCCCGCACGATGCCCCAGAAAATCTTGGCCGGAAGGGCGGCGGACCCCCAGCTGCGGGGCGAGCTCGTCCAGGTCAAGGTCGACCAGGTGATCCTCTCGAGGGCGCCCGCGCGGGCCTTCGCCGAGGCGCTGGCCGCGGGGCTGAAAAAAACGCCCGTCGAGGTGGCCCTCGCCTACGACGGCGTCTGCGTCACCCGCGCCGACGACGGCGCCGAGGGGCCGGCCGCGGCGGCGGCCGAATTCACGGCCCACGGCATCCAGGTCGCCCGGCCCGGCATCGGCTTCCCCGGCCCGGTGCACCTCGAGCGCTTCGCCTCGCCCGCCCGCCTCGCCCTCACCGACGACGCCCGCCTCGCCTCGCTCGGCGGCATCGGCATGCTGGTCGTGGTCACCTCGCCGGGCCAGCTCGGCCAGGCCCTCGCCCAGGGGTCGGCCTGGCTGAGGCCCCCGCGCAGCGTCCAGATCTTGCTTTCCGGGCGCCTGCGCCCCTTCGTCTGCGCCCGCGACGTCGCCCTCGAGCTCTTGCGCCGCGGCCTCGACGAGGTCGTCCGCCGCATCGAGACCGAGCACGGCGCCCCCGTCGTGCTCGAGTTCGCCGGCACCAGCGCCCGCCTGCTCAACGTCTCCGAGCGGGCCGTGCTCGCCAGCGTCGCGCCCCTGCTCGGCGCCCAGGCCAGCCTCTTTCTGAGCGACGAGAAGACCGAGAGCTTCTTGCGCGACCAGCGCCGCAGCAAGGCCCACCGCACCCTCTTCGCCGACCAGGGCGCCCCCTGCGACCACGCCATCTCGCTCGACCTCGCCACGGTCGACCCCCTCCTGCTCGACGAGCAGGGCCAGGTCCGGCCCGTGCGCGACCTGGCCGACAAGCCCGTCTACCAGGCCCTGCTCGGCGGCGACACCGGCGTCACCCTGCGCGACATGCTCGCCGCCGCCGCCCTTCTAAAGTCGAAGCGCGTGCCCGCCCGGCTCGACCTGCTCGTCGCCCCGCCCTCGCGCCAGGTCTTCGAGGTGCTCGCCCAGTCCGGCGCCCTCGCCGACCTCGCCGCCACCGGCGCCCGCATCATCGAGCCCGACCACCGCGCCATGACGGGCGAGATCTACCCGCCCCCCCCCGGCCGCCTCTCGCTGCGCACCAGCGACCCCGAGCCCCTGAGCTCGCCCTTCGTCGTCGCCTCCGCCGAGACGCTCGCCTACACCGTGGCCACCGGCGCCGTCGGCGACCCGCGCGCCTTCAAGCGCCCCGTGCGCATCACCGTCCCGCGCGTCCTGCCCACCGACGACGTGCTCGTCATCCGCGAGCGGCGCGCCGACGCCAACGCCCCGAAGCGCCCCGCCCCCTCGGCCCCCACGCCCCCCCCCCCCTGGAAGGGCGCCCTCACCCTCGGCCTCGTCCAAGGCGTGCCCCGCGCCCTGCCCGACGGCCAGCCCGTCGCCCTCGTCGCCTCCTCGCTCGCCGAGGTGCGCGGCCTCGCCAACCGCATCCTCGACCTCGGCCCCAACGTGCGCGCCGTCGTCGCCGCCTTCCTGCCGAGCGGCATCGGCCACGTGCTCGCCGGCCTCGGCGTCGCCACCTTTACCACCTCCGACGAGGGCCTCGCCGCCCTGCGCGACCAGACCGCCCTCGCGCTGCCGGCCCCGAACCAGTGGGTCGAGCCCGTCGTCATCAAGAGCCCCAAGGGCCAAGCCACCTTGCGCTGGACGGCCGTCGACGCCGAGCGCACCTGGACGACCTCGGGCTCGTCGCGCCCGGCGCCCCCCAGCCCCAAGGCCGCGAAGGGCTGAGGCCGAGCCCGGGGCGGCCGCCCCCGCAGGGCCCCGCGCGAGGGGCGAAGGCCGCCCCCCGGGGCGGCGCCCCGCGGCCCGGCGTCAGATCGTCAGCGTCTCCTGGTGCTCGCCGAAGACGGCGCGCAGCGCGTCGCTGATCTCGCCCACCGTCGCGAGCGCCTTGACCGCCTCGACGACGGGCGGCATCAGGTTCTCGCCCCCGCGCGCCGCCGCCCCCACCCGCTCGAGCGCCGCCCGGCAGCGCGCCCCGTCGCGCCGCGCCTTGAGCGCCCGCACCCGCTCGACCTGCGCCCGCTCGAGCGCCGGGTCGACGCGCATGACGGGCACCGGCGCGCTCTCGCCCGTGAAGGCGTTGAGCCCCACGATGAGCCGCCGCTTCTCTTCGACGTCGAGCTGGTACTGGTAGGCGGCCGCCTGCACCTCGCGCTGCACGTACCCCTCTTCGATCGCCGCCACCATGCCGCCGAGCTGGTCGACCCGCTCGAGGTACTGCCGCGCCCGCGCCTCGAGCCGCGTCGTCAGCGCCTCGACCGCGTAGCTGCCCGCCAGCGGGTCGACGAAGTCGGCGAGCCCCGACTCGCACGCGATGACCTGCTGCGTGCGCAGCGCGAGCGTCGCGCTCTCTTCGGTGGGCAGCCCGAGCGCCTCGTCGAACGAGTTGGTGTGCAGCGACTGCGCCCCGCCCAGCACCGCCGCCGCCGCCTGCACGGCGACGCGCACCACGTTGTTCAGCGGCTGCTGCGCCTGCAGCGTCATGCCCGCCGTCTGCGCGTGGAAGCGCAGCGCCTTGGCCTTCGGGTTCTTCGCCCCGAAGCGCTCTTCCATCAGCCGGCACCAGAGCCGCCGCGCCGCCCGGAACTTCGCCACCTCTTCGAGCAGGTTGTTGTGCGCGTTGAAGAAGAACGAGAGCTGCGCCCCGAAGCGGTCGACGTCGAGCCCCGACTCGACCGCCGTCTGCACGTACTCGAGCCCGTTCGCCAGCGTGAAGGCGATCTCTTGCGCGGCGTCGCAGCCCGCCTCGCGCAGGTGGTAGCCGCTGATCGAGATGGTGTTCCACGCGGGGACTTCTTTCTCGCAAAACGCGAAAATGTCCCGAATGATGCGCAGGCTCGGCCGCGGCGGGAAGATGTACGTGCCGCGCGCGACGTACTCTTTGAGCACGTCGTTCTGAATCGTGCCCCGCAGCCGGTCGCGCGCGACCCCCTGCTCGTCGGCGACGGCGACGTAGAGCGCGAGCAAGACCGACGCCGTCGCGTTGATGGTCATCGAGGTCGAGACGCGGTCGAGCGGCAGGCCCGCGAGCAGCGTGCGCATGTCCTCGAGCGAGTCGATCGCGACGCCCACCTTGCCGACCTCGCCCGCGGCGAGCGCGTGGTCGGAGTCGCGGCCCATCTGCGTCGGCAGGTCGAACGCGACCGACAGGCCCGTCTGCCCCTTCTCGAGCAGGTAGCGGTAGCGCCGGTTCGACTCTTCGGCCGTGCCGAAGCCGGCGTACTGGCGCATCGTCCAGTGCCGGCCCCGGTACATGTTCGGCTGCGGGCCGCGCGTGAAGGGCGGCTCGCCCGGCAGCCCGAGGTCGCGCAGCGGGTCGAAGCCGAGGGCCTCGAGGTCGTCGGGCCCGTAGAGGTCGGGCACGTCGTCGCCGCCGGCGTAGTGGCCCGGCGAGGGCCGGGGCCGCGCCGACGCCCGCGCCTTCTCGAGCGAGGCCGCGACCCAGCGCTCGCGCGCCCGCCGGTACTCGTCGCCCCCGCTCACGTCTGGCCCCCTGCGCCCCGCGGCGCCGGCACGACGACGCGCCCGCCGACCCGCACGCCCACCCGCCCCTCGCCCGCCTCGGCCAGCCAGGGCTCGAGCTGCGCCTGCGCGTAGCGCGTGAACTTCGCCTCGAACTCGCCGCCCTTGACCGCCACCGGCACGTAGAGCCCCTCGTCGTCGCCCACGCTCAGGCCCTCGCCCGTGAAGGGCACCGACGACCCGTCGGACAGCTCGAGCTCGAGCCCCTCGCCCGCCTCGCGCACCGACCGCACGAAGAAGGGCACGTCGTCGACCCGGAAGTACGTCCAGTCGTAGCCGTTCGTCAGAATGTAACGCCCGTCGTCGGGGTGGCGCGCGACCCACGCGTGCAGGGCGTTGAGCAGCTTCGGGTGATCGACCCGCTCGCCCTCGAACCAGAACTGGCCCTCGCGGTCGAGCCGCAGGCTGCTCTCGCGCGAGGTGCCCGGGGGCGGCGGCAGGCGGAAAAAATCAGGGTGGTCGCCCGGCTTCATGCGCCTGTCTTAGCGCAACTCGCCGCCCGGGCCCATCATCGCCACGACCGCCGCCCGAGCCCATCATCGCCACGACCGCCGCCCGGGCCCATCATCGCCACGACCGCCGCCCGGGCCTATCGCCGCCGCGCCCGCCGCTCGCGCCCATCTTCGCCGCGCCCGCCGCCGGCGCCACCGCGGCGGCCCCGCGCCCTCGTCGATGCCACGGCGCCCCGGCGGCTTCGCCCGCGCGCGGCCCGGGGGCCGGGGCGTGCCTTCGCCCCCGCCTCAGCGCCCCTTCGCCCGCTCGCCCGCGCGCGCCTGCCGCATCGCCGCCGGCACGCTGCGCACCGCCCCGCGCGCCGCGGCCTCGACCGCCGCGCGCCGCGACCGCGCGCCCTCGCCCCGCACCTCGGCGCTGCCCTCGATCACCGCCTTCACCTCGCCCCGCTCGACCCCGAACACGCTCACCGCCACGACCGCGCTCACGCGCGCGCCGCCCGGACGCCGGGTCGTGTCGAGGCGCACGAGCGAGGTCGAGAGCACCACGCGCTCGCCGCCCGGAACGTCCTTCCAGGCGAGGCGGCGGGCCTCGCCCTCGACGCTGCGCCGGAGCGGCCCCGAGACGCCCGGCCCGAGCCCGGCCGCGTGCACCTCGACCCCCGCCACCGGCGAGAGCCCCTTCGCCGGGGCCTTCGGCCACGCGTCGGCCGCGAAGAACGTCGCCGCGAGCGCCGCCGCCGCCGCGACGAGCCCCGCGCCGAGGCGCCCGAGAGCGAAGGCCGCGCCCCTGCCCGCGCCCCTGCCGAAAGCCCCACCGCCCGTTCGCTCTGCTCGCATGAGGACCTCGCAGGGCCGCCCCCGCCCGGGGCGAGGTCGACCCCCACGGCATAGCGCATCGGCCCCCCCGCACCAAGGCGCCCGGGCGCCCCCGCCAGCCCTGGCCCCGCTCGCCCCGCGGGCCTCGCCCGCCGGCCGCCCGCGGCCCACCGCCCGCCCGCGGCCCACCGTCCGCCCGCCGCTCACCGCCCGCCCGCGGCCCACCGCCCGCGGCCCACCGCCCGCCCCGCGGGCCTCGCCGCCCGCCCCGCTTGCCCACCGCCCGCCCCGCGGGCTTCGCCCGCCGCTCGCCCCCTCCGCGAAGGCCTCCGCGCCCCGCCCGGAAGGGCCCCCCGATTTTTTTCCGAATGCACGCAACCGGGCCGGAGCCCGGGCCGAGAGGGAAAGCAGAGGCCTCGGGGCCGTCCGAAAGAGCGGCCCCTCACTATTTCTTAAATACACGAAAATTACCACCCCCGTTCATTCGAGAAAGCGACCATGTCCACGATCCGTTTCTCCGCCGTCCGCCTTTCGTCCGCCCTCGCCCTCGCCGCCACGCTGAGCACCTCGCTCTTCGCCGGCGCCCAAGAGCCGCCCGCCGCCCGGGGCCGCGGCAAGGCCAAGCGCCCCGCCGCGCCAGCGCTGAAGGCCCCCGCCGCGGCCTGCGCGCCCGAGTGCCGGCCGGGCTACGCCTGCGTGCAGGGCGAGTGCGTGGCCAAGTGCAACCCCGCCTGCGGCGCCGGCGAGCGCTGCACCGACGCGGGCGAGTGCGAGCTCGTCCGCCCCTCGGCCTCGAAGCCGCCCGCGCCCGGCCGCCACGCGCCCAAGCCCCCGCGCGAGGCGAAGCCGGCCCCGGCCGCCGACCAGGGCGAGGGCAACAACTGGGGTGTCCCTCCGCCCGGCGAGGCGGCGCACGGGGGCGAGCCGGCCGAAGAAGGCGAAACGCAGGCTGCCGCGGCCACCAGGGCGGAGGCCGAGCCGACCGCGAGCGAGAGCGGCGAAGCCAAGACGGCGGCGGCCCCGGCGGAGGCGCCCGCCGACCGGCGCCACGGCGTGCGCCGCCATGACGGCTTCTACCTGCGGCTCGGCCTCGGCCCGGCGGCGCTCTCGGGCACCGGCGACGGCGGCGACGTTGACCTTTCGGGCACGGGTGCGGGGCTCGAACTCGCTCTCGGCGGCACCGTCGCCCCCGGCCTCGTGGTCGGCGGCGGTTCGTACCCGACCTTCCTGCCTACCTTGTATCTTGAGGCCGACGGCCCGGAGGTCAAAGCCGAAGACGGCGGGGTGTTGACCTTGATCGGGCCCTTCGTCGATTACTACCCGAACGCCCAGCGTGGCTTGCACGTCCAGGGCGCGTTGGGCCTCAGCACGACCACCCTCAGTATGCCGTCGGGCCCCGCCTTCACCGGCTCCAGCGCGGGCGTCATGCTCGGCGTGGGCTACGAATGGTGGGTCGGCGAACAGTGGAGCATGGGCGTCTTGGGGCGCTTGATGCACACGAGCCCGACCTTGGACAACGGCCGGGGCGAGTCCGAAGCATCGCTCACGACCTTCGGCCTGCTCGGCACCTTCACCTACCATTGAGCGGACCCGCCGGTCGCCGCCCCAACGCCCGCCCCACGCTCCGCCCCACCGCTTCGAGCCTTGGCCGGCCGGGGCGTCGTTCGAGTTCTCAAAGCCTACCGCTCGCCTCTGCCTGCCTGACCCCTTCGCTGCGAGCGAGCCGGGCAGGCCAGAGCCCTTGACTCACCCCCCCGGGAGGGTTGACCGGGGGGAGGGGGGCCTCTAGACTCACGGCGTTCAGAAAGTTTTGAAACTTCCGACGCCCGATGCCCGCCAAGAATTACGCCAGCTTTGTCCGACCCCCATGCTCGGGGGGCAACTCTACGCGGCCCCGACGCCCCCTCGAGCCCCTCCCTGGGCACGATCAGGCCATTTGGGGCGGGGGGGGCCTGCGGGCGAGGCTGACGCCGGCCGCGGGCAGGCGTAGCGACCGGTTCGGGGGCAGGTGAGGCAATGACGACCACGAATTCGGCCGCCGGCAAGCCGGTGGCGGGCCTTGGCGAGCGCCGGGGCGTCGAGGCCGAGCACGCGGCGGCGACGCGGGCGATGTTTGACCGGCTCTCGGGCCGCTACGATCTGATGAACCGGGTGCTCTCGGGTGGCGTCGACGCGCGCTGGCGCAAGGCCGCCGTCGCGGCGCTCGGCCCCCTGCCCGAGGGCCCGCTGCTCGATCTCTGCGCGGGCACGCTCGACCTTTCGGCGCTCTTCGAGCGTACGTTCGCGGGGCGCGAGGTGGTGGCGGCCGACTTTTCGGCCGAGATGCTCGAGCGGGGCCGGGCGCGCGGCATCACCCGGCGCACGCGCACCGTGGTGGCCGACGCGATGACGCTGCCCTTCGAGGCGGGCGCGTTCGCGGGGGCGGCGGTGGCCTTCGGGCTGCGCAACGTGGCCCGTCCGCCCGCGGCGCTCGCCGAGCTCAGGCGCGTGCTCAAGCCGGGCGGGCGCCTCGCGGTGCTCGAGTTCTTCAAGCCGGTCGGGGCGGGGTCGAAGCTGTTTTATGCGGCCTACGGCCGGGCGGTGATGCCGACGCTCGGGCGGCTGCTCGCGGGGGACGGCGAGGCGTATCGTTACCTGGTCGAGTCGACCAAGGGCTTTTACGAGCGCACCGAGTTCGAGCGCGAGCTGGGGCTCGCGGGCTTTCTGTGCGTGCGGGGGCGCGAGCTCTTTCCGCTCGGGGTCGCCTCGCTCGTCGTGGCCGAGGTGCCGCGGTGAGCGCGCCCGGCGCCCGAAGGGGGCGCGGGCCGGGCGGGCCCAAGATCGTGGTGGGCGTGACGGGCGCCTCGGGCGCGCCCTACGCCAAGCGCCTCTTGGGCGTCTTGGCCGAGCGGCGGCGGGCGGGCGAGCTCGCCGACCTCGCGTGCGTGCTCTCGGGCACCGCGCCCGAGGTCTGGGCGCTCGAGTGCGGGGGGCACCCGCGCGAGCTCGACGTGCCCCTCTGGGCCGGGCGCGACTACCGCGCGCCCTTCGCGAGCGGCAGCGCGGGCTGGGACGCGATGGTCGTCATCCCCTGCTCGATGGGCACCGCGGGGCGCATCGCGCACGGCATCAGCGACTCGCTCTTGACGCGGGCGGCCGACGTCATGCTGAAAGAGCGGCGCACGCTCGTCGTCGTGCCCCGCGAGACGCCCATGTCGGCCCTGCACCTCGAGAACCTCTTGCGCCTCGCGCGCGAGGGCGCGCTGGTCTTGCCCGCGAGCCCGAGCTTTTACGGCAAGCCCGAGGGCGTCGGCGAGCTCGTCGACACGGTGGTCGCGCGGGTGCTCGACCACCTGGGCCTGCCGAACCGCCTGACCCGGCGCTGGGGCGAGGCCCCGGCCCAACCCCCGGAGGTCGAACCGTGAACTTGCGAGAGCGCGCCTGGGAGCGCGCGGGCCTCAGCGATCTGGTGGCGCGGCGGCTGCGGGGCGAGGCGCCCTCGGCGCGCGAGCTCGAGCGCGCGGCCGGGGCCGACCTTTTGGCGCTCGGCTCGGCGGCCGACGAGGTGCGCCGGGCCGAGTGCGGCGACGAGGTGCGCATCTACTGCGCGGGGCCCCCTTCGCCCGGCCCGCTCGTGCGCCTCGTCGGCGCGGGCGAGGCGCGCCGCGGCACCGACCTCCTGCGCGGCCTCGCGCTCGAGCGGCTCGCGGCCCCGCCCGGCGCGCGCTTCTGCTGGGACTACGCCGCCCTCGGCCTCGAGCTCGCCCAGGTCGCGCTCGCCTTCGGCGTCAGCGACTGGACGGGCCCGGCCCGCCGCGGCGGCGCCCTGCCGCTCGCGGGCGATCCGAAGCACTTGCCCTCGCGGCGCGACGAGCTCTCGGGCTACGTCGCGCGCGCGGGCCGCCGCGCGGTCTTCGTCGACGCCGCGCCCGCCGCCGCGGCCCCCGCCGCCGCCCCCCCCGAAAGGCCCCTGCCATGAACGGCCCGCTGCCCCTGCTCGCGTTCCCCGAAGAGCTCTTGCCCGTCGCCGAGAAGGTCGCCCGCGGCGAGCGGCTGACGGCCGACGACGGCCTGGCGCTCTTCGAGCACCCCGACTACGTCGCCGTCGGCCAGCTCGCGCACGCCGTGCGCACCCGGCGGCACGGCGACCTCGCGTTCTTCAACAAGAACATGCGCCTCGAGGTGACCAACGTCTGCAAGGCCTCGTGCCTCTTCTGCAGCTTCGCCAAGCTCGAAGAGGGCGCCCCCGGCTCGCACACGATGAAGCTCGAGGAGGCGTGGCGCGAGCTCGAGGCCCGTCTGGACGACCCGCCCGACGAAATTCACGTGGTCAACGGGCTGCACCCGGGCCTGCCCTTCTCGTACTACGAAGACCTCTTGCGCGGCTTCAAGCGCATCAAGCCCGACGTGCACCTCAAGTGCTTCACGGCGGTCGAGATTCACTTCTTCGCCGAGCACTACGGCATGTCGAACGAAGAGGTGCTCACCCGGCTGCGCGCGGCCGGCCTCGACTCGCTGCCGGGCGGCGGGGCCGAGATCTTCCACCCCGAGGTGCGCACGCGCGTCTCGGGCGACAAGGCGAACGCCGAGCAGTACCTCGAGGTGCACCGGGTCGCGCACCGCCTGGGCATGCGCACCAACGTGACCATGCTCTACGGGCACATCGAGACCTTCGCCCACCGCGTCGACCACCTGCTGCGGGTGCGGGCGCTGCAAGACGAGACGGGCGGCTTTCAGGCGTTCATTCCGCTCGCCTTCCACCCCGACGGCAACGGCATGCGGCACCTGCCCGGGCCCACCGGCGTCGACGACCTGCGCACCATCGCCGTCAGCCGGCTGATGCTCGACAACGTCGACCACATCAAGGCGTACTGGGTGAGCTCGACCCCGAAGGTGGCGCAGGTGGCGCTGCGCTTCGGCGCCGACGACGTCGACGGCACCATCGTGCACGAGACCATCTACCACGCCGCCGGCAGCACGAGCCCCCAGGGCCTCACGCAAGAGGGCCTCTTGCGGCTCATCCGCGAGGCGGGCATGCGGCCCGTGCTGCGCGACACGCTCTACAACCGCCTGCGCGAGTACCCGAAGGCCGCGCTGCCCGAGGCGTCGGTCAAGGTGCGCGACCGCAAGGCCTCGCGCCACCTCGAGGTGCTGCCGTGAGCGCGCCCGCCGGCCGCGCCGGCCGCCGCGTCGCGCGCGGGGCGCCCGCGCCGGTCGCCGACGACGGCCGCCTCGTCGTCGCGGGCGTCACGTACCTGAACGGCCGGCCGCCCATCGATCCGCTCGAGCGGGGGCGCTACGCCGAGCGCTTCGCCGTCGGCCGCGGCACGAGCGCCGAGGTCGCGCGGCGGGTCGCCGAGGGCGAGGCCGCGCTCGGGCTGATGCCCGTCGCCGCCTACGCCGACCTCGGGGGCCTCGAGCTCGTGCCGGGCGTGGCCATCGGGGCGAAGGGCCCGGTGCGCTCGGTGCTCCTGCTCGCCGACGAGCCGCTCGAGCGGCTCGACACGATCGTGCTCGACGCGACGAGCCGCACGAGCGTGGTGCTCGCCCGCCTCGTCGTCGCCGCGCGCCGCAAGGCGCCCCTGCGCTACACCTGCGACGATCCCGAGCCGGCGGTCGCCTCGGTCGGCGGCCGCACGGGCGCGGTCGTCATCGGCGACGTCGCGCTGCGCGCCGAAGGGCGCTTCGCCCACGCCCTCGACCTCGGGGCCGCCTGGCTCGAGCTGACCGGCCTGCCCTTCGTGTTCGCCGCCTGGGCCGCGCCCGCGGGCTCGATCGGGGCGGGCGAGGGCGAGCTCTTGCGCGCGGCGCTCGCCGAGGGGCTCGCCGCGCGGGCCGAGATCGCCCGCGACTACGCCCGCGCCACGGGCGACGACGAGGCGCGCGCCCGCAGCTACCTCGCCGAGTCGGTGCGCTACGAGTTCGGCGACGACGAGCAGAAGGGCCTGCAGCACTTCTTCGACCGCGCGTCCGCGGCCGGCCTCTTGCCCCCGGCGCGCGTGCGCCTCGTCGAGGGGCGGGCGGCGTCGCCCTCGGCCCTCCGCGGCGAAGGCGCCGCGGCCCCCCACGGGCAGGCGGCGAAGGCCGGCGCGGCCGGCGCCGACGTCGCGAACGGGGCGCGGGGCGGCGCGGCCGGGGCGACGAGGCCCGAGCCGCGGCCGCCCTCGATCGACGCCCTGCTCGCGCGGGCGGCCGGCGGCGGGCGCCTCTCGGGCGAGGAGGCCGAGCGCCTCTACGCCGAGGCGCCCCTCTTCGAGCTGGGCCTGGCGGCCGACGAGGTGCGCCGGCGGCGGCACCCCGACGGGGTCGTCACGTACATCGTCGACCGCAACATCAACTACACCAACGTCTGCACGACGAGCTGCCGCTTCTGCGCGTTCTACCGGCCGCTCGGCCACGCCGAGTCGTACGTGCTCTCGCGCGAGGTGCTCGCGCAGAAGATGCAAGAGGTGGTCGACGCCGGCGGCGTGCAGATCTTGCTGCAGGGCGGGCTGCACCCCGAGCTCGGCATCGGGTGGTACGAAGACCTCTTCCGTTGGATGAAGGCGACCTTCCCGCTCGGGCTGCACGCGCTCTCGCCCGAAGAGATCGTGCACCTCTCGCGCCTCGAGGGCCTGAGCGTCCGCGAGGTGCTCGCGCGCCTGCACGCCGCCGGCCTCGACTCGCTGCCGGGCGGCGGCGCCGAGATCTTGACCGACCGGGTGCGGCGCAAGATCGCGCCGGCCAAGTGCACGAGCGACGAGTGGCTCTTCGTCATGCGCGAGGCGCACCGGCTCGGGCTGCGCTCGAGCGCGACGATGATGTACGGCACGACCGACGCGGCGCGCGACCGGGTGTTGCACCTGCTCAAGCTGCGCGCCTTGCAAGACGAGACGGGGGGCTTCACCGCCTTCTTCTGCTGGGACTACCAGTACGAGCGGGGCGTCAAGCAGCGCGCCGGCGAGACCGGCACCGCCTACTACCTGCGCACCCAGGCGCTCGCCCGCCTGGTGCTCGACAACTTCGAGCACGTCGGCGCCTCCTGGGTGACGCAAGGGCCCGACGTCGGCGAGGTGGCGCTGCGCTTCGGCGCCGACGACTTCGGCAGCGTCATGTTCGAAGAGAACGTCGTCTCGAGCGCGGGCACCACGTACTGCATCGACGCCTCGGCCATCGAGCGGCGCATCCGCTCGGCCGGCTTCCGGGCGGTGCGGCGCAACGTGCGCTACGAGTGGCTGGGCGAGCCCGCCTGACGCCCGCCGAGCCCATGGCGCCCCCGACGAACCCGCCCGCGGCCCCCGCGCCCACGCTCTACCGGGCCGATTACGTTTTCACCGGCGAGGGGCCCGCGCTCGCCGACGGGGCCGTCGCCCTGGGCCCGGGCGGCGTCGTCGTCGAGGTCGGGCCCGCGGCCGAGCTCTTGCCCCGCCACGCGGGCGCGCCCTGCGTGCGCCTCTCGGGCCTGCTCGCCCCGGGTCTCGTCAACGCCCACACCCACCTCGAGCTCTCGCACCTGCGCGGCCGGGCGCCGGGGGGCGGGGGCTTCTTCGACTGGGTCGAGGGCATGATGCGGGCGCGCGCCACGGCCGCCGACGACGCCGAGGGCGCCGCCATCGAGGCCGCCCTCGGCGAGCTCGTCGACGCGGGCTGCGTCGCCGTCGGCGAGGTCACCAACTCGCTCGCGGCCGTGCCCGCCATGGCCCGCGCCAACCTCGGCGGCGCGGTCTTTCACGAGGTCTTCGGGCTCGACCGGCGCGTCGCCGAGGGGCGCCTCGCGGGCCTGCCCGCCCAGCGCGCCGGCGTCGTCGGCGCCTGGCCCGAGGGACGCCTCGCCTACGCGCCCGCGCCCCACTCGCTCTACTCGCTGCACCCCGACCTCGTGCGCGCCACCCTGCGCGCCGCGCGCGAGGCCGGCGCCCGCACCAGCATGCACCTCGGCGAGCACCCGGCCGAGCGCGAGTTCCTCGCCCGCGGCACCGGCCCCCTGGTCCCCTACGCCCGGCGCTTCGGCCTGCCCATCGAGCAGGCCCCCGTGCCCGGCCTCTCGCCCGTCGCCTACGCCCGCGAGCTCGGCGCCCTCGGCCCCGACGTCATCGTCGTGCACCTGACGACCGCGACGCGCGACGAGCTCGACGCGGTCGCCGCGGCGGGCAGCCCCGTCGTCTTCTGCCCCCGCTCGAACGCGCACATCGAGGGCCTCGTCCCCCCGCTCGCCGAGGCGCTCGCGGCCGGCCTCGAGCCCGCCCTCGGCACCGACTCGCTCGCCTCGAACGACTCGCTCGACGTGCTCGCCGAGGCCGCCGCCCTCGCCCGCGCCTTCCCCGGGGTCGCCCCCGCGCTGCTCTGGTCGATGGCCACCGCCTTCGGCGCCGACGCCCTCGGGCGGCCCGACCTCGGGCGCCTGCGCCCCGGCGCGAGCCCGGGCCTCGTCCTGCACGAGGGCGTCGCGCCCGCGGGCGCCGACCCACTTCTCTACTTCCTGCACCAGGGCCCCGCGCGAAGGCGCTGGGCCCACCCACGCCCCGCCCAGGTCTCCCCATGAGCGCTTCCTCCCCGGCCGCCGCCCGCGGCTCCCTCGGCGGCGTGCGCGCCTTCGGCTCGCTCGTCGCCTTCTCGCACACCGTCTTCGCCCTACCCTTCGCCGCCTCGGCCGTCGTGCTGGCCCTCTCGGTGCCCCACGCCCCGCTCTCGTGGGGACGCGCCCTCGCCATGCTCGGCTGCATGGTCTCGGCGCGCACCGCCGCGATGGCCTTCAACCGCTACCTCGACCGCCACATCGACGCGAAGAACCCGCGCACCGCGGGGCGCGAAATTCCCGCCGGCGTCGTCTCGCCCGCCGCCGCGCTCGGCCTGACCCTGGGCTGCTCGGCCGCCTTCGTCGCCCTCGCCGCCGCGCTCGGGCCCGCCTGCGGCGCCCTCTCGCCGCTCGTGCTCGCCGTCCTGCTCGGCTACTCGTACACCAAGCGCTTCACCTGGGCCGCCCACCTCGTGCTCGGCCTCGCCCTCGCCCTCGCCCCCGGCGGCGCCTGGCTCGCCATGGGCGCCGCGCCCAACGCCGCCATCGTCTCGCTCATGCTCGCCGTGCTCACCTGGGTCGCCGGCTTCGACGTGCTCTACAGCCTCCAAGACGAGGCGTTCGACCGCGGCGAGGGCCTGCACTCCATCCCCGCGAGGTTCGGCACCCTCGGCGCCGTCGCCATCTCGGCCGCCCTGCACGTCGTCACCGTCGCCGCCATGGCCCTCGCGGGCGCCCTGCTCGCCCGCGGCGCCTTCTTCTTCGTCGGCACGGCCGCCATCGCCGCCCTCCTCGTCTACGAGCACGCCATCGTCGGCCGCGGCAACCTCGCCCGCATCGACCGCGCCTTCTTCACCGTCAACGGCTACGTGAGCGTGCTCTTCTTCGCCCTCACGCTGCTCGACGCCCTCCGCGCGGGCTGAGCGGGCGCGCGGCGGGCGAACGGTTGCGTGATGCAACCGTTCGCATGGCCCGGCCCCCGCGTATGGTTGCGGCGCGCAACCGTTCGCCCCGCGCTTCCGCCCGCCCCTCGGCCCCGGTCGAAGGTCTGCCCTGGCGCCGGCCGCTTCGCCCCCGGCCGGAGGGCCGCCGAGCCGTCGAGGCTGAGGCGCCCCGCCCGGCCGGGGGCGCCGCGGCGGGGTCTTTTCGCCGGAGGGGGTTGGTGGGGCGGGGGGCGCGAGGTAGCCTGCGGGCATGGCCCTGCGAAAGATTGCGACCATCGGCCACCCGGTGTTGCGCGAGAAGGCCCGGCAAGTCGGGCGCGACGAGCTCGAGAGCGCGGCGATGCAAGCGTTCATCGACGATCTGATCGAGACCATGCGCGACGCCAACGGCGCGGGGCTCGCGGCCACGCAGATCTACGAGCCGGTGCGCGTTTGCGCGATCGAGGTCAACAACAACCCCCGCTACCCGTACAAGCCGAACATACCCCTGACGGTGCTCGTCAACCCGGTGCTCACGCCGGTCGGCGACGAGACGTTCGACAACTACGAGGGCTGCCTGTCGGTGCCGAACCTGCGGGGGCTCGTGAAGCGGCGCGCCGAGGTGCGCGTCCAAGCGTGGGACCGCCGCGGGCGCGAGCTCGACTTCGTGGCGCGCGGCCTCAGCGCGGGCACCTACCAGCACGAGGTCGACCACCTCGACGGCGTCATCTTCGTCGACCGGGTGGGCGACCCGAAGACCTTGACGACCTGGGCCGACTTCGACCGGTTTCATCGCGACGCGTTCGTCGAGCGGGCCAAGGCCGTGGTCGCCCGCTTCGGGGGCTGACATGCGCCCCGGGGCCAGCGAGGCGGACAACCGCTCGTACTACGACGAGTTCGCCGCGCGCTACGAGGCGGCGCGGCGGCCGAACGACCCGCACGGCTACCACGCGCTCGTCGACGACCTCGAGGTCGACCTCGTGCGCCGCCACGGCGAGGGGCGCGACGTGCTCGAGGTCGGCTGCGGCACGGGCCTCTTGCTCGAGCGCTTCGCCGCCTTCGCCCGCCGCGCCGAGGGCGTCGACCTGTCGCCCGGCATGCTCGAGCGCGCCCGGGCGCGGGGCCTTTCGGTGCGCGAGGCGAGCGCGACGGCGCTGCCCTTCGACGACGCCTCGTTCGACGTCGCCTGCTCGTTCAAGGTGCTCGCGCACGTGCCCGACATCGAGCGCGCGCTCGCCGAGATGGCCCGCGTCACGCGCCCGGGCGGCGTCGTGCTCGCCGAGTTCTACAACCCGTGGAGCCTGCGCGCCCTCGCCAAGCGCCTCGCCCCCCCCGGCGCCGTCAGCGCCCGGCTCGACGAGAGCGCCGTCTACACCCGCTTCGACGCCCCCCCCCGCGCCCGCGCCCTCTGCCCGCCGGGCTGCCGCTTCGAGGGCTCGCGCGGCATCCGCATCGTCACCCCCGCCGCCGCCGCCCTGCGCGTGCCGGGCCTCGGCCCGCTGCTCAAGCGCGGCGAGCGGGCCCTCTGCGACGGGCCGCTGCGCCTCTTCGGCGGCTTCTGGGTCGCCGTCTACCGCAAGGGCTAGCGCCCCCGCCGGGGCCGCCGGGCGGGCGCGCTAGAAGCAGCGGTCGCAGAGGCCCTTGAGCTGGATCTCGACCGCGTTGCGGCGCAGGGCCTTCGGCGCCTTGCGGCCGGGGCCGCTGACCACGGTCAGGCCGTCGAGGCACTCGATGGTGCCGCACTGGTTGCAGACGAAGTGCGGGTGCTCTTCGGTGCGGTGGCCCTTCGCGGTGACGGCCTCGAAGCGCCAGACGTGGTCGCCGACGTCGGTGCGGCGGGCGAGGCCGACGCGCGTCAAATCGAGCAGGTTGCGGTAGAGGGTCGCCCGGTCCCAACCCGAGCTCTCGAGGCTCTCGGACACCTCGGAGTGGCTGACCGGCGCGCCCGAGCCCCGCAGCAGGCGCAGCACCATGACGCGCGAGGGCGTGGCGCGCAGGCCCGCGCCCCGCAGCTCGTCTCGCAGCGCCTGCGCCTCGCCTTGCTCGGATGCCCTTACCCGACCCATCACGACCCCTCGGAGGCTAGAGCCTCGCGCCCCTTGGTGCAACAGACTTGCGTCAGGGCGGAGGCCCCGAACGTGAGCCCTGCCGTAGGGGCCTCACTCGGCCGGGCGCACCCGCACCTCGACGCCGCCACTCGGCCGGGCGCACCCGCACCTCGACGTCGTCACTCGGCCGGGCGCACCCGCACCTCGACGTCATCGTAGCCGAGCGAGCGCACGAGCGCTTCGACCGTCTTCGCCGCGCTCGACTCGGCCCGGCGCACGATGCCCGCCTCGCGCGCCGCCTCGCCCAGCGTGCGCTCGGCCTCGGCCCGGGCGCGCCCCTCGAGCCCCTCGTCGCGCTTGGCGAGCAGGCCCGTGCGACGGCTGTGCACGAAGGTGCGCTGGTTGTCGAGCTCGGTGTGGAAGATCTGCGCCGGCGGCAACGTCACGCGCGCGCGCCGGGCGGCCGGGTCGATCGCGACGTCGCCCGGGCCCAGCGCCGACAGATCGACCCCCGCGCTCACCTCGGCCGAGGCGACGAGCAAGAGCGCGTCGTCCGACTCGAGCAGCCCGAAGAAGCGCGACTGCTTCTCGGTCACGTCGATGACCCGCTCCATGTGGAACGACGCGCTCTCGAGCCGCGCCAGATCGCGCATCGCCTTGAGCACGCTCGGGCTCGGCCGCACCACCACCGACGACGAGCTCGCCGGCGGCAGCGACACCGACACGAGCGGCCCGCTCGACGCGAGCTTCGACGCGACGACCCCGACGAGCAGGCCCGAGAGCAGCAGCGCGGCGCCCGCGATCGGCAGCCAGGCCGGCCGCCGCGGCGGCGCCGCGGGAGGAGGCAAACGCTCGTTCACCGGCGAAAGTCTAGCGCCGCTCGGGCCCCCTGGCGAATCGGCCGGCCCGCCGCCCCCGGGCGAATCGCCTCGCGCGGGCGCGTCCGCCGACGAATCGCCCGCCCGCCCTGCCCCGGGGCCCTTGCCGGCCGCCCGGGGCGCGGCCCTCACTCGGGCGCCCGGCCCAGGCCCGGCGCGATGACGTGGAAGAGGCCCTCGGGGTCGTCGACGTGCACCCAGTGGCCCGCCTCGGCCAGCACGCTCAGCTCGACGCGCCCGCGCGCGCGCAAGGCCTCGGCCCGCGCGACGTCGTCGGGCGAGAAGACGTTCGAGCGGCCGCCGAGCACCAGGTGGAAGTTGACGCGCCCGGGCGGCGACTCGAGCACGGGCCAGAGATCGAGCCCGAGGTAGTCGTCGAGCATCGCCCGGATCGCCCCGAGGTCGACGCGCAGGCGGAAGCCGCCGTCGGCCGCCTTCAGGTTCATCGCGAGCCACTGCGCGAGCGGCAGCGCGAAGCCGGCGCCCACGACGGCGTCGAGGAAGGCCTGGCGCGAGGGCAGCGGGAAGGCCACCCGCTCGAGGAACGAGAGGACCCGCAGCGTGCCCTCCGAGCCCCGGCCATCGGGCCGGGCGCTCGGGCTCGCGTCGAGCACCCACACCCGCTCGAGCGCCGGCGGCGGCGAGGCCGCGTAGGCGAGCGCGACCTTGCCCCCGAAGCTGTGGCCCACCACCGCGCCGAGCGGGCCCGGCAGCTCGAGCGACGCGAGGTCGGCGGCCGCGGCGCGCAGGGTGTGCGGCGGCGCGAGGCCCTGCGAGGCGCCGTGCATGCGCAAGTCGACGAGCGCCGCGCCCCAGCCCGGGCAGGCGGCGAGCAGGTGCTTGGCGAAGCCGCGCCAGTTGGCCCCGCTGCCGAGGATGCCATGCAGGAACATGACCCAGCGCCGGGGCGGGGGCCCCTCGGGCGCGACGAGGGCGAGGGCGATCGGCGACGTGTCCATGGCGCCCTCAGCCCTTGCCCTTGGCCTTGCGCTCGGCCACCTCGCGCGCCATCTCGCCGACCTCGCACACCGCCCAGCGCGTCTTGTCGACGATGCGGCAGAGCGTGACGGTGGTCACGCGCTTCTCGCGCGGGTACGTGTCGACCGCGTACACCTCGACCTGGTTGTCGACCTCGACCCAGCGGCCGACGACGTCGCGCCAGGGCATGCGCGACAGATCGCCCATCGTCTCTTCGGCCGCGCGCTTGGTGTCGGCGCCCTGCTTGCAACTCGACGGCGAGCGGCTCTGGCAGGTCACGCGCAGCATCAGATCGACCGAGCGCCCCTCGACGGCCTTGCGGAAGCAGCCGAACGCGCCCCCCGCCGACTCGGACCCGACCGCGCGCCCGGGCACCGCGTCGGGGCACGAGCCGCCGCCGAGCGAGAGGCCGCCCCCGCCGCCGCCGAGGTGCCGGTCGGTCACCTCGCGGAACTTGTCGCACGAGGCGAGCGCCGCGAGCGCCCCGAGGGCGCCGGCGGCGAGCCGCGCCTTCGCGGGCCAGGCCGCGGCGCCGCGCGGCCCCTCGCCGGGCGACGCGAGCGTGCGCCACACAAAGCTTGGGGCGGGCGGGGCAGGTCGTCGGCCGTGTCGCATCCGGGCTGGTAGGCTCTATGGCCAGAAAACCGGCCCCATGACAAGCAAACGAGTCATGCCCTCCCAGCCCCGTCGCCCGCGCCGCGGCGGCGACCCCCCCCCGGCCCACCCACCAGGGCCTCGCCATGACCCCCTCCGAGCGCCGGGCCCGCCCCGCCGCGCGCCCCATCCCCCCGCGCCCCCGGCCCCCCACGCCCGGCCCCGCGACGGCTCGCCCGGCGCCCGCCCCCCGCGCGCCCCGTCCGAGCCCCCCGCCGCCTACGCCCCGCCCGAGGCCCCGCCGGGCTACCCCTCGCCGCCGCCCGCCGCCCGCCGCGCCGGCCGCCCCTCGCCGACGCCGCCCGCGCAACGTGGGGCCCACGCCTCGCCGGCGCCGCCCGCGCCACGCGGGGCCCACGCCTCGCCGACGCCGCCCGCGCAACGTGGGGCCCATGCTTCGCCGGCGCCGCCCGCGCAACGTGGGGCCCATGCCTCGCCGACGCCGCCCGCGCAACGTGGGGCGCATGCCTCGCCGACGCCGCCCGCGCCACGCGGGGCCCGCCACGCCTCGCAAGTGCCCCCCACGCTGCGCGGCGCCTCGCTGCCGCCCCCCACGTTGCGCGGCGCCCCGCTGCGCAAGCCCCCGCTCGTGCCCCAGGTGACCACCCTCTGGGACTACCCCTCGCAGCACTACGGCGACCGAGAGCAGGGCAGCCAGGCCTACCGGGGCGCCACCCCCTCCTACGTCATCTGGAACGTCCTGCACCGCTTCACCGAGCCGGGCGCCCTCGTCGTCGACCCCTTCTGCGGCAGCGGCACGACGCTCGACGTCTGCGCCGATCTCGAGCGCAGGGGCCTCGGCTTCGACCTCGCGCCCGCCCGGTCCGACATCGCGCAGGCCGACGCGCGCAGCCTGCCCCTCAAGCAGGGCAAGGTCGATCTCGTCTTCATGGACCCGCCCTACGCCGACAACCTCGATTACTCCGACGACCCGCGCTGCCTCGGCAAGCTCAAGCCCGACGGGCGCTACCAGCGCGCCATGCGCCTGGTCATCGCCGAGGCCGCGCGCGTCCTGCGCGAGGGGGGCGTGCTCGCCATCTACGTCTGCGACGTCTTCCAGAAGGGCCGCGGCTTCTACCCGCTCGGCTTCGAGCTCTTCGCCGCCGCGCGCGAGCTCTTGCGGCCCGTCGACGTCGTCGCCGTCGTGCGCCACAACCGCACCCTCGAGATGGGCAACTACCGCCGCGCCGCCGACGAGGGCGACTTCTTTCTGCGCGGCTTCAACTACCTGCTGCTCTTCCGCAAGGTGACGCGGGGCGCGGCCGCCGAGGCGCCCCCCGACGACGAGTGACGCGCCGGCGCCCGCCGCCCCGCCGTCGACGGGCGAGCGGGCTCCGGTGGCGATGGCCGCGGGGGCGCCGCCCCGAGCGACGCCATCGTCGCGTCGAAGGCCCGCCGCAGCGCCGGCGAGGCCCCGAGCGCCCGCGCGAGGCGCGCCTCGTCGTCGGCCCGCGAGGGGCGGTCGGGGCGGGCCGACTCGTCGTAGAGGTCTTCGTAGAGCAGGCGCGTCGCCCCCACGGCGAGCGAGGGGAAGGCGCCGTCGTCGACCTCGCCCGCGCCGACGACGAGCAGGCGCGACCAGAGCTCGCTCATCGCCCGCACGAACGCGCGCTCGAGCAGCTTGCCCTCGAGCCCGGCGCCGCGGCGCAGCTCGCGGGTCGAGCGCGGCGAGCTCTCTTCGAGCAGCTCGAGCAGCGCGCGGGCCTCGGGCGAGAGGCCTTGCTCGGGCGGGCGCGCGGCGCGCACGGCCGAAAGCAGCGCCCGGAAGACCGGCCGAGAAACGAAGGTCGCGCGGCCCCGGAACCACTTCGTGTAGACCACCCGCCGGTCTTCGGCGAGCCGGCCGCGCAGGTGCCAGAGCTCGACGACCCGGTCATCGCCGGTTTCGTCCCAGGCCCAGCGCATCGCCGCGCGCGGGTGCAGCACGCCCCAGAGCGAGGGCGGGTCGGGCCGGTTCGCGAGCGGGTAGAGCAAGAGCACGCCCCGCCGATCGATCGCGTCGACGGCGGCGGCGAGGGGCTTTCCGCCGACGCGCATGGCCCGAAGCATAGCGCGCGGGCGCCGGCCCGCCGCCCGCCCCCCCGAACGTGACGCCGGGGCACGCCCCCTCGCCTGGGCCCCGGCGTGAGCCCGCGAAGACGACGGAGCGCGCCCCCCCCGGCGTGAGCCCGCGAAGACGACGGGGCGCGCCCCCCCGGCGTGAGCCCGCGAAGACGACAGGGCGCGCCCGCCCGCCTGAGCCCGCGAAGACGACAGGGCGCACCCCCCCGCGATGCGCCCCGGCGTGAGCCCCCAAAAGCGCTCGGCGAACGCCCCAAACGACTTCGCCGCCCCCCGCAGTGAGCGGAGGGCGGCGAAGAAGTGGCGGACAAGGGGGCGCGTCTCGGCGCCTCTCTCACCGGCCGGCGTGAGCCGACCGGCAGCGGGAACGCGGCTTTCGTCTGCGAGAGACCAGGCCGCTCTCGAGTCTCGGTCGCCCGAGTTCGATACCTTAGGGCCGTTATAGTTACGGTAACCGAAACGCTTCGGCCCGCCAGTGCGGCATCATTGCCACGACGGGCGCCCTGTCAAGCTGCCCGGCCGCGCGCCCGCTCGCGGGCTGCCCGGCGCGACTGACCTCGTGCCCGCCCGCGGCTGCCCCGGCGCGACTGACCTCGTGCCCGCCCGCGGCTACCTCGGTGCGACCGATCTCGCGCCCGCCCGCGGCTGCCCCGGCACGACTGACCCGCGCGCCCGCCAGCGCCCACCCCGATGCGCCCGCGTCGCTCGAGGGGCATTGCTGCCGGCGGACCCTCTGCCGGCGGCGCGCGGGGGAGCGGTCGGGCAAGCGGCGCTCGCTGGAGCGGGTCGGGCTGCGGAGAACCCTTTAGAGTGCCGAGGACAACCCCCGGTCGAGCCTGAACAACGGCTTCGTCAGGGGCGTTGGGCTCGGCGATCTTATACCATCCCTGCCTGCTGCGGCCAGCAATGGCCCCCACGCCGCAGCCTCGCCAGGCCTTGGCGAGGGTACGGGGCCGGGGGCAGGCTCGGGCGGATGGTAGTAGCGCGGTGCGGCGCGTCGCTCGGCGTGCAGAGAGCCGTAATGTGATGACCGCTTCAGTTCATCGCACCCCTGCGCCTTGCCCTGCCCTGCCGTGAGGGCGGGCCCGGCTCGAGGTATTCGAAGAGCACACCGAAACCGACCAGCCTGGGGGTAGTACTAGTCGTACGGTCTACGAACCCAGGGCGGCTTGCGGCGGCTATCGAGCGTTCTTTGCGACGACGCGGCCGCGGCCGGGGCGCAAGCCCCCCGAAGGCAGCGCTCGAGTCCGCCTTGCTCCGGCCGAGCTTCGGCCTGACGCGTCGGCTGCGCGCAGCGCGCAAATCTTGCGGGCCTGGCGCGCGTCAAGACGCGGGAGAGCCTGCCGCACCGTGGCGCAATGCCCCTCGTGCCGAATGTGATGTGCGCGAAGGCCACAGAAAAAAAATAAGTCGAGCTCGAGGCGGTTTTCTAAGTCGCGCGCGCGCTTGTGATAGATTTCGATTCGTGGCTTTATCGTTTGCTGGCCGAATTAGGTTCGTTTCCCGAGGCAAGCGGGGGGGCAACCAGCAACCACCAAGCCTTGTTGTCCTTGTGATCTTAAGCCCGCTAGCCGCCGTGCCGTTGCGTTTGATTTGTCGTTGGCGCGGCGCTTGAAGTGAAGAGGAACCCCATGATGACTCCTCCGACGTTCCTTGCGCTCGACGGCATTTCTCCCGCCCAGCCGGCAGAGGGCCCCAGCGCGGCCGAGCTCGCGCGGCGGGCGCGCGCGGCCGACCTCGAGGCCGGCGGGCACTTGAGCGACGAGTTGGTGCGGCGCGCGGGCCGCCGCGGGGCGCCTGCGCCGAGCGCCGAGGGGGCCGCCGCCGCGAACGTCGTCTCGCTCGACGCCTTCCGGGCCGTTCAGCGCGCCAGGGCCACGTCGATGCGGGCCATCTCTTCGTTCGCCGCGGTGACGACCACCTCGAAGCGCTGACCGATGGTGTAGCGGGCCTCGGGGCCGACGAGCGCCTGGGCCTCGGGCTCGAGCCGGTAGGGGCCGCGGGGCAGGGTCTCGGTGGCGAGAATCGCCGTCACCCCCGTGCCGTCGAGCTGCACGACGAGGCCGAAGGGTTTGACCGCGACCACGCGCCCGACGAAGGTCTCGCCCAGGCGGCTGGCGAAGATGCGGGCGGCGAGCGCGTGCAGCCGGTCGCGCTCGGCCTTGTCGGCCGCGACGCTCGTGCGCTGCAGGTGCTCGGCGAGCGAGTGCCACGAGGCGTCGTTCCGGTCGAAGTCGCGCTTGCCCTTGAGGTACGCCTTGACCACCCGGTGCACCGTGAGATCAGCATAACGCCGGATGGGCGAGGTGAAGTGCAGGTAGAGCGGCGCGGCCAGCCCGAAGTGCGGGCCGAAGTCGGGCGTGTAGCGCGCGGGCGGCAGCACGTTGGCGAGCGCCGTGCGAATCGCCGGCGCCTGCGGCGACTTGCGGAACTGCGCCTCGAAGGCGGCCAGGCCCCGCGGGCTCAGCCGGCGGCCCAGGCCCGACTCGAAGCCGAAGTTCTGGGCGAACGTGGCGAGCAGGCGCACGCGGTCGGGGTCGGGCTCGTCGTGCACCCGGAAGATGCCCGGCAGGCCCCGGTCGACCAGCCACCTCGCCACCGCCTCGTTGGCCGCCACCATCAGCCGCTCGATCAGCTTGTGCGCCTCGGTGTCGGTGCGCAGGGCGAAGCCCGTCGGCTCGTTGGTGTTGGCGTCCCAGGTGACGGAGGTCTCTTCGCGCAACAGCTCGACGCCGCCGCGCGCCGCGCGCACCGTCGACAGGCGCGCGGCCGCCGTGCGCAGCCAGCGCAGCGCCGCCCGCACCTCGTCGCTCATCGTGCCGGGCTCGCCCGTCGCGAAGTAGGCGGCCACCTGGTCGTACGTGAGGCGCGCCCGCGAGGCGATGAGGCTCGGGTAGATGTCGACCGAGGTGAGCACCCCCTCGTCGTCGATGCGCAGCTCGACCGTCATCGCCGGCCGCTCGCGCCCCTCGACGAGGCTGATCGCGTCGTCCGACAGCCGCGGCGGGAACATCGGCACCACGTGCCCCGAGAGGTAGACGCTCGTCGCGCGCGCCCGCGCCTCGTGGTCGAGGGGCGAGCCGGCGGGCACGAACGCGTCGACGTCGGCGATCGAGACGAAGACGCGCAGCGCCCCGTCGGGCCCCGCCGGCAGCACCGCGAGCGCGTCGTCGATGTCGCGGGTCGAGGCCGCGTCGATGGTCAGCGTCGTCAGGTGGCGCAGGTCGCGCCGGCCCTCGGCGTCGGCCGAGAAGGTCGCGCGCTCGGCCTCGCGCACGAGCGACTCTTCGTAGCGCGTGCGCACCCCGTGCCGCACCAGAATGCGCACGAGCCCGGGGTCTTCGCCCGCCTCGAGCGGGCGCACCTCGCCGAGCCCCGAGGGCCCGAGCCGCGCGACGAGCGGCGCGCCCTCGCGGAAGCGCTCGGCCCCGGCCGACTCGCCGAGCGCCCAGTCGGTGTTCGCCACCTGCCGGTCGGTGTGCAAAAAGGGCTTCTTGGCCCGGTAGAGCAGGGTGCCGAAGAGCTCGGTGCGGCGCCGCTCGACCAGCTCGAGCTCGGTCGCGCCGTAGCGCCCCCCCTCGGCCGGCACGACCGACGCGTTCACCACGTCGCCCGAGAGAAACGGGTTCAGGTCGGGCGGCGCGATGAAGGCGACCATGCCGGGCCGCCCCTCGAGCTCGAGAAAGCCGAAGCCCCGGGGGTGTACGGAAACTCTGCCACGCATCTTGGCCATGTTCGTTCGACTCGGGCGCCCCGCTCGGCGAAGCTACGCTCGCCGCCGGCGGGCACCCTAGCGTAAAACCCCCGACGCTCCGAGCGGCTTTTCCGCGCCCGCCCCGGTGGCAAACCCCCGACGCTCCGAGCGGCTTTTTCGCGCCCGCCCCCATGGCAAACCCCCCGCGCCCCGACGCCCCGCCCGACGGCGACCCCCCGCCCGAAGCGCCGCCGCTCATGCGCGACGGCGACCCCCCGCCCGAAGCGCCGCCGCTCACGCGCGACACGCTCCTCGGCGGTCGCGTCGCCTACGCCCAGCCCGCGCGCGGCTACCGCGTCGGCCTCGAGGCGCCCCTGCTCGCCGCCTTCGCCCTGCGCCCGGGGCGAAGGCCGCCCCGCCACGCCGTCGACCTCGGCGCGGGCCCCGGCGCCGTCGGCCTCTGCGTCGGCTACCACTGCCCCGCGGCCTCGCTCACGCTCGTCGAGCGCGACGCCCTCGCCGCGCGCTGCGCCCGCGAGAACGTCGAGCGCCAAGGCTGGCGGGCGCGCGCGCGCGTCGTCGAGGCCGACGCCGCGCGGCTCGACGCCGAGCTCGGTCGCGGCGTCGCCGACCTCGTCGTCTCGAACCCGCCCTGGTTCTGGCAAGGGCACGGCGCCGCGAGCGACGACGCCTACCGTCGCGCGGCCAGGCAGCTCACGCCCGCCGATCTCGACGCCCTCCTGCGCTCGGCGCGCCAGCTGCTCGGCCGCGGCGGGCGGCTCTGCGTCACCTTCACCGCCCCCGCCCTCGGCGAGCTCTTCGAGGCGCTCCGGCGGCAGGGCCTCGTCGCCAAGCGCCTCAAGTTGCTGCACCCTCGCCCGGGCGAGCCCGCCGACGTCGCCTTCGTCGAGGCCCTCGCCGCCAAGCCCGGCGGGCTCGAGGTCGAGGCGCCCTGGTTCGTGCGCGGCGAGGGCGAGGCCTACACCCCCGAGGTGGCCGCCCTCTTGGCGGGCGAGGCGCGGCCACCGGGCCCGTGACGGACGAGGTCGGGGCTGAGCCAGCGCGAAGGGGTCGACCCTCCGGCACGGCTCGCTCGCCCACTGTCGGGTAAGGCGGACGGCACAGCCCAGCCCCAGGTGGCCATAGTGCCCCAGCATGGCTGGCCTTGTGCGTGAGCCTGCACACCCGTCTCGCGGAAGCGCAGCCCTTGCGCCCGCGTCGGTTGGCCGGCACCGAACGCGCGCGAACGGCTCAGAAAGACGGCCTGACGAGCTGGAGCCGCCCCGACCCCCGCTCGGGCGTTCGGCCTCGTCGCGCGTCGCTGGAGGCCGGCGCAATTCTTGTAAGGGGTCTTTCCGACTGGCCGGCCCGGCCCCTCGGGCCCTTCTTCTTCTGGCTGAGAGCATGGTCCTTTCATCGACCCGGCGTCGCGTCTTTGCCCTCGGGCTCGGGCTCGCCCTCGCGAGCTGCCAGGGCATGCTGGGCATCGGCGATCTCGAAATCGACGAAGACGCCGGCGAAGCGAAAGGGGCAGGCAGCGCCGGGGGTGAGGGGGGCGCCGGCGGGGGCGGCTCCTCGGCCGATGAGGGCGGCGCTTCGGGCTCCGGCGGCGCCGGCAACGCGGGCAGCCCCGGCAGCGCGGGCTCGGGCGGGGGCAAGGCGGGCTCGGGCGGAGGCAAGGCGGGCTCGAGCGGGGGCAAGGCGGGCTCGAGCGGCACCAGCCCGGTCGATACCGTCGAGAGCTGCCAGGCCAAATGCCGCGCGCAGTACCCCGAACGTCACGCCGACCGCCTCTTCGAGGTGCTCGAAGGCTGCGCGTGCGAGAGCGACGAGCTGCCGAGCTGCGCGGCGGCCTGCGGCGGCACCTGCGCGCTCTCGGGCTTCGAGGGGCAGAGCGCCCAGTGCGTCGCCTGCTTCGCCGCCAAGTTCGACGCCGACGAGTGCGAAGGCCAAGAGAAAGAGTGCAAGGGCCCCTGCGAAGAGTTCGCAGAGTGCCTCGAGGCGTGCGGCTCGCCGTAGGGCACGAAGGCTTGGGTAGACGAGCGGGGCGAAGCGCGGCGTTGGCCCCCGAGTAACCTCGGGGTCAGCGGACGCCCCGTCGTGCCGCACGGCCTCGACCCGATTCGGCGAGCCAAGCCCGCCCCGTCGGCGGGGGCCGGGCCTCCCGCGGGCTTCGCCCCTCGGGCGAGCGAGCGAAGCAGCTCGCGACGCTGTAGCCCTGCCTCCGGCAGGGCTTTGCGGGCCGTTTCCGCGGGCGTTCGTTGCCCCCGAGGTTACCCGGGGGCAACCCGCCGCGCTCCCAAGCACCCCGGCCCTACCCCGGGCGGGCGGCGCCTAGAGCGGTTTCCGGGCTCGTTGCGACTGCCTGAAGGCGGGGGCCCCACGGTCTGAGCCCGGGAGGGCGAGTTTGGGGTGCCGGAAGGCAGTCGCAACGAGCCCGGGAACCGCTCTAATGCTTGCCCTTCTTGCCGCCCTTCTCGCGATCGCGCCCTCTCTCACGCTCTTTGCTGAGGCTGGGCGGTCGGGCGGTGGGCGCGGGCCCGCTGCGAGGTTGCGCCGTTGGCGGCGCCCCGCCGCCGGCCCCCGCCGTTATTGTCCCGGGTGGCGGCGCCCCGCCGACGGTCGCGTCGGGCCCCGGCCAGGGCGTGTCTTCGCTCACGCTCGGGTCGTCGTCGCCGAAGAGCCAGACGCCGCCCAGCAGCAAGAGCAAGCTCAGCAAGGCGAGTGCGCCGAAGGCGACCAGGCGCTGGGTTCGGTGGTCGAGGTTGCCCAGGCCCAGGCGGGCGGCCCAGGCCGGGCGCGCCGCTCGCTCGGCCGAGGGCGGCACCGCGGCGAAGGCAGCCCCCGCCGCCGCGCGCGGGGCCGCGGCCGAGGCAGGCGCGCCGGCCCCGACCTTGGCCGGCTGCCACGCGACCGTCGGCGCGCTCGCCGCGGGCGCTTGCGCCGCGCCGACGCCGGTCGGCGCGTAGCCCGCGGGCGCCTGCGCAGCGGTGCCGCCAGCCGGGGGCGGGCCCGCCCGTGCGCGCGCCGCTGCGACGCCCGTCGGGGCATACCCGCCGGGCGCCGGCGTCTGCGCCGGGGCGATGCCCGTCGGCGCGTAGCCGCTCGGCGCCGGGGCGATGCCCGTCGGCGCGTAGCCGTCCGGGCTCGCCACGACGCCCGTCGGCGCGTGGCCGCCCGGCGCGACGGCGACGCCGGTCGGTGCGTAGCGGCCTCGCGCGAGCGACAGGGCGTCGGCGACCGTCGGCCCCGGGCGCGCCGCGGCGGCCCCCACGCCCGCGAGCGCGGCCCCGGCCGCGGCGCCGGCCGAGGTCGGGGCGCCGCGGGCCGAGGCGGCGCGGCGCGGGGGCAGGTGCGCCCCGGCGAAGGGCGGGGCCTCGCCCCGGCGGAGGGCCTGCACGTCGGCCTGCATCGTGCGCGCGTCGGGGTAGCGCTCTTCGGGGCGCAAGGCGAGCGCGCGGTCGACCACGAGCCCGAGCGTCGCGGGCGCCTGGGGGGCGACCGCGCAGAGCGGGGGCGCCGGCTCGGTCGAGGCCTTCAGGAGGAGCTCCATGTCGGCGTAGCCCTCGTGCGGGTGGCGCCCGGTGGCGAGGCGGAAGAGCGTGACGCCGACGGCGTAGAGGTCGGCGCGGTGGTCGACCGCGCCGCCCGCGACCTGCTCGGGCGGCATGAAGTGCGGCGTGCCCATGGTCAGCCCGAGCGCGGTGCGCTCCGAGCGGGGCGAGCCCTCGCGCATGCGGGCGATGCCGAAGTCGAGCACCTTGAGCCGGCCCTCGCGCGTGAGAAAGAGGTTGTCGGGCTTGACGTCGCGGTGAACGATGCCCTCGGCGTGCGCGGCCGCGAGCACGTCGAGCAGCTCGTCGGCGTAGCGCAGCGCGTCGCCGAGCGGCACGGGCTCGCGCTGCAGGCGCGCGCCGAGCGACTCGCCCTCGAGCAGCTCCATCACCAAGAAGGGCGCGCCGTCTTCGGTCACGTCGTGGTCGCGCACCTCGACCGCGCCGGGGTGATTGAGGCGGTTGACCGCGTGCGCCTCCTGCTCGAAGCGCTCGACGATGTCGCGCGAGCCGGCCACCTCGGGGTGCAAGATCTTGATCGCCTCGCGCCGCCCGATCTTGTGCGTGGCGGCGTAGACGGCGGCCATGCCGCCGACGCCGAGCAGGCGGTCGAGCACCCACTTGCCCCGCAGCGTGGTGCCCACGCGCCGGCGGCACGCTTCGTCGTCGCTCATACGCCCTGCACGACCATGCTCGGTCGCTGGCGCGGCTGTCAAGGCGCCGGGCGGGCCCGGGGGGCCCATTTTGCCCGCCCCGCCCCGCGGGGTATAAATTGCGCCCTGGCTCGCGTTCGGGGGGGGGCCAGCCCCCGTCCCATGACCTCACCCAAGAACGTGACCCGGCCCCCCGCGGTCGCCTCGCTCTCGTGGGACGACTGCCGCCTGCTCGTCGAGAGCGTCGTCGATTACGCCATCTACATGCTCGACCCCGAGGGCCGCGTCACCACGTGGAACCTCGGCGCCGAGCGCATGAAGGGCTACCGGGCCGACGAGATCGTCGGCCACCACTTCGAGGCCTTCTTCCCCGAGGCCGACGCCCGCGACGGCAAGCCCGCGCGCGAGCTCGCCGCCGCGCTCGCGCAGGGCCGCTTCGAAGAAGAGGGCTGGCGCGTGCGCAAGGACGGCACGCGCTTCTGGGCCAACGTCGTCGTCACCCCCGTGCGCGACGCCCGGGGCGCCCTCGTCGGGTTCGCGAAGGTGACGCGCGACCTGAGCGTCCGGCGCGAGGCCGAGGAGGCCGAGCGCAAGCTCTTGCAAGAGCGCGCGGCGCGGGCGGCCGCCGAGGAGAGCGAGCGGCGGCTGCGCGAGAGCGAGGCGAGGTACCGGGCGCTGAGCCGGCGGCTCGAGATCATCCTCGAGGGGGTGGCCGACGGCATCACGGTGCAAGACCCCTCGGGGCGCGTGGTCTTCGCCAACCGCGCGGCCGCCAAGATCTGCGGCTACGACTCGGTCGAGGCGCTGATCGAGGCGCGGCCCCCCGAGGTGGTCGGGCGCTTCGACCTCTGGGACGAGCAGGGGCGGCCCTTCCAAATCGAAGACCTGCCGGGGCGCCGCGCGCTGCGGGGCGAAGAGGTGGGCAGCCGGCTGATGCACGTGCGCGACCGGGCCTCGGGGCGCGACTGGTGGTCGGTCGTGCGCTCGGGGGCGGTGCTCGGCCCCGACGGCCGGCCCGAGCTGGCCGTCACCATCTGGCACGACGTCACCGCCGAGCGCCGGCAGGAGGAGCAGACCAAGCACCTCGCCGACGCGACGGCGGCCCTCGCGGCCTCGCTCGACGGCGACGCCATGCTCGCGGCCCTGGCGCGCGCGCTGGTGCCGCGCCTGGCCGACTGGTGCTCGATCTACCTGCTCGAGGGCGACGCCCTGCGCAACGTGGCGGTCGTCCACGCCGACCCCGCCAAGGTCGAGGCGGCGCGAGAGTACGCGCGCCGCCACCCGCCCGACCCCGCCCGCCCGGGCGGCGTCTGGCAGGTGGTGCGCACCGGGCGGCCCGAGCTGCACAGCGAGCTGCCCGACGAGCCGCTCGCCCGGGGCCACCGCGGCGCCGCGCGGCTCGAGGCCTCGCGCTCGCTCGGCCTGCGCTCGGGGCTGATCGTGCCCATCCGGGTGCGCGACCGGGTGACCGGCGCGATCTCGGCCGAGTCGGGGCGGCGCTACGAGTGGCACGACGTCGCGCTGCTCGAAGAGCTCGGGCGGCGGGCCGGGGTCGCGCTCGAGAACGCGCAGCTCTACGAGGCGGCGCAGCGGGCGGCGCGGGCGGCCGAGCGGGCGGCGGAGGCGGCCGAGGAGGCCAACCGCATCAAAGATGAGTTCCTCGCGACGGTGTCGCACGAGCTGCGAACGCCCCTCAACGCCATCGTGGGCTGGGCCTCGATCTTGCGCCAGCAGCCCTCGGGGCCGGGGCTGGCGAAGGCGATCGAGGTCATCGACCGCAACGCGCGGGCGCAGGTGAAGATCGTCGACGACATCTTGGACGTCTCGCGCATCGTGACCGGCAAGCTCCGGCTCGAGCTGCGGCCGACCGACCTCGCGGCCGTCGCCGCCGAGGCGATCGAGGTGGTGCGGCCCTCGGCCGAGGCCAAGGCGATCGCGATCGAGTTCGACCCGGGCCCGGGGCCCTCGGCGATGGTGGGCGACCCCGAGCGGCTGCAGCAGGTCGTGTGGAACTTGCTCTCGAACGCCGTCAAGTTCACCGACCCGCCGGGCACCATCCGCGTGGAGCTCGGCCGCGAGGCGTCGACGATCGTCTTGCGCATCGCCGACAGCGGCCGCGGCATCGACCGCGACTTTCTGCCCTTCGTCTTCGAGCGCTTCAAGCAGGCCGACTCGTCGACGACCCGGCGCTTCGGCGGCCTCGGCCTGGGCCTCGCGCTGGTGCGGCACATCGTCGAGCTGCACGGGGGCGTCGTCGGCGTCGAGAGCGGGGGGCCCGGCAAGGGCGCCACCTTCCACGTCACGCTGCCGGTGCGCCCCGTCGCGCCCCCGCCGGCGCCGCCGCCCGCCCCCGCCGTCGACGCCGAAGGCCCGCCGGCCGCGCGGCCCGAGGGCGCGCTGGACGGGGCGCGCGTGCTCGTCATCGACGACGACCCCGACGCGCGCGACCTGCTCGAGGCCGTCCTGCGCCGGGCCGGCGCCCTCGTCGAGACCGCGGGCTCGGCCGCCGCCGGCTTCGACGCCCTGCGGCGCTCCCGGCCCCACGTGATCGTCTGCGACATCGGCATGCCGGTCGAGGACGGGAACTCGTTCCTTCGCCGCGTCCGCGCGCTCGACCCGGCCGAGGGCGGGGCCGTGCCCTCGCTCGCGCTGACGGCGTACACGCGAAGCGAAGACCGCGCCAAGGCCCTCGCGTCCGGGTTCACGGCCTACCTCGGCAAGCCCGTGAGCCCCGACACGCTGGTGGCCACGGTCGCGGGCCTCATCGGCGACGCCCCCGGTGAGCCGACGGCCCCCTCCTTACGTCGGAGGCAGCGGACGCCCCCTCGTGCCGCGCGAAGTCGGGCTGGTTCGGCGCGCAAAGCCCAGCCCTCGCTGGGGCTGGGCTCCCTCGGGCTGCGGCTTCCGGGCGAGTTCGCGAGAGCGGCTCGCGTCGCGGGAGCCCTGCCTCTGGCAGGGCTTTGCGGGCCGTTTCCGCGCGCGCGCGCTGCCCCCGCCTTCCGTCGGGGGCGCCGCCCGCCCGCGCGGGCTTCAGCCCGGCCCGCGCCGGTGCTAGCGTCGCCGCCCGAAATGCCGCGCCGCGCCCGCCCCGCGCCTCCGCCGCCCGCCGCCCGGCTCGCGCCGCTCGCGGCCTGCCTGCTGCTCGGCGGCTGCACCCCGAAAGACCGCCACTACGAGTCGGTCGTGCAGCTCTCGCGCCGCGACGTGGTCGAGCGCGACGACAAGGGCAACCCCGTCTCGATCGACGTCGAGCTCGAGTGGGACCCTTGCCCCGGCGATCAGTTTCAGACGATTCGCGGCGGGCCCGAGTTCACGGCCTGCATGGCGAAGTACGAGGTGGGCGACATGCTGCCCGTCGTCGTGCGGCACTTCTGGTCGACGCGCGGCTTCTACCGGTGGAGCGTGCTCAAGCTCGGCGACTGCGACCGGCCGCCCGAGCGGGGCGACACCACGTCGTTCGAGAAGATCCAAGAGTGTAGTGACGTCAAGTCGTACGGGGTCAACGTCGGCTTTCAGTGCAGCCGCAAGCCCTACGCCGACCTCATCAAGATCTGCCCTTGGATGCGGCACGAGTAGCGCCCCCCTCGATGCAGGCCCCGCCCGCGGCCTCGGGCCAGGGCGGCGTCGACCGAGAAGGTCACGACCCTCGCCCCGCACCCGTACGACGTCAATAACCGATGTAACGATCTGAGCCGTCAGCCAGCCCAGTCGTACTAGTTACCGTAAGATTCGCCCGCCCGACCCAGCGAGCAACCAGCTCGTTTGGAACAATCGGCCGCCCAACGCGGGGCGATACGACCATCGGCGGGTAAGATCGTCGTATCGGGCAGGCCTGATTGTAACTCTGATGGTTTGCGCTCGAGGCCGAAGCACGGGCAGTTGTTACATCTACGTTACGATGCGGGGTCAGCGCCCGAAGCTGCGCCCGTCTTCGCAGGTGACGCGGTCGATCTGGGCGAGGGCGACGTTGGCGAGCTTGACGTGGCGCAGGGGCCAGGCCTCGATCGAGGTCTTGCCGGGCGCAAGCTTCAGCGCTTTCGACGCGAAGGCGACGTAGTGCTCGCCGCCGGCGTTCATCGCCGTCGCGTGGCCGTCGGGGTCGTAGCCGTAGGCGATGCCCTCGACGCCGGTGACGACGCAGTCAGAGCGGTTCTGGATGCTGAGGTGCAGCTCGGCGCCTTCGTCGCCGCGGCCCACCGCGCCGACGCTGACGACGACTTTGTCGTTCGCGGTCAGCGCGCGCAGGGCCTCGCGGGCGCCGGGCAAGGGGAGCTGGCCGATCACCCTGGCGCCGACGGGGGGGCGCGGGTCGGGCGCGCTCGAGGCCGAGCCGCCCGCCTTCGGCGCCGACTTGGCCTCGGGCGGCACGGTGCGCAAGGGGTTTCGGTAGTCTTCTTTGACCCGCTCGGCGCCGGCGAACGAGCCGACGACGAAGCCCACGCAGGCGCCGACGAGCAGGCCCGCGCCGAGCCAGACCATGGGGCGGCCCCGGGGCCCGGGGGGCTGGCGGGAGAGGGCGACCGGCTGGGGCGGCACCGCCGGCGAGGCCAAGAAGTTGGGATCGTTGGAGAAGGGCTGCATGGGGCGAGGCGGGGGGGCGCGAGGGTAAGAGAAGCCTGGCGGGGGGGCGCGAGGGTAAGAGAAGCATGGCGGGGGGGCGCGAGGGTAAGAGAAGCATGGCGGGGGCCGAGAAGGCTAGGGCGGTCGCGCCCAGGCGGGGGGGGCGAGCTAGAGCAGCATGCCGCCCGCCATGGTGGCGACGGTCATCAGGGGGATGAGGGCGCGCGCGACGCGGAACACGAGGTTGTGGTGCCGCTCGTCGATGAGAAAGAAGAACCAGGTCGAGATCATGTTGAGCAGCAGCGAGACGTAGACCGCGACCATCAGCTTGTCGGCGCGCGTCATGTAGCCGGTCGCCGGCAGCGCCTGCATCAGCGAGAAGTGAAAGAGCACGGCGCCGACGAGCATGGGGGCGCCGGCGTTCGAGCGCACCTCCATCTCTTCGGGCGGCACCCAGAGGCCGACCAGCGAGATGAGCACGATGACCAGCGCCGGCACGTACACCGAGAAGATGGCCGAGGTGCCGAAGCGCTCGAGCCCGATGGCGAAGCGGTAGCGCGAGTAGTAGAGGTCGTCGTGCGGGAAGCGCGCCGGGTAGTAGTGCTTCTTCGCGTTCGCGCCGAGCGAGGCGACGCTCCAGCCGGCGACGTCGAAGCCGGCGTCGAAGGCGGTGTGGTCTTGGTCGGCCTCGAAGACGATCTGGTCGACGCCCGCGTTCTCGGCCTCGACGTCGATGTTCAAGCTCTGCGTGTCGAAGGGGAACTGCCGCAGATCGATCGGCGTGTGGAAGGTGGCAACGTAGCGCCACATCTTGAACTGCGGCTTGTCGGCGAGCTGCGACGAGCTGTCTTCGCTCCCATTGGGGAAGGTGAGCTTGAGCCCCTCGGGCATGGGCTTGTCGCTCGACAGAGTGAGAAAGAAGTCGGCCTGAAAGCTGCCCTTCTGAATGTCGAACTCGCGCACGTTCGAGAGCACGAGGCTGACCTTCGCGGTCGCCGGCCCCCCGAAGCGGGGGTGGGCGAAGGGCGAGCGGTAGGGCCCCTCGCGCTGAATCAAGACGCCCGTGCGGTCGGCGCCGAGGGCGCGCTTCTGCTCGTCGGACAGGTCGGACGGCAGATCTTTCTCGTTGTCGCGCTCGACCGCGTAGTCGAGGCCCGTCTCGGGCTTCTTCTCGTCGTCTTTCTTGTCGGCTTTCTTCTCGGGGGGCGCCGCCGCGGCCGCCGCGGCCGCCGAGGCCGACGCCGCTGCCGCCGCCGCGGCCGCCGCCGCCGCGGCCTTGCGCCCCTTCGGCCGGGGCGTGGTCGAAGGGGGGGGCTCGTCTTGGTCGCCCCCGGCGGCCGCGCGGGCGCCGGCCGGCGCCGCGAGCACGGGCAGGGCGGGGCTCTTCGCGCTGACCTTCTTCGAGAAGACCCACGAGCCGAGCAACACGGCGACGACCAGGCACGCGGCCCGGAAGGGCGAGAGCGCGCGGGGGCGCGCGGGCGGAGGGCGGGGGCGCCTCGGGCGGGGCATGGGCGAGGCGACGGTAATCGAACGCGCGCCCGCTGTCTTGGGGCTCGCGCCCCGGACTGAAGTCCGGGGCACGGCGTCACCAGGTCGTACGAACAGCAAAGCCCACCCCTCGTTCTAGGGATTGGTCACTTTTTTTCCTTGCAAGGTCGCCATGGCCGCGCGCCAGCCGGCGGCCCGCGCGCGCAGCTCCTCGTAGCCGCGCCAGAGCACCTGCCAGCCCGGCCGCCCGTTGTGCGTCAGGTGCCCGCCCAGGC
>DASTPP010000348.1:0-47504 GCA_035762175.1 Polyangiaceae bacterium | reverse complement strand
GAGGCGCGGCGCGGCGGCGGGCCGGGCGCGGCGCGGCGCGGCGGGCGCGCGGGCGCGGCCGGGCGCGGGGGCGCGGGGCATCGGAAGGCGCTAGCCCCGGGCGACGCCGGCGAGGAAGTCGTCGTAGAGCGCTTGCAGGCGCCGCGTCACCGGCCCGACGGGCACGGCGCGCTCGTCGATCTTGCCGATCGGGAGCACGCCGCGGATCGAGCTGGTCAGAAAGAGCTCGTCGGCGGCGTGCAGGTCGGCCGGGTAGAGGTCGACCTCTTCGGCGGGGATGCCGGCGTCGCGCGCGAGCCCGAGCAGGCGCCAGCGCGTGATGCCGGGCAGGATGCCGACGGCGACCGGCGGCGTGCGCGCGACGCCCCCCCGCACGCACCAGAGGTTCGAGGTCGAGCCCTCGGTGACGCGCCCCTCGGCGTCGCACATCACGGCCTCGTAGGCGTCGCTGCGCCGCGCCTGGTCGAGGGCGAGGATGTTGTTCAGGTAGTTGCCCGACTTGATCGCGGGGTCGAGCGCGCGCTTGCTCGTGCGCTCGACCGAGACGACGCGCACCTCGCAGCCCTGCTCGTAGAGCTCGGGCCGCGGCGCCGCGAGCGGCTTGACGATCACGACGAGGCGCGGCCGGTCGGCGAGCCGCGGGTCGAGCCCGATCTCGCCGCCGCCCCGGGTGACGACGACGCGCACGTAGGCCTCGCCCGGGCGGCCCGCCCCCGCGCCCGCGGCCCCGAGCGTCTCGCCGACCGCGCCCTCGATCGTGGCGCGGGGCGGCAGCCCGAGGCCGATGCGCTCGGCCGAGCGCTCGAGCCGGTCGAGGTGCGGAGCGAGGTCGACCGGGCGGCCGCCCGCGGTCCGCACCACCTCGTAAACGCTGTCGCCGTAGAGAAAGCCCCGGTCGAGCACGGGGACCACGGCGCCGGCCTCGTCGCTGACCCGCCCGTCGACGTAAATGCGCGTTTCCATCGGCCGCGCACCTTACACCATCGGCCCCCCGCGCCGCGCGGGCCGAGCGCGCGCGCCCCGCCGCCGCCCTCAACCCCGGGGGTCGAAGGGCCAGCTCGGGCCGCGCGAGAGCTCGGAGAGCACCCGCGCCATGTTCTTGCCGACCCGCGCGAGCGCCTCGTCCCAGGTCACGATCGCGAAGCGCACGAGCTCGGGCTGGCGCGTGCCGTCGGGCAGGACGAGGTAGCTCGTGCAGCGCAGGCCCGCGGCCTCGGGCATCGCCGGCGGGCGCCAGGCGAAGAGCGCGAGATCTTTGCCGGGCAAGTACCGGTGGACCCCGAGCGGCACGAGCGCCGCCCGGGGGGCCTCGAGGCCCGTCTCTTCGCGCAGCTCGCGCACGGCCGCGGCGTCGAAGCTCTCGCCGCGCTCGGCCACCCCCTTCGGGATGTCCCAGAGCGTCGAGCGCGCGGGCTGCCCCACGACCACGCGCGGGCCGTCGCTCACCAGCACGCCGCAGCTCGTCTTGGGGGGCCTCGTTCGCAGAGCCATGGGGGTACCATACTACCCCGGTTCTCGCCGCCCGCGCGGGCGAGGGCGCCGCGGGCCGCGGGAGGGGCCGCGGGCGAGGCCGCCATGGGCCGCGGCAGGGGCCGCGGGCGAGGCGGCCGCGGGCCGCGGGAGGGGCCGCGGGCGAGGGCGCCGCGGGCCGCGGGAGGGGCCGCGGGCGAGGCCGCCGCTGGGGTCGGCGAGGCTCGAGGCGGGCGAGGGGGGGCCCCGGCGCGAGCCGCCCCGCCGCGCGCGGGCGGGCGAGGGCTCGTCGCGGCCGAAGCGGCCGAAGGGCGCCTCCGCCCCGCCCCGCGCGGGCGGCCGCGGGGCCCCGGACCGCGCGGCGGTCGGCGGCGGAGGGCGCCCCGCCTGGCGCGCGGGCGGGCGAGGGCCTAGCGTAGGGTGCGGGTCGCATGCGGGGCGCGGGCGGGGCGTTCGAACTGCTCGATGCCGTGGCGGACGCGGGCGGGGCCGCCGCGCGCGAGGCCGAGCGCTTCTTTTCGGCGCTGCCCCCGTTGCCCGAAGACGCGTTCTCGGCCGCCCTTCGGATCAGGCAGTTCTTGGCCCGCCGGGGCTTTCGCGACCTGCCCGACGCCTTCACGCTGCCCGAGATGCTGGCGCGGCGGGGCGGCAACTGCCTCGGCCTGACGCTGCTCGTCGGCGCGGCGCTGGTCGAGCGGGGGCACCGCCCGGCGTTCCTGCTCGGCGTCAACCCCGCCGACGCCGTCCACCACGCGGGCGCCGCGCACTTCGCCCTGCTCGCCGACGAGCGCGAGGGCGTCGACGCCGACGCGAGGCTGCCCGACGCGGCCGACTGCGGCCATCGCTTCCGCTTCGCGCCCGTCGAGCACGCCTCGCTGCTCGTCGCCGGCGCGGGCGGCGCCGAGCGCCCCTTCGAGGCGACGGGCTTCGGGCCGGGCGGCGAGGGCGGCGAGCCGGGCTGGTCGCCGCCCTTCGAGGCGCGGCGCCGGGCGTCGTTCGAAGAGCTCGCCGCGGTCGTGCTGTCCGAGCGCGCCAAGGCGCTCGCCTGGCGGGGCGGCGCGGCCCCGGGGCGGGCGGCGCTGCGCCTCGCGCTGCGCTCGGTGCGGCGCTGGCCGGGCAACCGCGAGGGCTGGGCCGAGCTCTTCCGGCGGGCCGCGGGCCGCCCCGCGATCGAGCGCCTCGCGCGCGAGCGCTACCGCGCGTTCGGCGACGACGATTCGCTCTTTCACTTCACCCTCTACCGCATGACGGGCGAGCCCGGGCGCCTCGCGCGGGCGATCGCCGCCTACCCCCAGTACGCCGAGGCGCACTACGAGCGGCACGTGCGGCCCTGGCTCGAGGCGGGCGGCGAGCCGGGCCGGCCCGAGGCCTGCCGGCACTTCGCCGTCGTCGCCTGGTGCCACGCCGAGTCGGAGGTGCTCGACCTCCGCGCGTTCTACGAGGCGCAGCGCGACGCCTTCGTGCGGCTCTACAGCGCGGCCGAGTTCGACGAGATCATGGGCACCTTTGGGGGCGGGTGAGCGCCCGGGCCCGGCACGCTTCTTGGTGCGAATGCAAGGCGCCCGCCGCGCGCCGCGGGTACGATCTTTGGTGGCGGCCGCGCGCCGCGGGCACGACCTTTGGCGGCGGCCGCGCGCCGAATTGCGCGCGAAAGGGCGTTGCCCGGGCCCCGCCGGCCCGCTACGGTTTTCGGGCGAAGGCGGGGCGGGCGGGGGCCGAGGGCTTTCCGCAAGGGCGCGCCCGCGAGAGAGGTACCCGTGAGCCACGGCCATCGAATTAGCCTCGGCGTCGGTCTCGTGCAGAAGCCGGTGCTCGGCCATTTCATCACCCCGCGCCTGCGCCGAGAGCTCGGGCCCGACGAGGCGGCCGGGGGCGGCCGGCCCTGGCGCGAGCCGCGCAAGGCTCGGCCGACGGGCGAGCCGGGCCCCGGGCCCGAGGGCGGCGCGGGCCCGGGCTGAGGGGCGCGCTCAGCCGCCCTCGCGCGGCTGCCAGGGCACGTCGGGCACGAGCGCGTCGTGGTTGGCGCGGCGGGCGAAGACGAAGAGAAGGTCCGACAGGCGGTTGAGGTAGACGACGAGCTCGCGGCGCAGGGGCGCGACGCGCGCGGCCTCGAGCAGGCGGCGCTCGGCGCGGCGCACCACGGTGCGCGCCTGGTGCAGGGCGGCGGCGGCGGGCGAGCCGCCGGGCAGCACGAAGGCCTTGAGGGGCTCGAGGCCGGCTTCGGCCTCGTCGATGGCGCGCTCGAGGCGCCCGGCGTCGCCCCCGTCGAGCAGGCGCATGCGAAGCTTCGACTCTTTGCCGGGCGCGCACGCGAGCTCGGCGCCGAGTACGAAGAGGTCTTCTTGGACCCGGCCGAGCACCGCGTCGAGCTCGGGCGACAGGCGCGCCGAGCGGGCGAGCCCGATCGCCGCGTTCGCCTCGTCGACCGTGCCGTAGGCCTCGACCCGCGGGTCGGTCTTCTCGACCCGATCGCCGCCATAGAGCCCCGTCGTGCCGTCGTCGCCCGTGCGCGTATAGATTTTCATGGTGGCCCTGAGTTCTGGGCGCCCGGGCCGGGGGTCGGCCGGGGGCGCGCCGCGGCCCGATGTTGACCCGGGCCGGGGGCGGGGGCTAGCGTCGGCGCCCCGACCGGGCCCGACCCCGCCCGGCGGGCGCGCCAAGGGGCCTTCCGGCGAGGGGCCACCGCCGCGCCTCACGAGGGGGCCCAAGGTCCCCGCACGCCGATGCCCGAAGCCCCCGGTCCCTTCACGCCCGTCGTCGTCAACGGGGCGCTCTTGGCCGTGCCGCTCCTGCCGACCCTGATGGCGCTGGGCCTGGCCCTGCTCGCGCAGGGGCGCACCCAGGCGCCGCTCTCGCGCGTCTGGTCGGTGGGCCCGACGCTCGCGTCGACGGGGCTGCTCAGCTTCCTCGACGCCTACCTTGCGCTCGGGCGCGAGCCGGCCACGGTGACGCTCGCGCACGGGGTGACGGTCGTGCGCGTCGGCTGGCTCGACGTCGGCTTCGACGTCGCCTTCGACCGGCTGACCGGCGCCTTCGCGCTCGCGGGCGGCTCGCTCTTCGCCGCGCTGCTCTCGTGGCTCGGGCGCGAGGGCGCCTCGGGGCCGCGCCCGCTCGCCGCGCTCGCCCTCGGCAACCTCGCCTCGGGCGCCTTCTTCTTCGCGCTGATGGCCGACGCGGCCCCCGCCTTCCTCCTGGGCGGCGGGGTCTCGGCCCTCGCCTGCGCCTGGCTCGCGGCGCGCGCCTCGGCCCGCCCCCGCGCCGCGAGCGACTACGCCCACCGGGCGCTCGGCGAGGCGCTGCTCGGGCTCGGGCTCGTCGCCCTCGCCGCGTCCTTCTCGTCGGGCCCCGGCGCCGACGCCGCCGAGGCCTCGCTGCGCCTCGTGCCGGTCACGCGCCCCGACGACCCCGCGCGGCCGAAGCCGGGCGGCCGGCCGAACTCGGGCTACCTGACCATGACCGCGCTGCCGGGCGCCTCGCTCCGCACCGAGGGCAGCCCGGGCCTCTCGGCGCTCACCACGCCCTTCGTGCGCAACGCCTCGGGCGCCGGGTCCTACCGCGGGCGCGTCTCGCCGGGCCCCGGCTCGCTCGACCTGCCCTTCGGCCCGGCGCGCGTCGCCGAGGGGTCCGAGACGCGCCTGGTGCTGGCGGGGCCGACCGCGGCCTTTCGTTCGATGGAAGAGCAGGCCACGCTGCTCGGCCCGGCCGAGGGCGACCCATCCGGCCCCGCGCTCGCGCGCCTGGGCGTCGCGCTCGTCGCGGCCGGCGCCCTCGTCCGCGGCGCCTTCGCCGGCTCGGGCCGGGGGCGCGCCCGCGGCGGGGGCCTCGCGTGGCTCGGCGCGGCGCCCGCGGCGATGCTCGCCGCGTACCTGCTCTCGCGCCTGTCGTTCGCGTGGCGCCCGCCCTCGGCCTCGCTCGTCGGGCTCGGCTTCGGCGCCGCGCTCGCGACGTCGGCCGGCGCGCTCCGCGCGCGGCGCCCGGCCGACGCGGCCGAGGCGCTCGTCGCGCTCTGCCTCGGGCTCGCGGTCGCCTCGGCCGGGGTCGGCGCGCCCGGGGCGGTCTTCGCGTTCGGGCTCGCGCCCGCGCTCGCCGCCGCCGCGCTGCTGGCGCGCTCGGCGCCGCTCGCCCCCGACCCCGCACCGGGCGCGACGCCCCTGCCGCGCGCCTGGGCGCTGCCCTTCGGCGTGGTCGGCGTGGTCGGCGTCTCGTCGCTCGCCGGCCGCCTGCCCCTCGGCTCGGCGGCGGGCCTCGCGCTGCTTGTGGCGCTCGCGCCCCCGCTGGCCGCGGCGGCGCTCCTTGCCGCGCGCGCGCTCGGCCTCGACGGCCCGCCCGCGCCGGCCGCCGCGCCCGCCGCGCCCGCCGCGCCCGCGGCGCCGCGAGGCGAGGGGCTCGTGCTCGCGTCGGTCGTGGCCCCGCTCGCCCTGCTCGGGGCCGAGCCCTGGTTCGGGCTCGCGCGCGCGAGCGCGCCGGCCTTGCGGTGGGCCTCGCCCGGCGCGGCGTGGGGCGCGACGCGGCCGCTCGCGGCGCTCGGCGCGACCGCGGCGCTCGGGCTCGCCGCCTGGTTCGCCGCGCGCTGGGCGATGGGGCCGGGGGCTTCGTTCGGCGAGCCCGCGAGCGCGCCGGCCGGGGCGGCGAGCGCGCTCGTGCGCAAGGCGTGGCGGGCGCTGGGCTCGCCGGCGCGCGCCCTGTGGAGGGCGTCGGCCGCGGTCGACCGCCGGCTCTGGGGCGAGCGCCCGGGCGCGCGGGCGTCGCGGCCGCCTTCGGGGGCGCGGTGAGCGCGCGCTCGCTCGCACTCTGGGCCGCCTTCTGGCTCTCGCTCGTGCCGGCGCTCGCCGGCGCGGTGCCGCTGCCCTCGGCGCCGCGCGGGGCCGGGGCCCTCGCCGTGCGCGATCCGACGTCGGGCGTCGTCGAGCTCGTGCCGGTGGCCGGGGGCTACGAGGGCTCGGTGCTCGTCGAGAACCGCGGCAAGGCCGAGTTCGATCTGAAGGCGCACGCCCGCACGGCCGCGCGCGAGCCGCTGGCCCCGGCCGGCCTCTCGCTGACCTTCACGCCGGGGGGCGCCTCGACCAGGGTCCCGCCCGGACAGACCCGGCGGCTGAACCTGCGCTGGGTGCCCCCGCCGAACGGCCTCACCGAGCTCGACGGGGCGGTCGTCGTCGAGGCGGTGGGGGTCGACTCGGCGGCCGTCGCGCTGCGGGCCGAGGCGCCGCGGGGGCGCTTCGACGCGCGCGGGCTGCTCGGCCGCCACCTGCTCTCGCTGCTGACGCTCTTGCCCTTCGTCGGCATGGCCGCGGTCGGCCTCTACCGCTCGTTCGACCGCAGCAACGACCGCGCCCCCCGCCTCATCGCGCTCTCGACCCTCTTGCTCGAGGCCGCGCTCGTCGCCTGGCTGCTCGCGCACGCCGACCGCGCCTTTCACGTCAACAACGGCAACGACGGCTACCAGTTCCGCGAGCGGTGGGCGCTCTGGGGCGGCGGGCTCGAGCTCTTTTGGGCGCTCGACGGCGCCTCGTACGGGCCCCTCGTCTCGGCCTTCGTCGTGTGCGCGGCGGGGCTCGCGGCGCTGCGCGCGGTCGAGCTGCGCGTCTCCTCGGCGTACGCGGGCCTGCTCGGCGCGCTCGGCGGCGCGGTCGGCGTGGCGTGCGCCGCCGACCTCGTGCTCGCGACCGTTTGCTGGCTCGCGCTCGTCGCCTCGGTCGCGCTGCTCGTCGGGCCCGAGGGCGGCGGGCGCCGCCTGCTCGCCGCGGGCGGCGTCGGCGCCCTCTTGCTCGCCGCCGGCGCCGCCTCGCTCTCCGGGCGCGCCGGCCCCACGCTGCTCTCCGACGGCTCGCTCGCCCCGCGCTCGTTCGCGCTGCCCGCGCTCGGGCTGCTCGGCCCGGCGGGGCCCCAGCCGATCGACCCGCCCTGGGCGCTCGCCGCCTGGGCCGCGGCGCTCGCGCCCGCCGCCGCGTTCGCGCCCTTCCAGGGCTGGCTGCTGCGCGCCATCGGCGCCGCGCCCGCCGGGGCCGCCGCCGTCGCCGCCGGCGTGCTGCCCGCCACCTCGCTCTACGCCCTGCTCCGCCTCTCGGCCCCCTTCGCCGGCTCGCTCGGCCCCCGCGCCGCCGGCGCCCTCGCCGCGGCGGGCGCCGTCTCGACGCTCGTCGCCTTCGTCCTCGTGTTTTACGAGACCGACCTGCGCCGCGCCTCCGCGCGCCTCGCCCTCGCCCCGCTGCCGCTCGCGCTGCTCGGGCTCGCCGGCCAGACCTCGCAGGGCGCCGCCGGCGCCTTCGCGCTCGCCGCCGGCCAAGGCCTCGTCGCCGCCGCCCTCGTGCTCGTCGCCGGCGTGCTCGCCGAGCGCATCGGGCACGCCCGGCGCGACCTGCTCGTCGGCGTCGGCGAGCACATGCCCCGCTTCGCCCTGCTCGCGGGCCTGCTCGCGCTCGCGTCCTTCGGCGGCCCGGGCGCCTGGTCGTTCTGGGCCGCCCTGCTCGTCTTCTGGGGCGCCTGGCCCCTCGCGCCGCTCTGGGTCTGCGTCGGCGCGCTCGCCCTCGGGCTCGGCGCCGCGGCCGCGTGGCTGCTCGCGCGCAACCTGCTGCTCGGACGCGCCCCGCGCCGCCTCGCCCACGACCCCCGCCTCGAGCCCTACGGGGGGCGGCCGCCCGACTTGAGCCGGCGCGAGTGGGCGCTCTGCGCCCCGCTCGTCGCGCTCGTCGTCGCCCTCGGCTGCTTTCCGCGCCCGCTGCTCGGGCCGATCGAAGGCGCCGCGGCCGACGTGCCCCTACCTCCCCCGACGCGCGAGGAGGGCGCGAAGCCCCCCGCCGAGCGGGCAAGGCCGTTCCGTCCGCCTCCGCCGCCGGCTAAGGTGCCCCTGCCATGAGCGAACGTCGCCCCCTGTCGCGCCGCCCCCTGCTCGCCGCGCTCGCGGCGCTGCCCCTCGCCGCCCCTTCGATCGCGTCCGCGGCGAAGGGCAAGGGCGGCACCGTGACGGTGAACACCAAGTCGATCGCCGAGAGCCCCTCCGGCGGCTGGAAGGTCCTGCTCACCATCAAGCTGCCGCGCAAGCCGGCGACGCCGCACCAGACCTTCCGCTTCATCTTCGCCCCGCTCGTCATTTACGAGACGTACCTCGACGACAGCAGCCCCAACGAGAAGACGCGCGCGATCCCCCAGAACAAGGACGTGCAGCCCAACGTCGAGACGATGGACGTCGGGTTCTCCGACGCGCGCGGCGACCTCTTCGACACGACCAAGTTCGACTTCACCATCCGCCGCGACCGCGGCTTCTCCGCCGGCGAGTACCAGCTCGAGGTCACCGACGGCGAGGGCAGCCGCATCGGCCAGCCCGTCACGCTGAAGCTCGAGGGCAAGAACGAGGTCGTCGACCGGCGCACGATGATGCTGCAGGGCAACGTCGGCCCGAAGAAGCCGGCCCCCGCCGCCTCGGCCGCCCCGGCGCCCCCCGCGCCGCCCGGCAACGAGGCGGCCGCGCCCCCGCTCGAGGGCGCCGTGCCCCGCACCGAAGACATGGGCCCGGACGGGCCGCCGCCGGTCGAGAAGAAGGGCGGTTGCGGCTGCTCGGTGCCGGGCTCGGCCGAGGCGCCCGCCTGGCCCGCCCTGCTCGCCGCCGCCGCGCTCGGGCTCACCCGCCGCGCCCGGCCGCGGCGCGCCGCCCCGCAAAGTTGACAAAAACGCCGCGCGCGGGCTCCCTGGGGCCCCCCATGCCCTCCCGCCGCGCGCGCCTGGCCGCCCTCGCCCTGGGCGCCCTCTCGGCCGCCGCGCCCCTCGCCGGCTGCGACACCCAGGCCCCCCCCGGGCCCCGCGCGGCCGGCGCCCCCTCGGCCAGCACCGCCCCGGCCCAGGCCGCCCCGCCGCCCCCGCGCTACATCGAGGTGCGGGCCGACGCCCTGCCGCCCGGCGGCGAGGTGCGCGAGCACGTGCTCTATCACACGCTGCGCAAGGGCCAGACGGTCTCGTACCTGGCCGAGCGCTACCTGCGGCTGACCGATTACTACGGGGTCGACGAGCTCGAAGGCGCCATCCTGAAGCGCAATCGATTGCGCCGCGGCAAGGCGCTCACGGTCGGCGACACGATCGCCATCGCCGACCTGCGCCGCGCGCTGCCCGACCCGCCGCCCCGGCCCCCCGAGGCCGCCCCCGGCCCCGAGGTGCGGGCCATCTACGTCACCGCCTCGACCGCCGGCACCGGGCGCGTCTTCGACCTGGTGCGCGCCCTCAAGCCGCTCGGCCTGAACACCGTCGTCGTCGACGTCAAAGACTCCGACGGCGTCGTCGCCTACGAGACCGACGTCGCGCTCGCGCGCGCGACGGGCGCCGACCGCGACGGGCTCATCCGCGATCTGCCCAAGCTGATGCAGCGGCTGCGCGCCGAAGACGTGCGCGTCGTCGCCCGCGTCGCCGTCTTCAAAGACCGCTGGCTCGCCCGCCACGCCCGCCGCCTCGCCCTCAAGCAGGCCAACGGCGACCCGTACACCGAAGACGGCGGCCTCACCTGGCTCGACCCCTCGAGTGAAGAGGTGCAGAACTACGCCATCGAGCTCGCCCGCGAGGCCGTCCGGCGCGGCTTCGACGAGGTGCAATTCGACTACGTGCGCTTCCCCGTCATCGGCCGCGTCAACCACCTGCGCTACGAGGGGCGCTCGCGCGGGCTCGCCAAGCACGAGATCATCACCGACTTCGTCGCCAAGGCCGCGCGCGCCGTGCACGACGCCGGGCGCCTCGTTTCCATCGACGTCTTCGGCACCGTCGTCTGGGGCGAAGAGGCCGACGTCAACCGCACCGGCCAGCGCATCGCCGACCTCGCCCCGCACGTCGACGTGCTCTGCCCGATGGTCTACCCTTCGCACTTCCACCCGGGCTTCCACGGCCACCGCTACCCCGCGTGGGAGCCTTACTATTTCGTCCACGAGGGGCTGAAGAAGATGGCCGAGCAGGCCGCCGAGAAGGCCCCGCCGAGGCGGCCCGCGCTCCGGCCCTGGCTGCAGGCCTTCCCCTACAAGGCGCTCTCGCACTTCAACGGCCAGTACATCGTCGACCAGCTGCGCGGCGCCCGCGACGCGGGCGGCTTCGGCTTTCAACTCTGGGACGCGAAGAACGACTACGGCGTCGGCGCCCGCGGCCTCGCCCTCTGGCGCGAGGCCAACGCCCCGCCCGAAGGCGCTGGCCAAAGCCCGCCTGCCCCCGCGCCCCAAGAGTCACCCCCGCGGCACCCCGTCGCCGCCAAGGCGGCCGAGAAGGCGCCCCTGCGCTGAGCCAGCCGGGCCCCCTTCGAGACCCCCACCAGCCCCAACGCATTATACCAATCGTGTTTGATACGACCATGAATGGGGCCGGGCGCGGCGGGCGGCCCCCGAGTGAACTCGGGGGCAGCGGACGCCCGCTCGTGCCGCGCGGCGTCGGGTCGATTCGGACCGCAAAGCCCGCCCCCTCGCCGGGGGCCGGGCTCCCAAGGGCTCCGTCTTGCGGGCGAGCGCGCGAAGCGGCTCGCTCCGCGGGAGCCCCGCCTCCGGGCGGGGCTTTGCACGCCGTTTCCGCGGGCGTTCGCTGCCCCCGAGTTCACTCGGGGGCCGCCCGCCGCGCCCGGCCCGATTCCTGGTCCGAACAAGAACAGCTGCTATTAGCTTGCCCCCCATCCCAGGATGGGCCGAAGCGCACCGCGTTGGCCTACCCCCCCATCCCGGGATGGGCCGACGCGCACCGCGTTGGCCTGCCCCCCCATCCCAGGATGGGTCGAAGCGCACCGCGTTGGCCTGCCCCCCCATTCTGGGATGGGGGGGCAGGCCAACGCGTTGACCCTCCCCCCCATTCGGGAACCCTACATTTGGGCTTCGTTGCGTCGCTGGCCCCCTGGCCGACGCGCTGCGGGCGTCGACCGCCGGGGCTCAGCCCACCTCGTCGGGCGGCTCGTCGCCCCCCGGCCCGGCGGGCGGGGGCGTGCCGCCGGGCTTTTTGTCTTTGGCCCGCCGCGCGCGCACGCTCGAGAGCCAGGTCGTGAAGGGCGCGAGCAGGTCGTTGACGAACGCCTGCGCGTCGCCCTCGCCGGTCTCGGCGTGCGCGGAGGCCTGCACGACGTACAGGCGCAGCGCCTCGACGAACTCTTGCAGCGGGGCGTGCTCGTGCGTGCGCGCCGACTTCGGCGGGCCCGGCGGCGACGTGATCATGAGCGCCTCGCCGTAGGCCTGCTGCACCTCGCGCAGCTCTTCGAGGAAGGGCACGCCCCCGAGCTTCTTCAGCAACCCCGTGTAGTACTCTTCTTCGAGCCGCTCGAGGCGCGCCTGCGACTCGGCCCACTCGAGCTTGAAGGTGAGCTGGGTGAACTTGAGCCCGTTCGGAAAGACCGCGTCGAGCAGCACCTGCGCCGCGCCCCGCTCTTCGTCCTTGCCGGGCAGCTTCGCCCAGCCTTGCAAGAACGAGTGCAGGGCCGACCAGGTCGTGTCGAGATCGTGGTCGGCCTCGGCGACGGCGACCGCGTCGATGACGGGCGCGTCCTCGAGCACGCTGCGCGAGGCCCGCAGCCGCTCGAGCGCCTCTTCGAGCCGGCCCCGCGCCTTGTCGAGGCCCGGCGGCAGAGCCTCGCGCGCGTCGGCCTTCGCCAGCAATTCGGTGCCCATCGCGACGGCGGTCGAGGCCGGCAGGCGTGGCATCGAGACGAGGTCGAGGGCGGGGGGGCGAGCCATGGCGGGCACCTTACTCGCGTCGGAGGCGCGGCCGGAAGGCCGACGTTCGGGGGCCGGCCCCCCGGGCGGCCCCCCGGCGGGGTCGGGGCGGGGCGGGGGAGGCGAAAAAACGCCGAATTTGCCCCCGCCCCCGGCCCCGTGGCACCCCTCGGGGCCCATGGCGCCCGCAGAGCCGCCCCCGAAGGGCCCGCGGCCCCTCGAGCTCGCACTCGCCGCGGCCGTCGCCGCCGCGGCCATGCTGCGCGCGCCCGCCTCGCCGACCTGGCGCGCCGACGCGGCGCTCCTGCGCGCGACCGACCTGTCGTTCGGCCCCTCGGGCAACGTCGCCGCCCTGCTCGGCTGGTTCGCCCGCTTTTTGCCCCTCGGCACCGAGACCTACCGGCAATCGCTGCCCGTCGCGCTCGCCGCGGGCCTCGCCGCCGCGGCCCTCGCGCGCCTCGCGCGCGGCCCCCTCGCCGCGCCCGGCGCGCACCCCTGGCTCTCCGGCCTGCTCGCCTCGTTCGCCGCGCTCGGCGCCTGCCTGTCGCCGACCTTCCAGCGCGAGGCGCTCGCGCCCGGCGGCGGGGCGCTCGCCGCCGGCCTCGCCCTCGCGACGCTCGCCGTGGCGCTCGGGGGCGGGGGCCACGGCCGCTCGGCCCTCGCCGGCGCGCTCTGGGCGCAGACCTTCGTCGAGAGCCCCTGGGCGGCGCTCGCGCTCGGCGCGGCCTTGCTCGCCGACGGCGCGACGGCGGGCCCGCGGCCGCCCGGCCGGGCGAAGGCCTGGGCGGCGGGGGCGCTCGCGGGGGCGCTGCCCTGGGCCCTGCTCGCCGCCGCGCGCGCGCCGGTCGTTTCCGACCCCTGGGCCGGCGCCTGGGCCGCGCTCTCGGGCGGCGAGGGCCGGGCGGCCCGCGGACCCGCGGCCTTCGTCGAAGAGATCGGCCTGCCGACGGCGCTCGCCGCCCTCGGCGGACTCGCCCTCGCCGCCCGCGGGCGCGAGGCGCGAGCGCCCGCCTGGCTGCTCGCCGCCTCGCTGCCCGCCTGCTTCCTCGCCGCGGGCGACCCCCGCTCGCCCGACCCCTTCGCCGCGACGCGCGCGCTCGCCCTCGCGGCCCTCGCCCTCGGCGCGAGCGCGGCCCTCGGCCGGGCGATCGGCGCGCTCTCGTCGACGCCCCTGCCGCTCGGACGCCCGGCCGCCTCGCTCGCGGGCCTGCTCGCGCTCGCCCGCGTCGTCATGGCCGCCGACGAGGGCGTTCAGGCCGGCGCCGAGGGCCGGGGCGCGGTCGAGGCCTGGACCGACGAGGCGCTCGAGGGGCTGCCCGCCGGCGCCGCGCTGCTCGTGCGCTCCAAGCCCTTCGCCGACCGGCTGCTCGTGGCGCAGACCGTCGAAGGCCGGCGCGACGATCTGCTCGTCGTCCCGCTCGGCTCGGCCACGCGCGGCCGCGTCGCCTCGGGCCTGCTCGCGCGCGAGCCCGCGCTCGCCACCCTGGTGCGCGACCAGGCGCTCTACGGCGCGCCGAGCGAGTACGCCCTCGCCTCGCTCGCGAGCGTGCGCCCGCTCTACGTCGAGGGCGGCCCCGCGCGCGCCCGCCGCGTCGCCTCGCACGCCGCGCCCGAGGCGCTCTGGCTGCGCTTCTGGCAGCAGCCGGTCGGCGCGTCCGAGCGGCGCGCGGGGCAAGAGCAGGCGGGCCGCAGCATCGAGCGCGTGCTCGCGGCCGCGCGCCCGGCCGGCGGGGTCGACGAGGCGACGCGGCGCGCGCTGGTCGCGCACGTCGTCGACGAGCTCGAGCTCGCCCTCGCGCTGAACGAGCGCGAGCTCGTCGACGGGGCCTGGGCCCGGCTCGTGCCGCTCGAGCCGGAGGGCTCGTGGCTGCCCCCGGACGAAACGCAAGGCCGCCCCGGCTCGCCCGAAGGGCGCCGCCGCCGCGCCCGCCGCTGAGCCCCGCGGCCCGCCCGGGCGCGCCGAGGGAGGGGCGACGGCCCACACGGCAGCCGCGCAAGGTGTCGACGACGTGCGCGGCTCTCGTCTGGGTCGGCGCGGACGCGACCTCGGGCCCGCCCGGACCAACGCGCCGCGCCGGCCGCGCATTCCGCGAACGCGCGCGTCGCGACGTCGCTCGCTGCTTCGTCCGGCGCAAACGTGGGCCCTGCGGCGACGCCCGCATGCGCGCAAACGTGGGCCCTGCGGCGCCGCCCGCATGCGCGCAAAAGTGGGCCCTGCGGCGCCGCCCGCATACACTCGCGGGCGGAGACGATGACCATGACGCGCAGCCTCTCTCTCCGTTCCGTCGCCCCGTTCGTGGCCCTGCTCGGCGCCGCCGCTTGCTCGAAGGGCCCGCAAGACAAGCTCCAAGGCAGGTGGGTCGGCGCCGCCGTCGAGAACGTCCCGCCCGACCAGGAGGCCCGCGCCGGCGGCTGGGTCAAGGCGACGAGCTTCGAGTTCAAGGGCTCGAAGCTCACCGTCAACCTGCCGGCCGAAGAGCCGCGCAGCGGCGAGTTCAAGGTGGCGCGCGCGCAAGGCAACCGCCTCACGCTGCAGGTGAGCCGCCCCGACGGCAGCGCGGACGAGGCCGCGCTCGTGCTCGCCGACGAGAACACCCTCGCCTGGGACATCGGCAACGAGCGCGTGGTCAAGCTCCGCCGCGCGGTCGACTGAGGTCGGCGTCGCCCGCAGCCCAGCCGGCGCGGCGTCGCCCCGGCCGCGGCGGGCGGCGCCGGCGCCTTCGCGCGCCCCGTTCGTTAAGGCGACAGCGAAACCTGTTCGGTGACGGTGATGGCGGGGCCGACGAAGGGCCGGCTGCGAAGCTCGCGCACCTTGGCGGCGACGCACTCGCCGACCTCGGTGCCGGCGTAGGGGGCGAGGACGGTCACGTTCGTGACGTGGCCCTCGGGGGCGAAGGTCGCGCGCACCGTGGCGGGGGTCTTCGCGTTGCCCCGCCCGCAGGCCCGGCCGATGCCCATGCTCGCCCCGATCAGCGCTTGGTTCGCCTCCTGGCCCGGGCCGGCCGAGGCGCGCACGTACTCTTCGGCGGCGGTGTGCCCGGGCCCGCGCGAGACGGCGAAGCCGAGCAAGCCGAGACAGACGGCCACCCCGGCGCCGATGCCGACGCGGGCCCAGGGGTTCGATTTCTTGATGAAGCGCGAGGTGTCGATCGGCCTGTCGTCGTCGGGCGCCGGCCTGGCCTGCGTCACGGGCCGGAACGTCTCGGGCGCCTCGCTCGGCGGCGCCTTGGCCAAGGGCGCCGAGAAGGGGGCCGAGAACTCGCCGAACACCTCGGGGTCGTTCCAATCGCCGGGGTTGCCCTTGGGGGCTTCGGGGCGAACAGGGTCGCCGGGGTCAGGCTGTGCCATTGGCACTCTCCTTTTTTGCTACACCTTAACTATAGTGCGCCCCGACCCCCCACGCACGAGACTTAACGCGCGTGCGGGCTTCGTAGTATCGCAATCAAACTCGCATCCCCGAACCCGGAGGTCTCTCCCGTGGCAGAAGTTCGCAAGGTCATGTGCCGCAAGCTCGGCAAAGAGCTGCCCGGCCTCAAGCGCCCGCCGTATCGAAATGAGCTGGGCCAACGCCTTTACAACGAGGTCTCCCAAGAGGCCTGGGAAGAATGGCTCAAGTTCTCCGTGCGCCTCATCAATACGCGCGGCATCGACCTCGGCACCGAAGAGGGGCAAAAGATGATGCTGCACCAGACCGCGGTCTACTTCGGCTTCGAAGAAGGCCAGCTGATGGACACCGCCTGGACGCCCCCGCCCAAGCCCCACGACCATTGACCCCGGCCCCGCCCCCTCGGCGGTCATAGAATGTCCGCCCAGGCCGCCCGGCGACGCGGCCGCCGCGCCGCGGGCGCCATGGCCGTGCTAGGCACCGAAGGGCTCGCCCAACCCCCCTCCTCGTACGGCCGCCCGGGCGGCCGCCCCAGCGAAAGACCATGATCGGCCGCCTGACGGGCTCCATCGTCAACGAAGACATCGACGGCACCCTCGTGCTCGACGTGCAGGGGGTCGGCTACGAGGTCAGCACCCCGCCGGGCACCGGCGGCCGCCTGCGGGCGCTCTGGCCGCAGGGGCCCTCGACGCTGCACGTGCACACCCACGTGCGCGAAGACACGCTCCAGCTCTTCGGCTTCGCGACGCCCGAAGACCGCGTGCTCTTCCGTACCTTGCTCGGCGTCGGCGGCATCGGGCCGAAGACCTCGCTCGCCATCATCGCCGCCATGCCCGCCGCCGAGCTCGCGCGCGCCGTGCAGCGCCGCGAGATCGGGCGCCTCACGGCCGTGCCCGGGGTCGGCAAGAAGACGGCCGAGCGGCTCATGCTCGAGCTGCGCGACAAGCTCTCGGGCGCGAGCTTCTCCGCGGGCTCGGCCCCGGCCGTCTCGTCCGGCGCCGGGGCTTCGGCGGGCGGCACCGCCGCCGGCCCCCCCGCGCGCGAGCTGCTCTTCGGCGCCCTGACGCGCATGGGCTTCAAGGGCCCCGACGTCGACCGCGTCATCGACGAGTTCGGCGCTCGGGTCGGCCAAGAGCCCCTCGGCGATCTGGTACGCGAGTCGCTGCAGCGGCTCACCAAGTGAGCGGGCCACCCCTCGTACGACCGACTCGCGAGCGGGGCCCCGACCTGCGAGGCGTCCCCCGCGCGACTCGCCGGCGGGGTGGCTAGGTCCAGAGGGCGGGGGCCCCGCCGTTTGAGCCCCCTACCAAGGGGGCGAGTTCGGGGGGCCCGGCGGGCCTAGCCACCCCGCCGGCGAGTCGCGCGTCGTCCCCCGCCGCTCAGCCCCGCCACGACGACGCCGCGAGCGCGAAGGCGTAGCCGAACACCCCCGCCACGCTCGCGATGACGCGCACCCGCAGCCCCTCGCGCCAGGCCCAGAGGGCGCCGAGCGGCGGCACGAGCAGCGCGACCGGGGCGCGCCAGCGCGGCGGGCGCCAGAGCAGGCCGTACGCGGTCGAGAGGTGGGCGGTCAGAAAGAGCGCCGAAGAAACGCCCAGGCTCAGGTAGACGAAGGCGTCCCACATCGGCGCGCAGAGCCTACTGCGCGGGCGGCCCCGGCGCACCCTTTCGGCCCGGGCGGCGGCCTGGGTGGTGGCCCGGGCGGCGGCCCGGGCGGCGGCTTGGGCGGTGGCCCGGGCGGCGGCTCGGGCGGCGGCTTGGGCGGGTGGCCCGGGTGGCGGCTCGGGCGGCGGCCTGGGCGGCGGTCCGGGCGGCGGCCTGGGGGGCGCCTCAAGGCGCGAGGGGCGGCGCCGCGAAGGCGCCAAGGGCGAGAGGGCGTGCTATGCCTTTGCCTCGTGCGTTTCCTCAAGAATGCCCCGCTCTGGGCCGCTTGCGCCCTCGTGGGGGCCTGTCCCGTAGTCGCCTGGGCGCCGGCCGGGGCCCAAGACGTGCGGCCCCGCATGCTCGGCGTCGACCAAGTGCGCATCGGCATGAAGGGCTACGGCCTGTCGGTGTTTCGCGGCACCGAGCCCGAGCGCTTCGACGTCGAGGTCGTCGGCGTTCTTCACAATTTTCGGCCCCAGCAAGATCTGATTCTCATCAAGACGATGCACGAGCGCCTCACGGTGGCCCACACCGTCGCGGGCATGAGCGGCAGCCCGGTCTATCTCGATGGCAAGCTGGTCGGCGCCTACGCCTACGGCTGGCAGTTCGGCGCCGAGCCCATCGCGGGCGTGACGCCGATCAAGAACATGCTGCAAGACATGGCGCGCCCCGTGCCGCCCGAGCTCTTGCGCCCCTTGCCGGGGCCGAAGCGGCCGCCGGGCGCGAGCGCCGGGGGGCAGGCGTTTCTCGGGCCCGCCGGCGGCTACGACCTGCGCGGCCACGCCAAGCAGGTGGCCGACCGGGCGATGGCGGGCCGGCAGCCGCCCTCCGGCACCGCGCTCGCCCCGGCGCTCACGCCGGTCAGCCTGGGCGGCCTGAGCGACCGGTCGGCGCGCCTCGCCGCCGAGCTCTTGTCGCCGCTCGGCCTCGAGACGCTGCAGGCCGGGGGCGGCTCGGGCAAGGTCGACCCCGCGGCGCCCGCGCGCTACGTCGACGGCGGCGCCATCGGCGTGCAGTTCGTGCGCGGCGACATCTCGTCGATGGGCCTCGGCACCGTCACGCACATCGAGGGCGACCGGCTCGTCGCCTTCGGCCACCCGATGCAGCAGGCCGGCGTCTCGGCCCTGCCGACGGCGGTCGCGAAGGTCCACTGGATCTTGGCCAGCCAGCAGCGTTCGTTCAAGATCGGCGAGGGCGTGCGGCCGCTCGGCACGCTCGTCAACGACCTCTCGTCGTCGATCGTGGTCGACCAGAGGGTGCAGGCGCCCACCTTCCCGCTCGTCGTGAACATCGAGGGCGTGCCGGGCGCCCCGAAGAAGCGCTGGCAGATGGAGGTGACCCACGACCGGTTCATGAGCCCCTCGTTCGTCGCCGTCGCGATGGGCAACGCCATCGAGACGACGCTGAGCGAGCGGCGCGACACGACCTGGCGGTCGAAGACGCGCATCGTGGTCAAGAACTACGGCCCCGTCGAGGTCGAAGACTTCGGCGTCGCCGTCGGCGGCACCCCGGGCGCCGACGAGCTCGTGCGCGCGCGCGCCGTGCGCGCCGTCGGCCAGGTGCTCAACAACCCCTGGGAGTTCGCCCAGATCGAGTCGGTCGACATGACCATGTCGGTCGAGTTCGGCCGCCACCTCTACTCGGTGCGGGGCGCGACGCTGCTCGACGAGACGCTCGAGCCGGGCCGGCCCGCGCGCGTGCGCGTCACGCTCAGCCAGTTCGAGGGCCGCGACGAGGCGCGCGTCATCGAGGTGCCCCTGCCCAAGAGCCTCGCCGGCAAAGAGGTCGACATCGACCTGGTGCCCGGCTGGTCCGAGCAGCCCGACCTGCCCAGCCCCAACAGCCTCGCCGAGCTGCTCGCCAACCTGCCGCGCGCCACCTACGCCCCCGACGTCCTGCTCGCCACCTACCGCCTGCCCGAGCTCGGGGTCATGTTCCGCGGCCAGGTCGCCTCGCGCCTGCCGCCGAGCGCCCTCGACGCCCTGCGGCCGCAGCACGAGTCGGTCGCGCCCGAGGCCATCAACACCACCGTCCGCGTGCCCTTCCCCCTCGGCCGCTTCGTCGAGGGCAAAGATCGGGTCCGCGTCACCGTCCGCAACGTGCTGCGCTGAGCGCCCCGACCGAACCCCCCGGCGCGCGCCGTCGTCACCCTCGCCGGCGAGGCTCGCGGGGCGCCCGTCCGGCGCCGGGGCCCCGGCGCGACCGAGAAGCGCCCGACCCGACGTCCCGACTCGACCGAGAAGCGCCCGACCCGACGTCCCGACCCGACCGAGAAGAGCCCGACCCGACGTCCCGACCCGACCATGATCCCGCCCCGCGAACGTCCCGAGCGCCCGACCGCCGCAGTCCGACCCACGACCCCGAGGCGGCCGCCGCGCGCCCCGGCCCGCCGGGCGACGCGCCCGCGCCCGGCCGCGCTGGCCGTCCTTTCGCTCGCCGGCGCGCTCGCGCTCGCGCACAAGCCCGCCGGCGCCGTCGGCACCCGCTCGTTCGACCTCGACACCCAAGACGAATTCTCCGGCGGCGACCTGCGCGGCGTCGCGGTCGACTCGCAGGGCCGCGTCCGCGCCGGGTGGAACCTTACCGACCTCACGCTCCAGGGCGCCTCGAGCGTCTGGGCCGCCCTGCCGCTCGCGGACGGCAGCGTGCTCGTCGCCACGGGCGCCGAGGGCAAGGTGCTGCGCGTCGCGGGCGGGAGGGTGACGACCTACGCCGAGACCAAGCAGATGGCCGTCACCTCGCTCGCGCTCGGCCCGAAGGGCGCGGTTTACGCGGCGACGGTGCCCTCGGGCAAGATCTTCCGCATCGACGCGCCGGGCAAGCTCGCCGAGCTGCCCAAGCTGACCGAGGCCGAAAACGTCTGGGACATCGCCTACGACGCGAAGAAGAACGCCCTTTACGCCGCCACCGGGCCCAACGGCAAGCTCTACGCCCTGCCCGCCGCCGGCGGCCCGCCCAACCTCGTCTACGACAGCGACGAGCCGAACCTCGTCAGCCTCGCGCTCGCCCCCGACGGCACCGTCTACGCGGGCTCGGCCGGCAAGGGCCTGGTCTTCAAGATCACCGGCCCCGGCCGCGCGAGCGTGCTCTACGACTGCCCCGGCGAAGAGGCGAAGGCGCTCGCGCTCGGGCCCCGCGGCGCGCTCTTCGCGGTCTGCAACGAGTTCGGCGAGGGCGGCGAGGCCCCGCGGCGCCCGCCGAGCGCCGCCTTCAACCCGGCCGGCCCCGCGGGCGGGCGCGGCAAGACGGGCAAGGGCGCGCTCGTGCGCGTCGAGCCCGACGGGCGCGCCGAGCGCTGGCTCGCGAACGCCGACGCGCACTTCGTCTCGCTCGCCCTCGACCCGGCGGGCCGCCCCCACGTCGGCACCGGCGCCGAGGGGCGCGTGTACGCGGTCGACGAGAACCGCACGAGCACGCTCGTCGCCGAGACCGACGAGCGGCAGGTTGGCGCCCTCGGCCTCGCCGGCAAGAGCCGCTTCATCGTCTCGAGCGACCCGGCCGTCTTCCACGAGATCCGCGGCACCGGCGGCGCCGACGCGACCTGGACGAGCAAAGTGCTCGACGCGGGCCTGCGCGCCAGCTTCGGCCGCCTCTTCTGGCGCTCCGACGGCGCCCTCGAGTTCTCGACCCGCTCGGGCAACAGCGCCACCCCCGACGCGACCTGGTCCGACTGGTCGCGCCCCATCAACGCCCCCGGCGTCACCGGCAGCCCCCCCGCGCGCTACGTGCAGGTGCGCGCCCGCTTCGCCCGCGACCCGAACGCCGTCTTGCACCAGGTCGTCTTGCCCTTCGTCACCGACAACGCGCGCCCCGTCGTCACCTCGATCGACGCGCAGCCCAAGGGGGCCTCGACCTCGTCGCGCGAGGGCATCGTCGCGAGCGGCGCCGAGCCCCCGCCCCGCACCAGTAGCATTCGCATCACCTGGAAGGTCGACAACCCCGACAACGATCAGCTCCGCTACCGGGTGCAGTTCCGGCAAGACGCGCAGCGCACCTTCCGCGACCTGACGCGCCCCGACGAGGTGCTCAGCAAGGCCGAGCTCGACTGGGACACCTCCTCGCTCTCCGAGGGCACGTACCGCGTCCGGGTCGAGGCGAGCGACGAGCTTGCCAACCCCCCCGACCGCGTCAACCGCCACGCCCTCGAGTCGGGCACCATCTTCGTCGACAACACGCCCCCCGTCTTCCGCTCGCTCACCGCCCAGGGCCGCCGCTTGCGCGCCGACGTCGTCGACGGCCTCGGCCCCGTCGTGCGCCTCGACTTCGCCGTCGACGGCCGCACCGAGTGGCGCCCCCTGCTCTCGCGCGACGGCGTGCTCGACGAGCCCGTCGAAGAGGTCGACGCCGACCTCTCGGCCGCGCTCGCCCCCGGCCCGCACCTCATCGCCCTGCGCGCCTTCGACCAGGCCGGCAACTTCGTCGTCCGCGACGTCGAGATGCGCTAAAACCAGGCCGGCAACTTCGTCGTCCGCGACGTCGAGATGCGCTAAACGCCGCCCGCGGGCCGCCGCGCCGGCCCGCCGCCCGCGGACCGCTGGCGCAAGGGTCGCGCCGGCCCCTCGCGGGGGAGCCGCCCGCGCAAGGGCCGCGCCGGCCCCTCGCCGGGAGGCCGCTGGCGCAAGGGCCGCACCGGCCCCTCGCCGGGGGGCCGCTGGCGCAAGGTCCGCGGGGACGCCGGCCGAGCACGCCATCGCACGACGGCGCCGGGCCGCCCGCGCGAGGGCCGCGGGGCCCCCTCGCCGGGGGGCCGCCGCTGGCGCAACCCTGACAGGGGCGCCAGGCCGGGGTCGGGGCGGGGGGCGAGAAAGGGCCGAGAAATACGCCCTGAGCGGATGGCACGTGGTTTGGACTCAAAGCGTGTCATACTCATTTGTCTCCCCCCTTTTGGCCGCTTCGGCTGTCGCTGATGTCCCCTCGTCGATTCTTCGGCCCCCTGCTCGGCGCCCTCGGCCTCTTTGCCGCTTGTTCGGCCCCCCCGCGTTCGAGCGAACAGCTCGACCAGACCGCCTGCGACGAGTGCGAGCCGTCGAACGACGCGCCCGGTCGGCCCGGCGACGGCGTCAGCCAGAACGGCGACGAGCGAGAGCGCCCGAACGAGCTCTGCCGCAGCACCTCGAGCTGCGATCTCGACTCGTCCGCGGCGTGTACGCCCGCCACCGACCAGGCGGGCGGCGCCGGCGCGGGGGGCGCGGCGGGCCAGGCGGGCGGCGGCGGGGCCGGGCAGCCGGCCGGGGCGGGCGGCGAGGCCGGGGCGGGCGAGGCGGGCGCGGGCGGGCTCTTGCGCGCGGCCCCCGCGGCCGGCGCGGGCGGCGAGGCCGGCGCGGGGGGCTCGGGCGAGGCGGGCTACGCCTGCCGCATGGTGCGCAGCGCCTCCGATGGGGTCATCAAGTGCGAGCCGGCGGGCAGCGGCGGGCACTTCGCCTCGTGCTCGTCGTCGAGCAACTGCCAGCCGGGCTATAGCTGCGTGCTGGGCCCCTTCGGCCTGCCCGTGTGCTTGCACTCGTGCTGCTCGGCCAGCGCTTGCGGGCAGGTGACCGAAGAGAAGACATATTGCGCGGTCCTCTCGCTCGTCGAAGGCGAGACGAGCGACGCCAGCGGCCAGGCCCCGCTGCCCATCCCCGTGTGCGTGCCGGTCAAGCCCTGCGACGTGCTCAAGGCCGCCGGCGGCGGCGCCTGCGCCGAGGGCGAGATTTGCCGCCTGGTCGACGACAAGGGCACGGCGACCTGCGAGCGAACCTTCGGCAACGCGCCCGCCTACAACGGCCAGGGCTGCAGCGCCCTGCGGCCTTGCGCCGAGGGCTACGTCTGCCTGCAAGACAGCAACACCTGCCGCAAGCTCTGCCCCCTCGGCGACGACGCGGCGTGCGGCGAGCGCGGCACCTGCCTCAGCGGCGGGCTGGCCTTCCCCGCCGGCGTCGGCGTCTGCGGCCCCGACTCGGTGGCGCCGCCCTGATTCCGGCGGCAGGTGACATGGCGCACCCGGCGCCGCCCGGTACGTTCTGAGCGATGGGCAACCGGAGGCGTTCCTGCCCGCCTTGGTCGAAAGGATGAGCCCGCTCCGGGGCGCGCCCCGCGGGGGAGAGCGGCCGGGCCGGGGGGCGTGGGGGCGCCGCCTTCAGGCGTGGGGCCGGGCGGCCTCGGCGCGGGCGCTCGCGGGAGGCGGGGGGGCGGCCGCGAGGTCGCGGCAGATGGCCCGGGCGACGCCGGGGCCCCGGTAGACGAAGCCCGTGTAGAGCTGGCAGAGGTCGGCGCCCGCGTCGAGCAGCGCGCGCACGTCGTCGGGGCCGAAGACGCCGCCCACGCCGATCACCGTCGGCCCGGGGCCGAGCCGCTCGCGCGCCCGCCGCACCATCGCGAGCGCCCTCGCGCGCAAGGGCTTGCCGCTCAAGCCGCCGGCGCCGGCGGCCTCGACCTCGCTCGCGGGGGTCGCGAGCGCCGCGCGCGCGACCGTGGTGTTGGCGGCGACGAGGCCGTCGAGGCGCAGGCCCGCCACGACGTCGAGCAGCGCGTCGTACTCGTCGGGGCCGAGGTCGGGCGCCACCTTGAGCAGGAGGGGCGGCCGCTTGGCGAGGCCCTCGCGGCGCGCGAGCAGGCGCGCGAGCAGGCCGCGCGCGCTCTCGGCCCGCTGCATCGCGCGCAGCCCCGGGGTGTTGGGCGACGAGACGTTGACGACGACGAAGTCGGCGACGGGCGCCACGGCGACGAAGCTCTCTTCGTAGTCGGCGCCCACCGCGTCGGGGTCGGACGGGTCGATCGCGCGCGACTTGCCGATCGAGACGCCGACCGGCACCGGCGCGTCGAGCCCGCGCAGCCTCGCGGCGAGGCGCGCGGCGCCCGCGTTCGGGAAGCCGAGGCGGTTGACGAGGGCCTCGTCTTGGGGCAGCCGAAAGAGGTTGGGCCGCGGGTTCTCGCCCTGGGCGCGCGCGGTGACGGTGCCGAGCTCGAGGTGCCCGAAGCCGAGCGCGGCGAGGGCGCGCGGGCGCCGCCCGTCCTTGTCGAAGCCGGCGGCCAGGCCCACCGGGTTCGGGAAGGTGAGCCCCATCGTGCGCACGGCGAGCCGGGGCTCGTCGACCGCGAGCGCGGCCCGCACGAGGGCCCGCAGCGGCGGCAGGCGCTCGGGCGCGCCGAGCGCCAGCATCGCCAGCTCGTGCGCCGAGGCGGGCGGCAGCGCGAAGAGCAGCGGGCGGAGCAGGCGGTACACGCGCGGGCGCCGCCCCTACTCTTTGAGCGCCTCGGCGCCGCCGATGATCTCCATCAGCTCCTTGGTGATGGCCGCCTGGCGGGCGCGGTTGTACTGCAGCGTGAGCGACGAGATCATCTCCTTGGCGTTCTTGGTCGCCGAGTCCATCGCCGTCATGCGGGCGCCGAATTCGCTCGCCTGCGACTCGTAGAGCGCGCGCAAGATCGAGATCTCGAGGTACATCGGCACGAGCCGGTCGAGCAGCGCGGCCGGGTCGGGCTCGTAGAGGTACTCGGTCGGCGCGGCCGCGGGCTCGCGGTGGCCGTCGGGGCCCCCGGCCTCGGGCGCGCGGGCGACGACGGGCAGTAGCTGCTCGACGACCAGCGTCTGGCTCATCGCGCTGCGGAACTGGTTGTAGATGATCTTGATGGCGTCGACCTCGCCGGCGCGGAAGGGCGCGAGCAGGGTCGAGGCGATGAGGCGCGCCTGGGCGTGGTCGGTCGACTCCCAGACGCCGCGGAAGGCGTGGCCGACGGGGGCGCTGCGGCGGCGCAGGAAGTCGTTGCCCTTGCGGCCGACGACGAAGAACGTGGGCTCGCGGCCGGCGGCGAGGTCGTCGCGCCAGCTGCGCTCGGCGCCCTTGTTCAGGTTGGTGTTGAACGAGCCGCAGAGGCCGCGGTCGCTGGTGAGCAGCAGGTAGAGCACCCGCCGCTCGGGCCGGCGCACGAGCAGCGGGTGCGGCGGCTTCGAGCCCGCGCCCTCGTCGTCCTCGGAGGCCTGCGCGGCGAGCACCGCGGCGAGCACCTCCTGCGTTTTGACGGCGTAGGGGCGCAGCGCGACGATGCGCTGCTGCGCCCGCGCGAGCCGCGCGCCGGCCACCATCTTCATGGCGCGCGTGATCTTCTGCGTCGACTTGACGCTGACGATTCTCTTGCGGATCGACTTGAGCGAGGGCATGGGCGGGCCGGGCGGGGGGCGGGGCTAACTTCGCGTCGGCGACGAACTTCTTGCCGAACGCCTCGAGGGCCGAGGCGAGCTTCTTGCCGGTCGCGTCGTCGATCACCTTCTTCGCGCGGATCGTCTCGAAGACGTCGGCGTGGTTCGCGTCGAGGTAGGCGAGCAGCTCTTCTTCGTAGCGGCGGAGCGACGAGACGGGCAGCGCGTCGACGTAGCCCTTGGTGCCGGCGTAGATGACGACGATCTGCCGCTCGACCGGCATCGGCGCGTACTGGCCCTGCTTGAGCAGCTCGGTCAGGCGCGCGCCGCGCTCGAGCTGCTTGCGCGAGGCGGCGTCGAGGTCGCTCGCGAACTGGGCGAAGTCGGCCATCGCGCGGAACTGCGCGAGCTCGAGCTTGAGCGTGCCGGCGATCGACTTCATCGCCTTGATCTGCGCGTTGCCGCCGACGCGGCTGACCGAGATGCCGACGTTGATGGCGGGCCGGATGCCCGAGTAGAAGAGGTCGGTCTCGAGGAAGATCTGCCCGTCGGTGATCGAGATGACGTTCGTCGGGATGTACGCCGACACGTCGTTCGCCTGCGTCTCGATGATCGGCAGCGCCGTCAGCGAGCCGCCCGAGTGCGGGTCCTTCGCGACGACGTAGTCGCTCGCCTCGGCCTTTTCTTTGAGCTGGGCCTCGAGCGCCTTCGCCTCGGCCTCGAGGTTCTTGTCTTTGGTGCCGGACGCGGCCGCCTTCGACGCCGCCGCCTCGGCCGCCACGAGCTTCTCGAAGAGCCCCGGGTCGACCAGGCGGTAGATGCCGCGGGCCGCCAGGTGGTGCCCCTCCTCGCCCGCGTGCGCCTTGCCGTCGGCGCCGCGGAAGTCGCGGTCGCCGGCGGGCACTTGCGTGCCCTTCTTCACGGCGTAGTAGACCTCGGCCATCTTCGCCGCCCGCTCGAGCAGGCGCGAGTGGATGAAGAACACGTCGCCCGGGTAGGCCTCGCGCCCCGGCGGCCGGCGCAAGAGCAGCGAGAGCTGCCGGTAGGCCACGGCCTGCTTCGACAGGTCGTCGTAGATGCAGAGCGCGTGGCGGCCGGTGTCGCGGAAGTACTCGGCCATCGTCACGCCGGTGTAGGGCGCGATGAACTGCAGCGGCGCCGACTCGCTCGCCGTCGTCGCGATGATGGTCGTGTACTCCATCGCGCCGAACTGCGTCAGCTTGTCGACCACCTGGGCGACCGTGCTCTGCTTCTGCCCGATGGCGATGTAGAAGCAGTGCACGCCCTGGCCCCGCTGGTTGATGATGGTGTCGAGCGCGACGGCCGTCTTGCCCGTCTGCCGGTCGCCGATGATGAGCTCGCGCTGGCCGCGGCCGATCGGCACCATCGCGTCGATGGCCTTGATGCCCGTCTGCAGGGGCTCCTTCACGGGCTGGCGGTAGACGATGCCCGGCGCCTTCACCTCGACGCGCCGCCGGTGCGGCGTCTCGATCGGGCCCTTGCCGTCGATCGGGCGGCCGAGCGCGTCGACGACGCGGCCGACCAGCGCCTCGCCCACGGGCACCTCCATGATGCGCCCGGTGCGCTTGACCGTGTCGCCCTCCTTGATGGACGACGTGTCGCCGAAGAGCGCGATGCCCACGTTGTCGGCCTCGAGGTTGAGCACCAGGCCCACCAGGTCGCCGGGGAACTCGACCAGCTCGCCGGCCATCGCGCCCTCGAGCCCGTAGACGCGCGCGATGCCGTCGCCGACGTTGAGCACCGTGCCCGTCTCGGTCACGAGCGCCGCCTTGTCGAAGTTCTGGATGTTCTTCTTGATGATCTGGCTGATTTCTTCGGCGCGAAGCTGCATGACCTTTTACCTTTTCGCGGGCGCCCGCCCCGCGCTCGGCGCGGGCGGCGGCGTGCCCGCCTGACTAGCCCCGTTTCATCGTGCCCGAAGGCCCGCCCGGCGCGCCCCCCGCCCGCGGCGCGCCCCGGCCGGCCCTCAGCCCGCGCCCCCCGCGAGCAGGCCGCGCCGCAGCGTGTGCAGGCGGCTGCGGACCGACCCGTCGATGACCTGGTCGCCGATGCGCGTGACGATGCCGCCGATGAGCGAGGGGTCGACCCGGTGCTCGACGACGACCTTCTTGCTGGTCGAGCGCGACAGCTCGCCCGCCAGCCGCTCGAGGAAGGCGACCGGCAGCGGCGCCGCCGACGTCACCTGCGCCCGCTCGACCCCCGCGCGCTGGTCGGACAGGCGGCCGAGCGCGCGGGCGATGTGCGGCAGGAGCACGAGCCGGTGGCGCGCGGCCAGCAGCCCGAGCGTGTTGCGCGTGACCGGGTCGAGCCCCAGGCGGTCGCCGAGGTCGGCGAGCACGCCCTGGCGCGACCGCTCGTCGACGAGCGGGCTCTCGAGCGCCGCCCGCAGGTCGGGCACGCCCCGGTAGGCCTCGGCGAGGGCGCCGAACTCTTGCGCGAGCTTCGGCAGGTTGCCCCCGTCGATGCCGAGCTCGTACACGGCCTCGGCGTAGCGCGCCGCGATCGTTTCGAGGCTCATGCCGCACCCCCGGCCCGCACGCCGCCGCCGCCGCCGAGCCGCGTGACGTCGCGCAGGTACTCGTCGGCCAGCCGCTGCTGGTCGTCGTCGCCGACGCCCGCCCGCAAGAGCGCCTCGGCCCGCCGCACCGCCTCGTCGGCCGTGCGCTCGGTCAGCCGCTCGACCGCCGCCTTGCGCTCTTGCTGGAGCAAGAAGTCGGCGTCGCGGCGCATTCGCTCGCGCTTCTCTTCGGCCTCGCGCACGATGCGCTCGCGGTCGCGCTTGGCCTGCGCCGCGTAGTCGCTCTTGATGCGCTCGATCTCGTCGTCGACCTTCTCGAGCCGCTTCTTGTACGTCTGCAGCCGCGCCTCGGCCTCGCGCTTGAGCCGCGCCGCCTCGTCCATCTCGCGCATCAGCGTCTCGCGCCGCTTGACGAGGCCCTCGGCGAGCGGCTTGCGGCCGAAGCGCACCCCGAGCAGGGCGAGCAGGCCGAAGTTGATGACGTTCGCCAGCAGGGGCACCGGCATGCCCGCGGGCCGGTAGAGCAGGCTCGGCGCGACGCCGTCGCGCTCGCCGAGCAGCCCGTAGGCCCAGTTGATGGGCTCGGGCCCGTGGTGCGCCCCGCCGCCGGCCTGCGCCGCGCTCCCGTGCGGGTCGGCGTGCCCGCCGGCCCCGGGCCGCGCCGCGCCCCCGTGCGGATCGTCGTGCCCCGCGCCCGGGCGCCCCGGCCGCGGCGGCATGGCCGGCGGCGGCTGCCCCGGCCTCGCGCCCGGCCGGACCGCCGGCCGCGCCGGCTCGGGGCCGTGCGCCGGCTGCGCCCACGCGAGCCCCGCCCCGCCCGCCGAGAGCGCGAGCGCGGCCGCGATCGCCCCCGCGAGGCGCCGCGGGGCGCCCGGGCGAGCCCTGTCGCCACGCGCGCTCACCCGCGCACCTCGCGGCCGAGCACCTGCGCCGCCACCGAGCGCGCCAGCGGCTCGACGTCCTGGGCGAGCGCCGCCTCGACGGCTCGCACCTCTTCGGCGATGGCGCGGCGGCCCTGCTCGAGGACCGCGCCCACCTCGGCCCGCGCCTCGTCCAGCGAGCGCGTCTCGAGCGCCTGGGCCTCGGCGCGCAGGCGCTCGCGCTCGTCGGCCGCGACGCGGTGCACTTGCTCGATCTCTTTTTCGTACTTGCGAAGCATCTCGGCCGCTTGGTCGTCCATGCGGCGGGCCTCGGCGCGCGCGCCCTCGACCCGCTTCTCGCGCTCTTCATAGAGCGAGAGCAAGGGCTCGAAAAGGAGCGGCTTTAGCACCAGCCACGTCAGGGCGAGCAGCACCAGTTGGAGGGCGACGAGGCCGGGGTTGATATCAACCTCGACCCCGCCGCCCGCGCCCGCACTCAATAGAAGGGGGAGGGGCATGGGGGAGGGGAGGGCAGGGGCACTCATGGATGCCACGACGGCCGGAAGGGTGTAGGGCCGACCCGGTCGTACGTCGACCGTGCGGGCGGCGCACGTATCACCCCCGTAAAAAGGTGTCCAGGCCCGAGCGCGCGCCCGCCCCTCGCCCCCGCGCCCGGACGCCCCCGCCGCCGGGCCGCCTTCGGCCCGCAGGCGAGCCCGCGCGGGGGCCAACGGGGCCTGCCGGGCGGCCCGCCGGGGCCCGGCGCCGGCCCCCGGGCCCCGACCGCGGGGCCCTTTTCGCCAGCCGCTTAAGCCGTCGCCCTCGTCGGCATCGGGGCCGGGCGGCGCCTTCGGGGTCTCAGAGGGCGACCCGGTCGCCGTGCCGGTCGGCTTGGCGAGCTCGGGCGGCGGCCCCTCTTTGACGCCGGGCTGGGCCCAGCGCTCTTGCCCCGCGTCGGCCGCCCCCCCATGCTCTTCGCCCGAGCGCGGCGGCTTCTCTTGGCGCAGGCCCGACTCGAAGAATGGCTCGCTCGGGGGCGGGGTATCGTCCGTCGCCCGCACCTCAACGCCGGACTGCGGCCGCGGCGAAGGCTCTCGCTGCTCGACGGGCTTCTTGTGCTCTTGCATCGGTGCGCTCCTCTCCTGTTGGTCGAAGGTGGGAGAAGCAAAGCGCGGGCCGAGCCGCCACGGCCGAGCTCGCGTCGGGGCCCCGCGGGCGGCGCCGGGGCGAGGCCACCCGACCCTCGCGCGCCCTCGCCGGCGCCCGGACGCGAGGCCGAAATTTCGGCCGTCTGTCGAACGTCAGGCGCGCCGCGGGCGCACGCCCCTCAGCGCGTCGCCCGCCGGAAGGCTTCGAGCGCGGCGGCCGGCGACCGGCCCTTCTCGGCGTCGACCTCCCAGCCACGGCGGCTGTGGTATTGCGTCACGCCGCGCGGCGCGCCCTCGAGCGTCAGGCAATAATCCCAGCCGGGCTCGTCGCAGGCCTTGGCGTGGTAACGCACGTCGTGCGTCGAGCCCCGCTGCGGGAAGGTGAGGCGCAAAATGCTGTCGCCCCGCGCCTCGTGGCGGAAAAGCGCCCACTCGCCCTCGTACTGCGACGCCCGCTGGAAGGCCCCCATGCTCTCGTCGTCGATGGCCACGAAGAGCTCGACCGCGTCGTTGCCGCCGCTCGGCAGGTGGTCGACCCAGACGCGATTGAGCAAGAGCTCGGAGCCGCCCCGTTCGTCGCCCCGAAGCAGCGCCCAACCCGCCACGCTCGCGGCGCCGACAAGAGCAAGGACCCAGCGCCCGGTGCCTCGTTTCGATCGGTTCATGCCTGCCTTTGCCCTCGTGTCAGGGGCCGCGTCGAGCGGCCGATCGCAACCGAACTAGCACACTCGCGTAGGCCTCGCCCGTCGCCGGGTGGCGCGCGCCCGGCGCCACCTCGACGAGCGGCTCGAGGGCGAAGAGCCGCTCGTGCAGGCGCGGGTGGGGCAAGGTGAGCCCCGGGCTCGCGCGCACGACCCCCTCGACCCAGAGCAGATCGAGGTCCAGGGTTCGGGGCCCCCAGCGCTCGCGCCGCTCGCGGCCGAAGCGCGCCTCGAGCTCGAGCAGCCGGGCGAGCAGGGCCTCGGGCCCGAGCGAGGTCGCGAGGCGAAGCGCGCCGTTCAAAAAGGGGCCCTGCGGCGGGCCGCCGACGGGGGCCGTCTCGCGAAAGCGGCTGCGGGCGACGAGGCGCGTGCCCTCGAGCCGGCCGAGCGCCTCGGTGGCCCTTTCGAGGGTGTGGGCGCGGTCGCCGAGGTTCGAGCCGAGCCCGACGACGGCGTCGTAGAGGGGAGGCGAGGGGGCGCTCGCAAAGCCCACGCCGACCCCGCATACCATGCTAGGACCGGGGGCGTGTTCGGCTTCTCGTCGTCCGAGCTCGTGCTCGTCGCGCTCATCGTGGGGCTCGTCTTGCTCGCGGGTCGGGTCGGCGGCTGGGGCGAGGCCCTCGGGCGGCTCGGCGCCCGCTCGCGCACGCCCGCGCCCGGGCCGGGCGCCCGCCCGGGCGACCCCGGGCCGCCGCCGAGCGGGGGATAGTTTCTCCCCCCCGGCCCTTGTACCCTGGCCCGGACCCCATGGTGTCGCGCCCGCGCGAAGAGCCACCGCAGAGCCTTCCGCCCGAGGCGCGCGAGGGGTTCGGCGCCGGGGCCCAGGCGCGCGGCGTCGTCTTCATGACCGACCCCTCGGCCGAGGCCGAGCGCGCCGCGCAGGCCTTGCGCGCGAGCGGCTACGTGGTGCTCGACGTGCCACTCGCGCTGCTGCCCTCGCGCGTGGCGGTGCAGCGGCCCGACGTGGTCGTCGTCGACGCCGAGGCCGAAAGCGTACGCGAGGTCATCGCGCGGCTGCGCGCGCTGCCGGGCGGCCAGGGCATCGACCTGATCTTCCTCGGGGCGCTCGGCGAGGGGGCCGACGACCTGCAGATCGAGGCGTCGGGCGTGTTCCGGCGGCCGGTCAACGTCTCGCACGTCGTCCGCAAGATCCAGGCGCTCTTGCCGCTCGACCCGCCGTCCTTCGACGAGCACCTGACGCCGCCGCCTTCGCTCTCGGCCTCGTTGCCGCAGCGCGTGCCGACGCTGCCGCCGCCGGCGGCGCTGCCCTGGGCCTCGGCGCCGCCCGAGCGCGCCCCGGCCCTCTCGCCGCCGCCGCGCCGGCCGGCCGGCCGCGCGACCTCGCGCCCGCCCTCGCCCGGGCAGGTGCGCGTGACGACGCGCCCGCCCTCCTCGCGCCCCTCGCCCGCGCCGCCCTGGGCCTCGGCCCACGAGACGCTGACCAACCCGCGCCCGCCGCTCGGCCCGCGCCTGTCCGACGATCTGCGCCGGATGCTCGACGAGGCCGAAGAGCGGCTCGACGGGGCGGGCTTCGAGGCGGTGCCGGCGCCCGAAGACGAGGTCGACGCCGTCCTGCCGCCCGAGCTGCTCGAGGCGCTCGACGAGCCGCTCGAGGTCGACGAGACCTTCGGCGAGGGGCGGTCGAGCTCGGGCACCGAGCCGGGCACGCCCGTGCCGAAGACGCAGACGGGCGTCGCGCTGCTGCCCCCCGAGTCGCTCGACGACGAGTCGGTCCCCTCGTCCACGGTCTCTTCGTACATCTCCGCGCCCAACGAGCTGCCCTCGCCGGCCGCGCGCCCGACCCTCGGCCTCGCCGACGTGCCGACCGCGCCGCCGGCGGGCGAGGCGGCCGACTGGCGCCGCCACGCCGTCACGCTCCGCCCGCCGCGGCCGCGCGGGTCCGAGGGCTCGCCCGACTCGGGCCCCTGGCCCCCCGTCGGCGAGCCCTCGCCCGGCCCCGAGGCCGACCCCGACGACGCCCTCACGCCGCGCTCGGGGGCCCAGGGCGCGTCGCGGCCGAGCCCGCGCGCCTCGCCCCGCCGTGGCGGCCCCCCGCCCTCGGGCGCCTTCGCCTCGGCCGCCCGCCCGCCCCCGTCCGCCGGGCGCACGCCCGCGCCCGGCCCGCGCCCCGCCGCCCCCTCGGGCGGCCCCCTCGTGCCCCCCGCGATCGGCAGCCTGGGCGCGGCGCCCCCGGCCGAGGGCAGCCTGACCCAAGCGCTCGATCCCGACACGGGCGCCGGCGCCACGCCGGCCGCGCTCGAGGCCTTCGGCCCGGGCGAGAGCGCGCGCCTGCTCGGCCGGGCGGTCGCCGAGCGCCGCTCGATGACCCTCTGCTTCGAGGCCGGGGGCGTCCTGCGCCGCGCCGTGCTGCGCGACGGAGACTTCGTCATGGCCGGCTCGGGCGCCGAAGACGAGACGCTCGTCGCGTTCCTGGCCTCGCTCGGCGAGATCCCGCGGGGGGCGGCGCGGAGGCTCGAGGGGCGGGTGCCCCCCTTCGGCCGCCACGCCGGCGCCGCGCTCGTCGCCCGCGGCCACGTCGCCCAAGACCGGCTCTGGGCCGTCTTGCGCGGGCACGCCGAGTGGGTCATCGGCCGCATCGTCGCGATGGAGCGCGGCCACGTCGGCATCGAGCCCGAGCCCCCGCGGCGCTACCAGGCCGAGCCCTCGGTCTTCGGCGGCTCGGCCGGCGCCGAGGTGTTCGTCGACGTCGTGCGCCGCGTCGTCGCGCCGCCCGAGGCGATCGAGCGGCTCGGCGGCGAGCGGGCGCGCGTCGACGAGGGCCCGCACCCGGCCCTGCTCGGCGAGTGCGCCCTCTCGCCCCGCGAGCAGGCGCTCTGCGAGGGCGCGCGCGGCGCGAGCGTCGGCGAGACCGTCGCGCGCGCGGGCGGCCCCGAGTTCGCCTCGCTGCTCTGGGCGCTCGCCCTGCTCGGCGTCGTCGCCGCCGTCGAGCCCCCGCCCGCCAGCGCCCCCGGGCCGAGCTCGGCGCCGCACGACGCGCTCGACGAGCAGGCGCTGCGCGAGCGCGTCCGGGCGCGGCTCGAGCTCGTCGAGGAGGGCGACTACTTCGCCATGCTCGGCGTCTCGCGCGCCGCCACCTCGTACGACCTGCGCCGCGCCTACCTCGAGCTGCGCCGCTCGTTCGAGCCCTCGCGCCTGCTGACCGCCGCGACCGCCGACCTCGCCGAGCCGCTCGCGCTCATCCGCGACGTGCTCGACGAGGCCTACGACATCCTGCGCGACCCCACCCGCCGCGAGCGCTACCGCCGCGCCATCGAGGGCGGCCCGCCCTCGGGGCCCCGCTTCTAATTCGAAAGCGACGTGGCCCCGCCGCTACCCCGAAGGCGGCGCGGCCCCGCCGCTACCCCGAAGGCGGCGCGACCCCGCTACCAGCCCGAAAGCGACGCGGGCCCGTGCTCCCACTCCGGAAGCGCCGCGGCCCCCGCGCCTCAGCCCCCCGCCTTCGCCCCGGCGAGCGCGCCGTAGCGCGCCGGCGGGTACTTCTGCCCCGCCCCCTCGAGGCTGCGCACCACCGTCTCGGACGTGATCGCCACCGGCAAGAGGTCGTACTGGCCGCCCGGGTAGTAGACGACGTAGACCGGCAGGCCGTTCCGCCCGAGCTTGGTGACGCGCGCCCAGAGCTCGTCGTTCTCCTCGGTCAGGTCGGCCTTCATCGGCAAGATCTGCGTCTTCTCGAGCGCCCGGCGCACCGGGTCCGACTCGAGGAACACCGCCTCGTTCGTCTTGCACGACGCGCACCAGTCGGCCGTAAAGTCGACGAAGACCGGGCGCCCCCGCGCGAGCGAGCGCTCGAGCCGCGCGGCGTCGAAGGGCCGCCAGCGGATGTGCCCGTCGACCACCGGCGGGCCCTCGTCGCCCTCGCCCGACCCGCCCGGCGCGAGCACCGCCACCTCGCGCGCCGGGTTCTTCTCGAGCCGCACCATGCGCCACGCCCCGAGCGCCACGAGCGCGAGCGCCCCCGCCCGCACCGCGCGCCGCCGCGCCGCGCCCTCGCCCAGGCCGCCGAAGTGCTCGACCGCCCAGAGGCACGCGGCCAAGAGCAGCAGAAAGCCGAGGAACCACGACGAGCCCTCCGGCGAGATGAGCCGCTTGAGCACGTCGAAGAGCCAGACCGCCGTGGCGAGCAGCGAGAAGCCCATCAGCTTCTTGAAGGTCTCCATCCAGCGGCCGGGCCGCGGCAAGAGCCGCGAGAGCGCCGGCACGAACGTGAGCAGCGTGAAGGGCAGGGCGAGCCCCGCCCCGATCAGCACGAAGACGAGCAAGGTCTGCCACCACGCCGCGTCCGAGCCGAGCGCGAAGCCCGCCGCGGTGCCCAGGAACGGCGCCGAGCAGGGCGTCGCCATCAGCGCCGCGAACCACCCGTTGCCCACCGCCGCGCCGAACCCGTCGCCATCGCCGTCGCGCTGCGACGAGATCTGCAGCTCGAAGACCCCGAGGGCGTTGAGCGCGAAGGCGAACACGACCGCCGTCAAGAACGCCAGGAAGGGCGGGTGCTGGAACTGCAGCCCCCAGCCGAGCGAGCGCCCCGTCTGCTTGAGCGCCACGACCGCGGCGCCGAAGGCCAAGAAGGCCGACGTCGTGCCCGTCAGGTAGCCGAGGCCCTGGGTGCGCTGCCGCGCCCGATCGACGTGCGCGTTCTCGAACACGTGAAAGGCCTTCAGCGTCAGGACCGGCAACACGCAGGGCATCACGTTGAGAACGAGGCCGCCCGCGAGCGCGAGGCCGAGCAGACCGAGAAACTCCATGGCAAATCTCCACGTCGTGTGGCGCGGGCGCCACAGGGGCTGGTCACCCGCACCTACACCGGACTCTGATCAGCTTGTCACAACCCTGTGAACCCGTCAGGGCTTCCCGTCGGGCGAGGGTACGCTTCATTTTGTGGTCCGGTTTTGGACTCGCACCTCCCAACGCCGCCGACGGCGGTTCTTTCCACCGCCGGGGCGGGCTCCGGCGGCCGCGCGGGGCGCTTTGCGCCCACGCGGAGGGGGGTGTACGGCCCTCTCCCGTACAAGGACTCTGCTGAGCTCGGGCACACGCCTCGCATAGGCGCACCTCAGGGTTGGTGAAAAGGAGACAAAACTCATGAAGGCGTTCGGTGGTTTGCTTTTCGGCGCGGCGTCGCTCGGCGTGACCTTGCTCGCGGGCAGCCCGGCCCTCGCCGCTCAAGACGACGTGCAGGGCCTCGCCGCCTGCGGAAACATTGACGTCGAGGCGAGCGCGAGGTGCGAGGCCCAGGTCGGCATCGAGTGCGAGGCGAACTGCACCCCGCCGAAGGTGCAGCTCGCCTGCGCGGCCGAGCTCTACGCCGAGTGCGACGGCCGATGCCAGGTCGAGCTGCCCAACTGCGAGGTCGACTGTCAGGGCGGCTGCGAGGCCGACTGCAACGTCAACCCCGGCAACTTCAGCTGCACGGCCGAGTGCGAGGGCTCGTGCGACGCGTCCTGCGAGGGCGAGTGCTCGGCGCGCGGCGGCGACGGCGAGGCGCAGGCCCGGTGCCGGGCGTCCTGCCGCGCCACCTGCCAGGGCCGCTGCGACGCCTCGTGCCGCGGCACGCCGCCGAGCGCCGACTGCAGGGCGAGCTGCCAGGCCTCCTGCCAGGGGTCGTGCTCGGGCCGCGCGAACATCAAGTGCCAGGCCGACTGCCAGGCGGGGGGCTACGTCGAGTGCGAGGGGCGCATCTCGGGCGGCTGCCGGGCCCGCTGCTCGCAGCCCGAGGGCGCGCTCTTCTGCGACACCAACTACGTCGACGCGGGCAACAACCTGCAAGACTGCTACAACGCGCTGCGCGCGCGCTTCGACATCCAAGTGAGCGCGCGCGGCAGCGCCGAGTGCTCGAACGGCCAGTGCACCGCCGAGGGCGAGGCCTCGGCCTCGTGCTCGGTCGCCGAGCCGGGCCGCTGCTCGCCCGCCCCGTCGCGCCTCGGCTGGGTGGCCGGCGGGCTCGGCCTCGGCCTCGTGCTCTCGCTGCGGCGGCGGGCTCAGGCCCGCACGAGCGCGAAGTAGGCGTTCTGGGCGGCGCCGCCCTTGAACGCGGCGCCGACGACCACGCCCGCGGCGGCCGGGCGGCAGTAGTCTTTCATGTCGTAATAGACCAGGCGCGAGAGGCCGCGGCGGTTGTCGCGGAAGGGGGGCCAGCCCTCGGGCACGAAGGGCGGCTCGCGCGTGTAGTCGAAGAGCAGCTCGTTCGGGTGGCTCGCGTCGCCCCCGGCGACGACGAAGTAGCCCGGGCCCGTCGCGAACGCGAAGGCCTGGTGGTTGTAGCCCACGATCGCGCCGCCCGCGCCCTTGCAGAAGCGCTTCTGAAACCGAGACGCGACCGGCAGCGAGTTGCGCCCCTCGAAGACGAGCGTGCGCCCCTCGGGCTCGCCGCCCCAGAAGCCCTCGGGCCCGAGCGGGGGCGCGCCCGCGAGCGCCTCGTAGAACGCGCGCACCTGGGCGCCGCGCAGGGAGAGGACCTGCTCGCGGCGCGCGGCCGCGCCGAGCCCGTCCAGGAAGGGCGCGATGGTATCGTAGCGCTCGCCGCGCGCGAGCCGCGCGGCGAGCGAGGGGGCGTCGGGGGCGTCGGGCGTCATGGCGGGCGTCGGGGGCGTCGGGGGCGTCGGGGGCGTCGCAGTCTAGTGTCTTTTGGCGGCCGGCGGGGTGCGCTTTCGCCCGCCGCCACCCGCGTTCGGGCGCGCGGCGCGCTCGCGATAGTTCGTTGCAATCATGAAACTTGACGCCATGCGTTATTGACCGTCAACACCGCCTTGCCCGCAAATCGTTCCGGAAAGGCGCGCCCCTCGAGGGGGCTTGACGCTCCTCGAAAGACGACGACAGATACCGCCGTCCGCCGCCGAACGCGGGTGCAGAGAGTACTGCGCATGACCTTGACTACCCTTGGCTCCCGGGTGGCCGTTGTGATACTTTCGCCCGAGGGCTTAGCGGCATCGTCTGGAGCGAGACCCATTGGCGAAGTCAGGTGAGCCGTCGGCCGAGTTGACGCGGGGGCCCGCGTCCCCCCAAGGCCAACCGCTGCCCGACGCCTTCGCCATCGGCACGGTGCTCGGCGGCAAGTACCTCATCGAGCGGGTCGTCGGCGGCGGCGGCATGGGCATCATCGTCGCCGCGCGGCACCTGGCGCTCGACCAGTGGGTGGCGATCAAGTTCCTGCGGCCCGACGTCTTGCGCGACGCCGAGACCGTGGCGCGCTTCGCCCGCGAGGCGCGCGCGGCGGTGCGCATCCGGAGCGAGCACGTCGCGCACGTGCTCGACGTCGGCGAGGCCGGGGACGGCACGCCCTTCATGGTGATGGAGCTGCTCGAGGGCCACACGATGGCCGACGAGCTCGCCCGGCGCGGCCAGGTGCCGATCGAAGAAGCGGTCGACTACGTGCTGCAGCTCTGCGAGGCGCTCGCCGAGGCGCACGCGGCCGGCATCGTGCACCGCGATCTGAAGCCCGAGAACCTGTTCCTGGTCCACCGGGGCGACGAGTGGCGCACGCTCAAGGTGCTCGACTTCGGCATCTCGAAGACGGCCCTGACCGACTCGCCCTACGGGGTCGACATGCTGCTCACGCAGACGCTCTCGATGATGGGCTCGCCGCTCTACATGTCGCCCGAGCAGATCCGGGCGACCAAGAACGTCGACCACCGCGCCGACATCTGGTCGGTGGGCATCGTGCTCTACGAGCTCCTGGCGGGGCGGGCGGCGTACCAGGCGGGCTCGATCACCCAGCTCTGCGTGCACGTGCTCGAAGAGCGCCCGCAGCCGCTGCTCGAGCTCGTGCCGAACGCGCCCCCCGAGCTCGAAGAGATCGTCGACCGCTGCCTCGAGAAGGACGTCAACGAGCGCTACCAGAACGTCGCCGAGCTCGCCATCGACCTTTTGCCCTTCGCCCCGCGCAGCGCGCGCGCCTCGGTCGAGCGCATCGTGTCGGTCGTGCGCACCGCGCGCATGAACCGCCGCGAGCTCACGGTGCCGGGCTCGACGTCGCCGCCGCTGCCGAACGAGGCGAGCTCGTCGGCCGTCAACGTGTCGTGGGCGGCCGCCCCGCCGGCCTCCGGCGTGCCGCGGCGGCGCAAGCGCCGCTCGCTGCACCCGATTTATGCCTTCAGCGCGGGCATCTGCGTCGCCACCCTCGCCACCACCCTCGGCGCCTTCGCCTGGTATCGCGCCTCGCGCCGGGCCAGCGCGCCCCCGCTCGCGCTCTCGGCCCAGGCCGCGAGCCCCGGCCCGGCCGAGCCCGCGCCCCCGCCCCCCGAGCCGCCCGCCGAGCCGCCCGCCGCCGTCGCGCCGAGCCGCCCGCCGGCCGCGCCCCGCCCCCAACCCGTCCGCGGTCGCGCCTCGGTCGCGCCCCGCGCGAGCGCGAGCGCGCCCCCGCGCAAGCCCGCCGCCGTGGACCCGCCCAAGCCCGTCCCCGACCTCGGCTACTAGGCCCGCTGGGCGAGCGCCTCGCGGCGCCGCGCGCTCGGCGCTTCGTCAAAATGCAGAAAGGGCGCGCGCGGCGCCCGCCCCTCAATCGCCCCCGTAGGGGTTCGACGCGTCGATGCGGCGCTTCGGCCTGCGTGGCGGCGCGGGCGCGTCGGCCGGGGCCGCGGGCTCGCCCTCCCTCGATTCGCCCGCTCGCGACTCGCCCGCTCGCGACTCGCCCGCTCGTGATTCGCCCCCTCGCGACTCGCCCGCTCGCGACTCGCCCGCTCGCGACTCGCCCCCTCGCGACTCGCCCCCTCGCGACGAGCCGGCGCGGGGCGCGCGGGTGCGCGGCGGCGGGGGCGGGGGCGCGGCCTCGGCGGGGGCCTTGTCGAGCGCGACGGCGAGCTCGCGCTCGCCCGCGTCGAAGGCGAGCTCGCCCGCGTACGGCAGGTGCCCCTCGGCCTCGACGCGCAGCCGGTGCGTGCGGCCGTCGCGCGGGTGCGTGCTGCTCGGGGCGTCGCGCGGCAGCTCGGCGCCGTCGAGGAAGACGCGGGCCCCGGGGGGCGTGACGCGCAGGGTGAGCGTGGTGAGCGGCGCGGGGGCGGCGCTCGGGGCCGGCTCGGGTGGCGGGGGCGCGGTCGCGGCGTTCGGCGGCGGGGCCGCGGTCGCGACGTTCGGCGGCGGGGGCGCGGTCGCGGCGTTCGGCGGCGGGGCGGCGGTCGCGGCGGCGTTCGGCGGCACCGCGCGGCCCGGGCGCAGGGCGAGCGTGACGCCGAGGGCGGCCGTGGCGAGCGAGCCGAGCAGCGCGATCGCGGCGAAGGCGAGGTAGGGGCGCCGGCGCTGGGGCGGCGGCGGCGGCGAGACGGCCGTCAGCGGCGTCGGCAGCGGGCCGAAGGCGGGGTTGGGCGGCGGGCCGTACGAGGACGCCGCGATCGCGCCGGCGCCCTGCGGCGGGGCCGCCCGGATGCGCCCCACGCTCTCGTGCGGCGCGGGGCCCGGCAGGCGCGCGATCTCGCCGGCGCTCGGGCCGCCCACCCGCCGCACGTGGCCCTCGATGAGGGCGCGGCGCGCGGCGCGCTCTTCGGCGAAGGTCGAGGCGAGAAACTGCCCGACCTCGCGCGGGTGCACCTCTTCGCCCGAGTCGGTCAGGTAGCGCTCGAGGTCTTCGCGGAACTCGAGCGCCGTCTGGTAGCGCTCTTCGCGCGCGGGCGCCAGGGCGCGGGCGCAGATGCGGTCGAGCTCGTCGGGCAGGTCGGCGACGAGCACGCCCGGCGCCGGCGGCAGGTCGTGGCGCGTCAGGCGCAGCAGCACCCCGTTGATGGGCACCTTGTCCCAGAGCTTGCGGCCGACGAGCATCTCCCAGAGCATGACGCCCGCGGCGAACAGGTCGGCGCGGCGGTCGACCGGCAGGTTCAGCGCCTGCTCGGGCGCCATGTACGTCACCTTGCCCTTGAGCACGCCGGCGACCGTGACGTGCATCGCGTCCTTCGCCTTGGCGATGCCGAAGTCCATCAGCTTGGCGCGGCCGTCGTAGGTCAGAAAGACGTTCTTCGGGCTGACGTCGCGGTGCACGACGCCGAGGGGCGTGCCGTCGAAGTCGCAGAGCTCGTGCGCGTGGTGCAGCCCCGAGAGCGCCTCGCTCAGCACGCGCAGGAGCATGCCGCGCGGGGGCTTGGGCCCGGGGCCGGGGCGGCGGGCGAGGTCGAGCAGCCGGTGCAGCGTCTGGCCCTCGAGGTACTCCATCGCCATGAAGTAGCGGCCGCCCTCGTCTTCGACCTCGTAGGTCTGCACGATGTTCGCGTGGTTGAGCCGCGCCGCGAGCCGCGCCTCGTCGAGGAACATGCGCAAAAATTCGGGGTCCTCGGCGGCCTCCGGGCGCAGCTCTTTGATGACCAGGAGCTTGCTGAAGCCGGCCGGCCCCTGCGAGACGCCGAGGTAGACGATGCCCATGCTGCCGCGCGACAGCTCGGCGATGAGGCGGTACTTGCCGAGCGTGTTGGCCGCGCCGCCGGCGGCCTGGGGCCCGGACGGCTCGTGCCCGGCGCCGGCCGCGCCCGGGGGGCGGTCGGTCGGGTAGGGCGGACCCTTGGGGGAGGTTTCGGGAAGGGTCATGGGCGGGGGGGGCCGCAGGCGCCCTTCTTCGTAAGACAGGTCGTCGGCGCGCGGCGAACATAACCCCGGCGCGCGGACAGGCCCCGAGCCCTGACGGCAACCGGGGGCCAGGACTCACGCGCGAAGGGGGCCAAGGTTCGGTGGGGCATCGCCTCCGGGGCAGTGGGCGGCGCTGCGCCCCCTACGTAGCCTTACTGCATACTCTAACCCTCGGGGCCCGCGACGCCTAGTCCTCGCCGCGCCATCGAAGGGCGAAATCGTCGGCGCCTCACGCCGCCACGCGAAATCTTTTCGGGCACTGTAGGCCCGCCCCGCCGAGACCCCCGGCGCCGGGTTGGCGCCGCTCAGCGAGCGCTCGGCGGCGCCTCGCCGCGCGGGCCGGGCTCGGCGGCGATGGGCCCCTCGTCGGCCACGCGGGCGGCGAGCGAGCCGGGCGGCTCCCAGGCGCCCTCCCAGCGGGCGATGACGACCGAGGCGAGGCCGTTGCCGATGACGTTGACCGTGGTGCGGGCCATGTCCATCAGACCGTCGACCGCGAGCAGCATGGCGACGCCGGCCTCGCCGGGCAGGCCGAAGCTCGCGAGGGTGCCGGCGATGATGACGAGCGTCGCGCGGGGCACGCCGGCGACGCCCTTGGACGTGAGCATGAAGGTCAGCATCATGATCATCTGCTGGCCGACCGACATCTCGATGCCGGCCGCCTGCGCGATCGTGACGCTCGCGAGCACGAGGTAGAGCGTCGAGCCGTCGAGGTTGAACGAGTACCCCGTGGGGATGACGAAGCTCGCCACCCGCCGCGGCACCCCGAAGGCGATGACGTTCTCGAGCAGCCGCGGCAGCGCCGCCTCGCTCGACGCGGTCGAGAAGGCCGTGAGCGCCGGCTCGCGCACCGCGCGCAAGAACGCGCGGATGGGCACGCGGAAGAGCAGCATCACGGGCACGAAGACGAGCACGAAGAGCAGGGCGAGGGCGAGGTAGAGGCTGCCGACGACGCGCGCGTAGCGGGCGACGAGCGTGCCGACCGCGGGCCAGCCCTTCAGCCCCGCGCCGCCCGGCGCCCCGTGCCCCGAGGCCATGCGGCTGACGTTGTAGGCGATGGCGCCGAAGACCCCGACCGGGGCGAGGCGCATCACCATGTCGGTGTACTTGAACATCACCTTCGCCGCCGCCTCGAAGAACGAGAGCACCGGCCGGCCCCCCTCGCCGACGCGCGTCAGCGCGACGCCGAAGAGCGTGGCGAAGGCGACGACCGGCAGCACGTCGCCCTCGGCGGCGTGGCGGACGAAATTTTCGGGGAAAAGGTGGAGCGCGATCTGCCAGCCGGTCAGCGGCGCGCGCTTGGCCACCTCGGCGTGCGCCCCGAGGTCCATCGGCAGGCCCTCGCCGGGGCGCAGGACGTTGGCGACCGCGAGCCCGACAAAGAGCGCGAGCGTCGTGACGACCTCGAAGTAGAGCAGGGCCTTGGCCCCCATGCGCCCGACGGCCCGCACGTCGCCCGTCTGCGCGACGCCGACCACGATGGTCGACACGAGCAGGGGCACGATGAGGCCCTTGATGAGCCGCAGGAAGGCGTCCGAGCAGAAGCCGAAGAGCTGGTAGGCGAACGGGTGCTGGTCTTGCGGCAGCGAGCCGCCGACGGCGATGCCGAGCAGGAGGGCGGCGAAGATCGCGACGGTGCCGGCGTGCGGCCCCTTGGCCGGCGGGTGGGGGGCGCTCTCGGCCGGGTCGGTCACCCGCCCCGCGTAGCATACCCGCCACCCGGGCAGGCATACGGCTTGGGGGGGCGGCCCGGGGGGGGTATCGTAGGGGCGCGCCGGTCGGAGGGCGGGCGGCGAGGTGACGTCGCCCTCAGATCTCGGCCTCCCCGTGGCCCCTGGCGGCCCTCTGGGCGGCCCGCGGGCGAGGGCAAAGGCCCCGGCCCATGCACGGGCGCATTGACCGCGGTCGGCGGAGACACCACATAGAGGGGTCCGTCGCAGACGAAGATGTACTGACGAGGAGCGTCATGGCCCAACTTCCCCCCGTTTACATTGTAAGTGCCGTCCGTACCCCCATCGGCACCTTTCTGGGTTCGCTCGCCGAGGTCACGGCGCCCAAGCTCGGGTCGACGGCCATCAAGGCCGCGCTCGAGCGGGCGAAGGTCTCGCCCGACCGGGTCGACGAGGTGTTCTTCGGCAACGTGCTCTCGGCCGGCATCGGGCAGGCGCCCGCGCGGCAGGCGTCGCGCGCGGCGGGGCTGCCCGACCGGGTGCCGTGCACGACGGTGAGCAAGGTCTGCGGCTCGGGCCTGCAGGCGGTGATCTTCGGGGCGCGCGCGATCGCGCTCGGCGACGCCGAGGTCGTGGTGACCGGCGGCATGGAGTCGATGTCGAACGCGCCCTACTACCTGAAGAAGGCGCGGGGCGGCTACCGCATGGGCAACGGCGAGCTCGTCGACGGCATGATCTACGACGGCCTGTGGGACCCGTACAGCGACTTCCACATGGGCAACGCGGGCGAGATCTGCGCGAAAGAGTTCCGCTTCACGCGCGAGGCGCAGGACGAGTTCGCCAAGGAGAGCTACCGGCGCGCGCTCGCGGCCCAGAAGGAGGGCAAGTTCGCCGACGAAATCGTGGCCGTCGAGGTGCCGCAGCGCAAGGGCGACCCGAAGCGGGTCGAGCTCGACGACGAGCCGGGCCGGGGCGACGTCGCGAAGATGGGGTCGCTCAAGCCCGCCTTCGCGAAGGACGGCACGATCACGGCGGCGAACGCGTCGAAGATCAACGACGGGGCGAGCGCGGTGGTCCTGGCGGGCGAGCGGGCGGTCAAAGAGCTCGGGCTCACGCCGCTCGCGCGCGTCGTCGGCTACGGCGCGGCGGCGCAGGCGCCCGAGTGGTTCACGACGGCGCCGGCGGTGGCGATCGACGAGACGACCAAGCGCCTCGGCATCGCGAAGAACGACATCGACCTTTACGAGATCAACGAGGCCTTCTCGGTCGTGACGATGGCGTGCGCGCAGAAGTGCGACCTCGACCCGGCGCGCATCAACGTGCACGGCGGCGCCGTCGCGCTCGGCCACCCGATCGGCGCCTCGGGCGCGCGCATCCTGACGACGCTGGTGCACGCGCTGCGCGGGCGGGCGGCGAAGCGGGGCCTCGCGTCGATCTGCATCGGCGGCGGCGAGGCCCTCGCGATGGTCGTCGAGCGGGCCTGAGCGGGGCCGCCCTGCCGCGGGCTTGGCCATGACGGGGGGCTGCGGCGGCGGGCCCGGGCGGGGGGCGCTCATCGCGGCCCTCGTCGCGCTCTCGGGCGCGCTCGTCGCCTTGACGGCCCGGCCGCCCGCGCCGGCCGAGCCCTCGCGCTGCGAGCCGCCCTGGCGCCCGGCGGGCGCGCGCTGCTGCGCGCCGGGGCAGGCGGCGGGGCCCGGGGGCGAGTGCCTGGGCGAGCCGACCGAGTGCCCGCCGACGCACGCCCCTTTCGCCGGGGGGTGCCTGCCGCGCGAGGCGCGGGTCGAGTTCGCGGGGGGGCTCTTGTCGCTGCGCCCGAGCGACTGGGAGGCCGACGGCGCGGTCGAGCCGCGGGCGGCGCCCGTCGGGCCGTTCGCGCTCGACCGCTTCGAGGCGAGCGTGGGGCGCTACGCGGCCTGCGTCGCCCGCGGGGCGTGCCCGGGCCCGGTGCCGCCGGGCGACCCTTCGCGCGCGGCCCTCGTGAGCCTCGAGCAGGCCGGGGCGCTCTGCGCGGCCGAGGGCGGACGGCTGCCGCTCGACGACGAGTGGTCGTGGGCGGCTTCGGGGCCCTCGTCGCGGCGCTACCCGTGGGGCGAGACGGGGGCGGTGTGCCGGCGGGCGGCGTTCGGGCTGGTCGAGGGGCCCTGCGCGTGGGGCGCGACGGGGCCCGACACCGTCGGCGCGCGGCCCGCGGGGGCGACGCCCGAGGGGCTCTTCGACCTGGCGGGCAACGCGCCCGAGTGGGCGCTCGGGGCGGGGGGGCGGCCGCGCGTGCGCGGCGGCTCGTTCGCCTCGCGCCTCGCGGCCGAGCTGCGCTCGTGGCGGGGGGCCGAGGCGCCCGGGGGGGCCGCGGGCGGGCGCGCCGGGGTGCGCTGTGCCTATTCGATTTCGTCGAACGTAGAAAACGCCCCCCGGCCGGATTTACGATAGTGCCGAGCGGGTAAACCTCGTACGCTGCCCGGCCATGTCCGTCGCCGTCCTCTCGATCGGGACCGAACTGACCCGCGGAGAGCTCGTCAACTCGAACGCCGCGTGGCTCGCCGCGCGGCTGAGCGAGCTCGGCTTCGAGGTGCGAGCGATGGTGACGGTCGACGACCACCGCGGGCGCATCGTCGAGGCGATCAAGTCCCTCTGCGCCGCGCACCGCGTCGTCGTCGCGACGGGGGGGCTCGGCCCGACGAGCGACGATCTGACGAGCGCGAGCGCGGCCGAGGCGCTGGGCGTCGCGCTCGAGCGGCACGAGGGGGCCTTCGACGCGATGCGCCGGCGCTTCGAGCGGCTGGGGCGGGCGATGTCGCCGCTGCACGCCAAGCAGGCCGACCTGCCGGCGGGGGCCGAGGTGCTGCTCAACCCCGTGGGCACGGCGCCCGGCTTCCGCGTGAGCTTGGGCCCGGCGAGCGCGTTCTTCTTGCCCGGCGTGCCGCACGAGATGCAGCGCCTCTGGGAAGAGCACGTCGCGCCGCGGCTGCGCCCGCTCGCGCCCGACGACCGGTACCTCGTGCGGCTGCGCACCTTCGGCCTGCCCGAGTCCGAGGTGGCCGAGCGGCTCGAGGGGCTCGAGGCCGCGCACCCGGGGCTCTTGCTCGCGTACCGCGCGTCGTACCCCGAGGTCGAGGTCAAGGTGCAGGTCTGCGCCGCCTCGCGCGAGGCGGCGCGCGAGGCCTCGCGCGCGGCGGCCGACGAGGTGCGGCGGCGGCTGGGCGAGGCGGTCTACGGCGAGGGCGACGACACGTTCCCCGAGGTGGTGGGGCGGGCGCTGCGCACGCGGGGCTGGCGCCTGGCGCTCGCCGAGTCGTGCACGGGCGGGCTCATCGGGCACCTGATGACGGCGCAGCCGGCGAGCGAGTTCTTCGTCGCCGACGCGGTCACCTACGCCAACAGCGCCAAGAGCCGCCTGCTCGGCGTGGGCGAAGAGGTCTTGCGCGCGCACGGCGCGGTCAGCGCCGAGGTGGCGGCGGCGATGGCGCGGGGCGTGCGGCGCGCCTGCGACGTCGACGTGGCGCTCGCCGTCACGGGCATCGCGGGGCCCTCGGGCGGCAGCCCCGAGAAGCCCGTGGGGCTCGTGTTCTGGTCGGTGGCGCACCCCGCGGGCGTCGAGGTCCGCGAGCGCGTCTTGCCCGGCGATCGGGCCCAGATTCAGCGCCTGGCGGCGTACGTCGGGCTCGCCTTCTTGCGCGAGGTCTGCCGGGGCGACGCGGGCTGAGGGCGGCCGCCCTCGCCCCCGCGCGCTCGCCGGGCTTCGGCGCGGCCCGGGCGGGGGCCGCGCCGGGCCTCAGGGCGCGACGGCGACGCCGACGTGCAGGCCGAAGAACTGGTCGACCGAGCCGGCGGCGAGGTACCCGGTGTAGCCGGCGGCCGCCGGGTCGAGCTCGGCCTTGAGGTTGCCGCGGTAGCGGTTGTAGTTGAGGTTGAAGCGCATCTCGAGGGTTTCGCTGAGGGGCACGCCGACGCCGAGCTGGGCGTCGAGGCCGAGCACGCTGGCGTTGGGAAAGCGCGCGGTCAGCTGGCCCGAGTCGGTGACGAAGTGGAAGCCGCCCTCGAAGAGCAGGTTGACGGGGCCGGCGGGCAGGCGCAGCCCCACCCCGGGCCGGATCGACTGGTAGACGAACGAGGGCGCCGAGCCCGTCTCGTCGTCGAAGGTGAAGGCCCAGCGCGAGTAGGCGAGCTCGCCCGTGAGCATGGGCGCCTTGTCGCCCGTGCCGAGCTGGAACCGCACCTTGGGCCCGATGCGGGCATGGAAGAAGGTCGTGCCGACCCCGGTCGCTGGCTGCGCGCGGTTGCCGCCGCTGAGGGTCGAGCGCAGGCCGAAGGCCCCGCCCACGATGGCGGTCAGGCCGATGTTGTTGGCGAACGAGTCGCCCGGGCCCGCGAAGGGGAAGATGTCGGCGTGCAGGAAGAGGTGCGGCGCCGCGAGGATGTCGTACTCGCGGACGTTGTCGGCGGGCTGGAAGCCGGGCGGGAAGATGTAAAAGAACGAGCGGCCCTGGGTGCCGAGGCCGGCCTCGAGCAGGTACTTGCCGCGCACGAAGTTGTTGCCCGCGGCCGGCTCGGGCTTCTTCTCTTCGGCCTTGGCCTCTTCGGCCTTGGCCTCTTCGGCCTTGGGCTCTTCGGCCTTCGCCTCGGGGGGGGCCGGCGCCACGATGGGGATGATGCCCGAGATGGCCGGGCTGACGACCCCGGCGATGGCCTCGGCGCGCTGCGTGCCGCCCTTCGAGGCGGCCTTGACGTTGGTCGAGGCGAGCGGCTGGGGGCTGTCGGACGGCAC
>DASTPP010000347.1:0-5318 GCA_035762175.1 Polyangiaceae bacterium | reverse complement strand
CGCGCCTGCCCGTGCTGGCCGGGCGGGTACGGCCGCCGCTCGATGCTCTTGCGCGACAGGCCCGGCAGGTCGACCCCGACCGCGCGCATGGCCTTGACGCGCGGCCCGGTGAAGCGGCTCATCGGCGGGCCTCGGGGCGCGGGGGCCGAGCGTCGCGGCCGGCCGGCCGGCGGCGAAGGGTGGCAGGACCGAACGAAGGACGTCGCATCGTCAACCTCCAGAAAGGGGCCCGCCCCGCCGATGCATCGACCGTGCTCGCCGGCGACCCCGCGCGCGCCGGGGTGCCGTCTCGCCCCACGCCTAGCGCCGCGCCCACGAGCGCGAGCAGGAGCGTCACCGCGTTGCCTTCGAGGAAGGGCGCGTCGAGGTGCCCCGCGGCGTTTCGCGCGCGAAAGGGGCCGACGAGGGCGGTGACGGCAGCGGCGCGCTCGAGGTCGTTCACGGCGCGCTCCGAAGGGGCCCGGGCGGCGGGTGCCCGGCGACGAGCGCCCGGCCGAGCCGCGCGCGGGCGCGCGAAGCCTCGAGGCCGCGGTCGCAGCGGCCCGCGGCGTACGCGGCGAGCCGCTCGGCCTCGGGGCGGGGGCCGCACGCGCGCAGCGACGCGCGCAGGCTGGCGAGCGCGCGGGGCGGCGATGGCCGGGTCGACGTTCGAGGCGCCCCCCCGCTGGAGCTGGAAGAGGCCGAACGAGCGGCCCCCGTCGCCGACCGCGTCGGGCCGGAAGCGGCTCTCGTGGTAGGCGACCGCCACGAGCAGGGCGGCGGCGCGGGGGCGCCCGTCGGGCCCCGGGAAGAGCGGCTCGCCCTCGGCGACCGCTTCGGCGATGGCGCGGGCCGTCGCGGGGTAGCTCGCGGCCCACGGCGCGTCGGGTTGCGGCACGAAGAGCAGCGACAGGACCCAGGCTGCCACGTCCGCCGTCCTCCCCGAGCAGGGCGAGCGCGTCGGGGTCGGTCAGCCGGCCGAGGAAGGCGAGCCAGGGCAGGCCCGCTCGCCGCACGAAGCGCTCGAGCGCGCCCTTGCCCTCGGCCGGCGCCTCGTCGGACGCGAGGAGCCCGAGGGCGACGCGCGCGGCGTCCTCGGGCCGGTCGCTGTCGACCTTCCAGGCGTTCGGCGCCCCCTCGATGGCGGGGCTCACGACGCACGGCACGCCCTCGGCCACCGCGTCGGCCGTCGTGAGGTGGAAGGTCTCGGTGTGCGAGAGCTGCAGGCACAGGTCCATGTGCCCGACGGTGCGGCGGAAGGCGGGCCAGTCCTGCCAGGGCTGCTCGACGAGCGTCGCCCACGGCAGCCCCGCGAACATGGCCCGCAGGGCGTCGACGATGCTCATGCCGCCGTACTCGCCTCCGTCGACCGAGACCCAGCAGGCGAGCTCGCGCCAGAGCGCGCGGGCGGCGAGCAGGGCCGCGGCGGCCGAGGTCGTGTGGTTCTTCAGGAGGCGCATCGCGCCGGAGCTGCCGACGCGCGAGGGGCGCCCTTCGCCGCGCAGGGGCGGGCGGCCCGCTGCCGGGGGTCGCTCGGCGTCGTAGAGGTTCGGCAGGTCGAGGCACCGGCCGCCGTAGGCGCGCTCGACGAAGCGGGTGAAGCGCGGGCTGTTGCCCGCGACCGAGAGGTTCAGCACGCTCTCCTGCAAGAGCAAGAGGTTCCGCAGCAGCGTGATGGCACCCGCCTCGACCTGCAAAAAGCCGATCTGCGAGTGGCATCGCACGACGACGTGCACCTTGGGGTAGGCGGCGAGCAGGGCCTCGGTCTCGTCGCGCGGCACCCAGGGCGCCTCGAGCACCGCGTGCGTCGCCGCGGGGTGCTCGCGCAGGCGCGCGCGGACGTCGCCCGCCGTCCAGACGCCGTAGGGGTAGGTGGGGACGCCGAGCCGTCGCAAGACGCGCGTCGTGTGCAGGGCGTTGACCCCGAGGCCGATGTGGCACTGGGGGACGGAGGCGAGGGCGTTCGCCGGGGCGGCGAAGCGGTTTCGGTAGAACAGGAGGACGTGCGGGGCGCGCTCGGGCGCCCGGGCGGGTCGAGACGTCCGTTCGTCGGCAGAGGGCATGCGGAGGCTCAGGGGGGCGGGGCCTCCGGGGCCTCGGGGTGCGGTTTCGGGGAGGCCTGGCTGACGTCAACTACATTGGCTCTCCCGCACTTTCGATGATCGGGGCGCCAGCCCCGGCTGAGCTCGCGGTCTCCTTGACGACGAGAGTCGGGGGCGCCCCGTTCACGCCGCGAGCAGGAGGCGCTGCCTCAGCAACGCCACGCTCCCGCGCCCGTACCCCTGCCGCTTCAGCAGCTTCAGCTTGTTGACTTGCCCTTCGGTCTGCCCGTTGCTCCCTTCGTAGCGTAGGGCCGCCTCGACGGCGGCCTCATCGCGCCGAAGGCCGGCGGCGAAGTCGCAGAACTCCGCGATCGAACTCGCTTTTGCCTGCTCGAACCAGGGCGCGAGGGCGTCGACGTCGCGCTCGCGCACCAAGCGCGCAAACTCGCACGCCAGCGTGCTGCCGAGGGCGAGGCCATCGCTCTGCGCCAGCAGGCACGTGACGAAGCGGGCGCGCTCGGGCGTTCGCTTCGCCGCGGGTGTCATCAACCACCAGCGTACCTGGCGGGGGGACGGCGGGCGGGCCGCGGCGCGAGGGCAGGTCGTCGATTCCTCGCCGGCGGTCGCGCGCGAGCGCCACGCGGCGACGTGGCGTTGGACCGTGCGCGCCGTCCCGCCGAGGCCGCGCTCCCGCAACTCCTGCCAGAGCACGACGGCGTCGCGGCAGCCCTCGTCCCAGCGTCGGCGCAGGTGGGCGTCGTAGGCGCCCAAGTGCCCCGCGGCTCGCGCGCGCCCCCGGGGGCGTGCCGTGGGGGAGGCACGGGGGCTCGCCCGAGCGTTGCCGTGCGCGCCCTCACGCAGGGCGCGGAGGGCGCCCCGACGGGACGCTCTCGCGGTGTTGACCGGCGGGTCCGCAGGTGACCACCTAGACCAACCAAATTCTTCAGAATTCTCGAGCACGTAGGCCTGGGGTACAAAGAGTTGCTCAAGCCTTTGATGCGACGCATCGTCCGCCGCGTCAGCATCTTTGTCCGTCCTTTGGGGTGGGCGCGAGCGATGACGCGACGCGTTGGTGCGAGGGTAGACCTCGAGTGTGTGGCTGCGTCCGTCTTCGTCGGCGAGACAAAGAGGCTTCTTTTTTCGTGCTTCACGATGGCTGCAACTGCCTCCCTTGCGCCGCCCGCCCTGCGACCGCTCACGGCCGCGGGGCTTTGCCCCTCCTGGCGCCCGGAACCCCCGGCGAGCGTCCTGCCGCGGCCCCCTTCGCGGTCGGGCGTCGTTCGACGCTGCCCGTCGGTGCTGGCCGCTCTTTCTCGGGGCGCCCCGAGACGCGCGCGACGCGTGACCGCGGTCCGCCGAGAGGCTTTGAGAGGGGCCGAATTCGGTCCATACTCGGACCCGGAGGCAGGCCGATGCGTCCCGTGCGCGTGTCCGAAGACTTCGTCCCCGTGAGCGAGTTCAAGGCCCAGGCCGCCGAGTGGCTCCGCAAGGCCGCGGCGTCCGGGGCGCCGGTCGTCGTCACGCAGAACGGGCGGCCCGCCGGGGTGCTGCTCTCGCCCCAGGCGTTCGACGCGTTGACCGAGCGGGCGCGCTTCGTCGAAGCGGTCGAAGAAGGGCTCGCCGACGCGGAGGCCGGGCGCGTCCACACCCACGACGAGGTGCGTCGCGCGATGAAGGCGCGCTTCGGCCGCGCCAAGAAGTGAGCGCGCGCCGTCGTCAGGCGCCGCCCTCGAAGGCGCCGCCCGCGCCGCTCCCGCTCGTCTGGACCGACCGCGCTCGGAACGACCTCGAAGACATCGGCGACTACATCGCGGCCGACAACCCCGTCGCCGCCGAGCGCTGGGTGGGCGAGCTGATGGGCGCGGCCGAGCAGGCGGCCTCGGCGCCGCTTTCGGGGCGTCGCGTGCCCGAACTCGGGCGCGACGACGTGCGCGAGGTGCTCAAGCGGACCTACCGCATCGTGTACCGCGTGCGGCCCGACCGGGTCGACATTCTCGCCGTGTTCGAGAGCCATCGGCGCCTTCCGGGGCGCTTGAAGGCGACCGACGAATGAGTCCCCGCGCCGAGGGCGGGCCCGGCGAAGGCCGTGAGCTCGGCGCTCGGGTGCGCCCGGGCTCGGGGGAGCGTCGAGGTCGGTCCGGCTCGCTCGTACCCGGCTCACGTCGGCTCCCCGAGGCGCGCGACAAGGTGCCGCCCCGCCACGTCGCCGCCCGCGCGATAAAGCCGTGCCCGGGGAGGGCTCGCGGCCTCGTGTCGCGCCCGTGCCCGTGAGGGTCGCCTCGATGCGGGCGACGAGATTGTGGGTACGTCTCGCGTCGTCCTGGGCACCCGCGAGCAGCCCCGCCAGGTTGACGAGGTCGTAGGCGGCCGCCACCCCCCGCCAGTCCTCGGGAGGGGGCTGCTCGCGCCCGTCGGCGGCGGCGAACGCGTCGATGAACGGGGCCAGCGCGCCCCAGCGCAAGCGCTGTCCGACGTCGAGCAGGGGCGGGCCGGCGTAGGCGAACTCCCAGCCGAGAACGAGCAGCCGATCGTCCTCGTTCGGTGCAGGTCACGCCTTGCTCGGCGTCGAGGCCGGCCGACGAGGCGCTCACGGCGTCGCCCGTTTCGCGTCTCGGACGCTCGACCGCACGGGCCTGCCTTGCTCGCGTCGCACGTCGCTCGCCCTCGCACGTCGGTCGTTTGCCAGCCAGGCGTGCCGGGACGCTCGCGGAAGGGGAGGGGACGAGGGCCTGATCTCGACACGACGTCCGGCCCTCGAAGGCAGCGGGGTCGAGCCCCCTTGCCCTGACGCCGTTGGACGTGGAGGGGCGTGGCGCCCCCGAAGGCGCCGTCGGGGGTGAGGACCGGGCGCCGACTCTGCGCGTGCCGCACCGGCGGCCCCACCCCTCGGGGGGACATTGGCAGAGGTCGGTCGCAAGGGCACCGGCTCGCCCTCGCCGCGACGGCCGCTGCGAAGCGGCCAGTCGGTCGTTCTCGCGGGCGAGGCGGAGGGGAGCCGGCTGCCGGCGTCACCGACGCAAGGGCGTCGTGCCCGCCGCCGGGCTGGAGGTGGTCGCCCGGGGGGCCGGTCCCTGCCCCGTCGGGCTCGCGCGGCCCCAATCGGACGCACCCCCGATACAAGGCTTGGCAGCCGGGCGCACCAAGGCGGCGTTCGCCGGGCGGCATCCGCGGGAGAACGACTCGGTCTCGAAGGCGGCGGGGCCGGCGGCGCCTGCCGGCACGAGGAAGAGGCGCGAGGCGACGTCGGCCTCGCCCTCGGCGCCGTACCCGGTGTGCTCGACGAGCAGGTCGGCGAAG
>DASTPP010000346.1:0-26281 GCA_035762175.1 Polyangiaceae bacterium | reverse complement strand
GGGCTCTCGGGGCTGTTGATGTACTTGCCCGTCTCTTTGTCGACCTGGCCCGTCTGCGGGTCGGGCAGCACGCGGCCGCTGAAGGCGACGACCCGGCCCTGCACGTCGACGACGGCGAACATGAGGCGGTTCCGGAAGCGGTCGTAGTGGCCCGGGCCGCTCTGGCGGGCGACGAGCAGGCCCACCTGCTCGCCGAGCAGCGGCGAGACGCCCTGCTCGCGCAGGAAGGTCGTCAGCCCGTCCCACCCCGCGGGGGCGTAGCCGACGCGGAAGGCGCCGAGGGCCGTCGCCACCGGGTCGGTGGGCGAGGAGGCGACGAGGCCGCGGCGCTCGAGCTCGGCCCGGGCGAGGGGGGCGTGCGGGTGCTCGCGCAGCATCTGCTCGAAGTAGACGGCCGCCAGGTTGCCGACCGCGTAGAGGTCGTCGCGGGCCCGGCGGCGGGCCGCCTCTTCGCGCCGCTCGCGCTCGGAGCCCGTCTCTTCGACCTCGACGCCCGCCCGCTCGGCCAGGCGCCGCACCGCCTCGGGGAAGGTCAGCCCCTCGACCTTCATCACGAAGGTGATGGCGTTGCCGTGCTCGCCGCAGCCGAAGCAGTGAAACATGCCCCGCTCGGGCGTGACGTGAAAGCTCGGCGTCTTCTCTTTGTGAAAGGGGCAGAGCCCGAGCCAGGACCGGCCGCGACGCATGAGCTTGACCGTCTCGCCGACGAGCGCCGCCAGGTCGGTGCGCTGCCGTACGAGCTGGATGGTCGTCTCAGCGATGGTCACGAGGCCTCGGGGCGCGCGTTCTGGAGCCCTCAGAAATGGGCGCGCCGGCCTATTTGTTTTGCAGAAATCCGCGGAGTCGCAAACTCTTTGCACGGCCGAGCCCGGCCGGGAGCCCTTTTCCGCTAGCTTGAGGGCCCGCCCCGCTCGGCCCGATCGCGCAAGCGCGCGAGCAGCTCGCCCCGGTCGGCCCGCCGCTCGGGCGCCTGGCCCGAGGCCCGGGCGCGCAGCCGCCCGAGCCGCTCGTTGCGGCCCCCCGCCGCCGCGCGCGAGAGCGGGGGCGGCGGCGCCGTCGGGCCCCGGCGCTCGGGGCGCATGGGGGGCAGCACCCCACCCGCCGCCGCGGGCCGCTCGGAAGACGGCCGCGGCCGCTCGGACGCGGCGCGCGGGCGCTCGGACGGCATGCGCGGCCGCTCGGCGCGAGGCGGCTCGGACGGCATGCGCGGCCGCTCGGAGGGCACACGGGGCCGCTCGGAGGGCGCGCGCGGCGGCTCGGCCGGAGCGCCTGGACGCTCGGACGCGCGAGGGCGCTCGGACGGGGCGCGTGGCGGCTGGAAGGGCGCGCGCGGCGCCGCCAGCAGCCCGGGAGGCGGGTCGGCGAGGGGGATCGGGCGCTCGGAGGGCGGGCGCGGGCGCTCGGAGAGGGCGCGCGGGCGCTCGGAAGGGGCGCGCGGGCGCTCGGAGGGCGGGCGCGCGGGCTCGGAGGGCGCGCGCGGCGCCCCGACCGAAGCGCGCGTCCGATCGGAGGGCGGGGTCGGCGAGGGCGGGCGCGGGCGCTGCGAGGGCGGGCGCGGCGGCTCGACGGCCGCTTTCGGCGGGACCGCCGCCGGCCCGGTTGAGCTCGCGTCGCCCGGCCGCATTACGTTCTGGGTCGGGCTGAGGGGCGCGTTCGAAATGACCGTGGGCTCGGCCGAATCGGAGCCCCGCGGGGGCGGCCGGCGGACAATGGGCGGGGGGGGCGGGGGCGCCGCTCGGGCCATCGAGGGCATCGTGGCCGGGGGGTCGGACGGCCCCGGCTCGGGCGCCGGGGGCGACCCGGGGGTGAGCACCACGGTGCCGCCCGCGGCGACGGGCACGTGGGGCCGGTTGAGCACCACCGTACCGCCGCCGGAGGCGGGCGGTTCGGGCCGCGGGCGCGAGGGCCGAGGCCGGTCGGAGGGGTGCTGGGCGCGCTGCATGGCCCACACCCGGCGCATGAGCTCATGCCCGCGCCCGTCGAGGCGCAAGAATTTCACCTCGAGGCCGTCGAAGGGCACGCCCTCACGCCGGGGGTGGTGGGCGACGACGGCGCCCTCGCCGCGCAAGATCGGCGCCCCGTCGGTCAAGGTAACCTCGAAGCGCACGAGCTGCCCCGGCCCGAGCGGGCCGACGCCCGAGAGCACCATGCCCTGCCGCGTGAAGTGGTTGAAGTCGGCGCTCAGGAGCTCGTCGACGCTCGAAAAAGGCCGGCGCACGCGCACCACGGTCGGCCGGTCGTTCGGGGGGGGGCCCTGCACGCCGGTCAGGATACGAAAAGTGCCCGGCCCCGCCCAGCCCGATGCGCCCCGCCGCGCCCCGCCGCCGCCGCCGTGCTAGGGGCGGCCCATGGCGGGCGGAGAGAGCGTCAGGAAGGTGCTGGTCGTCGGCTCGGGCGCGCGCGAGCACGCCCTCGGGGCGAGGCTCGCGGCGTCGCCGGGGGTCACCGAGGTGCTGGTCGCCCCGGGCAACGGGGGCACCGGCGGGGCCTTGCGCAACGTGCCGCTCGCCGCGCCCGCCGACCCCGACGCGGTGGTGCGCCTGGCCCTCTCCGAGCGGCCGGGGCTTGTCGTCATCGGCCCCGAGGCGCCGCTCGTCGCGGGGGTGGCCGACGCCCTGCGCGCGGCGGGCTTCGCGGTGTTCGGCCCGGGGCGCGCGGCCGCGCGGCTCGAGGGCTCGAAGGCCTTCTTCAAGGCCTTCGCGGCGCGGCACGGGGTGCCGACCGCGGCGGGCGGCGCGGCCGAGACCCCGGCCGAGGCGCACGCGCTCGTCGACGCCTCGCGCCGCCCGCCGGTCGTCAAGGCCGACGGGCTCTGCGCCGGCAAGGGCGTGGTGGTCGCCGAGACGCACGACGAGGCGCACGAGGCGGTCGAGGCGATGATGACCCGCGGCGCCTTCGGGCCCGCCGGCGGCCGCGTCGTCGTCGAAGAGCGCCTCGCGGGCCAGGAGGCCAGCGTGCACCTCGTGCTCGACGGCGAGCGCGCCCTCGTGCTGCCCGCGGTGCAAGACCACAAGCGCCTCGGCGACGGCGACACGGGGCCGAACACGGGGGGCATGGGCGCCTACGGGCCGGCCCCCGTCGTCGACGAGGCGGTCGAGCGGCGCCTGCTCGCCGAGGTGGTGCGGCCGACCCTCGCGGGCCTGCGCGCCGAGGGGCTCGACTACCGAGGGGCGCTCTTTCTCGGGCTCATGATCACGCCCGAGGGCGCGCCCGTCGTGCTCGAATACAACGTGCGCTTCGGCGATCCCGAGGCGGCGGTGCTCGCCGAGCTCGTCGAGGGCGACTTCGCCGCCCTGCTCGACGGGGCCGCGCGGGGCGCGCTGCCGCGCGAGGGCGCGCTCGCGGCCCGGGGCCACGCGGCCGCCGTCGTGCTCGCCTCGGCCGGCTACCCCGGCAGCCCCCGCACGGGCGACGCCATCGAGGGCCTCGAGCGCGCGGCCGCCGGCGAAGGGGTGCGCCTCTTGCACGCCGGCACCCGGGCCGAAGGCGGGCGCGTGCTGACCGCGGGCGGCCGCGTGCTCGTCGTCTGCGGCCGCGGCGCGACGCTCGCGGAGGCCCTCGGCCGCGCCTACGGCGCCGCCGCGCTCGTCCACTTCGAGGGCCGGCAGATGCGCCGCGACATCGGCGCCCGCGCCCTCGGCGGCGCCCGCCCCTGAGCCCACACGCCCCTTCGTAGCTCGCCCCCTGCCCCCCTTCCGCGGAGACGACCATGGCCAAGCGCGTCCACAACTTCAACCCCGGCCCCGCCACGCTGCCCCTGGCGGTGCTCGAGCAGGCCCGCGACGAGCTCGTCGACTACCGGGGCACGGGCATGAGCATTCTCGAGCACAGCCACCGGGGCAAGGCCTACGAGGCCGTGCACCACGAGACGCTCGCGCGGCTGCGCGCGCTGCTCGGCGTGCCGGGCGACTACGCCGTCTTGCTCGTGCAGGGGGGCGCCCACCAGCAGTTCGCCATGGCGCCGATGAACCTGCTGCCGCCCGGGGGCCACGCCGCCTACGTCGTGACGGGGCGCTGGGGCGAGCGCGCCATCGCCGAGGCGCGCACGGTCGGCGAGGCGCGGCTCGCGGCCTCGACCGAGGCCGGGGGGCAGTACGCGCGCGTCGCCCGCGACGACGAGGCCGACGTCGACCCCGGCGCCGCCTACCTGCACTACACGAGCAACGAGACCATCGACGGCGTGCAGTACCAGCGCGTGCCGGCGGCGCCCGCGGGCGTGCCGCTCGTCTGCGACATGTCGAGCGACTTCCTGTCGCGCCCGGTCGACGTCGCGCGCTTCGGCCTCATCTACGCCGGGGCGCAGAAGAACGCGGGGCCGAGCGGCGTGACGATCGTCATCGTGAAGAACGACCTCGTCGCCCGCGCCCGGCAAGACCTGCCGCAGGTCTTCCGCTACGCGACGCACGCCGCGCACGACTCGCTCTACCACACGGCGCCGACCTTCAACGTCTACGTCGTCTGCCTCGTCCTGCGCTGGCTCGAGCAGAAGGGCGGCCTCGGCGCGATCGAGGCCGAGAGCCGCCGCAAGGCGGGCGCGATCTACGAGGCGATCGACGACTCTCCCGAGGTCTTTCGGGCGCCGGTCGAGCGCGAGAGCCGCTCGCGCGTCAACGTCGTCTTCCGGCTGCCGACGCCCGAGCTCGAGGCGAAGTTCTTGGCCGGCGCCGAGGCGCGCGAGATGGTCGGCCTGCGCGGCCACCGCTCGGTCGGCGGCGTGCGCGTCTCGCTCTACAACGCGCTCGCCCCCGAGTCGGCCGAGCTGCTCGCCGAGTACATGCGCGCCTTCGCCCGCTCGGCCTGAGCCCCCCGCCCCCCGCCCGCTCGGGCCGGGCGCCCTGCCTCCGCCGGCGCGGCCGAGCGCGCCGCCCGCTCGGGCCGAGCGCCCCGCCCCCGCGCGCGAGGCGCCGGCCGCCGGCGCGGGACCGTCTCGGGGGCGCGGCGGCCCGCGGCGCAGGGCGCCGCCGGCGCGCCGATGAGGCCCGCCGCCCGCGGCTCAGGGCGCCGCCGGCGCGCCGATGAGGCCCGCCGCGCCGCGCCGGTCGAGCTCGGCGAGCATGTCGTCGCCGCTGAGCTCGGCCGCGTTCTTGCCCCCGGCGTAGCGCAAGAGGCCCGCGTCGGCGTAGTGCTTGGCCATGCGCGCGTCGAGCAGCCCGACGTAGCGCAGGTTCGGCACGAGCCGCTCGAACATCGTGTGCCGGAAGTCGCTCATGCCCGGCGCGGTCAGCACGAGCTCGTTCCACTCTTTGCGGCTGCAGGCGCCCGCGAAGTGCTCTTCGTAGACCTCGTGCGCCATGAAGCGGTTGCGCATCAGCAGGGCCACCTCGAAGGCCCAGTCTTGGCGCTCGCGCAGCTCGGCCGGCGAGAGCGCCGTCTCGTAGTGCTCGCGCAGCGCGATGACGCCGAAGTGCACGTGCCGCGCCTCGTCCTGGATGACGTTGCGCAGGAGCGACTTGAGCAGCGGCTCGGCCGTCAGCTTGTACAGCATGCCGAAGGCGCCGAGGGCGAGGCCCTCGATCATCAGCTGCATCCCGAGGAACTTCATGTCCCACCGCGCGTCGTGCATCAGCGCGTCGACGATGACGAAGAGGTTGTCGTTGACGACGTAGAGCTTGCCGAGCTTCGTCGCGAGGTACCGGTGGAAGACCTCGACGTGCCGCGCCTCGTCCATCACCTGCGTGGCGGCGTAGAACTTGCCGTCCATCCACTGCACGCTCTCGTTGACCTGCGCGGCCGCGTGCATCGCGCCCTGCTCGCCGTGCAAGAACTGGCTCAACATCCAGCAGGTGAGCTCGTAGCGCAGCTTCAGGTCGACCTCCGAGTCGCGCGCGGCGCCGAGCCGCCGCCCGATGCGCTCGCTCGCGAAGTACTCGTAGGGGATGAGCGGCACCTCCGGGTTCAGCGGGTCGACGTCGATCGACCAGTCGAGCGCCGCCTCGCCGTCCCACTGGTTCTGCTTGGCGCGGCGGTACAGCTCGCGCATCTGGGGCTTGTCGGCGGTGTAGCCCCAGTCGAAGAAGGTCTCGTGCCCGCTCGGCATCAGCGTCGGCACGCCCTGCTTGCCCCGCTGCGCGACGAAGCCGCGCAGGGCCGAGGGCAGGAGCGAGGCGAGCACCTTCGGGTTGTGCACCTCGGTGAGCAGGCTCGCCGCCTCGCCGTAGGCGGTGAGCTGGTTGCGCCAGCGGGGCGTCTCGGCTTGGCCTTCGGGAGTCTCGATCAGGGCCATGGCACACTCCTATCTCGTCTCGGCGGGGCTCGGGGCTTCGGGCGCGGGCCGCGGCGGGCCCGGGGCGGGGGCGCCGCGGCCGGGGCGCGGCGCGGCGTTCGCGCCGCCCGGGGCGGGCGCGGCGGCGGCGCCCGCGGCGAGCGGCTCGACGGCGACGTCGGTGCGGGGCCGCGCGACGCAGGCGAGGACCACCCCCGCCTCGCGCTCGGCCTCGCTCAAGCAGTTGGGCTCGTCGAGCACGACCTCGCCGCGCACGAGGCGCACCGCGCACGCGCCGCAGCCGCCCATCGTGCACGAGAAGTCCATCGCGACGCCCGCGGCCGTGGCCGCCTCGAGCAGCGTCTGCCCGGGCGCGACGACGACGGGCCGGCCCGCCACCTCGAGCCGCCTCGGCTCGCGGCTCGCGCCCTCGGCCGCGCCCGGCGCGCTGTGAAAGTGCTCGACCCGCACCCGCCCGGCCGGCACGCCGAGCGCCTCGAAGGCCGCGAGCGCCTCGCGCATCATCGGCCCCGGCCCGCAGAGGTAGATCGAGGGCTCGGGCCCGCCGCTCGCGCGCGCGAGGGCCGCGGCGAGATCGGCCCGGCCGACGCGCCCCGCCCGGTGCGGCAGCGGCCCCCCGGGGGCCTCGAGAAAGTGCGTCACGCGCAGGCGCCCCCCCGCCGCGAGCGCCGCGAGCGCGTCGGCGAAGATGACGTCGGGGGCCGAGCGGTTGGCGTAGAGCAACTCGACCTCGGCGCCGGGCGAGCGCGCGAGCGCCGTGCGCGCGATGGCCATCAGCGGCGTGATGCCGCTGCCGCCGCCGACGAGCAAGAGGCGCTCGGGCCCGCCCGAAGGCCGGTACGTGAACGCGCCCGAGGGGCCGCGCGCCCGCACCACCTGCCCCGGCCGCAGCCGATCGTGCACGTAGCCCGAGCCCAGCCCGCCCCGCACCCGCTTGACCGTCACCACCAAGGGCTCGCCCTCGGCCGGCGTCGACGAGAGCGAGTACGAGCGCCGCACGAGCCCGCCCGGGCCCGCCGGCAAGAGCAAGGTCAAGAACTGCCCCGCCTCGAACGACAGCCCCTCGGGCCGCTCGAACACCACGCTGAGCGCCTCGTCGGTCTCGCGCCGGACCTCGAGCACCCGCAGCCGCCGCTCGCCCGGCAAGGCCGCCTCGGCCCCGCGCGCCGCCGGCGCATAGCGCCGCGAGAGCGGCGTCGGCTCGGCCCGCAGCCCCCGCGTCACCATCGCGGCGTCGCGCGCCCAGCGCAAAAGCCTCGGCGCCCGCCGCAGCCACGCCCGCGCCGGCGGCCCCAAGCGATCAAGCCAGGGCTCGAGGACATCGCCCGTCGACCCCACCTCGCTACCCTCGCGCGTCATGAGCCATTTATTAACTAAAAAGTAAGTTAAGGTCAAATTTCTTTCATTTTCTTGCTGTTTTTGGCCCCTAACGGCTCGGCTGACACCCACGACAGACCCGAGCCGCTTCCTGGCGTACACACCTCGGGCGCCCGGCCCCCTTTGCCGACCAAAGGGGCGCGACCGGCAGGCACACTTCGAGAGCGAGGCCAAGCCGCTTCGCGCGCGATCGACTTCTCTCATCGTCAGAAGTCATGCGAGGGCCCGAGGCCCTTGCTTCGAGAGCGGGCGTTTGGCTTGCCCTCACGCCGCGGCGCCCCCGCGCTGCCGGCCGGGGCGTCGGCCTTGGGCTTGCTCGGCGGGCGCCCCTCGGGCGAGCTCAGGTTCGATGACGCCGGCGCAAAGCCCCGCCCCCCCGGCGCCGCCTGAGCCGGCGCCTCGCTTGCGCTCGAAGGCGGGGCGCTCGCCGAGGCGGGCGGCACTGCTTGCGGGGGCGTGGCCGAGGCGGGCGGCGCCCCGGCCAAGGCCGCGCTCGGGCCCGGCGAGGGGGCGGCGCTCGCGGCGGGGGGCGCGACCTCGCCGGGCGAAGGGGCGTTCGTCGGGGCGGGCTCGGGTCTGGCTTCGGGGGCGGGGCCCGGCGCCTCGTGCGTCGGGGCGGCCGAGGCGGCCGAGGCGGCCGAGGTGGCCGAAGCGAGCGAGGCGCGGGGGGCGAAGGCCAGCTCGCCCGCCGGCGCCTCGCCCGAAGCGGGGGGCGTCGGCGCGAGCCTCGCGGCCGGGGGCGGCGCCTCGGCGGGCGGCCCGGCGCTCGGCGGCGGGGCGGCGGAGGGCGCGACGAGTACGTATTCGTTATTATCCGAATTCGTATTGCCGCGGGCCCCGGCGCCGCCCCGGGCCCGGGCGAGGCCCCACGCGACGCCGAGCGCGGCCCCGAAGGCGAGCGCGGCGAGGCCCGAGCGCGACGCGCGGAGCGCCCGGAGGACGCGCCTCGCCTTGGCCTTGCCGCCGCCCTCGGCCTCGCGCGCGCCCGCGGGGGGCTCGGCGGCATGCCCGGCGGGGCCGAGGGCCTGGGGCACGGCGGTCGGGGTCGGCAGGCTACGCACGTGGGTTTCGGCGGTGGACGGCGCCGGGGCGCGCGCCGGCCCGGGCTCCGAGGGCGGGGGCGCAAGCGCGGCGGCCGAGGGCAGCGTGGGCGCGAAGACGAGCGCCTTCGCCGAGGGGGGCGGCGCGCCGGGGGCCGGCAGCTCGAGCACGACGCGCCGGCTCGCGCCCCGCGGCCGCCTCGGAGCGCGGACGCCGGGGTCGGGCGTCGGCAGGTAGGCGAGCGCGTACTCGACGCGGTCGGGGCTCGGCGCGCTGGGCGGCTCGGAAAGGCGCGTCGGGGGCGCGGCGTCGCCTCGCTCGGGCTCGTCGAAGAGCGAGACGAGCGACGCGCCGGGCACCTCGTCGCTGAAGGCGGCGCGCAGGGTGTCGACCGCCTCGTCGCCGTCGTCGCCGGGGGTCGCGGGCGCCAGCCCGGTTGTCGCGTCGTAGCGCACCCGCGGGGTGGCGGCGCCCAGCGAGGGTGGCGCGGCGGGGGACGAGCGCGGCGCAGCCGGGGCGAGCGCGGCGGGGGACGAGCGCGGCGCGGCCGGGGCGGGCGAGGCGGGGAGCGAGCGCGGTGCGGCCGGGGCGGGCGCGGCGGGGAGCGAGCGCGGCGCGGCCGGGGCGGGCGCGGCGGCGTCGCCCGTCGCCGCGGGGGCCGGGCGCGGGGGCCCGGCGGGCGCCTTGAGCACGCGCGCGGGCCTCGGCACGTCGCCCTCGCGCAGCGCCGCCTCGAGCCCGAGGGCGAACTCGTCGGCCGAGGCGTAGCGATCGTCGGGGCGGCGCGCGGTGGCCTTGCGGACGACGGCGCGCAGGCCGGCGGGCAGCGCGCCGTGGCCCTCGTCTTCGAGCGCCGGCACCCCCTCGACGACGGCGCGCGCGAGCAGATCGAGGCCGGACTGCCCCCGCGCGAAGGGCGAACGGCCGGCGAGCATCTCCCAGAGCACGACGCCGGCGCTGTAGACGTCGGAGCGCGCGTCGGGCGCCGCGCCCTCGATGTACTCGGGCGCCATGTAGCCGGGCGTGCCGACGACCGCCCCGGGCATCGTCTGCGCGCCGCCCGTCTCGGTGAGCACCTTGACGATGCCGAAGTCGAGCAGCTTGACCGTGCCGTCGTCGCAGACGAAGACGTTGCTCGGCTTGACGTCGCGGTGCACGAGCCCGAGTCGATGGGCGGCGCCGAGGGCCGAGAGCAGCTGCCGCATGACGTCGGCGGCGGCGCCGGGGGGCGTCGCGCGGCCCGCGCGCAGGCCCTCGGCGAGCGTGCGGCCGTGCAGCCGCTCCATCACGAGGAAGGCGCGCCCGTCGGCGGCCTGGCGCAGGTCGGTCACCTCGACCAGGTTCGGGTGCGGGTGCAGGCGCGCGAGCGAGCGCGCCTCGCGCTTGAGCCGCTCGACCAGATCGCCGCGCCCGGCGTGCGCCCAGCTCAGCACCTTGACGGCGAAGCGCCGGGTCAGGTGCACGTGCTCGACCTCGAACACCTCGCCGAAGCCGCCCCGGCCGATCAGCCGCACGACGCGGTAATCGGTGCCCGGAATGAGCGCTCCGGCCGCCCAGGTCTCGCCCGGCCTGGCCATCAGCCCGCCCTCCGCGCCCGCCCGGCCCCCGGCCCCCGGCCCGCCGCCGGCCGCCGGGGGACGAGGGGCCCCCGCGCCCGGGCGCTGCCCGCCCCGCCCGACCCCCGGGGCCGGCCCTGAAAGGCGCCCCGACCCGACCCGCCGCGCCCGCCCGCGGGGCGCGAAGGCAGATGAATTCGTTGCTTCATGCTCTTCCGCTCGGCCAAGCCCGCCGGGCGGTTGCGAACTTTTCGACGCCCGGGGCGTTTTCGGGCGAGGCTCGCGGCCGAGGCGCCCGCGGCCGCCTCCCGGCCCCAGGTTGCGGGGGGCGGGGGCGGTGGTCATCCTACCTCGGGCGCTCTTTGTCCCTCCGGCCGCCCCCCGATACCGCAAGAGGTTGCGCGCCAGTCGACGCCGCTTCTACGCTCAGGGCTGTGCGGCCGTCCGATCGATCGGGTGCCGTACCGACCCATGGCCAAGTGGACGCTTACCATCGAAGAAGAGGAGGGGCAGACGCACCGCGTCGAGCTCACGCGCGACGTGTACCGGCTCGGCCGCGACCCCTCGAACGACATCGTCTTTCGCGAGCGCAACATCTCGCGGCGGCACGCGCGGCTCGAGCGCGCGGGGCCCGAGCGCTGGGCGATCGTCGACGAGGGCAGCCGCTACGGCTGCTTCATCAACGGCGAGCGCGTCGACGGGCGCGGCGTCATCTCGCCGGCCGACGCGATTCTCATCGGGGGCTACCACCTCAGCGTCCTGTCGGCGGGCCGGCGGGGCGGGCTCTCGCCGGCGCTCTCGGTCACGCGCTCGCTGCACGTGCCGGTCGACGTGCCGCCGAAGCTGCGGCTCTTCGACGGGCTCGCGCCGGTGGCCGACATCCGGCTCGACCGGGGCCCGGTCACGCTCGGCAGCGACTCGGACTGCACGGTGCGGCTGCTCGGCGTCGAGGGCGCGCTCGTGCACGTGCGGCCGTTGCCGGGCGGCAGCTTCGAGATCGTCGACCGCGGCGACTTCGTGCTCGTGCGGCTGAAGGGCCAAGAGCTGCGGCGCAAGATCCTCGAGAACGCCGACCTCTTCGACCTCGGCGACGACCTGGCCGTCCGCTTTTTGCAAGGCGGGCGGCACGCGCGCAAGGACGCGCCCGACTTCTCGCCCTCGCCGCTCGTCGACCTGTCGAACGGCGTCGCGCAGGGCAAGGTGCTCGGCGTCGAGGGCGTGCCGGTGCTGCGCCAGGGCCCGCAGAAGGCGCCCGCGGCCTCGACGCTGGTGGGGCTGCAGGCGCCGCGGCCGCCGCCGCTGCCCTCGCCGGCGAGCTCGTCGACGCCGACCGACCCGGTCGCCTGGCTACCCGAGCAGGCCGAGACGCCCACCAACCCCGAGCTGCTCCGGCCCCAGATGGCGACCGAGCGGCTGCAGATCGATCGGCTCGCGGCCGACCGCTTCGGCATGCGGGGGCCCGGCACCGAGAAGCTCGACATCGCGCGCCTGCCGCCGCCGCCCGCGGCGCCCGACGACCCGTGGGCGCAGTCGCGGCCGGGGCCGCCCCCGGCCGACATGGGCTGGCCCATGGGCCCGCGCGCCCCCTCGTCGGCGCCGGGGCCGGGGCCGGACGCGTGGTGGTTCGCGGGCCCGCCGCCGCCGCCGCCCGTACCGATCGCGGGCGTCGGCGTGACGCAGCCACTGCACGCGGCGCACGCGCCGAGCCCGCCGCCCATGCGCCGCGGCGTCGTCGCGCTCGTCGTGCTGGGCCCGCTCACGGTCGGCGTGCTCGCGACCGCGCTCCTCGTCGCCAAGCTTCGCCCCTCGCCCCCCCTGCCCGCCAAAGAAGACCAGCCCGCGGTCGAGCCCGCCGAGAGCGCCGTGCCCTCCGCGCCGGCCGACGCCTCGGCCTCGGCCTCAGCGGCCGAGGGCCCCGCGCCCCCGCCCGTCGCGGCCGAGGGCTCCGCGCCCCCGGCCGCCGCCTCCGAAGGTGCGACGCCCCCGAGCAGCGCAGCCAAGCCGGGTCGCGCGGTCAAACCGCTGAGCCCCGAAGAAGAACGACGGCGGAAGGTGCTTTGTCTGCAGACCGGCAAATGCAACTTAAGGCGGCCGAAGGGCGAGTGACCGCAATCGAGGCCGCCGCGAGAATTGTTAGGTTCATGCCGGGGTGCATCATTGCCGGGGTATGACGCCCCGATCAGGCGGTGTTGCGCGAGGTACGCGCGCGGCCGCGCATCCGCCGATGGCCCATTCCGAGCTTAGCGATCGGGGGCGGGTTTTGGTGTAGAGACAGGGTGGCGGCGACGCCCCCGGCACGCTCGACATTCGCTCATGAAACGAAGTCGCTCTCTGCTCGTCTTGGTCGCGGCGCTCGCGATCGCGCCCGCGACCTCGGCGGCGCCCGACCGGGCGCCCGACAAGGGCGGCGCGGCGCGCGACGTGCACGTGGTGCACGTCGCGTCCGGCGCGCGTGACGCCTACGAGGCGCTGAAGCTAACCAAGGCGCTCGAACAGCGCGTGCTGCAGTCGCGGGGGGTGCGGCTGGTCAACAGCAACAAGTCGCTCCTGGCGCTGCTCGACCAGGTGAAGTGCGGCCAGCCCTTCATGGCCAAGGCGCTCGACAAGACGGCGGCCCTGGGCGAGCGCGCCGGCGACGACATCGACGCCGCCTGTCTCACCAAGGTGGCGGTGCCGCTCGGCGCGCCCTTCGACGCGGCCGAGCGCTTTTTTTGGGGCTGGGTCTATCGCGATGCGGCCGCCAAACCAATGGTAACGTTGAACTATTGGGAGCGAGCGCAACCCGAGCGCAAGATCACCTTGCCGCTCCTCGAGCCCTTCGATCGCCTTGCCGATCGCTTGATTCAACATTTGGTCTACCCTGGGCGCGTGGGTGACGTCCGGGTCGCGTCGTCGAAGCCGCTCAAGGGCGAGCTCTTCGTGGGCACCGAGTCGCAAGGCCGCTTCGAGGGCGAGCCGATCGAGCTCACCTTGCCCGTCGGCGCGCACGCGTTCGAGCTGCGCAACGGCGAGAAGGTGCTGGCGCGCGGGCGCGGCGTGATCCTGTCGCGCGAGAGCCGGCAGGTCGTGCTCGAGCCGGTCTCGTCCGAGCCCGCGGCGCCGCCCCCGCCGCCGACGGCGAAGCCCCCGATCGACGCGCCGCCCCCGCCGCCTTCGACCGGGCCCGCGCCGTGGGGCTGGGTGGCGGGCGCGGCGGGCGTGGCGGGCCTGGCGGGCGCGGGCACGTTCTTCGCGCTGCACAGGGGCGCCGAGTCCGATCTCAGGCAGCAGTGCTCGTTGAACAACAATTGCCCCGAGGCCGCGCAGAGCGACCTCGACCGCTCGAACCTCTTCGGCACCCTCGCGCCCATCTCGCTCGGCGTCGGCGTGCTCGGGCTCGGGGCGGCCACCTACTTGCTCGTTCTCCGCCCCGAGCCCGCGCAGAGCACGGCGGCGCCCGCCCGCGTCCGCATCACCGGCGGCGCCGCACCCCTAGCGGGCGGCGGCGCCGCGGCTCTTCTTCTAGGGAGCTTCTGAACCCCATGGCCAAACCCCGGTCGCTCGCGCTCCTCGCCTCGCTCGCGTCGCTCACGACCCTCGCGATCGCGTGCGCGAGCGAGTTCCAAATCGCCCCGGACGACTATTGCAACGACATCAACGGGGCCGACAGCGCGAACTGCGCCGGCGGCTCGGGCACGGGCGGGCGCAGCGGCAGCGGGGGGGGCGGGGGCGACGGGGGCGGCTCGATGGGCGCCGGGGGCGGCGTGATGGGCGCCGGGGGCGGGGGCGGCGGCGGCGGCGGGACGATGCCGTGTGAGGGCACGGCGGTCGACTGCGGCGACGGCAAGTGCACGGACATCGCCGCCAATGACGCCAACAACTGCGGCGCTTGCGGCCACGGTTGCGCCGGCCTTGCCTGCGAGGGGGGCGTGTGCGCATCGCAAGCGGTCGTCACCGGCGAGGTCGCCCCCTACGCCCTCGTCCAAGACGAGACCTCGCTTTATTGGGCCTCGCCCGCCAAGCACGAGGGCGGCGACATTCCCCGCGTCCGCGGCGTCCGCAAGGACAACGCCGGCCAGACCGTCGCCCGCGACGTCATCAAGGCCGCCGACGTGCGCTCGTCCTCGCTTGCCATCGACGGCGCGAAGCTCTTCTGGGGCACCCTGGCCAACTCGCCAAGCGACACGCAGAACCAGCGCTTGGCCTCGGGCTTCATTGACACGTCGACGCCGACCCCGCTCAAAGAGCCCGAGGCCAACATCCAGCGCGTGGTCTTCCACGGCGGCAAGATCTACTGGACGGCTGATGACGTCGGCGGCGTGCGCGGCATCGCCGCCGACGGCTCGAGCGACACCCTCGACCCCGACATCAAGGGCGAGGGCAACCCGCGCTGGTTGACGATCGACGCCGACAACCAGCTCTATTGGATCAGCGAAACGGACGGGGCGATCCGCCGCCAGTCGGACGTCACCCCGCCCCTCGAGGATGTGGTCACCGGGGGCCAATTCGTCTCTGTCGAACTGAGCGCCGACCGCGTCTACTGGGCGCGCCGCAACCCGGAGACCATCGTCTCGGCCCCCAAAGACGATCCGGCAAACACCGACAAGCAGACGCTCGAGTTCTCGGGGCAGGGCAGAATCGAGGGGTTCACGCTCAAGCGCGAGGGCGACCTCGCTACGCTCTTCGTCGTCACCTTCCATGAGGGTTCGCTGAACGTTTGGCGCAAGCAGCCTGGCGAGCCCGCGCCGCTGCGCCTGGGCCGGGTGACGCCCGTCAACACGGCCTTCATGGGCAACCCCTTCGGGGCGGCGTACGTGCTAGTTGACGGCGCCTTCGTCTACTTCATCGACGTCGGCACGCTCGGCAGCCCCATCAACCAGGTCTTGACCAGTAAGAAAGACGGCATCATTTACCGCGTCGCCAAGTGAGGCGGCACGACCGCGCGGGCTTGCCTTTGCTCCCCCGGTAACGCCCGCGCGGGCGCGCCTCGAACGCCACCCGTCCCCACCTTCGCGCGCCGGCCCCGGACCGCCTCCGGCGTGGTACGTTGCTCGCGCCTCATGTCGCGCCCCGCCCCCCGGCCCCTCGGCTTCGCCCTGCTCGGCGCCGGCGCCGCGCTGACGGCATCGGCGTGCCAGATGCTCTTCGGCATCGATGCATCGTCGCTCCAGGATGAGACGAGCGCGGCGGGCGGCGCGAGCGGTGGCGTGGGCGGTAGCGCGGGGGCGACAGGCGCCGGCGGCTCGATGGGCGCTGGCGGCTCGATGGGCAACGGGGGCGGGGGCGGCGACGGGGGCGGGACGCTGCAGTGCGAGGGGGGCAAGACCGACTGCGGCGGCACCTGCTTCGACCTGAGCACAGACCCCGAGCACTGTGGCGCCTGCGACCGCAGCTGCAGGGGCGCCGGCTGCGAGGCAAGCGCTTGCAAGCCCGAGGCCGTCATCACTGGCGAGGTCGCGCCCTACGCGATCGTCCAAGACCAGAGCTCTCTCTACTGGACTTCGCCCGCCCGCATTCAAGATGGCTCGCTCCCGCACCGAGTGCGCACCACGGCCAAGACCCCCGGCGGCACCGTCACCGACCTCTTCCCCAACACCCTCATCCGCTCGACCTCGCTCGCCGCGTCCGACGACGGCTTCCTTTACTGGGGCACCTTGGGCAGCAGCCCGACCGACACGACCGCCCAGCGCGTGGCCCGCGGCGTGCCTGGGGCCGAAGACGGCACCCCGATCGCCGGCGGCCAGTTCAACGTGCAGTACCTGGCCCTCAGCCCCAACGACCGCGTCTACTGGACCGCGGCGAACGACGCGGCCGTGCGGGCCACAGCCGTCGGCGGCGCGGGCGGCGCGGGCGGCGCGGGCGGCGCAGGCCCCATTGACCTCGAGATCTTGGGGCAGGGCAAGGTGGGCTGGGTGACCGTCGACGGGGACGAGCAACCCTACTGGATACGCGGCGACACGGGCGAGGTACGCCGACGCAAGATGAGTGCGCCCGCCTTCACCAGCGAGTTCGAGCCCGTGGCCACGGCCAACCAGCCCGTCTCGGTCGAGCTCGCCAACGGCCGCGTCTACTGGGCCGACCGCAAGCCCGGCTCGGTCCACTCGCTCACCAAGGATCTCGGGGCCGCGGCCGTCGACTTCGACGGCAAGGGTTCGGTCGAGGGCTTCGCCGTCGATGGGGCCACGCTCTTCGTGCTGACCTTGATCGACGGCACCGAGGGGGCGAAGCTGTTGCAGGTCTGGCGCAAGGCCGCGGGCCGCGACCCGCTGCTGCTCGGGCAGGTGGCCGTGGTGACCCCGGCCACGTACACTAACGGCAACCCCTTCGGCGGGGCGTACGTGCTGGTCGACGACGCGTACGTCTACTTCGCCGACCTCGGCACGGTCACGCTGGGCGCGGTGCCGCTGACGCCGGGCGATGGCATCATCTACCGCGTCGCCAAGTGAAGCTGCCCAACCGCGCGGGCTGACCCGAGCCGCGCTCGTCACCCCCCGCTTCGCCGGCCCAAGGCGCCCCTTCCGCCCGCACCGCTCTCGCCTGCCTCGCGCGCGAACGTTGGCGTGACCTTGCCCGCGCCGGCAGCGCACCTCGTCACGGCGCAGCCCCCGTTCGCCCCCTACCCCGCCGCCCTCGGGCAGGCCTCGCTTTCGCCCGAAGCTCGCTCTTGAACGCGGCCATCGCGCTTTGGGACGGGCTTCGGACTCATCAACAATCTCCGGGTAGGCCCCATCGAGTTCTTTTTCCCGAACTCGATGGGTGTTGCGAAACGCCGGCGCAGACTGCCCAGAGCCGGCCCATGCCGCTTGAAGCTGGACGGATGACGCCTGGAATCGGCCGGAGCTGGCTCGTAGCCGGGCGGCTGGTGCCCGTAACGGGCCGGAAGATGCCTGAACCACCAGGCGCGCACCCGTAGCCCGCCGGTGCCCGTCTGTAACCGCCCTGGGTGCGTTTGTAACCGGCCGGTGCGCCCCCGTAGCCCGCTGGCAACCGCCTGTAGACCGCTGGCGCCCGCCCGTAGCCCGCTGGCAACCGCCTATACCCGCCTGCACCCGCCTGTAGACCGCCAGCGCCCGCCTGTAGCCCGCCGGCGCCCATCCGTAACCAGCCGGGGCGCGTCTGTAGCCCGCTGGCGACCGTCTGTAGCCGGTCGGGGCGCGTCTGTAACCGGCCGGGCCTCGGCCTGGGCGGTTTGCGCCGGGCTCGACCGACCGTTTTGCAACGCCCTCCTGGCGTGGGGTGGCCGCCCGAAATCAGGGGGGCGGACGAACTTCCGACGAATTTAAGCAACCGGTCGGCGGCCGGGGCCGAGAGGGAGATCAAAGGCCCGCTTCGCCCCTCGGCCACGGGGGGCGGGGCTTCACGCAACCCCTCTGCCGAGAACCGACGACCGCCATGTCCAGCCGCTGCCTCGTATCGACCGCCCTGCTCATCGCCCTCTTTACCCGTAGCGCCTCGGCCCAAGGCCCGGGCGCCGCGCCGCCCGCGGCCGCTACGGCCGCCGAAGCGACCCCGCCGGAGGGGGAACGCCGCGAGCCGAGCGCGGCCGATCTCGAGGCGGCGCGGGCGCTCTTCGAGGAGGCGCGCCGCGACGAGGCGGCGCGGCGGTGGGGCGAGGCGCACATCAAGTTCCGCCGCATTTTGGCGACGAAAGACACCGCGTCGCTCCGCTTTCATCTGGCGTACTGCGAAGAGAGCATGGGGCTCGTCGCGAGCGCGACGCGCGACTACGAGCGCGCCGCCGAGCTGGCGCAGGCGACGAAGGGCCCCGACCGCAAGCTCATCGTCGAAGACAGCGCCAAGAGCGTCGCCGAGCTCGGCCCCCGGGTGCCCACGCTGACGCTCGAGCTGCCCGCGGGCGTCGAGGGCGCGAGCGCGCGCGTCGACGGCGAGCCCGTGCCGGGCGACAAGCTGGGCTCGGCGCTGCCGCTCGACCCGGGCCACCACGAGATCGAGGTGAGCGCCCCGGGCAAGCGCACCTTCCGGAAAGAGGTGCGCCTGGTCGAGCGGGGCAAGCACACGCTGAGCGTGATCTTCGAGCCCGCGATCGAGTTCGCCCCGCCGCGCCCGGCCGCGCCCGCGCGCAGTCCCCTCGCCCCCGAGGCCCGGTCGGGCGGCGGCGTGCCGCTCGGTTCGTGGGTCGCCGGCGGCGCGGGCGTGGCCTTCGCGGGCGCGGCGGCGGGGCTCTTCGCGACGGCCATGGCGCAGAGAAACGAGCTCGAGCGCTGCAAGGCGAGCCGGGGCACCTGCGACGGGAGCGAGGTGGCGGTGGCGTCGAACCGCAATCTGGCCCTCGCCGGCGTCGCCGGCGGCCTGTCGCTGGCGGGCGCGGGCGCGGCGCTCTGGCTCGCGCTCGGGTCTGCCCCGAAGGGTCCCGCGAAGGCGCCGTCGACCGGGCTCGTGGTTGGCCCGGCGGGCGTCGCGTGGCGCGGGGCGTTCTGAAGCGCGCCGGGGCCCCGGGGCGGCCTGCCGACGGCCGCGCTTCACCGGGGCCGCGCCGGAACGGAGGACGCCGGCTGTCGCACTTTTGCCGCGCCGGGCCCGAACGCCACGCCCGGCCTCGCGCGCCGCGACGCGGCGGGGCGAGGCGGGGCCGAGGCCCCTCGGTAGCACCGCGGCGGCCCGACCGGAGCGGGGTTGACCACGACGCGGGCGCCGAGGGCAGCCCCGATCGGGGCGTGGCGCGGGGTCTGCATTCGCCCCTGACGTTGTTCAGGAGGCGACGTGCGCCATGACGTTGAAAGCCCTCTGGGGCCTGCTCAAAGATACGGCCCGCGACTGGAAGGAAGACAAGGCCGACCGGCTGGCCGCCGCGCTCGCGTTTTACACCGTGCTCTCGCTCGCGCCGCTCGTGGTCATCGCGGTCTCGGTGGCGGGGCTCGTGGTGGGCGAGGAGGCCGCGCGCGGCCAGCTCTCGGGACAGATCGCGACGCTGGTCGGCCCGCAGGCGGGGGCGGCCATCGAGGGCATCTTGGCGAACGCGCACAAGCCCTCGGCCGGCGTCGTCGGCACGATCGTGGGCGCGGCCGCGCTGCTCTTGGGCGCGTCGGGCGTGTTCGGCGAGCTGCAAGACTCGCTCAACACCATCTGGGAGGTGACGCCCAAGCCCGGGCGCGGCCTCTGGGGCGTGCTGCGCGACCGCTTCTTCTCGTTCACGATGGTGCTGGGCGTGGGCTTCATGCTGCTCGTCTCGCTCGTCGTCAGCACCGCGCTCGCCGCCGCGGGCAAGGTGCTCTCGGGGGCGCTGCCCGGCGGCGAGACGCTCTGGGGGGCCGTCAACTTCGTCGTCTCGTTCGGCATCATCACGACCCTGTTCGCGCTCATCTACAAGGCCGTGCCCGACGTGAAGGTGCACTGGGGCGACGTGTGGGTCGGCGCGCTGGTGACGGCGCTGCTCTTCACGCTCGGCAAGATCGGCATCGGCCTCTACCTCGGCAAGTCGACGGTCGCGTCGGCCTACGGCGCGGCGGCCTCGGTCGTGGTCATCACGGTCTGGGTGTACTACTCGGCGCAAATTCTCTTCCTGGGCGCCGAATTTACGCAAGTTTACGCGCGCACCTTCGGCTCGCGCATCGAGCCCTCGAAGAACGCCATCCCGGTCACCCCGGAGGCGCGGGCGCAGCAGGGCCTCGTGCCGGTCGACGTCAAGGAGAAGCTCACCCGCGAGCAGGGCCGCACCTCGCGGCCTGGCGGCAGGCCCTCGCGGCCGGCCGCGGTCTGACGCCCGGCGCCCCGCGGGCCCGGGCGGGGCCCGGCACCTCGGTTATCACCGACGTGCCGGGCCTCGTGTGGCTCGGTCATCACCGAAGTGAATCGCGGATCGCGCCGCCGCGGGCGGCGGGGCCGCGGCGTGGTTAAGTTGGGCCGAGATGACCGGCCCCAAGAAACCCTCGGCCCCCCGCGCCGAGCGCCGCGCCGCCCAGCGAAGCTCCGACAAGCTGGCGCGCCAGCGCGAGCGGCTCTGGGCGCTCGAGCCCGGCGGCAGCCCCGGGCGCCCGCTCGAGGTGCCCTCGGCCTCGCTCGTCGAGTCGCGCGCCCTCGCCCTGCCGTGCCTGCGCTGCGGCGCCGCCGAGGCGAGGCTCGACGAGCACGCGGCCGCGAGCGCCGGCGGGCACATCTTGCGCACGTTGCGCACGCACTGCGGCCGTTGCGGGGCGCCGCGGACGCTCTACCTGCGGGTCGTGCCGGCCGGGCCCAACTTAGCGCCGCGCCCGGCCGGGGCGGTTCGCCGCGCGACGGAGGTGTTGACCGGGCGCGCCTTTCGGCCATGAATGTGCCCCGTGCCGCCGGCCCACCGCCTGGTCTTGCCCGTCGGGGCCTTGCTCCTGGCCGTACGTAGCGCGTCCGCCGAGCCCGCGCCGGCGTCGGCAAACGCCGACCCGTCGCCCGCGCGCGCCGCGGGGTCGGCCGATTCGACGTCGGGCGGGCCCGACGTCGGGCCAGAATGCCCCCCCGCCGCCGGGGCCGACGCGGCGGCGCCGGGCCCCGCCGGCGCGGCCGGGCGGCGCCCCGCCTGCCCCGAGCGCTCGGCCTGGGCGGTCGGCGCCGCGATCGTGCCGGGCCTGCTCGTGCACGGCGCCGGGCACTACGTCATGGGCGAGAAGCGCACGGCGGGGCGGCTGCTGACGCTCGAGGGCGTGGGCCTCGGGGCGGTGGGCGGGGGGCTCGTGCTGCTCGCGGCCTCGGGCGCGTCGCGGCGCCTCGTCGCGCCGGTCGCCGCCGTCACGATCGCGGGCGTGGGCCTCTTCGCGATCAGCACCCTGGCCGACCTCTACGGGGTGCTGGCGCCGCCGGGCGGCACCGGCGCGCCCCTGACCGTGGCCCCCCGCTTCGGGGCCGAGCTGGGCCTGCGCTACGTCTACGACCCGGTCTTCGCCTACCGGACGTTCACCTTCCAGGCGCTCGAGGCGCGCCTCGGGGGCCTGCGGGTGGCGCAGTCGGGGTGGTATTCGCTCGGCGAGCACCGCAACCGGCGCCTGCGCCTCGAGGGCGCGTACCGCCTCTACGGCCCGCTCCCCGCGGGCGACGGCGAGCGCGCGCGCGACGGCTCGTTCGTCGAGGCCGAGGCGGCGCTGACCGACCACGACTTCGACTCCGAGGGCTTCGCGGTGACGACCGGCGAGGTGTCGCTGCGGGGCCGGCTCGATCTCGGCCGGCTCGGCCCGACGCTCGCGGGCTCGTTCGCCGAGCTCGGCGTCGGCACCGCGCTCGCCGCGAACCGCTACGACCGGCACCCCGACGAGGCCGACAGCCTGCTGCTCGGCGGCTTCGCCTTCGGCGTCTACCTCGGGCGGCGGGCCGACCGGTGGGGCGAGGCGAAGGTCTATTACGACCACCGCCACGACGGCTACGCCGCGGGCCTGAAGATGACCGGCCTCGGCAGCGGCGTGCCGGGCCACTTCGGCGCCCGCGCCCTCTTCTTCTTCGCGCCCTCGTGGGGGGCGCAGGCCGAAGTCCAGGCGGGCTCGGCGTACGTGACCGGGCTCTCGCTCCTCTACCGGTACGGGGTGTCGCCATGAACAAGAAGCATCGACGGGGCGCGCGGGCGGCGGCGCTCGGGGCCGCCCTCGCGCTCGCGGCGGCCGGCCCCGCCTGCCTCGACGTCGCCGAAGGGCGGGCCGAGCGCGACCTGACGATCGGGCGCGCCGAGGCGGGCGGCGTGCGCTTCGAGGTCGAAGGGGGCAACGCCGCCGTCCGCCTCGCCGGGCCGGGCCGGCTCGCCCTCTGGGCGGGCGCGCCGGCCTTCACGGTGCGGGCGAGCGCCGGGGCGGGCGGCGCCCTCCGGCTCTCGGTCGAGAACGCGCTGCCCGACCTCGCGCTCGCGGCGCGGGGCGAGCGCGGGGGCGCGATCGCGGTGCGGCGCGAGGCGCCCGGGCTCGTGCCGACCGAGCGGGCCTGGACGCTCGAGCTGCCGGCGGGCGAGGCGGCCACGCTCTCTCTCGCGCCGCCCGACGCGGCCGACGAGTCGCCCTACCGCTTCGCCGTCTTCGCCGACGTGCAAGAGCGCATCGACGAGGTGCAAGACATCTACGCGAAGATGAACGAAGACCCCTCGATCCGCTTCGCGCTCATCAGCGGCGACCTCACCGATCAGGGCTCGCGCCCCGAGCTCGAGCGCTTTCAGCGCGAGATGAAGTCGCTCAACTTCCCCTGTTATTCGACGCTCGGCAACCACGAGCTCGGCACCGACGACGCGCTCTACCAAGAGTACTTCGGGCGGGCCAACCACAGCTTCGCCTTCCGCGGCGTGCGCTTCACGCTGCTCGACTCGGCGAGCGCCACGATCGCCGCGCCCGTCTACGACTGGCTCGGGGGCTGGCTCGCCGGGGGCGCCGGGGGCGCGCACGTCGTGGCCATGCACATCCCGCCGCTCGACCCGATCGGCGGCCGCAACGGCGGGTTCGCGAACCGCGCCGAGGCGAACAAGCTCTTGACCAGGCTCGCCGACGGCGGGGTCGACCTCACCTTCTACGGCCACGTGCACTCGTATTACGCCTACTCGAACGCCGGCATCCCCGCGTACGTCACGGGCGGGGGCGGGGCCATCCCCGAGCGGCTCGACGGCGTCGGGCGGCACTTTCTCACCGTCGACATCGACCCGCGCGCCCAACGGTCGCAGGTCGCGCTCGTGCGGGTCGACTGAGCGGGGCCCCCCGCGGGCGGGGCGGCGGGCCGGCGGCGGCGCGGGCGGGCGCGCGGCGGGGTTGCGGGGGGCGGGCGGGGGCGCCAGCATAGGGGCGTGGACCGCGCGCCCATCACGGCGGTGCTCGGCCCGACCAACACGGGCAAGACGCACCTGGCGCTCGAGCGAATGCTCGAGCACCCGGACGGGGTCATCGGGTTTCCGCTCCGGCTGCTCGCCCGCGAGAACTACGACAAGCTGCGGCGCGCGCTCGGCCCCGACGAGGTCGCGCTCGTGACGGGCGAAGAGAAGATCGTGCCCCGGCGCGCGCGCTACTTCTCGTGCACCGTCGAGGCGATGCCGGTCGACCGCGACGCCGCCTTCGTCGCGGTCGACGAGATCCAGCTCGCGGCCGACCCCGAGCGCGGGCACGTGTTCACCGACCGGCTGCTGCGGGCGCGGGGCACGCGCGAGACGATGTTCCTCGGGGCCGAGACGGCGCGGCCGGTGCTCTCGCGCCTCTTGCCGCACGCCGAGCACGTGCGCCGCCCCCGCCTGTCCGAGCTCGCGTACACCGGGCCGCGCAAGCTGACGCGCCTGCCCCCGCGCAGCGCCGTCATCGCCTTCTCGGTCGAAGAGGTGTACGCCCTCGCCGAGCTTTTGCGGCGGCACCGCGGCGGCACCGCCGTCGTGCTCGGGGCGCTGAGCCCGCGCACGCGCAACGCCCAGGTCGCGCTCTATCAAGAGGGCCAGGTCGACTACCTGGTGGCCACCGACGCCATCGGCATGGGGCTGAACCTCGACATCGATCACGTCGCCTTCGCGTCCTTGCGCAAGTTCGACGGCGAGCACGCGCGCGAGCTCACGCCCCCCGAGTTCGCCCAGATCGCGGGCCGGGCCGGGCGCGCCCTGCGCAACGGCACCTTCGGCACCACGGCCGACGCGCCCCCCCTGCCCCCGCCCACCATCGAGGCCATCGAGCGGCACGCCTTCGCGCCGCTCGGCGCGCTCTACTGGCGCAACAGCGACCTCGACTTCGCCTCGCTCGAGGCGCTCTCGGCCTCGCTCAAGCGCCCGCCCCCGCACCCCGCCCTCGTGCGCGGGCGCGAGGCCGACGACGCCCGCGCCTTCGCCGTACTCGCCCGCCGCCCCGAGATCGCCGCGCTGGCGCGGGGGCGCGCGCGGCTCGAGCTCTTGTGGGAGGTGTGCCAGGTGCCCGACTACCGCAAGCTCACGGCCGAGGCGCACGCCGCGCTGCTCTTCGCCCTCTACCGCCACCTGGTCGGCCCCTCGGGGCGGCTGCCGACCGACTGGGTCGAGCGGCATATCGCCGAGCTCGACCGCACCGAGGGCGACGTGCACGATCTCGTCGCGCGCATCGCGAACGTCCGCACCTGGACGTACGTGACCAACCGCGAGCCCTGGGTCGACGACGCGAGGCGCCTGCAGGCGCTCGCGCGCGCCGTCGAAGACCGGCTCTCCGACGCGCTGCACGAGCGGCTCACCCAGCGCTTCGTCGACCGGCTCGCCGCGACGATGGTGCGGCGCGCGCGCGAGGGGCGCGAGGTCGGCGGGGCGCTGCTCGACGACGGGCGCGTGCTCGTCGAGGGCACCTTCGTCGGCCGGGTCGAGGGCTTCCGCTTCGCCGCCGAGGGCGGGGGCGGGGCCGAGGGGCGCGTGCAGCGGGCGGCGGCGCTCAAGGCGCTGCGCGGCCCGATCGGCGCGCGGGTCGAGGCGCTCTGCGCCGACGACGACGGGGCGTTCGCGCTCGGGGCGGGGCGCGAGCTCTCCTGGCGCGGGGCCGCGGTCGGGCGCCTCACCCGCGCGGCGTCGGCGCTGCGGCCGGGCGTCGAGGCGCTCGAGAGCCCGCTGCTCGAGCCGGCGCAGGCCAAGCGCGTCGCCGAGCGGCTCGCGGCCTGGGCGCGCGCCGCGATCGGGCTCGAGCTCGGCCCGCTCGTCGATCTCGCCCGAGCCGAGCTCAGGGGGCCCGCGCGCGGCCTCGCCTACCAGCTCGTGCAGGGGCTCGGCGCCGTCCGCCGCGCCGAGGTCGACGCGCTGCTCGCGGCGCTCGCGCCCGACGACCGGCAGGCGCTCGAGGGGCTCGGGGTGCGCGCGGGCGCGCTCGCGCTCTACGTCGAGGGCGCCTTCGCCCCGGCCGCGGTCGCCTGGCGCTCGGCGCTCTGGGCCTTGCACTTCGATCGCCCCGAGCTCGCCCCGTCCCTCTCGCCCCCGGGCGCGCCCTCGCTGCCGCTGCCGCGCGGCGCCCCGCCGGCCTTCGCGCTCGCCGCGGGCTACTGGCCGCTCGGCGGCCGGGCCTACCGCCTCGACGCGCTCGAGGCCGTCGCGGCCGAGGCCGCCGCGCTCGCCCGCCGCGGGCCCTTCGCGCCGCCCGAGGCGTGGGCCTCGCGGCTCGGCGCCCCGAGGGCCGAGGTCTCGGCGCTCTTGCTCGCGCTCGGCTACCGCGCGCGGGGCGAGGGCGCGGCGGCGTTGTTTTTCGGCAAATCGACGAAACGCCGCCGCCGGCGCCGGGGCCGCGCCCCCGCGCCGGCGCCGGCCGGGCCCGCGGGCCCGACGGGGCCTTGAGGGGCCGGGCGGCGCCCCCCGCGCGGCGCTTCGGGGGGCCGGCGCGCGTCAGCCGCGCACGGCGGTGACGGGCGAGACGCGCGCGGCGCGCAGGGCCGGCAGCAAGCCGCCGAACACGCCCATGCCGGCGGCGAAGGCGACCGACGAGAGCACGAGGCCGGGGGTCGGCTCGAACGAGAAGACGAGCTCGGAGAAGCTCGCGAAGTTGACCATCGAGAAGCGGACGAAGCGCATCGCGGTCGAGGCGAGCGCGCCGGCGAGGCCGCCGAGCAGGGCGAGCGCCACCGACTCGGCGAGGAAGGCGAAGAGGATGCTCGACCGCGAGAAGCCGAGCGCGCGCAGCGTGCCGATCTCGCGCTGGCGGCTCGCGACCGAGGCGTGCATGGTGATGAGGGTGCCGATCCTGGCGCCGAACGAGAAGAAGACGGCGATGACGCCGCCGAGGGCGGTGGCGAAGATGGCGATGCCCTCCGACTGCTTCTCGTAGTAAACGGTCTCGCGCAGGGCCTCGAAGCCGAGGTTCTTGTCTTGCTCGACGACGGCCTTGAAGGCGTCGAACTTGCTCGGCGACGCGAGCCTGACCCGCACCGACGAGACGGTGCCCTCGCGGCCGAAGGCGCCGCGCACGACGTCGCGGTCGGCCCAAACTTCGGGCTCGTGCGACGAGCCCTCGTCTGCGAAGACGCCGACGACCTTGACGGGGCGGTTCTTGCGCAGTTCGATCGCCTGGTCGAGCTCGAAGCCCCGGAAGCGGCCGCGCAGCTTCGAGCCGATCATGGCCTCGTCGGCGCCGGGGCGCGGGGGGCGGCCCGCGACGACGCGCAGGCCCTCGCGCAGCGCCGCCGCGCCCTCGGGCACGCCGCGCACCATCACGTTGGTGATGCCTTCGCCGCCGAGCTTCTC
>DASTPP010000345.1:0-69960 GCA_035762175.1 Polyangiaceae bacterium | reverse complement strand
GTGGCGCGCCTGGGCGGGCACCTGACGCACAACGGGCGGCCGGGCTGGCAGGTGCTCTGGCGCGGCTACGAGGAGCTGCGCGCGCGGGCCGCCGGCTGGCGCGCGGCCATGGCGACCTTGCAAGGAAAAAAAGTGACCAATCCCTAGGGCCCTCGCTGAGGCCGGGCTCGCGCGCCGCGAGCGGCTGCCGCGCGCTCGCTTGGAAGCCAGAGCCCGCGCGAGCCCGGCCTCAGCGAGGGCCGGGCTTTGCTCTCCGGATCGGTGCCGAGGCCACGGGGCACGAAGGGGGGACGCCGTGCCCCGGACTTCGAGTCCGGGGCCGCCGGGCGCGCTACGTCATCCGCCGCTCGGATGAGGCAGGCGGGCGGCCTGAGGCGGGCGGCCCCGCGCGGGGGCGTCGACAGGGCCTAGCCGGCCGCGCTAGCGTGGCGCCCCATGACGCTCGAAGGCAAACGCGCCCTCGTGACCGGCGGCGGCCGGGGCATCGGCCGGGCCATCGCCGAACGGCTGGCCGCCGAGGGGGCGAGGGTGGTGGTGACGGGCCGCACGCGGGCCGAGATCGACGAGGTGGCCGGGCGGCTCGGGGGCGAGGCGGTCGAGGTCGATCTGGGCGACCGGGCGGCGCTCGGGCGGGCGATCGAGGCCATCTCGGGCGGCGGGCGGGTCGACGTGCTGGTCAACAACGCGGGCATCGCCGAGAGCGCGCCGGTCGTGCGCACGAGCGACGAGATGTTCGACCGCGCCATGGCCGTCAACGTCGCCGCCCCGCTCGCGCTGACGCGCGCCTTCTTGCCCGCGATGGTCGAGGCGCGCTGGGGCCGCGTCGTGAACGTCGCGTCCGTCGCGGGGCTGGTCGGGCACGCCTACACCTCGGCCTACTGCGCCTCGAAGCACGCGCTCATCGGCCTGACGCGCTCGGTCGCGCTCGAGGTGGCCGACAAGGGCGTCACGGTCAACGCGGTCTGCCCCGGCTGGGTCGAGACGCGCATGGTCGAAGAGGCCGTGGGGCGCATCGCGAAGACGACCGGCCGCAGCGAGGGCGACGCCCGCTCGACGCTCGAGAAGATGAGCCCGCAGGGGCGCCTCATCGAGCCCGGCGAGGTCGCGCACCTGGTCATGGCGCTGGTCGGCGAGGGGGGCCGGGGCATTCACGGCCAGGCGCTCGTCGTCGACGGCGGCGGGGTGATGCGATGAGCCGGCCGCCCTTCGAGGTGCGGCCCGCCGAGCTGCCCCCGCCGCGCGGCTTCGCCCACGGCATGGTGGCCGAGGGGCGCATCTTGTCGGTGGCCGGCCAGATCGGCTCGGGCTTCGACGGCCGCCCCGTCAGCGACGACTTTACCGAGCAGTTCGCCCAGGCGCTCGACAACGTGATCGCCGTCGTGCGCACGGCCGGCGGCGCCCCCGAGGCGATCTTTCAGATGACCGTCTTCGTCACCGACCTCGACGCCTACCTCGCGTCGTCCAAGCGCCTGCGCGAGGCGTGGGCCGCGCGCCTCGGCAAGCACTACCCCTCGATGGCGCTCGTCGCGGTCGCGGGCCTGGTCGAGCCGGGGGCGAAGGTCGAGATCATGGCGCTCGCGGCGCTCTGATACACGCGGCGGGTGACGTAGCGCGGCCCCGGACTCGAAGTCCGGGGCACGGGGTGGCCCGCGCGAACGGAGAGCAAAGCCCGGCCCTCGCTGGGGCCGGGCTCCCGCGCCGCGAGCCGCTGCCGCGCGCTCGCCCGGCAAGCCGAAGCCCGCGGGAGCCCGGCCCCAGCGGCGGCCGGGCTTTGCGCGCCGGACCGGCCCGAGGCCGCGCGGCACGAATTGGCTACGCCGTGCCCCGTACTTCAGTGCGGGGCCCCGCCGCCCGGGCGCGGGCGCGGCTCAGTCGGCCGCGGCCTTCGGCTCGCGCACGAAGAGGGTGCCGACGACGAAGGTGAGGCCCGCGACGGCGCAGGGGTAGGCGAGGCCGGCGTAGGGGTTGCCGGTGCTCGCGGTGAGCGAGGCGGCGATGAGGGGCATGAAGCCGCCGAAGACGCCGTTGCCGACGTGGTAGGGCAGCGACATCGACGTGTACCGAATGCGCGTCGGGAAGAGCTCGACCAAGAAGGCGGCGATCGGCCCGTAGACCATGGTCACGTAGAGCATCTGCAGCGCGAGCAGCAGGAAGAGCGCGACGTGGTTCGGGGCGGCCGGGTCGCCGAAGCGGCGCATCGCCACGTAGATGGGCAGGTAGGTGAGGGCGCCGAGCAGGCAGCCGGCCATCATGATGGGCTTGCGGCCGACGCGGTCGGACAGGCGCCCGAAGACGACGAAGAAGGGGGTGCCGAAGGCGAGCGCGAGGGCGACGAGCACGTACGAGGTGACGAAGTCGAGCTTCAGCGTGTTCTGCAGAAAGAAGAGGGCGTAAAACTGGCCCGTGTACCAGACGACGCCCTGGCCGGCGGTGGCGCCGAAGAGGGCGAGCAGCACGTAGCGCAGGTTGGTCGGGTCGGCGAAGCTGTCGCGCAGCGGGCTCTTCGAGAGGCTGCCGCGGGCCTTGAGGGCGGCGAAGGCGGGCGACTCGTGCAATTTCGCCCGAATGTAGACCGAGACCGCCAGCAGCACGAACGAGAGCAAGAAGGGCAGGCGCCAGCCCCAGGCCTTGAAGTCTCGGTCGCCGAGGCCGAGGCGCGTCACCAAGATGACCGCCAGCGAGACGAAGAAGCCGAGCGTGGCGGTGGTCTGAATGAAGCTCGTGTAGTAACCGCGCCGCCCCGGGGGCGCGTGCTCGGCGACGTAGGTGGCGGCGCCGCCGTACTCGCCCCCGAGCGCCAGGCCCTGGGCGAGGCGCAGGCTCACGAGCAAGACGGGCGAGGCGAGGCCCGCCCGCTCGTAGGTGGGCAAGAGGCCGATCGCCGCGGTCGACAGGCCCATGATGAGGATGGTGACGAGAAAGGTGTACTTGCGCCCCGCCAGATCGCCGAGGCGCCCGAAGACGACGGCGCCGAAGGGCCGCACGGCGAAGCCCGCGCCGAAGGTCGCCAGGCTCGCCAAGAAGGCCGCGGTGGGGTTGCCCTTCGGGAAGAAGAGCTCGCTGAAGAACGCGGCGAGGCTGCCGTAGAGGTAAAAATCGTACCACTCGAAGAGGGTGCCGACGGACGAAGCGACGATGACGCGCCGCACCCCGGCGGCGGCGGGGGCGGCGGGGGCGGCGGCGTCGGGCGGGGCTTCGGGCACGGCGGCCATCGTGGCGCCGGCGGCGACCGCGCGGCAAGTTGATGGCGACCTCAGGTGCCGCCGGTCGCCCCGGCCGGCGCCCGCCCTTCGGCGAACCCCCGGCCGCCTTCTTCAGGTACCCTCGCCCCCCTCATGCCGGCCCCCCTGCCGACGCCGCGCTCGTTCGCCTTCTCGCTCGAGCGGGGCGTCGCCTCGATCGCGCTCGCGCGCCCCGCGCGCCTCAACGCGCTCACCTTCGAGGTCTACGACGAGCTCGCGCGCTGCTTCGAGGCGCTCTCGGAGTACCCCGAGGCGCGGGCCGTGGCGCTGTCGGGCGAGGGGCGGGGCTTCTGCTCGGGCGGCGATCAAGACGACATCATCGCCGAGCTCTTCGGGCGCGACGCGCGGGGGCTGCTCGAGTTCACGCGCCTGACGGGCCGGCTCATCGCGGCCATTCGCCAGGTCAGGCGCCCGGTCGTCGCGGGCATTCACGGCGCGTGCGTCGGGGCGGGCGCGGTGATGGCCGCCGCGTGCGACCTGCGCGTCTGCGACCCGACGGCGAAGTTCGGCTTCATCTTCCCGCGGGTGGGGCTCTCGGGCGCCGACATGGGCGCCGCGTACCTCTTGCCGCGCATCGTGGGGCTCGGGCGGGCGTCGGAGATCTTGTTCTTCGGCGAGATCTTCGGCGCCGACGAGGCCTACCGCATCGGCTTCGTCAACCGCGTGGTCGACGCGGGCCGGGCCCCGGCCGAGGCGCGCGCCTGGGCCGAGAAGCTCGCCGCGGGCCCCGCCTTCGCCCACGCGATGACCAAGACGATGCTCGAGCGCGAGCACACGATGTCGCTCGCCGAGGCGATCGAGGCCGAGGCGCAGGCGCAGGCCCTCTGCATGCAGCACCCCGACTTTCTCGAGGCCCATCAGGCCTGGAAGGAGAAGCGACCGCCCGCCTTCGAGGGCGCGCCCCCGCCCGAGCGCGAGGGCGGGGCGTGAGGCTGTCGACCGACGATCTCGGCTTCTTCTTCGAGCCGCGGCACGCCGAGCTCGCGGCGAGGCTCGCGGCGATCGCGGGCGCGCTCGGGGGCGAGCACGACGCGGCCCGGGTGGCGCGCGAGCTCGGGGCGCGCTTCGGGCTGTACGCCTGGCTGGTGCCCGAGGCGCTCGGGGGGGCCGAGGCGGGCCGGCCGGGCGACCCCTCGTACGTCGATCTGCGCGCGCTCTGCCTGGTGCGCGAGGCGCTCGGCTACGCGAGCCCGCTCGCCGACTCGATCTTCGCCGTCCAGGGCCTCGGCGCGTACCCGATCGTGCTCGCCGGCTCGGCCGAGCAGCGGGCGCGCCTGCTGCCCGAGGTGGTGCGCGGCGCGCGGGTCGGGGCCTTCGCCCTGACCGAGCCCGAGGCCGGCAGCGACGTCGCCTCGCTGCGCTCGGTGGCGCGGCCCGAGGGCGGCGGCTACGTGCTCGAGGGCGAGAAGACCTTCATCTCGAACGCGGGCATCTGCGACCACTACGTGGTCTTCGCCAGCGTCGACCCGGCGGCGGGCCGCAAGGGCATCACGGCCTTTTTGGTCGAGCGCGGCGCGCCCGGCCTGGTCGAAGAGCCGATCAAGCTCGCGGCCGACCACCCCATCGGGCGCCTGCGCTTCGCGGGCTGCCGCCTCGGCCCCGGGGCGCTCGTCGGCGAGCCCGGGGGGGGCTTCGCGCTGGCGATGCGGACGCTCGACGCCTTCCGGGTGAGCGTCGGCGCGGCCGCCGTCGGCATGGCGCGGCGGGCGCTCGACGAGGCGCTCGCGCACGTGCGGGGCCGGGTGCAGTTTGGCAAGCCCCTGGCCGAGCAGCCGCTCGTGCAGGCCATGCTCGCCGACATGGCAACCGAGCTCGACGCGGCGCGCCTTTTGGTCTTGCGCGCCGCGCTCGCCAAAGATCGGGCCGAGCCCGGGGCGCGCCTCTCGTCGGAGGCGGCCATGGCCAAGCTCTACGCGACCGAGGCGGCTTCGCGCGTCGTCGATGCGGCGGTGCAGCTGCACGGGGGGCTCGGCGTCGTCGCCGGCAGCCCGGTCGAGCGGCTCGCGCGCGACGTGCGCCCCTTGCGCATCTACGAGGGCACGAGCGAGATTCAGCGCCTCATCATCGGCGGCGCCTTGGCGCGCGGGGGCGCCGGGCGCTAGAGCGTCGTTCGCCCCCCCCCGAGGCCCGCCGACCGATGCTGCCCACCTTCCCCGAAGCGTTCAACCTCGCCGACTACTACCTCTTCGACCGGCTGCGCGAGGGCCGGGGCGGGCGCGTGGCGCTGCGCTTCGGCGAGCACGCGTTCACCTACGACGAGGTCGCCCAGCGCGCGGCGGCCGTCGCGGGCTTCCTGCGCAACGCCGGCCTCGCCCGCGGCGCCCGCGTGCTCATCGCGCTGCGCGACGTGCCCGCCTTCGCCTGGGTGTTCTTCGGCGTCTTGCGCGCCGGCGGCGTCGTCGCGCTCGCCAACCCCGACGCGCCGCCCGAGTCGTTCGACTACCTCGTCCGCTACGTCGGCCCGCAGTTCGCCTTCGCGCCGCCGCGGCTCGCCCCGCTCTTCGCGCCCTTCTTCGAACCGGGGCTCGAGGGCGGGCTCGACCAGCGCCCGGGCGGCCCGCTCGAGCTCGTGCTGGTGGCCGAGCCGGCGACGGGCGACGACCCGCGGGCGAAGGTCGAGGCCGGCGACGACGCGTGGGAGCTCGAGGGCCTCGTCGAAGATCTGAGCGCCGCGAGCGCCGACGGCCTGCGCGAGAAGGGCCGGGCGCCGACCCACCGCGACGAGCCCGCGATCTGGCTCTTCACCTCGGGCTCGACGGGGCGGCCCAAGGCGGCGATGCACGCGCACGGCGACTTCGCCTTCAACACCGAGGTCTTCGCCAAGCGCACGATGGGCCTGCGCGAAGACGACGTCTGCGTCAGCGTGCCGCGCCTCTTCTTCGGCTACGCGACGGGCACGAACCTGATGTTCCCCTTCGCGGTCGGCGCGAGCGTCGGGCTCTTCGCCGAGCGGCCCACGCCCGAGAGCCTGCTCGACGCGATCGCGCGCTACCGGCCGACGGTGCTCACGCAGGTGCCCACGATGATGGGCAAGATCCTCGAGCACGACGAGTCGCTCCGGGCCCGGGGCGAGCCGGGCGTCGACCTCGCGAGCCTGCGCTTCTCGTACTCGGCGGGCGAGGCCCTGCCCGGGCCCCTCTTGGCGCGCTGGCGCGAGCGCTTCGGCAGCGAGGTCTACGACGGCATCGGCTCGGCCGAGATGTTCCACATCTACGCCTCGAACCGCCCCGGCGACGTGCGCGCGGGCAGCCTCGGGCGCGCGGTCGAGGGCTACGAGCTGCGCGTGCTCGCCGAAGACGCCGAGGGCCCCGGCGCCCCCCCGCTGCCCGCCGGCGACATCGGCGTGCTCTGGGTCAAGGGCGGCAGCACCGCCTTCGGCTACTGGCTCGATCGCGAAAAGAGCCACGCGACCTTCTTCGGCGCCTGGTGCCGCACGGGCGACCTCTTTCACGCCGACGCCGAGGGCTATCTCTATTACGACGGGCGCGCCGACGAGCTGCTCAAGGTGAGCGGGCAGTTCGTGGCCCCCGCCGAGCTCGAGGCCTGCCTGCTCGCGCACGAGGCGGTGGCCGAGGTGGCCGTCATCGGCGCCGACGACGCCGGGCTCGTCAAGCCGAAGGCGCTCGTCGTCGTCAAGGCGACGCACGGCGGGCGCCTCGCCTCGCCCGAGTCGCGCGAGGCGCTGCGGCGCGAGCTGAAAGAGCTCGCCCGCGACCGGCTCGCCAAGCACAAGTACCCCCGCTTCGTCGCCTTCGTGTCCGAGCTGCCGAAGAACGACCGCGGCAAGCTCGACCGCAAGACCCTGCGCGAGCGCGAGGCGCGCGGCGAGAACCCGCCCGAGCTCTGAGCCGCGATGCCCGCCCGAGAGCCCCTCGCCCTCGCCGAGCTCGGCACCGAGGCCCTCGCCGCGGCGCTCGCCCGGCCCGGCCCCGCCGTCGCCCTCGTGCCCGTCGGCAGCACCGAGCCGCACGGGCCGCACCTGCCGCTCTCGACCGACGTCGTCATCAGCGAGGGCGTCTCGGCCCGCGCCGCCGCCCTCCTGCGCGAGCGCGGCCGGGCCGCGTTCGTCGCCCCCGCGCTCGCCTACGGCGTCACCGACTTCGCCCGCGGCTTCCGGGGCGCGCTCTCGGTGCCCGCCCCGGCCCTCTCGGCCTTCGTGCGCGCCGTCGCCGAGGCCCTGCTCGCCGAGGGCTTCGCCCACGTGTGCCTGGTCAACAACCACCTCGAGCCCGCGCACGACGCCGCCGTGCGCGCCGCCGCCTCGGGGCTCGCCCCGCGCGTGTCCGTCGCCTGCCCGCTCGCGCGCCGCTGGGCCCGCACGCTCGGCGACGAGTTCAAGTCGGGCGCCTGCCACGCGGGGCGTTACGAGACGAGCCTGGTGCTCGCCCTCGCCCCCGCGCTCGTCGACGGGCCGGCCGCTTCGGCGCTGCCCGACCTCGATACGAGCCTGTCCGATGGCATCCGCCGCGGCGTGTCGAGCTTCGTCGAGTTGGGCATGGGCCGCGCCTATACCGGGCGACCTCGCCTTGCCTCGGCCGACGAGGGGCGCGAGCTGGTCGAGCGCCTGGCCCACATGGTCGTCACCGAGGTCGACGAGGCCCTCGCCGCCCTCGCCGCGGGCTGAATCGGTCGCGTAAGGGGGGCGCCGGGGCAGCGCGCCCGCGTTCGGCGCGGGCGCCTCGGCTCAGGGGGCGTTCAGCCGCCGCAGGCCTGGACCTTGTCCGGGCAGCAGTCGTTGAACTGCGCGCAGGCGGTGTCGCAGAAGCAGCCCGCGGGGGCCTGCTGGCCGCAGCGGTTGACGCAGGTGTTGGACGGCGGCGGGGGGGGCGGGGGCGGCGGGGGCGGCGGGGTCGTGCTGCAGACCTGGTTCCGGTCGGGGCAGCAGTCGCCGAACTGGGTGCACTGGCTGTCGCACCAGCAGCCGTCGTTCGACTGGCCGCCGCAGTAGGTGCCGCCGACCTTGAGGCAGCTGTTCGGCGGGTCCGTGCCGCCGCCGCCCGTGCCGCCCGAGCCGGCCGAGCCGCCCGAGCCGCCGGAGCCGCCGGAGCCGCCCGAGCCGCCCGAGCCGCCCGAGCCGCCCGCGCCGCCGGGGGCGCCATAGAGGGCCGTCGTGCCCTGCTTGTCTTTCGCCGTGATGATGAGGTCGCCGGTCTGCGAGCCGTTGCACTGCGGGTAGTGCATGACGGACGCCGAGTCGTAAGTCGTCAGCGAGCGCCACTGGTTGTCTTCGAAGCAGGTGCCGGCCTCGGGGCGGGTGTGCTCGTGGCGGAAGCCGAGGGTGTGGCCGAGCTCGTGGCGCATGATGCCGGCGAGCGTCCAGGGCGCGAGGTTGCCGAAGGCCGAGGTGTCGACGAGCACGTTGCGGGTGCTGCGCGACTGGTTCGGGAAGAACGCGCGCGCGAGGAACTGGCCGCCCGAGTTGGTCAGGTTGACGTCGAAGACGACGTTGTTGTTCGACGCCGTACAGTTGGCGTCTTGCGAGGTGTTGTGAACGAAGTTGACGTTGCCGGCGGCCTCCCAGGCGGCCGTCGCGCTGTCCATCGCGGCCTTGACGGCGGCCTTCTGGGTCGCGTTGAACGTGTTGCCGATGCAGTAGGTCAGGTTGAGCTTCTGCGTGTCGCTCCACTTGGCGTCGGCGCCGCCGACGCTGACCCGGTGCACGATGAGCGAGTCGTCGGTCTTGCCGCAGACGACCGAGTAGAACTCGTTGAGCTCGCGCTCGGTCGCGACGGGCGTGTCGCCGTTGACGATCGCGACGCCGAGCTGGTCGACGTAGACGTAGCGGGCCTTGAACTCTTCGAGGCTGCCGCAGCCCTCTTTGTTCGACGCGCCCTCGTCGGGCGCCGAGCTCTCCGAGGCACACGCGGCGAGCAGCGCGACGCCGCCCCAGATCACCATCGACCGCGCGGAAGACCAACGAGCACGAACGTTGCGCTGAATCATCTCGCCACCTCACCTGGAACTATGCGGACCCAAGGTTGCGGACCGAACTCGCCCCCACCGTGAGCGCGCGTCTGGCCCAATTCGTCGGTTTCGATCTCACTCGCCAAGCCGAAGCAAGCGCCGCAACGAGAAAAACCGCCCGAAGGCCGCCCCGAGGGGGCCCCGAGCCCGCACTGCCCCCCCGCCGCCGCGTTCACGGCACGGGGGGCCACGGTTCAGAATCTTTACGGCTATCGCCCTGTCGATCGCTTGAAGGCGCCCACGGCGCCGGTTCAGCGACAAGGTAGAACTTTGGGGCGCAGTGTCGCGGGTTGCCACACACGCCGCTTGCAAGCTACGTGGTATCGTGAAGTCGTTTCGATTTCAAGGATGAAACGATAGGACGTGCGCTTTTTTTATTCTCTCGTGCACGCCCCCCGGCCCCGTTCAAAACATGAACCGAACGCGCGCGTTCAAAACATGAACCGGCCGCCGCAAAGCCGAGAAATCGGCGGCCAAAGCCGCGCGAAGGCAGCCGCCCCGCCGAGGCCCGCGCGGCTCCGCCGCGCCTCGCCCGCGGCCCCCTCGGGGGGCCCGCGCTGCCAAGCGACGGCGAACCCACTTGTCCGCTTAACCCCCTGAAAACCAAGCCCGGCCGCCTCAGCACGTTTCGAGCCACGCGCGGCCGACGACGCCCGACGCCCCCTCGCCCCGCCCCGAACCCGGCCCTCCGGCCGGCCCGCGCCCTTCCGACGGAGATAAGCCGGGGCCAACGCAAGCTGCGGCCGAGATAAGCCGGGGCCAACGCAAGCTGCGACCGAGATAAGCCGGGGCTAACGCAAGCAAGGACGGGGCCGGCGAGATCGAAAACCATTGCGTACGCCCCCGACGCAACGGCGTACGCCCCCGACGCAAAGGCCAAAGGACAATCGGCCATCGGCCATTCGGCCCAGCGCGCGCCGGGCCCGGGGAGCCTGCCCGAACGTGGGGGGCGTATGCTCACAGAAGAAGTTTTTAAGCAAAGCGCGAGAGCGTGATCGTCCGGAGGGGCGGGGGCCTTGCCTTTGGTCACTCGTGGCTACATCGGTATGGGTACGGGCGCCGTGGCGAACCCCGCGCCGCTCGGCCGGGCCGATTTTGCCGAGCGTCAACGCCCGAGGCGGCCCGCGTCGGGGCGCCCTTCGCATACGGCTCAGGTCGCGCTCGGCGCCCGCCGTAGATGGCTATCGTCGTTCCAGCGGGCGATGACGCGCTCTTCGCGCTCGAAGCCGAGCGCGCTCAGCGAGGCGGTGCCGAGGGCGAAGAGGCGGCCCTCCGAGGGGGGCAGGCCGAGCCAGCGGGCGGCGAGCACGCGCAGGAGGTGGGCGTGGGCGAAGACGAGCACGTCGCCCTCGGACGCGGCGAGCGAGGCGACGAGCGGGTCGACGCGCGCGGCCACCTCGCCGGGGGCCTCGCCGCCCGGGCACCCGTCGCGCCAGAGCCACCAGTCCGGCCGCGCCGCGCGGATCTCTGGGGTGGTCAGCCCCTCGTACTCGCCGTAGTCCCACTCGAGCAGGGCCTCGTCGCGCTCGGCCCGATCGCCGAAGCCGGCGAGGCGGCAGGTGTCGAGGGCGCGCGCGAGCGGGCTCGAGAGCACGCGGGCGAAAGCGCGGCCCGCGAGGGCCTCGCCCACGCGGCGGGCGGCGTCGCGGCCCGCGTCGGTCAGGGCGATGTCGGTGCGGCCGGTGTGCTTGCCGGCGAGGCTCCAGGGGGTCTCGCCGTGGCGCACGAGCACGACGAGGCGGGCGGCGAGCGCCATGAGCCACGCGTACCACGGCGGGCGCGGCGGGGGCAGCGCGGCGCGCCCCGGGGCACCGCCCGAGGGCTTGGGCGCAGGGGCGGGTGGGGGCAGCGAAGGGCCCCGGCGAAGGGTTGGGCGGGGGTGGCGAGGGGCCCCGGCGCAGGGTCGGGCGGGGGCGGCGAGGGGTCCGGGCGAAGGGTCGGGCGGGGGCGGCGAGGGGCCCGAGCGAAGGGTCGGGCGGGGGCGCGGAGGGGGCCCGAGCGAAGGGGCGGGCGGGGGCGGCGAGGGGCCCGGCCGAACGGGCGGGGCGGCCCCGGTCGGAAGGGCGGGCGCGCTGGCGCGGCGGCAGGCGCCCCTTTATGGGTGTAGGCCCATGCACCCACCCACAAGGCCCGCCCCGCGCGCCGAGGGCGCGGCCGCGCCCTGGCACAAGCGGGCGCTCGAGGGGCTCGCGCACCTGCCGCAGGCGCTCTCGCTGGTCTGGCGCTCGTCGCCCGCGGCCACCGTCGCGCTCGCCGGATTCACGCTCGCGCTCGCGGCGCTGCCGGTGGCCATGGCGTACGCGGGCAAGCGCATCATCGACGCCATCACGGCGCGCGATCGCGACGGGGCGCTCGCGTGGGTGCTGGCCGAGCTCGGCGCGGCGGCCCTGCAGCTCGGGCTGCAGCGGGGGCAGGGGCTCGTGCGGGCGCTGCTCGGCGCGCGCCTGGCCATCGACATCAACGTCAGCATTCTCGAGAAGGCGCTGACGCTCGACCTGGCGCACTTCGAAGATCCGACGACCTACGACCTGCTGACGCGCGCCCGGCGCGAGGCGTCGTCGCGGCCGCTGCAGGCGGTGCTCGACGTCTTCCACCTCGTGCAGAACGTGCTGTCGTTCGCGGGCTACGCCGCCGTGCTCGCGGCCCTCGGCCCCTGGGTGCTCGTCGCGCTCGTGGCCGCGGCGGTGCCGGCCACGGTGGCCGAGATGCGCTTCTCGGCCCAAGGCTTTCGCCTGCGCAACTGGCGCTCGCCCGAGGCGCGCAAGCTCAATTACCTCGAGTACGTGCTCGCCAACGACGCGCACGCCAAGGAGGTCAAGCTCTTCGGGCTCGGCCCCCTGCTGCTCGGGCGCTTCCGCGAGCTCGGCGAGCGCTTCTACCGCGACGACCGCGACCTCGCCCGCCGGCGCGCGCTCTGGGGCGGCCTGCTCGGGCTCGCGAGCGCGCTCGTGCTCTACGGCTGCTACGCCTCGATGGCGCTGCGCGCCGCCGCCGGCGCCCTCACGCTCGGCAACGTGACGCTCTACATGGTCGCGCTGCGCCAGGGGCAGCAGTCGTTCCAGTCGGCCCTCGGCGCCGTCGGCGCCATGTTCGAGAACGGCCTCTACCTGTCGAACCTCGCGCAGTTCATGGCCCTCGCGCCCGCCAACGGGCTCGCGGCCGCCCGGGCGCCCGGCGGCGACGGCGCCCCGGACGGGCGGGCGCTGGCCGCCCGGGCGGCCCCGGGCGAGAAGGGCGTGCGCTTCGAGAACGTGAGCTTCCGCTACCCGGGGCGCGAGGGCTGGGCCCTGCGCGAGGTGTCGTTCTTCGTGCCGGCGGGCCAGTCGCTCGCGCTGGTCGGGCACAACGGGGCGGGCAAGACGACCATCATCAAGCTCTTGACCGGGCTCTACGAGCCGGACGAGGGCCGCGTGCTCGTCGACGGGCGCGAGGTCGCCGACTGGGGGCGCGAGGCCCTGCACGCCCGGGTCGGCGTGGTCTTTCAAGACTTCAACCGCTACCAGTTCACGGTGCGCGAGAACGTCGGCTTCGGCGACGTCGTGCGCCTCGACGACGCCGAGCGGCTCGGGCGCGCGGTCGAGCGCGGGGGCGCCTCGCCGGTCGTCGGCGCGCTGCCGCAGGGGCTCGAGACGCAGCTCGGCAAGTGGTTCCGCGAGGGCGTCGAGCTCTCGGGCGGGCAGTGGCAGGCCGTCGCGCTCGCGCGCTCGTTCATGCGCGAGGGCGCCGACATCTTGGTGCTCGACGAGCCGACCGCCGCGCTCGACGCGCAGGCCGAGCACGCCGTCTTCGAGCGCTTCCGGGCCCTGACGCAGGGGCGCACGACCTTCCTCATTTCGCACCGCTTCCCCACGGTGCGCATGGCCGACCGCATTCTGGTGCTCGACGGCGGGCGCATCGTCGAAGAGGGCACGCACGACTCGCTCGTCGCGGCCGGGGGCCGCTACGCCCAGCTCTTCTCGCTGCAGGCGCGGGGGTACGCCTGAACCACGCGGCCCCGGACTCAAAGTCCGAGGCCGCGCAAGGTCACCCGCCGCCTGTAGTAGACCCGCCCCCCGCCGCCACGAGCGCCGCGAGCGCCCGCACGCTCCGAAGGAGGCGGGGCCGCACGACGGCCGCGAAGAGCGGCTCGGCCCCCGGCAACCCCGTCCGGAACTCGACCCGCCAGGTGAGGCGGGTGCCCGCGCCCTCGGCGCGCAAGTCGATCTCGCCCCGGTGCGCCTTGAGCCCCGGCGCCCGCGTCACCCGGTAGACGAAGCGCTCGGGCGGGCGGGCCTCGACCACAACCTCGTGCATGCGGAAGGTCAGCCCGAAGGCCCTGAGGTCGACCCGCCGCCGCGCCCCCGCCGACGCCGGGCCCCCGTCTTCGCCCGCCGCCTCGAGCGTCACCGTCGCCTCCGACCAGCGGTTCATGCGCGAGGGCACCGTGAGCCAGGGCCAGAGCTCGGCGGGCGATGCCGGCAAGACCTCTTCGACGTGGAACTGAGCCATTCGGTTAGCGCGATGCCCGCGCGGGCACCGGGGTCAGCCCTCGCGCTCGAACACGAGCGGCAGGGTGATCTGCGAGGGGCCGCGCTGCTTCGCGAAGCGAAATTCGCCCACCGCCTTGCGGACGCGCCCGACGAAGCGCCGCCGCTCGGCCTCGAAGGCCGCGGGCACGCGCGTCGTGTCGCTGAGCACCCGCGCCGAGAGCACCCGCCCCGAGGCCCCGACGCGCACGCCCAGGCTGAGCAGCCCCGCGAGCGGCAGCCCCCCGCCCAGCCAGGGCCCCATCGCGTCGCCGAGCTCGGCGAGGCGCGCGCCGAGCTCGGCGGCGCCGAGCGGGCCCTCGACCAGCGGCCGCGGCTGCACGAACCAGCCGTGAATCACCAGCCGCCCCGCGCGGGGGTCGTGCGTGCCCGTCACCGTGCGCACCCCGTGCGGCAGCCGCGGGTCGAACGCCGTCAGCCGGCCGAAGCGCGGCTCGACCGAGCGGATGACATCGCCCTCTTCGACCGAGCGCACCGACACGAAGTCGGACCAGAAGTCGAGCACCTCGTCGCGCAAGAGGATCGTCTCGCCCCCCCGGAACGCCCGCCCGCGCCAGCGCGTCAGCGAGAAGACGAAGGCCCAGGGCCCGTGCGGCAGGTCGCCGTGCAGCTGCTGGCCGCAGCCCTCGACGTAGCACGAGAGCCAGGGCGGCGAGACGTCGTGGCAGCCGAGCGTGCGCCGGCCCCAGCGCACCAGCCGCCGGTGGAACGCCTCGTACTCGCGCTTCGGAAAGTACTGCCAGGCCGGCGTGCGCAGCGCGGTGTACTGGCCGGGCACGTGCCAATAATCCCAGACGAAGCGGTCGCCGCGCGCCGCGCGCGGGTCGGCGAAGCGCCCGTCGAAGTGCGCGCGCAGCGCCTCGGCCTCGGGGGCGAAGTCGTCGACGACGAGGAGCGAGCGCGAAGGCATGGCGTCAGCAGGAAGGCGTCAGCGACAGGCGCGAAGGCATGGCGTCAGCAGGAAGGCGTCGGCGGCGGGCGCGAGGGCATGGCGTCAGCAGGCGTCAATAGCGAGCGCGGGGGCGCGGCGTCAACCGCGGGCGCGAAGGCGCGGCGTCGGCGGGCGGGCCTCAATAATGATAGCGCAGCGTGTACCCGAAGCAGGCGCCCGCGCCCGCGAGGGGCCGCAGGCGCAGCAAGATCTCGGCGTCGAGCCCGTTGTACTCGACCTCGGCCCGGTTCGGGCCGCAGCAGCCGGCGAAGCCCGCGGGCGGGTCTTCGGCGGGCTCGAACCCGTCGGGGCACGAGACGAGAAACGCGCTCTGGCCGTTCAGGTAATAGCAAAGCTCGGCCGCCCCCTCGCTCTCGATCGAGGCGCCGGGCGAGGGCAGGTCGAAGCAACCCGCGGAGAGGCTCCGGCCCGAGGCGAAGAACCAGTCGTCGCCGGACGCCCCGAAGGCGCCCCGCAGGGGCGCGACGTCGAGCTCGCAGGGGGTCAGCGTCCCGTCGCCGTCGGCCCCCGGCAGCGCCGTCGCCCGCCCGGGCTCGTCGTTGCTCTCGTTCGGGTCGGCCCCCTCGCACGCGCCCCCGCCCCCGAGGGAGCCCGCGCCGCCCGTGCCGCTCTGCGCGCCGCCCGTGCCGCCCTGTGCGCCGCCCGTGCCGCCCGTGCCGCCCTGCGCGCCGCCCGCGCCGCCCCGGCCGCCCGAGCCCCCGCGGCCCCCGGACGAAGCGCTCGAGTCGTCGTCATCGTCGTCGCCGGGCGAGTCGTCGCGCAGGGCCGCGTCGTCGAAAAATACGCTACAGCCCGAACACCACGTCGCGAAGAGCAGCAAGCAAGCGGCCCGGGCCCGCCTCGCCTCTCTGCGCCTCGGCATGGCGCGAGTCTACCCGCTTTGCACCCCACGGCCGTCATCAAACCGCCCCGATGGGGCATCCAGCCGGCCAATGGAAGGCTGCCTGGCGCCCTCCGGCTGGAACCCGGGGCCCCATCTTCCGGGGCAAGTGGCGCGCAAGCTTGCCGGGGCGGGCTCTATCGCGGGTGCCTCCGAGGGGCCCGTCCGAGCGGTGGGTCCGGACCCGTGCACCCACCCGCTCTCGGGCTACACCCGACGATGGGGCCTTCGCTTTGAGCCGGGGTCTGCTCCCGCCAGCCCCGTCGCCCGGGCCCCTCCGGTGCTTGCCCTCCGACCCCTCCGGGTCGCCCGGCCAGCCCTCAGCCTTACCCCGCGACTCGCCCGGGGCGCCCGAGCCGGGCAGAGACACCCTCGGCGACCCATCGGGGTCGCCCCAACAGCCCCGCGAGCCTCGGAGCGACCCATCGGGGTCACCCTGACAGCCCCGCGAGCCTTGGATCGACCCATCTGGGTCGCCCCGATAGTCGGAGGACCCTTGGACCGACTCATCTGGGTCGCCCCGACGGTGCCGGGACGCTTGGACCGACTCATCTGGGTCGCCCCGACGGTGCCGGGATGCTCGGACCGACTCATCTGGGTCGCCCCGACGGTGCCGGGACGCTTGGACCGACTCATGTGAGTCGCCCCGGCAGCTCTGGCGCTCTTCAGGCGACGTATCGGACTCGCCCCGGCCGTTTGGGGTGCCCTCGGGCGACCCTTGGGGGTCGCCCGGAGATTTTTCTGTCGTGGGCGTCGACCTCGTGGCGTCGAAGCAGGTGCGAGCCCCCACGAGGCGCCGACCGGGTGCAAGGCCGGCGCCGACGGCGGGCCCGAGGTGCGGGGCGGGCGGCGAAGGCGGCGGGCGGCAAAAACGGAGAGGGCGATGGCCAGACGTGCATTCGTCGTGGGCAGCGAGACCGAGGGGCTTTCGGGCGCGAACGACGACGCCCGGCGCATCGAGCTGGCCCTCCGGAGCGGGTACGGCTTCGAGGTCGATCTCTGCGTCGGTCGAGACGCGACGCGCGCGGGCATTCTCGCCGGCTACGACCGGCTGATCGAGGCGAGCGGGGCCGACGACGCGGCGCTCTTCTATTACTCGGGCCACGGCGCCTTCGTCGAGGGGCCCGGGCCCGAGGGCCGGGGGCTCCGGCATGCCCAGTGCATCGTGCCGGTCGACTATCATGAGTCGAGCGACGAGGCGTTCCACGGCATTTTGGCCCAAGAGCTCTCGCTCTGGCTCGCCCGCCTGACGGCCAAGACGAAGAACGTCGCGGTCGTGCTCGACTGCTGCCACGCGTCGGGCATGTCGCGCGACGTTTCGGCGCGGCCCAAGGCGCTGCGGCGTCCCATCGAGGCCGACGTCAAGAAGCTCGACGACGAGGTGCGAAAGGCCCGAGAAAAGTACGCGGCCGAGCTCGCCGGGCTCGACCCCGAGAGCAACCCCCACGCGGTGCGGCTCGTGGCGACGGGCCTGCGCAACTACGCCTGGGAGTACACGACCGACGCGGGCCGGCGCGCCGGCGCGCTCACCGAGGCTCTCTTGCTCGCGCTCGGCGAGGCGAAGGGCCAGACCGTCACCTGGGAGGCGGTGGGCGATCGGGTGCGCGAGCAGGTGCTGGCGAGGTTCCCCTCGCAACGGCCGGAGATCGAGGGGCCCGCCCGCCGCCTGCTCTTCGACCGCGCCGAGGGCGACGCGACCGGGGCCCTCTCGCTGGCGTACGACGCGAAGACGGGCCGCCACCTCCTGCGGGGCGGCCGGGTGCACGGCGTGCACGAAGGCAACGAGTACGGGCTGATGGCGCCGGGCGGCGCCGTCTACGACGCGAAGAAAGCGCTCGGCACCGCGACGGTCGTCGAGGTCGGGGCCAACGAGTCGGCGGTGTCGCTGTCGTTGGCGGCGGGGCGGCTCGAGCTGCCCCAGGGCGCCCGCGCCTTCCCGCTGCGTTCGGCGGCGCCGCGGCGGCCGGTTCGCCTCGAGGCGCCGGGGGCCGCGCGCGCGGCGATCGCGCGCTCGCTCGCGGCCGACCCGCTCTTGCGCGCGGTCGAGGGCGAAGGGTCGGACGCCCTGCCCTTGCTGGCGCGGGTGCGCGTCGCGGACGGACGGATCGAGCTCATCGAGCCCTCGGGCAAGCCGGCGCTCGAGCCGATGCCTTACGACGAGCACTCGATTCGAGACCTGAGGGCCAACCTGCACCGGATGGCGGCCGTCCAGCGGCTGCGCGAGCTCAAGAGCGAGCCGTCGGCGGGGCTACCCGCGGGCTCGGTCGAGGTGCGCTGGGGGCGCGTCGAGGGCGACGAGCAGGTCGAGCTCAAGGCCGCGGGCGAGCTGCTCGAGGTCGACCAGGCCGTTTACGTCAAGGTGCGCAACGCGCACCCCGAGAAGAAAGACGTCTACGTCTCGATCATCGATCTCGGCGTCGCCAAGAAGGTCACGCTGCTGACCCGGTCGTGGCCGTCCGGGCGCGAGCTCAAGTTCGGGGAAGAGTACGTGTTCGGCGAGGGCGCCGGCCGCAAGTTGAAGGGCGCCAAGCTCGGCTGGCCGGCCGGGCTGCCCAAGGACGAGCCCCGCGCCGAGACGATTCTCGTCGTGGCGACCGAGAAGCCGCAGAACCTGCTGCCCGTCGAGCAAGAGAGCCTGGCGACGACGACCCGCGGCAACGGGGGCTGGTCGGCCCTGTCGCAGCTCGTCGCGCGGGCGCAGGGGGGGGGCACGCGCGACGTGAGCGGGCCCCGAGAGGCCGAGGGGTTTCTCGTCCACCCGATCGAGTTCCAGCTCAGCCCCTGGCCGCTGAACCTGCCGAATCGGAAGCTGCCGAAGGGGGAAGGGTTTCTCATCGACGACCGGCCGCCGCCCTCGGCGATCGCGTTCGCCGCGTCCGGGGGCGCCGCGGCCCCGAAGGGCCCGGGCGCCGGCCTCGCGCTCGCAGGCGTGCCGAGGGGGGCCGAGGCGGCGGGCACGTCGGGCGAGGGCGTGCGCGGCTTCGGGCCGGCCGTTCGGGCGCCGCGGCGGCTCGCGCTGCGCATCAACGAGCTCGTGGTCCACGACGTGCGCACGCTCTTCGGCGGGGGCGACGTGCGCGTCGACGCCCTCGTCATCACCCGACGGTCGCAGGCGGGCGCGGCGGCGCCGGCGGCGGGCGCGGCGCCGGGCCCGGGCGAGCCCTTCTTGGCCGTCACCCGGCAGTTCCCGGACGTGCGCGATGGCCAGCGCCTGCCCTTCGACGACGTGCTCATCTACGAGGGCGAGGTCCGCGACTTCGTCGACCTGCGCGTCTGGGTCTCGCGCGACCGCGACGGGGCCAAGATGCTGTCCGAGCTGCTCCGAGAGCAGCTCAACTCGGACGAGCTCCGGACGGCGGCGGCGACCGTCTTGGGCCTGACGGCGGTCGCGCCGCAGGCCGGCGCCCTCGTCGCGGCCGTCGGGGCGGCGGCCACGGTCGGCACCATCGCGTGGCGCCTCCTGGCGGGCGCTTTGCCGACGTCGATCGGCGTCTACCAGACCTCGCTGCTCGCGATCGAGGGCTTCAAGGTGGGCCGCCACCCCGCGCAAGGACACTTCCGGGCGCAGGGCTTTTCGTTCGGCTACGAGGTGCTGGCGGCGGGCTGAGGGCGGCCGATGGCTCGGAATGAGGGCCGAGGTGGCGGGGCCCAGCCCGCCTCGCCCGCGCGCGACCTCTCGCTCTCGGACGACCCATCGTCATCGCCGGTGGGGCGGCGTTGGGCGCTCGTCGTCGGCGTGAGCATTCGCCCCGCCGCGGCGCCCTCATGCCCTCGCCTTGTGCCCCTCGCGGCCCGGGGGGCCTTACGCCGTCGCCTTGCGCCCGTCGCGGCGCTTGACCCGCAAGATGGCGATCTTGGTCGGGTGGTTGTAGGGGCCCGGGTCGGCCGGCAGGTGCGCAGGGCCCGGGCGGGCGAGGCCGACGACGTCGTCGGGCGCGGGCAGGCGCGCCTCGAGCTCGAGGTAGCCGTCGGCCGCGAGGGCTTCGAGCGTGCGATCGTAGTCGGCGCCCGAGACGTAGAGGGCGTTGTTGACGGCGACGAGGCGGCCGCCGTCGCCGACGAGGGGGCGCACCTTGTCGACGAGGGCGGCGAAGTCGCGCTCGAGGTCGACGCGGCCCGAGGCGGTGGTCGAGAAGAAGGGCGGGTCGAGCAAGACGCAGTCGAAGAGGGCGCTCTCGCGGCGCAGGCGGGCGGTCTCGACGAAGAAGTCGGCGGCGCGGAAGTCGGCGCGGCGCACCGCGAAGCCGTTGAGCGCGTACGAGTCTTTGGCGAGGTTGAGCGCGGGGCGGCTCTTGTCGAGGTGCACGACGCGCGCGGCGGGGGCGGCGCGGGCGGCGACGCCGAGGCTGCCCGTGTGGGCGAAGGCGTTGAGCACGCTCGCGCCCGCGAGCGTCTGCCGCGCCCAGGCGCGCAGGTTGCGGGTGTCGAGGTAGAGGCTCGCGTCGCGGAAGGCGTCGAGCGCGAGGGCGTAGCGCACGCCGCCTTCGCGCACGCGCCGGTCGGCCTCCGCGGGCGAGCCGACGAGAAAGCGGCCGCGGCGGTCTTCGGGCGCGGCGGCCTTGCGCGCCTTCCACAAGGCGGCCCGCAGGAAGGGCAGGCGCCGCCGGGCGAGCTCGACGGCGGCCCGCACGAGCGGCTCGTCGCCGCCCTCGGCGTGATCGTGCGCGACGAGGGTGCGGCCGTAGACGTCGAGGCCGAGCGGCGGGTACCCCTCGGAGAAGCCGCTAAAGAGGCGGAAGGCCCGGTCGTGCGGCGGGGCGAGCCAGGCGACGCGGGCGTCGACGGCGGCGCCGACGCGGGCGAGGGCGGCGTCGAGGGACGCGGCGGGGGGGCCTTCGGCCACGGGCTCAGTGCCCCAGGTACAGCTTGAGGGCCTGGGCGGCGCTGCGCTTGTCGAAGGGCAGGTCGGCGAGCTCTTCGCGCTTGCCGATCTGGTCGAAGAGGTCGGCGAGATAATCGTGAAAGGCGTCGGCCTCGCCGGTGGCCTGGTCGAGGCGGGCGGGGTCGAGCAGGTCGGTGTCTTCGAGCTCGCCCATGGCCGAGAGAAAGTGGTCGAAGCGGGGGTAGTCGCTGACGCGCAAGAGCGGGTAGCCCATCGAGCGGAAGTAGGCGAGAAACTCTTTGACGAACTGCAGCGAGGCGGGGCCCGACCAGCGGTCTTCGGCGGCGCCGGCGTGGCGGGCCTTGAGCGAGAAGGCGCGCAAGATTTGGGCGAAGATCCATACGTCGCGGCGCAGGCGCTCGCTCGAGAGGCGGCGGGCGCCGGCCTCGTCGAAGACGCCGCCGGCGTCGAGGTGGGCGCCGAGGCTGCGGGCCAGAAAGAGAATGGCGTTTTGCAGCGTCGGGCGCAGGTTGGCCATGCCGACGTTGAGCCGGTGGCGCAGCTCTTCGAACGACGGCTCGACCTCGGGCGAGGGCAGGTCGTGCTCGAAGGTGCGGCGCATCTCGAGGCGCAGCGTCGCGGCGACGCCCTCGAGGGCGGCGCGCACGGCGAGCAGGCGGTGGCCCTCGGCGAGCAGCTGGTCTTGGCGGGCGCGCAGGTCGGGGGCGGGCACGCGCAAGAGCTCGTGCTCGTAGCCCTCGGCGAGCAGGGCGCAGGCGCGCCGCCGCAGGTAGAGCGAGAGGGCGCGGGCGTCGGAGCGCAGGGCGGCGAGCACGAGGTAGAGGCGGCCGACGTTGCGCCGCGCGTCGCCGTGCTCGCGCAGGATGTTCTCGCAGAGCCGCAGGTAGCGCAGCATGCGAAAGAGCGACAGGAAGCTCAGCGCGACGAGGCGGTGGGCCTGCTCGCCGGGGATGCTGGCGATGAGCTCGAGGACGGGGCGCGAGGCGATGCGGTCGAACTCGGGGCGGAACTCGAGGGCGGAGAGGGGGTTGAAAAAAGCGTTGTGGGCGATCTCGCGCTGCACGCCGACGGCCTGGGCGTAGAACGTGCGGAAGGGCACGCGCGGCAGGCGCAAGAGGCCGTCGGTGATCTCGAGCAGGTTGGTGAAGCCGTGGCGCAGCGCGAAGAGCGACTCTTCGGGGGTGTTCTGGGCGGTGCCCTCGCGCAAGAGCACGCTGCGGGCCGAGTCTTCGGGCAGCACGGTCTCGAGGTAGCGCTGGAAGACGAACGCGCGGTCGCGCTCGCCGAGCAGGAAGCGCGAGAGCTGCACGACGCGCACCATGCCGTTGCGCACCAGGGCGAGCGCGGGGCGGAAGTCGTGGGCGACGACGGGGGCCCGGCGGGCGGGGCCGGGGTGGTTGCGCGGGTTGGCGAAGCAGGCCATGCCCTTGAGCAAGATCTCGAGCTCGAAGAGCAGGTCGTCTTTGCGCTCCCACGGGAGGCGGGCGAACCAGGCGTCGCGCGCGAGCTGCTGCTCGCGGCGCAGGCCGCGCGTGTCGCGCAAGAGGTCGCCGTACGCGTCGCGGCCGCGTGCGATGAAGGACACGCGCGGCGGGAAGACGCCCGACATACCTTGGGCTTCTAGCACGGGCGCGCCCCGCGCCGAAAGGGTCGGCGGCCCGCCCGCCGCCGGCCGGCGCGCCCGCCCGAGCGAGGGCCCGCCCCGCGGCGCGCCGGCCCGCCCGGCGCCGGCCTTCGCCGTCGGGGCGGGCGGGGCCGCGCGGCCGCGCGCTCGGCGCGTCAGCCCGTCGGCGCGCGGCGGGGGCTGAGCACGAGGTCGAAGGCCAGCGTGGGCTCGCCGGTCTCGGGGTCGGGCGCGGGGGCGACGACGAGCGAGGGCTTGACGCCGAAGACGGTGTCGGAGTCGAGGTACTCACTGCCCGCGAGGAAGGCGTGGGTGACGAGGCGCTCGTAGCCGGGGGCGTGGGCGAGAAAGTGAATGTGCGCGGGGCGGAAGGGGTGGCGGCCGGTCGCGCGCAGCAGCTGGCCGACGGGGCCGTCGTCGGGGATGGGGTAGGGGGCGGGCAGCAAGGTGCGGAACGCGTAGGCGCCGTCGTCGCCGGGCCGGAAGGTGCCGCGCAGGTTGCCGCGGGGCTGGGCCGGGTCTTGGGTGTCGTAGAGGCCGTTGGGGGCGGCCTGCCAGACCTCGACGGTGGCGCCGGCGACGGGCGCGCCGTCGACCGTGCGCACGCGGCCGGCGACGCGGACGAGGGCGGCGCCGGGCTCGCCCCGCGCGATCGCGGCGCCGAGGGGCGAGGTGGGCTGCTCGCCGGCGTAGAAGGGGCCGAAGATGGTCGACTCGGTCGCGCCGGGGGGCTTGGGGTGGGCGAGGGCGTCGACGAGCATGGTGACGCCGAGGGTGTCGGACAGCAGGATGAACTCTTGGCGGCGGTCGTCGCAGCGCTGGCCCGTGGCGGTGAGAAAGTCGACGGCGGCGCGCCACTCGTCTTCGCCCGGCGCGACGTCGCGCACGAAGTCGTGCAGGTGCCGCACGAGGCTCGTCATGACCTGGCGCAGGCGGGGGTCGGGGCAGGCCTCGAGGCGCGCGAGGACCTCGCGCGTGATGGGGTGGGGCGCGTTCGACATGGAGGGGTGCCTTTCTCGGCGGGCGGCCCCGCCGACTACGCGCCCGCCGGGCGCGGGGGTAAGGGCAAGACTTGTTGCACGTCGGCGGCGGCCCGCAACAACGCCGGCAGGAAGGTGCGGCGCATCGCCTCGACGGTGACGCGGTTGGCCTGGGCGCTGACGTTCATCGCGGCGAGGGCGCGGCCCTGCCGGTCGCGCAGGGGCACGGCGAGCGAGCGCAGGCCCTCTTCGAGCTCTTGGTCGACGAGGCAGTGGCCGCGCTCGCGCGCCTCGGCGAGCGCGGCGCGCAGCTTCGCCCGGCTGGTGAGCGAGTGGCGGGTGTGGGCGACGAGCTCGGCGCGCGCGAGCCGCTCGTCGCGCTCGGGCGGCGGCAGGTGGGCGAGCAGGACGCGGCCCATCGAGGTGTAGCAGGCGGGCAGGCGGGCGCCGACGCCGAGCTCGGTGGTCATGATGCGCCGCGTCTGCTCGCGCGCGACGTAGACGACGTGCAGGTCGTCGAGCACGGCGACGCTGGACGACTCGCCGAGCTCTTCGCTGACGCGGCGCAGGTAGGGCACGACGATCTGGGGCAGGCCGAGGGCGCGTAGGTAGGCGAAGCCGAGCTCGAGCACGCGGGGGGTGAGCGAGAAGTGCTTGCCGTCGGAGGTGGCGTAGCCGAGCTCGACGAGGGTGAGCAGAAAGCGCCGGGCGCCGGCGCGCGTCAGGCCGGCGCGCTCGGCGACCTCGCTGAGGGTCATGGCGCCGTGCTCGGCGTCGAAGGCGCGGAGCACGCGCAGGCCCTTCTCGAACGAGCCGACGAAGTCGGCGTCCTTGCGCTCGGTCACGGCGCGGCATGGTGCCCGAGCGCGGGGGGGCCGTAAACCGCCGGGCGCGCCCGACGCCGCGCGTCGGGCGAATCGACCTTGACTCCGCGGGGGGCGGGCGCAGAATGGCGGTGTTCGCGTTACGAACTCTAGTTCGCATGGCGAACAAATCGCGCCCCCCCGGGCCGCCCCTTGGTGTGAGGAGAAGCCGCCATGAACGCACCCCCGCCCCCGACCGTGTTCGGTTCGCTCGAGCGCTACGCGAAGGGCCGCGTCGACGTGATCGACGACGACCCGAAGAACTACGTCTTCTCGAACGTGTTCGAGGTGGCGGGCCGGGCGGCGCCCTACGAGCGGGTGGCCGTGGCGGTGAACTTCGAGTACGTGATCGAGGCGGTGCGGGCCGAGGGGGCCTCGCCCTGGTACGTGGCGGCGCACGACGAGTTCGCGCTGGTGCTCGACGGCCGGGTGACGATCGAGCTCGTGCAGCCGGCGCGGGCGGCCGAGCTGGTGGCCGAGGGGGCCGAGGGGGCGCGCCGGCTGGCGGCGGCGCCCGACGGGCGGCGCATGGGCCGCGTCGTGGCGCGCCGGGGGCACATGGCGCTCTTGCCGCGGCGCGCGGCCTACCGCTTCACGGGCGAGGGGCCGGGGGTGCTGCTCGTGCAGACGCTGCGCGGGCCCGAGACGGTCGAGCGTTGGGCGGAGATTTGCCAGACCGCGTGAGCGGCGGGAGGGTGCCATGGCCGAGACGACACGAGAGGTCGAGACGACGATCGAGACGCTGCCGCCGCGCGACGGCTCGGGGTACCGGGCGTTCCGGGCGGGGCCCTTCACGTTCTGGCGCGACGCCTACTTCGCGCACGTCGACTGGGCGGGGGGCACGCACGTGCTGCCCGTCGACGCCTTCTTGCGGGCGATGATGCGCGACGTCGCGTGGGGCTTCTTCTACGGCGTCGTGAACTTCGACGAGGTGCTGGGCACGCGCAACCACTACGGCGAGGTCGACGTCTTCGTCGGGGCGTGCAACGAGGCGTACCGCGCGGCGGGCCGCGACGTGACGGCGCGCTTCCGGTCGGACGCGCTGATGCCGCTCTTCAAGGCCATCTTGGCCGACTGGACGAACGAGGGCTTCGACCCCTTCGCCGCGCCGGACGAGACGGGGGCGCCCTGGGGGCCGAAGCGCGGCAGCAACCTCGAGGCGGTCGAGCGGCGGCGGGTGACGGCGCGGCGCATGGTGGGCCTGCCCGGCGACACGCCGCGGCGCTCGGACGCGGCGGGGCAGCCGGTCAACCGCCAGTTCGTCGACGTGCCCCAGGACGAGCCCGAGGTGGACGTCGAGCCGGGCTTCGAGGGCGAGGTCTCGGCCTTCAACCTCTTCGCCTACCTGTCGCGCTCGGACGTCACGTGGAACCCCTCGGTCTGCTCGGTGGTGGGCGAGAGCCTCTTCTGCCCGACGACCGAAGAGTTCATCTTGCCGGTCGACCACGGCAACGACCGGGTCGAGTGGTTCTTGCAGCTGTCGGACGAGATCGTGTGGCGGGTGCGCGACCGCGACACGGGGCGGGCGCGGGCGACGGTGACGATGCGCGCGGGCGACATCGCGGCGATGCCGGCCGACATCAGCCACCGGGGCTTCTCGACCAAGCGCTCGATGCTGCTCGTCTGGGAGAACGGCTCGCCCAAGATCCCCGAGCTTATCCGGCGCGGCGAGGCGCCGAAGGTGCCGGTGACGTTTTGAGCGGCGGGGGCGACATGCACACGCAGCTCTTCATCGACGGCGAGTTCGCGGACGCCGAGGCGGGCGGGCTCATCGACGTGCACAACCCGTACGACGGCTCGCTGCTCGCGCGCGTGGCCGAGGCGCGCGAGGCCGACGTCGACCGCGCGGTGGCGGCGGCGGCGCGGGCGCAGCCGGCGTGGGCCCGGCGGTCGGCGTCCGAGCGCGGGCGGCTGCTGCTCGCGCTGGCCGACGCGATCGAGGCGCGGCGCGACGAACTCGCGCGGCTCGAGGCGCGCGACACCGGGCACCCGATCCGCGACGTGCTCGGGCTCGACGTGCCGCGCACGGCCGCCTGCTTCCGCTACTTCGGGGGCATGGCGGACAAGTTCGAGGGCACGGTGGTGCCGGTCGACGCGGGCTTCTTGAACTACGTGCTGCGCGAGCCGGTGGGCGTGGTCGGCCAGATCGTCCCGTGGAACTTCCCGCTCATGTTCACGAGCTGGAAGCTCGGCCCGGCGCTCGCCGCGGGCAACGCGGTGGTGCTCAAGTCGGCCGAGCTGACGCCGCTCTCGTCGCTCGCGATCGCCGCGCTCGCGCGCGAGGTGGGCTTCCCGCCGGGGGTGGTCAACGTGGTGCAGGGCTACGGCGCGACGGCCGGCCAGCGCCTGGCCGAGCACCCGGCGGTGAGCAAGGTCGCCTTCACGGGGTCGACCGCGACCGGGCGCCGCATCGTGCACGCCTCGGCCTCGAACCTCAAGAAGCTGCAGCTCGAGCTCGGGGGCAAGGGGGCGAACGTCGTCTTCGAGGACGCCGACCTCGACGCGGCGGTGGCGGGCAGCGCCTTCGCCATCTTCCACAACCAGGGCCAGGCCTGCATCGCCGGCTCGCGCATCCTGCTGCACGAGCCGATCGCCGAGCGCTTCCTCGAGCGCTTCGTCGCGCTCGCCCGGTCGATCCGGCTGGGCGACCCGCTCGACCCCGAGACCGAGCTCGGGCCGCTCACCTCGAAGGGCCACCAAGAGCGGGTGCTCGAGTACGTCGAGGTGGCGCGGCGCGAGGGCGGCGAGGTGCTGACGGGGGGGCGGGCGCCCGGCGGGGCGCTGGCCCGCGGGGCCTTCGTCGAGCCGACGGTGGTGCGCGCGGCGCCGGGCGCGCGCGTCGCCCAAGAAGAGGTCTTCGGGCCCTTCGTGGTCGTGCACACCTTCCGCGACGCGGACGAGGCGCTCGCGGTCGCCAACGGCACCCCCTACGGCCTCGGCGCCGGCCTCTGGACGCGCGACCTCGCGCGCGCGCACGCCTTCGCGGCGAAGCTGCGCGCGGGCATGGTCTGGGTCAACTGCTACAAGCGCGTGCACCCCGGCTCGCCCTTCGGGGGCGTGGGCGAGTCGGGCTACGGCCGCGAGATGGGCTTCGAGGCGATGCGCGAGTACACCCAGCCCAAGTCGGTCTGGGTCAACGTCGACGCGGCCCTGCCGCCCTTCTACCGGCGCTGAGGGGGTCACCGTGCCGAGACGCAACGCCGAGATCACGACCCTCGCCGCCGCCGTCCGCGACCATGTCGCCGACGGCTCGAAGGTGGCGCTCGAGGGCTTCACGCACCTCATACCCTTCGCGGCCGGGCACGAGATCGTGCGCCAGGGCAAGCGCGGCCTCGCGCTCTACCGCATGACGCCCGACCTCGTCTACGACCAGCTCATCGGCATGGGCTGCGCCGACTCGCTCGTCTTCTCGTGGGGCGGCAACCCCGGCGTCGGGTCGCTGCACCGGCTGCGCGACGCGGTCGAGCGCGGCTGGCCGGCGCCGCTCGCCATCTACGAGCACAGCCACGCCGACATGGCCAACGCCTACGTCGCCGGGGCGAGCGGCCTGCCCTTCGCGGTGCTGCGGGCCTACAAGGGCTCTGACTACCCGCGGCAGAACCCGCGCATCAAGTCGGTCACCTGCCCCTTCACGGGCGAAGAGCTCGCGGCGGTGCCGGCGATTCGGCTCGATACCGCGGTGCTGCACGCGCAGCGGGCCGACCGCCGCGGCAACGTGCAGTTCTGGGGCATCACCGGCGTGCACAAAGAGGCCGCGCTCTGCGCCCGCAAGGTGATCGTCACGGTCGAAGAGATCGTCGACCGGCTCGAGCCGCGGCCGGGCGCGGTCGTGCTGCCGAGCTGGGCCGTCACCGCCGTCGCCGAGGTGCCCGGGGGGGCGGCGCCGAGCTACGCGCAAGGCTACTACGAGCGCGACAACGCGTTCTACGAGGCATGGGACGCGATCGCGCGCGACCGGGCGACCTTCCGCGCCTGGATGGAGGACCACGTGCTGGCCACGAACGACTTCGCCGACTACCGCCGCAAGCTCGCCCGCGGCGGCCCGACCGGGGGGGCGCGCCGTGGGGGCTGAGGCCGCGGCGCCGCCCACGGCGGACGAGCGCATGACCGTCGCGGCCGCGCGCCTGCTCCCGGACGGCGCCGTCTGCTTCGTGGGCATCGGCCTGCCCTCGAAGGCGGCGAACCTCGCCCGCGCCACCCACGCGCCCGACCTCGTCTTGATCTACGAGGCGGGGCCGATCGGCGCCAAGCCCACGGTCTTGCCGCTGTCGATCGGCGACGGCGAGCTCGCCGAGACGGCCGACGCGGTCGTGTCGACGCCCGAGATCTTCCGCTACTGGCTGCAGGGCGGGCGCATCGACGTGGGCTTCCTCGGCGCGGCGCAGATTGACCGCTTCGCCAACCTCAACACCACCGTCATCGGCCCCTACGACCGGCCGTCGGTGCGGCTGCCGGGCGCGGGCGGCGCGCCCGAGATCGCGGCGCACGCGGGCGAGGTCTTTCTCGTGCTCAACCAGTCGCGGCGCAGCTTCGTCGAGCGGCTCGACTTCGTCACGACGGTGGGCTTTCTCGACGGCGGCGGGGCGCGCGAGCGGCTCGGCGTCTCCGGGCGGGGGCCGACCGCGGTGGTGACCGACCTCGGGGTCTTGCGCCCCGACCCCTCGACCCGCGAGCTCGTGTTGACCGAGCTGCACCCCGGCGTCACGGTCGACGAGGCCCGCGCCCGGACCGGCTGGCCGCTGCGGGTGAGCCCCGACCTGCGGCCGACCGCCGAGCCGACCGCGCGCGAGCTCGAGGCGCTGCGCGAGCTCGAGGCGCGCAGCGCCCGGGCCCGCGGGCGTGACCCGTCCGGGGGCGGGCGATGAGCGCGCCCGCGCCCTTCGTCTACGAGGCGCACCCGGCCCGCGTCGTGTTCGGCGCGGGGGCCCTCGCGTCGCTCGCGGGCGAGCTCGACCGGCTCGGCGTCGCCCGCGCCCTGCTCTTCGCGCCCCCCGCGCTCGCGCCCGGGCTGCGCGACGCGCTCGGCCCGCGCGTCGCCGCGGTGCAGACCGAGGCGGTCATGCACGTGCCGGTCGCGCTGGCCGAGGCCGCCCGCGGCGCGGCGGCCCGGGCCGGGGCCGACGGCCTCGTCGCGGTCGGCGGCGGCTCGACGGTCGGGCTCGCCAAGGCCGTGGCGCTCACGACGGGGCTGCCCGTCGTGGCGGCGCCGACGACGTACGCCGGCTCCGAGATGACCTCGATCTGGGGGCTGACCGACGGGGGCGAGAAGCGCACCGGCCGCGACCCGAAGGTGCGGCCGCGCACGGTGATCTACGACCCCGAGCTGACGCGCTCGCTGCCCCCGGCGGTCGCCGGCCCGAGCGGGCTGAACGCCCTGGCGCACGCGGTCGAGGCCCTCTACGCGCGCGGCCTCGATCCGGTCACGGCGCTGCTCGCCGAAGAGGCCGCGCGCGCGCTCGCCGAGCACCTGCCGCGCGTGGTCGCCCCCGGCGGCCCGGCCGACGACGGGGCGCTCGCCGGGGCGCTCTACGGCGCGTGGCTCGCGGGCGTGTGCCTCGACCGCGCGGCGATGGGGCTGCACCACAAGCTCTGCCACACCCTCGGCGGCGCCTTCGACCTGCCGCACGCCGAGCTGCACGCGGTCGTGCTGCCCCACGCCGCCGCCTTCAACCGCGAGGCGGCCCCCGACGCCATGCGCCGGCTCGCCCGGGCCCTCGGCGCCGACGACGCGCCCGCCGGGCTCTTCGCGCTCGCCCGCCGCGTCGGCGCCCCCGCCTCGCTCGCGGCGATCGGCCTGCGGGCGGGCGATCTCGACCGCGCCGCCGAGCTCGCCACCCGCAACCCTTACGACAACCCCCGCCCGGTCGACCGCGAGGGCGTGCGCGCGCTGCTCGCCGCCGCGTTCGAGGGCCGGGCGCCCGCGCGCCCGCAGGAGGCACCATGACCGAGGCCTTCGTCTGCGCCTACGTGCGCACCCCCATCGGGCGCTACGGCGGGGCGCTCGCCTCGGTGCGCGCCGACGAGCTCGCGGCCGAGCCGCTGCGCGCGCTGCGCGCCCGCCTGCCCCGCCTCGACTGGGACGCGGTCGACGACGTGCTCTTCGGCTGCGCGAACCAGGCGGGCGAAGACAACCGCAACGTCGCCCGCATGGCCCTGCTGCTCGCCGGGCTGCCCGAGCGCGTGCCGGGGTGCACGGTCAACCGGCTCTGCGGCTCGGGCATGCAGGCGGTGCTCGACGCGGCGGCGCGGGTGCGGTCGGGCGAGGCCGAGCTCATCGTCGCCGGCGGCGTCGAGAGCATGTCGCGCGCGCCCTTCGTCGTGCCGAAGGCCGAGAGCGCCTTCGCGCGCACGGCCTCGATCGAAGATACGACCATGGGCTGGCGCTTCGTCAACCCGCGCATGCGCGCCCTCTACGGCACCGACACCATGCCCGAGACGGCCGAGAACGTCGCCGCCGAGCGGGGCGTCGCGCGCGCCGATCAAGACGCGTTCGCGCTCCGCTCGCAGCGCCGGTGCGCCGCGGCGCGCGAGCGGGGCCGGCTCGCGCGCGAGATCGCCCCCGTGCGCGTCGCCGGGCGCCGGGGCGAGGCGGTCGTCGACGCCGACGAGCACCCCCGCCCCGACACGACCCCCGAGGCGCTCGCCGCCCTGCCCGCGCCCTTCCGCGAAGGGGGCACGGTGACGGCGGGCAACGCCTCGGGCATCAACGACGGCGCCGCCGCGCTCGTCGTCGCCAGCGAGGCGGCCGCGGCCCGGCACGGCCTGACGCCGCTCGCCCGCGTCACGGGGGGCGCCGTCGCCGGCCTCGCCCCCCGCCTCATGGGCCTCGGCCCCGTGCACGCCACGCGGGTGTTGCTCGCGCGCTCGGGCTTGCGCGTCACCGACTTCGACGTCGTCGAGATGAACGAGGCCTTCGCCGCCCAGGCCCTGGCCTGCCTGCGCGAGCTCGGGCTGCCCGACGACGCCGAGCACGTCAACCCCAACGGCGGCGCCATCGCGCTCGGGCACCCGCTCGGCATGAGCGGCGCGCGCCTCGTCGGCAGCGCGGCGCTCGAGCTCGCCGAGCGCGGCGCCCGGCGTGCGCTCGCCACGATGTGCATCGGCGTCGGCCAGGGCATCTCCCTCGCGCTCGAGCGCGCCTGAGGCGCCCCGTGCCCCCCCCGCCGCCGCCCGCCCCGCCGCCCGCCCCGCCCGCACGCTGGCGCGCCCTGCCCTTCGCCCCCGCGCCGGGCACGCCCCTCGCGCCCCTCGACGAGCTCGACGAGGGCGCCGCCCGCGCCTTCGTCTTCGGCGAGGGCAAGCACGCCTTCCGGATGTTCGTCGTGCGCCGGGGGGGGCGGGTTCGCGGGTACGTCAACCGCTGCCCGCACCTGTCGCTGCCGCTCGACTACCGCCCCGGGCAGTTTCTGACGCACGACCGTGAGCGCATCTTGTGCTCGATGCACTATGCCGTCTTCCGCGTCGACGACGGGCTCTGCGTCGAGGGCGCCTGCGAGGGGCTCTCGCTCGACCCCGTCCCGGTCGCCGTCGTCGGCGGCGTGCTCTGCGTCGCGCCGCCCGAGCCCGACCCCTGAGCGGGTCGCGGCGCCCCCCCCGCCGCGGGGCCCGCATGCGGGCGGTCGAGGCGGGCGGGCGCGGGCCGTGGTAGCCTGCGGGGCGGGCCATGCGAAGCGTCTCGGTCGTCGTTGCGGCACTCGTCCTATCGGCCTGCGGGGGGGGCGCGTCGTCGGGCCCCTCGCCCCCGGCCTCGACGGCGCCGGCGGCGTCCGAGTCGGCGGCGGCGTCGGCGGCGCCGCCCGAGGCCGACGAGCCCGAGCCGGCCGCGCTGCTCAACGCGGCGGTGCCGGTGCCCCCCGACGGGCCCTGGCGCGACGACGTCGAGCGCGAGCACTGGGCCGAGGCCTGGAAGAAGCTCGAGGGGCTGCCGGGCTCGGTGCGGGCGCGGCCCGAGATGCGCTTTCTGCGCGCGCGCGTGGCCGTCGGGCTCGGCAAGGACGCCGAGGCGATTGCGGGGCTCGCGGGGCTCGAGGGCCTCTTGCCGGCGCTCGCGCGGCCCATCGCCCGGCTGCGCGCCGAGGCGCAGGCGCGCGTCGGGCCCTTCGACCAGGCGGCGGCGTACTGGGCGGCGCAGCGGGGCACGCGCGACCACTTGCTCGCGGCCAAGTGCTACGAGAAGGCGAAGCGCCTCGACGACGCGCGCCACGCGCTCGACCGCGTCGTCGCGTCGGCCAAGGGGGCCGAGGCGGCCGAGGCGCGGGCGGTGCGAATGCGCGTCGCCGACGCGCAGGGCGCGCACGAGGCCGCCCTCGGCGACGCGCGCTGGCTGGTGCACTCGGCGCCGGGCACGCCCCACGATCTCGAGGCGCAGGCGTTCTTGCGGCGCTTCGACCCGTCCTTCGAGTTCTCGGCGCGCGAGCGCGTGGCCCGGGCCGAGAAGCTGGGCGAGGCGGGGCGGCACGACGGCGCGCTCGTCGAGCTCGACGTCGTCGAGGCGGGCAAGGGCGTCTCGGCGGGCGAGCTCGCGCACCTGCGGGGCGCGGCGCTCTTCAAGGCGCGGCGCTACGCCGAGGCGGTCGACGCCATCCGGCAGGCGATCGCGGCGGGGGCGCCGGCCGCGGGCGACGACGAGTACCTGCTCGCCCGGGCGCTCTCGCGCGCCGACCGCGACGAAGAGGCCCTCGCCGCCTACCGCGCGCTCGCCAAGAAGTACGCGAAGACCGGCCGCGCCGACGACGCGCTCTACGCCGTGGGGCGGCTCAGCTTTCTGCTCGGGCGCGACGCCGACGCGGACGCGGCGTACGCCGAGTACTTGAAGCGCTTCCCCAAGGGGAAGAACAAGAACGACGCGCGCTACGAGCGGGCGCTCGCGCAGCTCGGCGCGGGCAAGGCGAAAGACGCGCGAAGCGCCTTCGCCCAGCTCGCCGCGGCGGCGGGCGACCCGGCCGAGGCGGCGCGGCTGCGCGAGCTCGAGGCGGTGGCGGCGGCCGAGGCGGGCGACGCGAAGGGGGCCGAGCGGCTCTTCCGCGACGTCATCAAGTCGCACCCGCTCTCGTGGGCCGCGTCGGTCTCGCGCTCGCGCCTGCTCGCCATGGGCCTGACGCCCCCGCCCCCGATCGAGCCGCCGGCGGCCGGGCCCGAGCCCCCGCCGCTCGTCGTGCAGCTGCCCGGGCCGGTCGAGCTCTTGCGCCGGCTCGGGCTGCTCGGCGACGCCGAAGAGTATTTGGCGCGCAACGAGAGCGCCCTGCGGCTCGCGCACGCGCCCCGGGGCCTCGAGGCGCTCTGCCACGCCTACGGCCTGCTCGAGCGCGGGCAGCGGCGGCTGCAGGTCTCGTACGAGGGCGTGCGCGGCGACACCTTCAACCGCGGGCCGAGCCAGGCGACGCGCTGGGCCTGGGAGTGCCTCTACCCCTCGCCCTTCGGCGCGATCATTCGCGACGTGACCAACCGCGACCGGCTGCCGGCCGAGCTCATCTACGCCATCATGCGGCAAGAGAGCGGCTTCCGGCCCAAGGTCGTCTCGCCCGTCGGCGCCATCGGGCTCTTGCAGATCATGCCCTACACGGGGCGCGCGCTCGCGAAGATGACGGGCACCCCCCTCGACGAGGGCGCGCTCGAGCGGCCGGCGGTCAACGTCGACCTCGGCTCGCGCTACATGGCGAACCTGCTCGGCATCTGGAAGGGGCACATCCCCCTGATGGTGGCGAGCTACAACGCCGGGCCCCACGCGGTCTCGCGCTGGGTGCAGCGCTGGGGCTCGCACCCGGTCGACGTCTGGGCGGCGCGCATCCCCTACGCCGAGACGCGCCAGTACGTCGTGCGCGTCATGGGCAACCTCGCGCGCTACACGTACCTGACGGGCGGCGAGGCGGGCGTCTTGCCGGTGCCGCTCGCGATCGACGGGTCGCTGCGGGCGCCGGACGACGCGTTCTAGCCCCGGACGGAGCAGGGGGGCGAGGCGCGAACGACGGCGCGCGGGCGTCGCCCGACCCGGGGAGGGGGGGCGAAGCGCCCCGGGGCACGCCGCTTGTGCTACGCTCACTCGGCCATGAGCGAGCGCGAGAGGCGGGTCGAACAACGCCGGTGGCAGTGGGTCGGCGGGGTCGCCCACGGCTTCGCCGAAGCCGAAGCGATGGACGTCGCGTTCTGGGCGTCGGCGTCGCCGGCCGAGCGCGTCCGCGGCGTGACGCTACTGACAGCCGAGCTGCGCTGGACGGAGGGCGACCATGATTCTGCCCCTCGACTTCAAAGAACTGTTGGAGGAGTTCGCCCGCGCGGGCGTTGAGGCCGTGCTCGTCGGGGGCTACGCGGTGGCGTTCCACGGGCGGCCGCGGGCGACGAAGGACATCGACCTCGTCTTGCGCCACAGCGACGAGAACCTACGGCGGGCCTCGGAGGCCCTCGCGCGCTTCGGGGCGCCGCCGAACGTCGCGGCCTTGGTCCGCGCCATGGCGCCGACCGACGTCGTCTTTCTCGGGCAGCCACCCTTGCGGGTCGACTTGCTCCTCGCGATCGACGGCGTCCCTCAAGACGAGCTCTTCGCGCGCTCGATCGAAGTACAGCTCGACGGCGTGGGGCTGCGCGTGATCTCGCGCGACGACCTGATCGTGAACAAACGGGCCGCCGGCCGCCCGCAAGACATCCTCGACGCCGAGTTCTTGGAGCGCACCCGCCGGGCGACCGAGCCGCCGGCGTGAGCGATCGTCGCGCGGCCTTTCGCGCCGGGGCCGCCGGGCCTACCGGGCGACGACTTGCCAGACCGTGGTCGTGCCGCTCACCTCGTTGCCGACGACGAGCAGGGGGGCGCCGTTCGGGCTCTGGGCGGCGTCGATGAAGGTCAGGCCTTCGGGGCCGAGATCGCCGACGGCGCTGTCGCCGAGCACGCTCGCCTCGTGGTCGGCCACGCCGAAGTCGCGCGCGCTGACGTAGTCGACGAACGCGGGGGCGCTCGGCGCGGTCACGTCGTAGATCATGATGCCGCCCGCGCGCTCGAGGCCGACGAAGGCGTAGGTGCGGCCCGCGACGGCGCCGAGCACGACCCCTTCGGGCTCGGGGCCCTCGTCGTCGCTGCGGTTGTCGGGCGCGGCGCGCCCATGCCCGAGAAGGGGGCGGGCGGCGTGCCGGCGAGGCGCCCTTCAACGCGGCCGGGCGAGTTGAATCTCGGCCACCGTGCCGGCGGAGGAAGACGACAAGACGAGCCGGTGCTCGGGGTCGTGGAGGGCGAGCCGTCGGCGCACCAGCGCGATGCCTTGGCCCCCGGCGCGCTCGAAGGCGATCGCGCCGGGGCCGTCGTCATCGACCCGAATGGCCCAGCCGGTTTCGCGCGGCCGCACCTCGACCCTGACCCGGCCGCCGCCGCCGCGCAGCACGCCGTGTTGGATCGCGTTCTCGACCAGGGGTTGCAGCAAGCCCCGCGGCAGCGTGACGTGCGCCGCCGCGGCGGGCAGCTCGAACTCGAGGCGCACGGCCGCCCCGTGGCGCGCTTCGATGATCCATCCGTAGCGGCGCAGCCAGTCGACCTCTTGCGCGAGCGTGGCCACCGGGCTGCGCTCGTTGAGGGCGTCGGCCAGCAGATCGCCGAGGGCCGTCAGCACGCGGCGGGCCTGCTTCGGGTCGTCGCGCAAGAGGCCCGAGGCGGCGTGCAGCGTGTTCAGCAAGAAGTGCGGCGCGAGGCGCGCGTGCAGCTCGCCCAGGTCGGCTTGGCGGCGCAAGTGCTCGGCCTCCGCCTGCTCGCGGAGCAGCGCGGCGTGCAGCGTGGGCAGGCGGAAGAAGAGCATCCAGAGGGCGAACAGGCCCGCGCCGAGCAGCAAGCCGTTGGTCACGGAGGCGAGCGTCAGGTTCGGCGGCGGCATGCCGTTGCGTTGCAAATAGACCAGGTAGCCGTCGACCCAAGGGTCGCCCATCGAATGCTCGAGGAGGCCGCTGATCGTGTACACGGTCATGCTGACGGCCAAGCCCAGCACGCTCTCGCGGGGCAACGACCAGCCGCGCCAGCCGGCGTACCGCGCGACGGCCCCCAGGGCCGCCATGTCGATCAAGAGGACGGCGCTCCAGCGCAGGGCGTCGGGCAGCGCGCTGTGCCAGGGCAACAGGGCGGCCGAGTTGACGGTGCTGAGCGCGATGAAGACGGCCAGGAACACGGCGCCCAGCCACGACGGCGGGGCCCGGAGCGCCGGCCTCGGCGCGCTCACGGGCGCAGCCACGGCGCGCCCCCGAGCAGCGCGCTTTTGACCGCCGCGAGCCGCTCGCGCGCGACCGGCACGCGCAGCGGGTGCGCCCCGCGCGCGTCGGGGGGGCCGAGCAGCAGCGCCGCCTCGGCGCCCTCGCGCTCGAGGGCGTGCACGTGCGGCAGGTGGGCGAGCCAGTTGCGGTGGGGGCGCAGCAGCCGGCCCTCGAAGGCCGACTCGAGCGCGGTGAGCGAGAGGTCCATGTCGTGGCGGCCGAGGGGGGTGTGCACGAAGGTGAGGCGCTCGGCCGCCTCGAAGGCCCAGACGTCGTCGGCCCGCAGGAAGACCCAGCCGCGGCGGCGGCGGGCGACCAGCCGGGGCGGCTCGCGGTGCGGCGCGGGGGCGTGGGTGGCCAGCAAGCGCTGGAGGCACCGCTCGAGGCGCTCTTCGTGGAAGGGCTTCAACAAGTAGTCGGCCGCGCCGAGGTCGAAGGCGGCGGCCGCGAACTCGCGCGAGGCGGTGGTGAAGACGCAGCGCAGGCCGCGCGCGGTCAGGTCGCGGGCCAGCTCGAGGCCGCTCTCGTCGCGGTCGCCCAGCAGGCGCACGTCGACGAAGACGACGTCGAGCTCGTCGCGCGCTTCGGCGACGACCTGCGAGGCCTCGCGCGCGGTCGCGACCGCCCCCACCACCGTGGCGCGGCGCGAGGCGAAGAGCAGCTCGCTGAGGTAGTTGCGAGCCGGGGCCTCGTCTTCGACGATCAGCGCGCGCAGCGGGCCCACGCCCTCACCGTACCACGGCCCTTCGGGGCGCGGCGAGGGCGCGCCGGCGGCGTGCGCCCGCGGCGGCGCCGCCATCAGGCGCCGCGCAGGGCCGGCACGTCGGGCAAGCCGCTGCCGGTCAGGTCGACGCCCAGCGCCCCGAGCAGGCCGGCGAAGAGCTCGGCCTCGGACGTCTGGCGGTTCGGGTCGGGGGCCCCGGTGCGCAGGTCGAAGCCGTACGTGAGGCAGGTCGCCGGGTCGACCCCGCCGAGCACGCGGCCGCCGCGCACGAGCGGCGAGAGCACGAGGGCGCCGTTGTTCAGATCGTGGCCGGAGCCGAACTCGGCCGCCCCCGCGGGCCGGCTCTTCGTGCGGCCGAAGTCGGTGGCGACGTAGATGAGGGTGCGATCCCACAGGCTGCCGCCGTCGCCGTACGCGACCCCGCGCAACAGGTCGATCAGCCGGTCGATGACCCGCAGCGCGCGCTGCCACATGAACGCCTGCGTCGCCCGGTGGGCGTCGTGCGAAAAGTCGAAGCCGATGGGCAGGTTGAAGACCGAGCCCGGCGGCAGGTTGCCCCCCTCGAGGCCGCCCGGCGCGGCGGCCGTGTCGTAGCCGAACTCGAACGACGTGCCCAAGGTGACGGCGGCCGAGAGGCGGTTCTTCAGCAGCAAGAAGGCCAGCGCCGCCTGGGCGTCGAGGGGGTCGGTCGCGTACCCCGGGAAGGCCGCCCGCACCTGCTCGGCCTCGGGCGCCGAGGCCAGCCCGAAGCGCCCGAGGGGCGAGGCGTCGGCGTCGGGCAAGAAGGTCAGCTGGCTGATCCAGTCGCCCTGCTCGAAGGCGCGCAGACGCTCGCCCCGCAGCTCGCGCCACGCCCGTAGCGCCGGGCTCTGCCGGAACAGGCGCGCGAAGGGCGACAGCTCGTCGAGGCGCTCGTCGCGCACGCGGCGCGCCTCCGCGATGGCGCCGGCGCGGCCCGCCCCGGGGGTGCCGCGCGAGCCGTGCAGCGTGAGCGGCCACAGCACGGGGTTGGCCACGATCTCGCCGTAGCAGGCCGCCGGCAGCGTCGCGTCGGTGCCCGGCTCGTTGAAGCCCGTGCCGGTCGACAGGTGCACGTTGGGCAGGAGCGCGCCGGCGCCGTGGGTCAAGGCCACCAGCTCTTGCAGCGTGCGCCCGCGGAAGGCCTCGTTGCCCGTCACCGCGCGCCGCTGGCCGACCGCGTGGTTGACGCTCGACGTGGTGCACGTCACCGCCAACAGGTCGGCCGCGTGCTTGGCCACGAAGGGCCGCTGGTCGGCCTCGAACCCGTAAGGTATGGCCCCGACCGAGGTCGCCCGCCAGCGGACGGCGCGGAAGGGGCTGCCCTCGATCGACTGCACCGCGTCGTCGGGGAACACGTTGAGCGTGTCGGGCGTCGGGCACTCGGAGGCCCGGACGGCCAGCACGCTGTCGAGCAGCGAGGCGCCCCCCGAGGCGCCAAAAACGATCAGAAAGCGCCGGTCGTCGCGGCCCTGGGTGCGGGCGCGCCGAGGCGTCGAGGCGCCGAGCGCGGCCGCGCCGGCGACCGCGGCCGCGCCGAGCAGACGACGGCGGGAGAACGTGGGTCGTGATTGCATGGTCGGTCTCAGTAGAAAAGGGCCTCAAGGGAGGTGGCGAGGGCCAGGCAGGCGCCGACCGCGTAGTCGCGCCCGGCCTCGGGCCCGGGGGCGATGGACGCCAGCGCCTCGACTTCGGCGGGGCTCGCCTCGCGCCGCACGAGCCGCCGGTACAGGTCGCGCGCCACGGCCCGCCGCGCCTCCTCGCCCGCGTCGCCGCGGGCGAGCCGGCCGAAGATCAAGGCCGCCTCGGGGGCGTCGAAGTCGCGCCCCGCCCGCGCCTCGCACGCCGACAGGGCGAGCCGCTCGCTCGCCCCGGCCGCGCTGGCCGAGCGCGGGGCCGAGGGCTCGTAGATGCTGCTCCGGTAGGGCTCGATGCCCCCGAGCGTGACCGCGTGCGCCACCGCGCAGTCGTAGCGGCCGAACTCGCGGCAGAGCGCGTCGGCGGGCACCTCGAGCGCCGCCGAGAGGTCGGCGGCGTAGCGCTCGGGGCCGCGGAAGCGTACCCGCCCTTGCCGGACGGTAGGCCCCGAGGCGGCGGGCGGCGGGGCCGCGCCCGGGCGCGCCGCGTCTTCGCCGCAGCCGAGGGCCGCGAGGCCGGGGAGCAACCAGCGCGAAGCCCGCCAGAGACGCAGGTAAGGGAACACCGTAAGCCTCCGTGTCGATGAGCTCGTGCAGCATGGGGTCGATGCGGTAGCCGTGCTCGGTGCGCAGCCGCCGCCAGAGTTGCGCGAACGCGGCCTGCTCCGACGGCCCGGGGGGCCCGCCGAGCGCGCGCTCCCAGTGGTCGCGCACCAGCGTCTGGGCGAACTCGTCGCTCTCGGCCGCCACGCGCGCCCATTCGACCAGGTCGGCGACGGGCTGGCCGAAGAGGACGCCCGCCTCGGGCGTCGCGACGACCCCCGGGCCGTCGGTCTCGACGAAGCGCGCCAGGCGGTCGGGCCGGTACTGGGTGAAGACGTCGACGAAGCTCTTGGCGTCGGAGTCGAGCCCCTCGTAGCGCGAGAAGGGGTAGCTCAGCGGGTCGAGCGTGGCGTGGCACGTGGCGCAGGCGGGCGCGCCCACCCCCTTGCGGTCGTGATCGGCGGGCTCGCCGGGCACGGCCGAGAGGCCCTGCATCAGCGCGAGATCGAGGCCGAGGTAGGCGCGGTACGCCTGCGCCGCCGTGGTGCGGGGCACGGGCGTGAACATGGTGAACGTCATCAAGAACCACCGGTGCGTGAGCATGCCGGCGCGGCGGTCGCGATCGACCAGCTGCGCGACGTCCTCGCCGCGCGCGAGCGCGTCGCTGAAGACGTCGCGGTCGAAGGGGGCGTAGGTGGTCGGCGGCCCCGGGTCGCGGGCGACGAAGTACGTGCCGACCAGCAGATCGCGCGCGTCGTGGCCGTCGATCTGGCTGTAGACGTAGAAGGCGTAGTCGTCGTCGTAGTCGGCGAGCGGCACCGGCCCCGCGCCCTCGCCGCTCTTGATGCTCTGGTTCGGCCGAATCTTGCGGTGGGCGAGGCGCCACAAGGCGCCATCTTTGCCGCGCCACGCCTCGCCCCGCAGGCAGCGGTCGAGGGCGGCGTGCAGCTCGGCCTTCGGGTCGGCGGCGCGCGCGAACGACTCGTTCTCGTCGAAGGTGGCCGAGCGGCCACAAAAGTCGAGGTGAACCTTGCGGAACGCGTACCGCAGGTCGTACCCGCAGAGCCGAAAGCCCTCGCTCTCGAGGGCCGGGTCGCAGCCCTCCGCGGGCCGGCTGCTCGGGTCGCTGGGGCTCGAGCCGGCCTCGATCTCGGCGACGTTGGCGACGCCGTCGCCGTCGGCGTCGAGCCCCTCGACGGCCGCCAGCGCCTCGGCCAGCCCCGCGGCGAAGACGTCGTCGGGCAGCGGGCGCGGCGACCCGGGCGCGAGCGCCGCCGCCACCTCGGCCCCGTACTCGTTGCGCGCGGGCGGGTCGAAGTGGCACTGCCCGCAGGCGGCCTGCCCCCCGGCGCAGGCCGGGGCCGAAGGGTAGCGCGCGCAGAACTGCGCCGGCGCCGACGGCCGCGCCATCGCCGGCGCCGCCACGCTCAGCGTCAGCGCCAGGGCGCGACGGAAGGAGGGAGAAAGCATCGTCATGGCGCGCAAGCTGGCACCCGCGCTCGGCCCGCGCCCCCGCCCCCCGACGAGCCGCCCCGCCCGCCGGACGAGCCGGCATCCGGGCGGCACGAGCCGCCTGGCGGCGTCGACGGGCGGCCCCCTCGCCCCGGGCCGACGCCGCCGCCTCAACGGCCTTCGCGAAACCGACCCCCCATGCCCCGCGGGGGCCTGCCCGGGTCGGCAGAGCGCTAACTTCGGCAGCGAGAGGCGCCGCTTCGGGGCGAACACGGCCCCCGGCGCGCTCGCGGCGGGCCTCTCGGCCGCCCCCGCCGCGCGCCCCTCACCCGGGCGGGGCGCTTGCGAGGGCGTCGCGGCGGGCTTCGGCCGATTGCTGGCCGCCCCCGGAAGGCTCGGCGCCCTGGCGCTCGCGGCCGCCGCGCCGCCCGGCGCCGTCGTCGGCGCGGCCCCGGACGCCGAGGGCGCAGGCACGCTCGCCGGGGCAGGCGGCGCGCTGGGTGCGATCGACGCTCGAGCGCTCGGCCGAGGTTGGGCGGCGTCGACGCTCGGCAAGCCTTCGGCCTGGCGCGCGGCCGAGACGCCTCGGACGCGCGCCCTCTGCACGCGAAGCAAAGAGAACGAGAGCGCCCCCAACCCGAGCGCGCTGACGGCCACGGCGACGATGGTCGACCGCGCGAAGCCCGAGGGCGAGGGCGGGGTCACCGGCGACGAGACCGGCTGGTGGGAGCTCGGCGCCGCCTCGCCGACCTGACGCGCCTTGCGCGCTTCGAGCCGGTAGAGCTTCGCGCGCTCGGCCCGCCGGGCCGCTTGCACGGGCGTGACCAGGTCGAACAGGCGCGCGACGAAGTCTTCGAGCCGAGGCACGAGGGCTTTGACGAGCGAGCGCCGGGGCGGCGTCGGCGAGCGCCAGCGCGGGGGCGTCAACGAGGTGCGCACGAGGTGAAGCGGCGGGTGCGCCGCGCCCGACGGCGCTGCCTCGGGGGTCGAAGCGGGCATCGCGGGTGCGGGCGCCGCGGCGGGGACCGACGCCGCGACGGGCGTCGACGCCGCATCGGGCATCGAGCCCACAGGCGCCGCGACGGGCGCCTCCGCGGGCGACGAGGCTTCGGGCGCCGCCCCGGGCGCGGCGACGGGCGACGAGCTCGTGGCCGCCGACGTGGGCTCGCCGGCAAGGGGCGGCGCCGGGCTCGAGGGCGGGGCGTCGGCGGGCGTCGGCGCCAGGCTCGAAGGCGGGGTGCCGGCGGGCGGCGGCGCCAGGCTCGAGGGCGGGGCGTCAGCGGGCGGCGGCGCCGGGCTGGAGGCGGGCTCACCCTCGGGCGACCCGGCGGGGGAAGGGAGCGCCAAGAGGGGGACGAGGAGCCCGCCGCCGAGGTCGAGCGTGCGCCGCTGCGACATGGGCACGAGGCTCGGCAGGGGCGTGCGCGGCGCCGCGGCAGCCGGCGGCGCGCCGACCGAGCGCGAGCCGGCGGGCGGCGGCGCCTGACGCCAGGCCGCCGAGGAGAGCGCCCACGGCGGCAGGAGACGCAGGTGGCGGAGGGCCCGGACGAGGTCGGAGGCGCAGTCGACCGCCGTCGGGTAGCGGTCGCTCGGCCTCTTCGCCGTCGCGCGGTTCGCGATCGCGCGCAGCTCGAAGGGCACGTCGTGGCCGCCCGCCTCTTCGATCGAGGGGAAGCCCCGCGTCATGATGCGGGCCTGCAGCTCGTCGTCGCTCAGGTGCGCGAGGGGGCGCCGGCCCAAGAGCACCTCGACGAGCACCACGCCGGCGGAGAAGATGTCGGCGCGCGCGTCGGGCAGCCGGCTCGTGTTGTATTCGGGCGCCATATAAGACGACGTGCCGAACACGCCCCCGGGGCCCGTGATGAAGCCGGGCGGCACGGGCGACTCGAGCGCCACCTTGATGAGGCCGAAGTCGAGCAGCTTGCACGAGCCGTCGTCTTGAATGAAGAAGTTCTCGGGCTTGACGTCGCGGTGAACGCACTTGGCCAGGTGCAGCGGGGCGAGCCCCCAGAGCAGCTGCGTCACGTAGTAACAGCCGAGCCCCATCGGCGGGCGCCCTTGCATGAGCACCTCGCGCAGCGTGCGCCCGTGCAAGAGCTCGAGCAAGAGGTAGGGCTGGTTGTTCTCGAAGAACCCCGCGTCGTAAAGTTGCACGACGTTGGGCGCGGTGGTCAGCACGCGCAGCGCGTCGGCCTCGCGCAGAAAGCGGGCGATGAGGTCGATGCGGTCGGCGAGGTGCGCCGAGAGCACCTTGAGCGCGTAGCGCTCGCCCGCGCCGAGGCGTTCGACTTCATAGACGACCGCCATGCCCCCGCGCCCGATCACGCGCACGATGCGTAGGCCCAGGCCCTGCAAGACAGTGCCCGGCGGCCAGAGCGGCCCGGCGTAGTTGGTCGGCTTGCGCGGCATGGCGGCGCCCCCTTCGCGGCGGTGTCGGGCCCGTAGTAAACATGCAGAGGTCATGGCCCGGCCAGCAGATTCGACGACCGACCGAAGGGCGGCGGCGGCGCGCCGCCGAGCGCGCCGGGGGCCGGCGGGGCGGCGGGCCCCCGGCGCGAGCGCGTCGGGCCGCGGGGGCCTCGGCGTCGTCGTCGCGGGCGTGCTTTGCCTCGCGGGGGCGGCGCCGCGCGACGCCCGGGCCGCGCCCCCGGCCGGCGGCACGTCGAGGCCCGAGGGCGACAAGGCGCGTGCCCGCTATCGCGCGGCGCTCGACGCCTTCGAGGCGGGGCGCTTTCGCGACGCGCTCGCCGCGCTCGACGAGGTCGCGGCCCAAAAAGAGGCCGCGGTGGTGTTCTACTACCGGGGCATCTGCCAGGCGCGGCTCGGGCAATGGGTGCAGGCCGAAGGCGACTTCGCCCGGGCCGTGACGCTCGCGGCCAACCGCCCCGACGCCGACCACAAGCACGTCTTCGCCGAGAGCCAGAAGGCGCTGCTCGAGGTCAGGGCGCACCTGACCGACGTCGCCCTCGTCGTGCGCCCGGTCGACCCCGAGGCCTTGCCCGAGGTCACCTTCGACGGCGCGCCCTTGCCGAGCTACGTGGTGCCGCAGCTCAACCGCGATCGCGCCACCTGGGGCCCCCTTCGGGTGGTCAAGGGCGAGCACACCTTCGCCGTGACGCACCCGCAGCACGCGCCCTTGCAGGCGACGTTCGTCGCGCCCGAAGCCGGCGACGGCAAGGGCCTACAGACGGTGCGACTCGAGTGGCCAGACGCCCGCCCGCGGCGCGAGACGACGCCCGCGCCGCCCCCGCCGAAGGCCGCTCCCGGCCCGCCCGGGGGCTCTGCGCAGATCACCCCCTGGGCCGTCGGCGGTATCGGCATCGGCCTCGCGGCGGCCTCGCTCGGCCTCTTCGCTGCCCATCTCGCCCGAGGTCAGAACGGCGCCGACGACGCCCCGTACCTCGTGCCCGCCCTCGTCGCGGGCGGCGGCGCGACGGCCGCGGGGGCGCTGAGCTGGGCGCTCGCGGGTGCGTCGCGCCCGGGGCCGGCCGCGGGGGCCGGCGCCGCCAAGGCTCGGCCCTCGGTGCTCGTGCCGCTCGGGGTGCCCCGCGGGGGCGGCGTGGCCTGGGCGGTGGCGCTTTGGTGAGCGCGACGCCGCCCGCGGGGGCGCTTGCGGGGGCGCGGGCTCTGCGCGTACCTTACTTTGGCCCTCGGGGCCGAGGCCGGGCGGGCCGGCCCGAGGGGGGCTCATGTGGCTACTGAGCATCGAAGACGACGAAGGGCTCACGACCTTCCATCGCCTGACGCGCGATCGGTACACCATCGGGCGCGCACCCGGCGCTGACTTCGTGCTCGCCCAGCTCGACGTCTCGCGCCGCCACGCCCGGCTCGAGCGCGACGAAGGCGGCCTTTGGCTGGTCGACGAGGGTAGCCGCGGGGGCACCTTCGTCAACGCCATGCCCGTGCGGGGGCGGGCCCGCGTCGGCGACGGCGCCGTGGCGCAGATTGGCGGCTACGTGCTGCGCTTCTCGGGCGCGGTGCCGACCGGGGTGCCGACGCCGCCCCCGCGCTACGTCGCGCCCGCGCGCCTGCGGGCGATCGCCGGGCCGCTCGCGGGCCAAGAGCTCGTCTTTCCGCGCGACGAGACGGTGACGATCGGCCGGTCTGACGACTGCACGCTGCGCGTGCTCGACGACCGGGTGAGCGTCGTGCACGCGCTCTTTTTGCCCCTGCCCGACGGGCGCCACGAACTCGTCGACATGAGCCACAACGGGCTGCTCTTCGTCAACGGGCGCCCCCTCAGCCGGCGGGTGCTCGAGGGCGGCGACGCCATCAACGTGGGCGGCGTCGCGCTCTTTCGCTACCTCGAGCCGCGCCAGCAGCCCGACCCCCGCTTCGACGCGGTCTGGGCCAAGGGCGCGGCGCTGGCCTGCGAGCCCGTGCCCGACTCGGCGCCCGCACCCCGGGCGGCCCGACCTTCGAGGCCCGCCGCCTCCGGGCGGGCGCTTGGTACGAGGGCGGCGCCCGAAGGCGACGGGGCTTCGAACGAGGCGCGCGTCGAAGCCGTCGGGCCGCGCGCCCTGCCGGCGCAGGCGGCGCCCTCGGCGTCGTTCGAACGACTCTGCCGGGCGACGATGGGGCGCGGCGACGCGGAAGGCGGCGAGCGCGCGTTCGTCGTCGAGCCCGCCGGCCCGCCCGCGTCCGACGCCGCGTTGCGCTGGTATGCGGGCTCGCCGGGCGCGCACCATGGCGTCGCGTCGGTGCGCGAGGGCGGCGCCGGCAGCCGAGCCGACGCGGGGGCTCGCGGGCCCCAGGGGGCGGCCGGCGAGGCCGAGTCGGCGGCGGCCGAGGGCCCGCCCGAGGGGCGCGATCGCCCCGGTGAGCCCGATCGGGTGGCCGACGAGGGCACGCCGCAAGCAGACGTCACGCCAGCGCGCTCGCGCCGCCAGTGGTCGGCGCTGCTCTTTCCGGTGGTGGCTGCGGCGGCCGTGGGGGCGACGGTCGGGCTGCAAGCGCCCTTGCCGGGGCTGTCGGGCGCTGGGCCGCTCGCGGCGGCGGTCGAGGTAGCGGGCGCGCCGCCCCCGAGCGACGCCGAGGTGCCGGCGGCGGCGACGGGTGAGGCGGGCCCCGAGCCGTATGTGGTCGCCTCCGCCCCGCCGCTGACGGCGACGCCGTTGGCGAAGGCGATGGCCGAGCCGGCTCCGAACGAGGGCGCCCTCGCGTCGAGGGGCGGCGGGCGGCGCGCCCGGCTCGCGGCACGCATGCGCAGCGGGCGGGCGTCGGCCGACGAGCTGCGCGAGCTGATCAGCCTCTGCCACCTGGTCGGTGACGTGCGCTGCGTCGCCGAGGCCCGCACCCTCTTGCCGAGCGCCCGGAGGGGGCCTTGAGCCGGCGCGTGCGAGGGCGGGGGGCCCGGCTCGCGCTCGCCACGCTCGCCGCCTCGACGGCGGCCCGGGCGGCCCCGATGGGGCCCACCACCGAGGCGGTGGCGGTCGTCGCGCTCGAGGCCGACACCGTGAACGAGCACGCGGCCAAGACGCTGACGAACGTGCTGCGGGGCCAGGTTCTCGACTCGGAAGAGTACACGCTGGGCGGCGAGAGCCAGCCGCTCGTGGCGACGGCGTACCAGGTCAAGTGCGCGCTGCGCACGCTGCGCACGCCGCTCAACGACATGACCGACCTGGCCTTCGACGCCAGGTGCCTGCAGCGCATCGGCGAGCGGCTCGGGGTCAAGCGCTACTTCTGGGGCTACGTCTACAGCGACGGCGGCAAGCCCTACGCCCGCGTGCACTTCTGGCAGCAGGGCGAGCCCGACCGGGTGCTCACGCTGCCCTACGAGCCCGACCGGCGCCAACTCGTCGGCGAGCGCCTGTACCGCAAGCTGGCGACGCCCGGGCGGGTGGGCGACGTGACGCTGATCGGGCCGGCGCGGCTTGCGGGCGAGCTATACGTCGGCGGGCAAGCGCGCGGCCCCTACGAGCCGGGGGTCGAGCTGACGTTGGGCGAGGGCGAGCACCTGGTCGAGGTGCGCGAGGGGGCCAAAGTTCTGGCCGACGCGCGGGTGCGCATCGTGGCGGGGCGGCGCACGGTGGCGTCGGTGGTCGAGCCGGACGCGGCGCCGCCCGCGCCCCCTCCGCCGGCGCCCGCGGCGCCGAGCGAGCCGGCGCGTGGCCGCGCGCGAGCCGCGTGGGGCTGGGCGGCGGTGGCGGCGGGGGCGGCGTCGATCGGGGCCGGGGCGGCGATGTCGATGCGGGTGAAGAGCTTCGACGACGACTTCGCGTCCGACCCGGCGTTCGTCGCGTACAGCCGCGGCGCTCGGGGCGATGACATGTGCGAGGCCGCCGAGCGCGACGTGAGCTCGCCGCAGCCCGAGGCGGCGAGCCCTTTGCAGATCAGAGACCGGTGCGGCGCGGCGTCGACCGCTCGGGTGCTGCAGTACGTGCTCTACGGGGCGGGCGCCGCGCTGACGGGCGCCGGGGCGTACCTGCTGTTCACCCCGTCGGCGCGGGCGAGCCCGTCCGCGAAAGGTAGCGTGTCGCCGGTGGGCTGGCTCTGGCAACCCGAGGTGCGGCCGGGCGGCGCCGGCCTGAAGCTCGGCGTACGCTTCTGAAGGGGGGCCGCCGGCGTGAGAAACCTGGCTCGGAGGGCTCGAATGCGGCGAGCAGACGGTTCTCAGTGGGCGGCGGGGGCGGCGCTGTTCGCGGCGGCGGGGCTTGCGGGCGCCGCCGCGTGCGACTTCGACGCGAAGATTCTCGGCTGCAGCGGGCTCACGGGCGACGAGCTGGCGCGCTGCGAGGCCTACAACGCGGGCACGATGGGCGGCGGTGCGGGCGGCGCCGGGGGTGCGGCGGGCGCCGTCGGGGCGGCGGGCGCGGGCGGTTCGACGATGGGCGCGGGCGGCGCGGGGGGCGGCGGCGGGCTCGTGTGTACGCTCCCCGAGGTTGCGTGTGGCGCGGCGTGCCGCAACGTGCAGGCTGACGCCGACAACTGCGGCATCTGCGGCCGCAGGTGCCTCGGCGCGGCGCTCTGCGTGCAGGGCGCGTGCGTGCCCGAGGCGCTGGCGACGAACGAGGTGGCGCCGTACGCGCTGGCCGACGACGGCAGCTATCTGTATTGGGTCTCGCCGGCGGTGAAGGCGAACGACGCGGCCTTCCGCTCGCGCGTGCGCCGCGTGGCGAAGGCGGGTGGGGGCGCGGTCGAGTCGCTGTTCGGCAGCACCGAGGTGCGCGCCCGCTCGCTCGCCTTCGCCGGCGGCAAGCTCTTCTGGGGCGACCTCGGGACGGGGCCGGCCGACAGCAACCAGAACCTCTTCTCGGGCACGCCTGGCTCTGCCTTGCCCGACAACCCGCCGGTCGCAGCCGGGCAACTCAACGTGCAGCACGTGGCCGTCGCGGGCGGCAAGGTCTACTGGACAGTGGCGAACGACGCAGCCGTGCGCGGCAAGGCCAGCAACGGCACCGGCGTCGTCTCGCCGAACGTGCTGGGGCAGAGCAGCGTCGGCTGGCTCGCGGTCGACGGCGAGGCGAGGCCATACTGGCTGGCGGGGGTGCCGCGCGAGGTGCGCCGGCTGGTGACGGCGCCGAGCACGGCCGAGGCGGTGGCGAGCGGCACCAACGTCGTCGCCGTCGAGCTCGCGGGCGGGCGCTATTACTGGGCCGATCGGGCGGTCGGCACGGTGCAATCACGGCCGAAGGCGACGCCGACCGAGGTGCCGCGGGCCGAGTTCGGGGGCCGGGGCACCGTCGAGGGCTTCGCCGTGGTGGTCGCGGGCGGGGCCGGTGGGGCGGCCGGCGCGGGCGGGGCGGGCGGCATCGGCGGGGCGGCCGGCGCGGGCGGGGCCGCGGGCGAGGCGGCACTGTACGTGCTGACGTCGCAAGGGGGCCAACTCAAGGCCTGGCGCAAGGGCCCCGACGACGACGCGCCGCTTCTGCTCGGCCAGGTCACGGCGAAGGCCGACCCTTTCTACCCTGCCGGCCCGCCCTTCGGCGCGACGCACGTCGTGGTCGACGACAAGTACGTCTACTTCGCCGACGTCGGCACCGTCGACACGGCTCAAGTCGTGCCCACCAGCCAAGGCGACGGGGTGGTCTACCGGGTCGCCAAGTGAAAGGCTCGCACTGGGGGGGCCTGGCGCTCCTGGCAGGCGGCGTCTGGGCGGGCTGCGCTGGCGGCCACGTCAACGACCCGGTGGGCTTCCGCCAAGCCTCATCCAGGCGGCGGATGACCTTGCGCGGCCCCGGACTGGAAGTCCGGGGCACGGGGTAACCCCTTCGTGCCGCGCGGCCTCGACCCGATCCGGCGCGCCAAGCCCGGCCCTCGCTGGGGCCGGGCTCCCGCGGGCGTCGGCCCCCGGGCGAGCGCGCGCGAGCGGCTCGCGGCGCGCGAGCCCGGCCCCAGCGAGGGCCGGGCTTTGCGGTCCGTTCGAGCGGGTCACCCCGTGCCCCGGACTTCCAGTCCGGGGCCGCGCAAGGTCACCCGCCGCGTGGATCAGGACGCACGCTGCCCCGAGGCGAGCGCCGCGGGGGCGGGCGGAGTGCCGCTGATGGGCGCGGGTGGCATGGGCGCTGCCGCGCGGCTTCGGGGGCAGAACCTGGCACGAGCTCGCACCTTGCCATTGTAGTGTCGTAGGAAGTTTTTCGCTGGCACTTCGCGTGGGCCGTTGATACCCCGGAAGGGTCAATCGCCCAGAGCCGTCGGGAGCGCTCCGGCGCGACGTCGTCGGCGTGCCGTATACCAGTCGGCCAGGCAGGTGGCGGCGAGCACGCCCCAGGGCGCCGGCTGCCCTTGGGCGAGCAGGTTGAGCCCCGCCTGGCCGACCGAGCAAAGCGCGAGCACGGTCGAGAGGGCGGTCAGGTACGGCGCACAGGGAATCCAAGCGGGGGTCGGCCGGGCGCCGGCGCGCCTCGGCCCGGCTCGCTGGCATTGCCCCGGGCACGGCGCCCCGCGCCTTCCGTTGAAACTGGAAACGGCCGCCGAACGCCGAGCTCCCTATCTTTTATCGATTATCACCGCACAGTCGGTTCGAAAAATGAGATCGTACTTCGGCGGTACCCGCTCGGCCAATCACGCAGCCAAATCTGGCCAGCGACAAAGCTACCGTAGTCCACATTTTGCCAACAAGAAGCCCACATGGGCAACAATTGCCTCTAGGCCATGAAACCCAGCGGGATTTGGGGGGGTTGATTGGTTAAACGGTTACCTTCGGCGCAGCGCTCGGAAGAGAGGCAGCGCGGCAGTGCGGCAGTGCGACAGTTCACTACTTGGACCCGCTCGTGACTAGAGCGAAACCTACAAGATCGAGGCGCACCCATGTCGATCACCAGAGACAAAGACATCGATCTGAGCCCGAAGCCTGCATCTCGCTACACCACGGAGGCGAACCAAAGGGTAAAAGAGCATCTTCCATTCGAGCTCCCGTCCGAAGCGGAGAAGTATCGTGAAGCGAGGGAGCGCGGGTTCCTCGAGACATGGAATCCCCTCAGGATCATGTCCGGGGGCGACGACGCGAGGCCGGTGTGGGACCTGCAGCCCTACAAGGAATTTCTGGATGGCGATCCGGACGCGCCTTTCGAGGTGAACCCGAGCCTCTGGCGGCAGGCCAAGATCAACCTGGCCAATGGGTTGTACGAGGTGATCCCGGGCCGCGTGTATCAGATCCGGGCGTTCGACATGTCGAACATGACCATCATCCGCGGGAACGAGGGGCTGATCGTCATCGACCCGCTGATCTCCGTGGAGTGCGCCGCCGACGGCCTTCGGCTGTTCAAGGAGCACTTCGACTGCCGCGACGCCGTGGTGAAGGCCGTCATCTTCACGCACAGCCACGTCGACCATTTCGGCGGTGTCCTCGGCGTCATCAGCGAAGCTCAGGTGGAGGCTCGGTCCGTGGAGGTCATCGCACCCCAGGGCTTCCTCGAGCACGCCGTCAGCGAGAACGTCTACGCGGGCGTCGCCATGACCCGCCGTGCCCAATATATGTACGGCCCCTACCTGCATAAAGGGATCAGGGGCCAGGTGGACGGCGGCCTCGGCAAGGGGCAGTCGATCGGCAGGGTGTCGATCGTGAGGCCCAACGAGATCATCGACTCGGACAAGCGGCACCGGGTCGATGGGGTCGAGATCGAGTTCCACATGACCCCGGGCGCCGAGGCTCCCGCGGAGTTCGACTTCTACTTCCCGCAGTTCAAGGCCTTCTGCACCGCGGAGAACGCGACGCACACCATGCACAACATCCAGACGCTGCGCGGCGCGCGGGTGCGCGACGCTCTGCTCTGGTCGAAGTACATGAACGAGACGCTCCAGCGCTACGGCGATGCCGCCGAAGTCCTCTTCGCTTCACACCACTGGCCGGTCTGGAACACGAAGTGGAACGAAGAAGGGAGCAAAGAGAAGAACGAGGTGGCCACGTTCTTGCGGCACCAGCGGGACATGTACCGCTACCTCAACGATCAGACGCTGCGGATGCTCAACCTGGGCTATACCGGCGTCGAGATCGCCGAGGTCTTCAAGATGCCCGAGGCCTTGGACCGGGAATGGTCCTGCCGCGGGTACTATGGAACGGTCAGCCACAACGTCAAGGGGGTATACGATCGCTACATGGGGTGGTTCGATGGAAACCCCTCCAACCTCCACGCGCTACCGCCGCGCGAGAGCAGTCCGAAATACGTGAAGCTCATGGGCGGACCGACCGTGGTCCTGAGCGCGGCGCGGCGAGCCGCGGAACGGGGGGAGTACCGTTGGGCGGCCGAGCTCATGAACAAGCTCCTCTTCACGGAGCCCGATAACGAAGAGGCCAAGGCGTTCCAGGCCGATGTGCTGGAACAACTCGGTTATCAAGCCGAGTCCGGGCCGTGGCGGAACTTCTACCTCATGGGCGCGCGGGAGCTGCGCATCGGGATCCCGACGCCCGAGGCCGCGTCGTCCGATCCGAGCATGGTGAGCGCGATGACGCTCGAGATGATCTTCGACGCGATCGCGGCGCGGCTCAATGGCCCGCAGGCGAGTCGGAACCCGAGCCGGACGCTGTGGGTGATCGTGCCCGAGCATGGCGCGGACCCCGAGCGCATGCTGGCCGAAGTCAGCAACGGCGCCATGACCACGACGCACGTGCTGTCCGCCACCCCCATCTCCGGTGTCCAGGTCAGCATCACGCTCGCGCGAAGGACACTCGACGCGCTCATCGCCGGCGAGCTCAGCTTGAAGGACGTCCTCCAGACACCGGGGCTCGTCACGATCGACGGCGACCCGAAGGTGCTGATTCGGTTCTTCGCCATGATCGACGAGGGCGATCCGGAGTTCCCGATCGTCACACCGCGACCCGATCCCGAGGGGGCGTGGATCGGCAAAGCGCCCAAGGGGGCCGACGCGGCGGCGGCTACGAGCCTCGAGGAGGCAGTGCTCGAGCGCCGGTTCCGGATGGTCGGGAAGCTCCCTCGAGGGTGCTAACCGCGTCGCCGGCGCCGCGGCACCGTCGAGGGCTTCGCCGTGGTGGTCGCGAGCGGGGCCGGTGGGGCGGCCGGCGCGGGCGGGGCGGGCGGCATCGGCGGGGCGGCCGGCGCGGGCGGGGCCGCGGGCGAGGCAGCCCTGTACGTGCTGACGGCGCAGGCGGGGCGGCTCAAGGCCTGGCGCAAGGGCCCCGACGATGGCGAGCCGCTGCTGTTGGGCGAGGTCGAGGCCAAGGCGGAGAGCTACGAGGGCAACCCTTTCGGGGCGGCGTACGTGCTGGTTGATGACCAGTACGTCTACTTCGCCGACGCGGGGACGGTCGACATCACGCAAGTCGTGCCCACCAGCGCGGGCGACGGCGTGGTCTATCGGGTAGCGCGGTGAGGGGCGGTGTGTAGCTCGGGGCAGCGCTGCTGCCAGCGACCGCACGCGGCCCAATGCCGGCCCGGCGAGCGGACAACGTCGGAGAGGGGCGGGAGAAAAAAATCGACCCCTCCGCTCAGCGCTCGGTTCTGTCTGCCAAGCGGGCAGCGGGCCTCTCACGGTACCTCTTCGGTCTACCCTGTCCCGGCGGGTGATCGCCCAGCAGGCTCGCCCCAGGCGACTACCCCATCAGGCAGGGCGGGCGCACCAAAGAGCAGGCAAGTCCAGGCACTTGCGTTCCGAGGCTCCGTTGCCAGTGTCCTCATCCGCACGCACGATCTCAGCGCGGCCGCGGCGCCGCCCCGCGTCTCTCTCGGGGAAGCACTTCAAGGGCGCAGGCGAGCCGAAGCAGGCTACGGGCTGGAAATTACACACCTTTTGATGCGCCCGCCCTGGGGTGGAACGAGGAGCACCTGGAGAAGGTGCTGAAGGCAGGAATTGCCGAGGCATAAGATGCGCTCGCCCTGGGGTCACCCCACCGTCGTAAACAACGAAGCGAGCATCTGTCACTCAAAAAACTTAAATTTTTTGACTTTGACTGACATCCGCCAACCCTCCTTGGCAACCTGTGGTTCGCGCTGATCGGATTTTGATGAGCTTTGGAGAGGCGCAGACGTCGTTGGGCTATTAACAGGCGTGTTTGGCTGTGAAGAATGAGTCTGGGGGAACCAGGTATCGACAAGCGGCAATGGAGAATGCATCGGGGCACCGTCGTCGCGCAAAGGAGAAGGAATACGTCTGTGCCTTTCGCCCGTGAGTTCCTTTATCAAATCGGCACGCTGCGATTCGTCACAAGGCAGCTTGAGATCGTCAGCCAGCTTGGCCGCATAAATATCCGCGAGATGAATGGGCGACCTGTTGACGTCAAGTGCATCGAAAGAGAAGACGGACGAGGCACCATTTTCGTCGTTTGTGACTTTGTAGTTAATCTGCATAGCCACGTGAGCTGTGTCCTTGACCAGGTCCGCCGTCACTTGCAGAGACAACCCGTTCATGACTTTTTTTTCCTTGATTAGCACCTTTATTACAGATTCCAGAAGCGCCATGTCACCATTGCAGGCGGCGGAGCCGGCTACGAGGTTGTCTGGGTCCTGAGGGCGGTTGTGATCCCCCATGCTGTGCGCAATGAGGTGACACCAGTGCCACATTCTCTCACGATACAAGGAAACGCCCGCTTCTCTGACGGCTTTGGCAGCGGGGCTCCCCATGAGCTTGACCTGAGTGGGGTGCCTCTTCCTGACGGGCTCCCAGGCCTTGATATTATGGGACTCGACCCGGTAAATTCGACTCTTCGTCTTTCCTTTCTCCAATAGCTTCCTGCCACGCGTCGTCGTCTTTTCTGGTTCTTCTCCCAGGTAGTATAGAATTCTGCCATGGATGGGATTCCTGGATTTTGGGTACAGCTTAAGGCCTTTCACCTCAAAGGCAGCAGGCGGCCCTCCCTCGAGATGCTTGATGCATCGGACACCGTCGCCTCCCTCCATTGGAGTGGATTCGAAGAGTACCTGGACCGCTTCTCCTTTAGTGCTTTGTTGGCTGTATCTGTCTTTGTTGTATATCACGACTATCGCCGGGGCGACCACGAGGCCGTAGAGCGTCAAATTGCTCACCGGTCGCGGCTGTGGCCAATCCTCTATTGAAACCGCCTGGTCGATGATTTTAGAAGACCGCGTCTGTCGATCTTGGTTCAGTTCGTCGCGCGCCTGATTCCATGTATACGTATCGCCACTCATTTTTCCAAATTTGCCGAGCTTCCGAAATTTCCAACCACCCACGTGGACATACTTTCCATTGAGATAAGAATCCGGCCTCCGGTCTTGCCACGTAGACTGAGCGTCCTCCACAACGGAATTGTCGCTGCGATAATAGGGCTCAAGAAATATCCACATAAAAACTCCCGCGGACGATCGGGGGCGCACATTTGCCTGGATTTAATGCGACGCATGCTCGCTTCCCACCGTGAGCGGCCTTGCGCATGCAAGGCATTTGAATTTGAATGATTTTTCCATTTTGAACAGGGTGCAGTTCTCGGGGCAATTGCGCGAGGTTGCGCTCTCCCGGCAGGTTGAAAAAGGGCACGGGCGGACGCAGAAGACGTCTTGCCAAACTCCCTCCACCCCCGCCGTGCCGCCATGACCCTGAGTCACCCCCTCATAGGATCCCGAAAATTTGGCGGAAGATGGCATGTTCTCGCATCGCTCGTCGAAGGCAGTCATCAACCGAAGCGCCTTCTCATCTTTCATGTTCGGCAGGGCGCCGTACCAGAAGGTGCCTTGACCGAAGAGCGAGAGCGCTCGACCGCGCTTGGGGCTGGTTTGAAACTCCCGATCCAAGCCGACCTTCTCCGCGGCCGCGCCCAGCAAGGTCAGCAGGGCATGGGCAATGGCCGCGAGCAAGAGCAGCCGGTCGCGCCGGTCGCACGAGCCGACGTGCGTCGCGGACAGGCCCAAGCCGAAGTGGATATCTTTCTCGTCTCGAAACGTTTCTTCAATCGAAAATCTCTTCCCGTAGAGGGCGATGACGTCCTGCGCCGTGCGCTCGGCGAGCGAGGTCGCCAAGCACCAGGGCTCCTTCATCTTCGCCGCGTGAACGACGACGACGGCGGGCACGGGCGCGCGGTCGGCGGTGACGCGCGCGGTCGGCAGCCTCACGGCGCGCCCGCGCGGCGCTACCCAGTCATGCTTGAACTTTGTTGGCATCGTCGCGCGTAGTGTGGAAACTCGGGCTTTGTGCGATTTGGGTCGAATGGTGTCTGAGGTGTGATTTGTGCAAATTTCTTAAAGCTTGCCTTCCGCGAACGCGAGCGAATGTGTTTGGATGGTGGTGCCGGGGAACGCCTCTCCGCTGGCCCCTTCCAGCAAAGCCTTGGGCGCTCGGCGCATCGCGGAGTGGGCGCCAGCCTTGTACGCGGGCGAGGCCCAGCAGACGTAGGTACCGTCGTCGGCGAGCGCGTACAGAGCGACCTTGCCGACCGAGGTGAGCGCCTCGGGGCTGCGCGCCCCCGCGACGCAGGCCGCGCCCAGACAGCTACGCCCGCACGCGCCGCCATGGGTCGGGTCGGCGCGGAGGTCGATGCAGGCGCCGCCGCACGCGGCGAGGGGTGCGTCGCACGCGATGCCCCCAGCGCCGGCCGAGCCGCCCGCACGGTTCGCCCCGCCCGAACCCCCGCCGCCGAGGTCCGCCGAGCCGCCCGTTGCCGAGCCGCCCGAGCCGGCGGTGGAGGCGCCCTCGGGGGCGTCGCCCTTGCACGCTGCGGGGGCTGCCGCGAACCAACCAAGGCGACGTTTGGCGGCTACGAACTTTGTCACAAATAAACGTAATAACGAATCGGCAACGCAGCCGTCAAGGCGAGCCAGGCGCGGGCCATGCGGGCCCTCGGCCGGGGCTCGCGGCGACGTTGGGGGGGGCGCCCTCACCCTCGGCGCTTCTCTCGGGGGGAGAGGGCGAGGGTGGGCGAGCGGCCGAGCGTCGTGGAGGCGGCCGGGGCGGGGCGCCGAGGCGAGGGGCGACCGCTACACGCCGGGGTCGCCCTCGCCCTCGGGCGCGGGCGGAGCGGTCGGGGCGCCGTCGGGGCCCGGCTCGTCGGCCGCGGGGCTGCGGCGGCGCTTGCCCGAGAAGAGCGACGGCACGAGCAGGTCGGCGTCGCCTTCGTGCCAGCGCACGTACGACACCGCGCGACGCCCCAGGTCGTAGGTGCGCACCACCAGCCGAAACGCCCGCGCCTTGTCGTCGTCGTAGCGGGTCGGCAGGCCCGCGCCGTCCGAGCCGACGTGCCGGCGGCCGAGGGCGGCGAGCAGTTGCAGGCTCAGTTCGGCGGCGCGGTCGACTTCGGCGGCGGGCACGGGCAGGCGGGCCTGGTGCTCGGGGGGCAGGCCGCCGAAGAGCTCGGCGAGGGCGCCCAGATCGCGGGCGGTGTCGAGGTGGCCGAGGCCGCTACGAATCGCCGCCACCCGCTCGGCGTCGACCAGGCCGTACTTGGCCATGCCCTCGGCGACCGAGAGCATTCGCTCGCGCATGGGCGTGGCTTCGGCCAGCAGGGTGGGCACGTCGGCGGCGCCCTCGGCCGCGAGCAGGGCCATCAGATCGACGTAGTAAAGGGTGTAGACGTAGTCGCGTAGCTTGCGCAGGGTGGCGAGGTCGAGCAGCGGCAGCGTGGCGATGATGGGCATCAGCGCCTCGAGGTGAACCAGCGCGCCGAGCACGATCGAGAGAACGACAGCGATGTTGGCGGTGATGCGCCCGACCTCCTCGGGGCGCAGGGCGTCGAGGTCAGGGCGGGCCCGGGCGTAGGCCTCGGCGGCCTCGTGGCGGGAGATGGGTTGAATGAGCGTGGTGGGGGTGGTGGGGCGGTAGGTCGGCAGGGTCATGGTCGGCTCCTTGGGGCTTCTGAAAGTCCCTTCGGTCGCCCCGCGGGCCGGTTGCTAACGCCGCCGATCTTTTTTTCTCTCCCTCGCGCTTTGTCGGTCCGATGGCCAAAAAACCCCGCGACGGCAGGGGGTCGGGCCGCCCAGGCCGGCCGCCGCCGTGCCGCCAGGGCAACCCCCCGCGAGAGCAGGGGGCCGGGCGTCCCAGGCCGACCGCCTCCGTGCCGCCAGGCAACCCCCCGCGAGGGCAAGGGGGGGCCGGGGTAGGGCAGGGGGGGGCGACCGGAGGGGGGCCGGGGGGTCGATCCGAGCGCTCGCCAAAGCCAGACCGTTCGGCCCTAACGAATTCGTTGGTCGACCCAAGCCAGACCCTTCGGTTTCGAACGGATCCGTTGGCCGATCGAAGCCGGACCCTTCGGCTGGCAACGAATTCGATGGCCGATCGAAGCCCGACCCTTCGGTCGGCAACGAATTCGATGGCCGATCGAAGCCCGACCGTTCTGGCGGGGGCGTTTAGGGGCGAATTTCGAACGGTCCGGCTTTGGGTCGGGCCCGGCGGGGTTTCGAACGAACGGTCAGACGATGGGGGAGGGGACGGATCCGTCTCCGGGCGAAGGGTCTGGCTTAGGTCGGGCAACGCTTCCGTTGGTGCAGAACGGTCAGGCTTCGGCCCGCCCGACCTCGGCGGGGCGGCGGGCCGGGCGCGGCGCAGGGGGGCCAGGTTGCACGTTTGGCTACCCGAACGACGATGCAACCGGGGGTCAGGGGCGCCGAGCACGTCGACCGGACAGCACCGCGGGTCGCGCCGCCAGCCGATGCGCCGGCGTCAGGACGCCCGCGGCGAGGCGGGTGGCGTCAGCGCTCGAGCGGCCGGCGCGCGTGGTGGTATACGCGCACGACTTCGAGCACGCTGCCCTGGCGCCGATAATAGACCCAGAGCGGGTAGACCAACCATCGCCGGACGCGGCGCCCGCTTCGGAGCGTCGTGAGGGCACCGTCGACCGCGCCCTCGTCGAGGAGCGAGAGCTGCCGAAACACGTCGAGCCGAAGCGCTTCGGCGGCGTCGGTGTTGCGCTCGGCGAGGTGCTCGAGGGTCGTGGCGAGGTCGAGCTCGGCCTCGGGCGAGAAGAGGACGGTCACCCCGCGCGCCGCTTCGCGATGAGCCCGCGCAAGCGCTCGGCCACCTCGCCGGCCGGACGCCCTTCGCCCCGATCGAGCGAGGCGAGCCCTTGCTCGAGCCCGGCGTCTTGCTCTTCGGTCAGGGCCCCGTCATCGACCGGCTCGAGCGCGTACTGCCCGGGCGGAAGCTCGCGCAGCTCGGGCGGCACCTGCTGACCGTCCCACGTGATGACCTTCGCCACGCGCTTGCTGATCATGCCTCGAGCATGGGTCACGAAGCCCGGCGAACGCAACCCCCGTCGTGCCCCGACGCGTGGCGCTCAATGACGGCTGGTCGCGTGCCGTTCTCGTGCACCCCATCGGGCACGACGAACGGGTCATCTCGAGGCGCCACCTCGTCCGGCGCTCTCCGCCCAGCCCTCCTTCGCGAGCACCTCCATCAGCCACGGCTTCCTCTCGAAGTCCCGACGAATCTTCGCCACGAGCGCCTTGAACCCCTCGCCCAACCCCGCCTGCTCGGCCCCCTGCTGCAGCGCCCGCAGAACCTTGACGATGTCGACGAGGCGCTGGCGCGAGGGGGTGCTCGTGAACTGGGGCACGACCTTCTCGTCGAAGACGGCGAGCGCCTCGCGCGGGTGCTCTGCCGCGAGGCCGCCGGCGAGAACGAGCCAGGCGCGCGGAAAGATGGGGCGCCGTCGGGCCTCGCGCAGCGCGTCGAGCGGCTTGCCTTCGAACAAGAAGATCTCGACCAGCGCCGACGCCGCCTTCTTCGCCTGCGGGTGCTCGATGGCGAGGTGGTCGATCGCCCGCTGCCGCCAGGCGGGCCAGGCCCCCGCCTCCTTGGCCCGTCGTCGCAGCGTGCGGAAGGTCTCGGGCTCGGGGTCGTCGAGAAAGCCCATCCAGACGGCCTCGACGGCGCGGTCGGGCTGGCCTTTGGCGGCGTAGGCCTCGCCGAGCTTGCGCTGAAAGCGGCCTTTGAGCCCGTGGGGCCAGATGGCGAGCGAGGCTTCGGCGCATCGAATGGCGTCGTCGGCCCGCCCGGCGGCGAGGTGGGCTCCGACCTCGGCGAGATAGTCGAAGGCGGTGCGCTGGGGGGCGACGCTGCCCGAGGGCGAGGCGAGCCTCGTCGGAGTGGGGCTCGTGGGGGGCGCAGGGGGTGGCGCGAGCGGGCCTTGGCGTGGGCGTGAGGCGGGCGGCGAGGCGTTTGCGACCGTCCCCGCTGCCGGGGGTGACGCCGCGCCCAGGCGCGGGGCGGCGTTCCTCGTGGCGGCCCGTTGCAAAAGCGAGGTTTGGAGCCGAAGGCGAGGGCCTTCGTCGAGGGCTTCGAGCGCCTCGACGAGGAACGCTCGTAGCTCGTCGACGTCGAGGGCTTCGAGCGCCGCGTCGAGATCGGCACGGCCGACGTCGGCAGGCCCTTGAGGGCTTCGGCGGGCGCCCTTCACGCGCCTACGGTGCCCCGACGGCGGAGCCGAAGGCAAGAGGCTGGCCCGCTTTGTCGCAGCCCGTGCCGCCCATCGTCGCGGATGGGCGGCCGGGGCGGCACGAGGGGAGGGGAGGGCCGCTTTGGTGGGGGGCGCTTCCCGGAACCGAAGCGTCGAGAACGAGGCTCCGATGGCAGCGAAGAAGACCGGCGGTGTGAACGAGAGGCCCTCTCGGGCCGCGGCGGCGAAGGCCTCGAAGCCCGCGCCTTCGCCGGCCGCCAGCGGGCGGCCCCCGGCTGAAGCCGAGGGCAGCGAACGCCCGCGGAAACGGCTCGCAAAGCCCTGCCGGAGGCAGGGCTCTCGCGCCGCGCGCCGCGTCGCGCGCTCGCCCCGAAGACGAAGCCCGGGGGAGCCCGGCCCCCGGCGAGGGGGCGGGCTTGGCTCTCCGAACCGGCCCGCTTCCGCGTGGCACGAGCGGGCGTCCGCTGCCCCCGGCTTCAGCCGGGGGCAGAAAGCCGGGCGCGTTTCGAAACGCCCTCGAAAGCCTGGGCTGCGGCGAGCCCCCTTCGAACGGAGAGCAAAGCCCGGCGCTTCGGCCAGGCTCCTCGGCTGGGTCGCCCCGCCCTCGGGCGGGGCGCGGGCGCCGCCGGTGCCGACGCTGCCTCTACCCCGGGGGGAGGGTACGACCTGCCCCAAGCGCTTTCCAAAGCGCCCCGAGGGGGTCAGCTCGACCAGGAGACCTTCTCGGAACGCTCTCGAGCGGGTCGGCCCGACCGAAAAGCGCCAACAGTGCACCTTCGAGACGGTCGGCCCGACCGAAAAACGCTCGAGAATGCCCCCCCGAGCCGGTCGGCCCGGCCGAAAAACGCTCGCGGAGGCGCGTTCGCGACGGTCCGGACCGTCGCGCCCCCCCTTGGCCGAGCGTTTTCGGGTCGGTCGCGACCTCGCCGGGGCGCTTCGCCGAGCGCTTTTTCGAGCGTCGACCCGGCAGGGTGACGCTTCGCCGAGCGTTTTTTTGCGGTCGAGACCGGGCGACCGGCGCTTTCTCAGGCGGTTTTGCGCAGGTTTTCGAGAAAATCACCCCGGCCTGACGAATTCGTCTCGGGGCGAGCAACTGGGGTCGAGGCAGGCCGAAGGGAAGACAGAAGGGCGTCGACCAAGCGCCCTCGACCAACCCCTCACCTCCGAAAGACCCTTCGTCATGGCTCGCTCGTACTCGACCCCCTCGCTCGTTTCGCTCCCCCACCTCTCGGCGCCCAACGCCGTCGCGCTGAGCACCCGGCTGCTCACGGTCGCCGACGACCACCGCGCGCAGCTGACCCTGCCGCTGGCCAAGGCCGCCGAGCGCCTCTCGAGCTCCGTCGAGGCGCTGCGCGCGTCGCGCGTGCGGCTCGAGGAGGTCAAGGCCCTCGATCCGAGCGCGGCCCTCGCGGCCGACGTGCGGGTCGACGCCGCGTGCGGGGCCTTTCACGGGTTTCTGCAGGGGTGGGCGAGGCTGCCCTCGCCGGGGCCCTGGGCCGAGAAGGCGGCGATGGCGCGGCGCCTGCTCGACAAGTTGTATCCGTTCGGGCTCGGCTTCACGCAGGCGCCCTTCGTGACCCAGTGGGCCGAGGTGCAAAAGCTGCTCGACCGGGCCGACCTACCCGAGCACACCGAACCCATCAGGGTGCTCGGGGGCGAGACCTTCGTCGAGGCCATTCGCGACACGTTCGAGGCGTACGGCGAGGCGCTGCAGGTGACCAAGCGTCGGGCCGAGGTCAAGGCGGGCGCGCGCGTGCGCGAGCCGCTCGACGCGCTCGTCACGTCGCTACGCAGCTACGTGCTGCGCGTCACGGCCCACGCCGACGCGGGCGACGATCTGGGCGACCCCGCGGCGCGCTCGCTCGCCGAGGCGCTGCTCGCGCCGCTGGTGGCGTGGCACACGGGCGGCGCGCGCAAAGAGAAGGCGGCGGGCGAGCCGGGCGGCGAGGCGGGGCCGGAGGGGGGCGAAGACGAGGCGGAGGGGTGAGAAAGCCGAACGCTGGCATATCGGCTCAGCGGCCACCGGAAACCACCCCGCCCGGGGGGCCCCGCGCGAGCGCGCCCGCCCGGGCGGGGGCGGCGCTACAGCCGGCGCAGCTTGACGGCGCGGACGGCGTGGTCGGGGCCCTTCTCGAGCACGAGGTGCGCCCGCTCGCGGGTCGGCAAGACGTTCTCGCGCAGGTTCACCCCGTTGATCTCGCGCCAGATCGAGCGCGCCGTCTGCCGCGCCTGCTCGGGCGTGAGCGCGGCGTAGCGGTGAAAGTACGAATGCGGGTCGGTGAAGACGGTCTCGCGCAGGCGCAAGAAGCGCTCTTCGTACCAGCGCGCGATGTCGTCCTCGTCGGCGTCGACGTAGACCGAGAAGTCGAAGAAGTCGGACACGAAGGGCTTGGCCGAGGCGCCCGGCGGGCCGGGCTGCAAGACGTTGAGGCCCTCGACGATGAGCACGTCGGGCTGGCGAATCACCTGGGCCTGGCCCGGCACGATGTCGTACGCCTGGTGCGAGTAGACCGGCGCGTGTACCTCGGCGTGCCCCGCTTTGAGGTCCGAGAGAAGCTGCACGAGGCGCCGCAGGTCGTAACTCTCGGGGAAGCCCTTGCGGCCCATCAGCCCCCGGGCCTCGAGCTCGCGGTTGGGGTAGAGAAAGCCGTCGGTGGTGAGCAGATCGACCTTCGGGTGCGTCGGCCAGCGCCCCAGCAGGGCGCAGAGCACGCGCGCCGTCGTGCTCTTGCCCACGGCCACGCTGCCGGCCAGGCCCACGACGTAGGGCACGCGCGCCGTCGGCCGGCCGAGAAAGGTGTCGGCCACCTGCCGCAGGCCCTGCGAGGCGGTCACGTAGAGGTTGACCAGCCGCGAGAGCGGCAGGTAGACCTCGACCACCTCGTCGATCGAGAGCGCCTCGTTGATGCCGCGCAGCGCCTCGAGGTCGGCCTCGCCGAGCGTGAGCGGCGTGTTGGCGCGCAGCCGCGCCCACTCGGCGCGCGAGAACGAGAGGTATCGCGATAGGGTCGGGCTCATGCGGCGCTCGCCCGTGGTTTTACCCCAGAACGGCCCGGCGGGCGCCACGCCCGAGCTCGGGCCGCGGGGGCGGCGGGCCCCTCCGGCGAGGCGCCCCGGGGCCGGCCCCTCGGCGCCGCGCCGGGCGAACCCCTCGGACCACGGCGCCGGGCGGGCCCCTCGGCGCCGCGCCGGGCCGCTCGGCGCCGAGCCGAGCACAGCCCTTCGGCGCGGCGTGCGGACCCTCGGCGCCGCGCCGAGCGCAGCCCTTCGGCGCGGCGTATGGCCCCTCGGCACGGCGCCGGGTGGGCCCCTTCGGGGGCTCGAGGCGAGGGCCCGCGGGCGTTGCCTCGAGGGGCCCGCGACGAGGGCGCGCGGGCGTTGCCTCGAGGGGCCCGAGGCGAGGGCGCGCGGACGTTGCCTCGGGGGGCCCGCGACGAGGGCGCGCGGGCGGGCGCGAAGGGCCCCGTTCAGGCTTCTTGACTCCCCCGGTGAGCGTGCTTGACTACGGCCCGTGCTTTCTCCGGCGTCCCCTGCGTACGACGGTCGGGCGCGGTAAACGCCGCGCTCGCCCGGGCCGCAGGGCTTGCCTGGCCGAGGCGCCGCCGCCGTGACGGGCGGGGCGCCCGCGGCGAAACGAGCACGCCCGAAGCCGCCCCCCGGCGCGCCCGCCGCCCGGCCCCCGAGGCCCCGACGCGCGCCGGCCGGCGCATTGTCTCCCCCACCCATGAGGTCTGCACGACACGATGCCCCTTGGTAAATCCCGATTTGATCTTCGCCAGCCCCAGCGGGGCCACGCCCTCCGAACCAACCAGCGCATTCGCGTTCCCGAGGTGCGCGTCGTCGACGCCGACGGCGCGCTGCTCGGCGTGATGCCGACGCACGAGGCGCTGAAAGTGGCGCGGCAGCGGGGGCTCGACCTGGTCGAGCTCAACCCGAAAGACGCGCCGCCGCTCTGTAAGATTCTCGACTTCGGCAAGTACAAGTACGACGAGGCGAAGAAGAAGAGCCGGGCGAGCCGCACGCAGATGAACTCCGAGCTCAAGGAGATCAAGCTGCGGCCGAAGACCGACGACCACGACCTCGACTTCAAGTCGCGCGCCGCGCGCCGCTTCATCGAGGCCGCCCACAAGGTCAAGTTCACGGTGCGCTTCCGCGGCCGCGAGATCACGCACCCCGAGAAGGCGCGCGAGCAGCTCGACTGGCTCGTCCAGAAGCTCGAAGACATCGCCGTCGTCGAGTCGCGGCCGAACGTCGAGGGCCGCACGATGACGCTGCTCGTGGCCCCGAAAGAGGCCGTGCGCCAGCGGGCCGCGCAGGCCAAGGTGCAGCGCGAGAAAGAGCGCGAGAAGGCGCTCAAAGAGGGCCGCACGCCGCCGCCCGAGGCGCAAGAGCCCGAGCTGCCCGACGACGACAGCGACGACGACGACGACGACGACGAGGGGCCCGACGCCTGACGCCCCGGCCGCCGCGCGCCCCCGGGCCGAGGCGGCCGGCGTAGCGAGGCGCCGCCGGGCGCGCGGTCACCCGCCGCCTGATCAGGGCGAGGGGGTCAGGTCGGCGGCGCTGCGGGGCAAGATCTTGCTGTTGCCGAACGAGAAGTGCAGCGGGCCGGTGATCTGCGCGAACGCCGTGCCCACGGGGAAGCTGGCGTTGTCGTAGTCGAAGATGAAGTCGTCGACCCGCAGGTTGCCCGTCACCGCGAGCTCGTCGAAGTCGACCGGCGCGTCGGGGTTCTGGTTGGTGACGCTCACGTTCTCGACGCGCACGAGCACGCTCATGTACTTGGCCACCTCGGGGCCGCCGGTGGCGATGCTGGCCGCGCTGACGACGAACGGCGCGGGGGGCGCGGCGCTGCCGACCTTGGTCGCGACGGGGTTGGTGAGCTGCTTGAGCCCGCTGAACTCGCCGACGGTGCCCGCGAGGTCGACGACGTCGCCGGGCAGCGCGGTCGGCGCGATGGGGCCGGAGAAGGCGAAGAGGCCGGCGAACGCGTCTTGCACCCAGAAGCCGCGGGTCGAGCCCGTCGTGTCGACCGCGCTCACGACCACGCCCTTGATCAGGACGGCGGTGCCGTTCGGCAGGCCCTTGGCCTGCGTGATGGTGACCTGCGGGGGGGGGCAGGGGTCGCTGCCGGGGTTCTCGTCGTTCGGGCAGGCGTCGCAGAGGTCGCCCTTCGCGTCGGCGTCGGCGTCGGTCTGGTCGGGGTTGGGCACGTCGGGGCAGTTGTCGGCCGGCTCGGGCACCCCGTCGGCGTCGACGTCTTGGCTGACGAGCGGGCAGTCGAAGGTGCCCGGCTTGAAGGGGCACGGGTCGCAGGCGTCGCCGAGGCCGTCGCCGTCGCCGTCGGCCTGGGCGGCGCCGTCCATCGGGCGCCGGGCGCTGAAGACCGTCGGGCAGAGGTCTTGGGCGTTCGCGATGCCGTCGCCGTCCGCGTCGTCGGCGCTCGGCACGCCGGTGAACTCGCCCGGCCGGGACGGCACGCACGAGGGCTCGTTCGCCTGCGCCGCGTTGCAGAAGAAGAGCGGGTAGGCGCCCCCGGGCGCCCCGGCGATGCTCGCCTGCAGCGTCGCCAGGGTCTTGCCGAACTCGCGCTGGGCGCAGACCTTGTGCGGCGCCCCGCAGACGTCGAGCGCCTCGCAGCCTACGCCCGCGCTCGGCGAGAGCGCGTCGACCGCCTCGGGCTCGCCGTAGAGCGCGAGCCCCGCCCGCAGCACGAGCGCCACGCCCTGCACGTTCGCCTGCACCACCGACCGGAAGGGCTCGACGCCGCCGGCGGCCGACCAGACCGTGATGTCGCCGAAGAGGCCCGGCTTGAGCGAGCCGATCTTGTCGCCGCTCGCCGTCAGCGCCGCGGCGTCTTCGGTCACCATGCGGTAGAGGTGGTAGGGCTGAAAGGCCCCGCCCAGGTTGTTCTGGTTGTACGAGTCGGCGCACGCGAGCTCGCGCAAGAGGTTGTAGCTGCCCGACGCGCTCCAGTCGGTGCCGAGCGCGATCGGCACGCCCTGGTAGGCGAACCCGACGACGTTGGCCGTGACGCCGTACAGGTCGAGGTTCGACCGCGGCGACCAGATGAGGCCGACGCCCTCGGCGCCCATCAGGGCGGCGTCGGTGGCCTTCAGGCCGATGCCGTGAATCAGCGCGGTCGGCTCTTGCAGGTAATCGGCCTGCGCGCTGCCGAAGCCCTTGGTGCACGCGAACTCGTTCTGCGCCGGCGCGCTGACGCCCTCGGCGATGTGCGGCAGGTAGGCGTCTTCGAGCGCCACCTGCTCGGTCGTGTCGGGGTTGTTGTACGTGCACTGCGTGAGCAGCGCGCCGTTCGCGTCGTTGAGCGGGAAGGTCTCGAAGCGCACCTGCTTCTGGTTCAGGCCCTCCTGCTGGTCGAGGCTGCGGTCGAGGTTTCGCAGCATGCCCTTGACCCCGCCCGAGCCGACGGTCGAGGCCGCCCCGCCCAGCACGAAGCGAAGCTCGCCCCACGCCACCGTGTCGGCCCCGTTGCCCGCGGGCACGTTGATCTGGGGCTTGCCGTTGGCGCCCGTGCGCCACTCGTGCCGGTGGTCGTACTTGACCGCGTGGGGCTTGGGGGCGTTCTGGGCGAAGGTGATGTGATCGTGCGTGTTGATGAGCGCCGGCGTGATCGTGCCCTCGGCGCACGTCACGCGCGTCGCCTGGGCGTAGCCGAGCACGGCCGAGCAGTCGCAGCCGACGCACGCGATGACGCCGTCGCCGCCCACCACCACCTCGCCGCCCACGTAGACGTTCTCGGGCGCGACCACGTTGCCCCGCAGCACCCGCACCGGCCCCGCCCCCGCGACGACGCCGCAGACGCGGCCCGCGGGCGCCGGCTCGAGCGTCGTGCCGCAGGCGACTACGTCCGGCGGTGGCGGCAAGGGCAGCGGCGGCAGCCCGCCCGTCCCGCCCGTGCCGCTACCTCCGGTCCCCGAGCCGCCCGTCCCCGAGCCGCCCGTCCCGCTACCTCCGGTGCCGCTGCCACCGGTGCCACTCCCCCCGGTGCCCGAGCCGCCGGTGCCGCTGCCGCCGGTCCCACTGCCACCCGTGCCGCTACCTCCGGTGCCCGAGCCGCCCGTCCCGCTACCGCCGGTGCCCGAGCCGCCCGTCCCGCTTCCGCCCGTGCCGCTACCGCCGGTGCCGCTACCGCCGTCGCCGCCGGTGCCGCTGCCACCCGTCCCTGAGCCGCCCGTGCCGCTTCCGCCGGTGCCGCTGCCGCCCGTGCCACTGCCGCCGGTGCCATCACCGCCGGTGCCACCCGAGCCGCCCGTGTCCGAGCCCCCGGTGCCGCCGCCCCCCGCATCGCCGCCTGCCCCCCCCGCGCCGCCGCTGTCGTTGCCCGCATTGCCCGCGTCACCGCCGGAGCCGGCGGCGCCACCGCTGCCGCCGGAGCCGGCGGCGCCGTTCGTGCCGCTGCCGCCGGCGCCTTGAGACGAGCCGCCCGTGCCGCTGCCGCCGGTGCCGGAGCCGCCGCTGCCCGCGCGCCCCGAGGTGCCGCCCGAGCCCCCTTGCGAAGAGCCCGCCTTTGGCGCGCCGCCGTCGTCATCGTCGCCACAGGCGACACCAAACGAGACACTGAGGACCACGAGCCACGCGCCGAGCACAGTACGCATGGGACCGCACGCTACACGCCTTCACGGGCCCTTGGGCCACCTTTCGATTCGGCTTTCTATGGCGTCGAGGGTAGCCCGCCCCCCTCGACGCGCCCCGGGGGTCGGCACGAGCGCCGGGGCGCCGCCGAAGCACCGCTCGGCGCGAGAGAAAGTCGCCCGAAACGCCTCGCGCGCTCGCCGGCCCGCCCACCCTGGCTGCCCGGGGGCCGGGTCGGGCCTCGGCCGCCCGACGCCATGCCGGGATGCGTCGTCGGCAGGGCCGCCGGCCGGGCGAGGAGCGGGGGCGTCGATCGAGCCCTCCGCCTGGCCTTTCGCCGCCCCGCCGAATCGAGCCTCTGCCTGGCCGTTTGCCGCCCGCGCCGCGGGCTGACGAAATCGTGACGCTACCTCGACGCGTTCATGGCGGCGCCCGCACTAGGGTCCCAGCGTGGACAAAGTCGTCAGCAGGGCCGACAGAGAGCGGTTGCGGGGTGAATTGCAGGCCGCCGGCGTGTTCGAGCACCGCGAGCGGGCGGGCTGGGCGAAGCTCGGCGCGCTGGTCTCGGTGCTGGTGCTAGCGTACGCGGGCGTCGCGCTGACCGGGGGCTGGGCGCGGCTGGCGCTCGTGCCGGTCGTCGCGGTCGCGGCCACGCTCGCCACCCTGGTCGGGCACGACGGCAGCCACGGCAGCTTCTCGCCGCGCGGCGGCCGCAACCGGCTGCTCGCCTACCTGACCTTGCCCCTGCTGGCGGGCATCAGCTCTCTTTACTGGAAGCACAAGCACGACGGCCTGCACCACGGCAACCCCAACGTGGCCGTCAAGGACCCGGACGTCGACCTCTGGCCGATGGCCAGCTCGCGCGCCGACTACGAGCGCGCGGCGCCGCTGCAGCGCTGGTACCAGCGGCACCTGCAGGCCTACCTCTTCTGGCCCTCGACCGTCGCGCTGCCCCTGACCATGCGCGTCCCGTCCTACCGCCACCTCGCCCGCCGGCTGCGCGGGCGGGGGCCGAAGCGCGCCGCGCTGCTCGACGCCGGCTGCCTCGCCTTGCACTACGCGCTCTGGCTGCTCGTGCCCGCGCTGCTCTGGGGCCCGCTGCCCGCGCTCGCGCTCTACGCCGCGGCCTGGGCGCTCGCCGGCCTGATGCTCGCCGCCGTCTTCGCGCCCGCGCACATCGGCCTGCCGGTGATGGTCGACCGCTACCGCGGCCTGCGCCACGCGCTCGAGACCACGCGCAACGTTCGCACGCCGCGCTGGCTCTCCTTCTTTTACGTCGGGCTCGACTACCAGATCGAGCACCATATCTTTCCGCAGATTCCGCACCAGAACTTGCGGCGCGCCGGCGAGATCATGCGCCGCTGGTGCGCCGAGGTCGGGCTGCCCTACCACGAGGCCGGCGTCGGCGAAGGGCTCGCGAGCGCGACCGCCTTTCTGCGCGACGCCTGGCAGATCGACGCGCTGTCGGCGCAGGGCGGGTCGCCGCGGGGCCTGGGCCTCGCCGGGGCGGCGCCCGAGGGGCCGCCCTCGGGCGGCGCGTTCGAGCCGCTGGACGCGCCGGCACTGCACTCGTAGCCCGGCCGCCCAGCCGGGGCCCTTCTGCCGCGGCGCCGTGGGGGCCGTCGGGCCCAGCCCGGGGGCCCTTCTGCCCCGGCGCCGCGGGGGCCCCTGGGCGCGACCACGCCCCCGGTGCCCGCCGAGAAGTTGGCCCGGCCGCAAAGCGCGGGCCAAGCACGGGGGCCGGTGCGCGCGCCGTCCGCGGTCGAGTTCGAGGGGGCCTGGGTAGCTCTGGCCGCCGGCCTGGCGGTCGCGCTGCTCGCCTTCGGCGCCCTGGCGCGGGGGGCGATCGAGGGCGCGGCGCGGCGGCGGCGCTTGCGGGCGCGGGTGGCGAGGGCGCAGCGGGGCGAGCGCGCGGCCGAGGCGCTGCTCGCGGAGGCGGGCTTTCGGGTGCTCGGCTGCCAGGTACAAGGTTCGTACGAGCTCTGGGCGGGCGGGCAGGCGCGCGCCGTCGGGGTGCGGGCCGATTACGTCGTCGAGGCCGGGGGGCGCCGCTTCGTCGCCGAGGTGAAGACGGGCTCGAAGGCGGTCGACGTGGGCAACCCGGCGACGCGGCGGCAGTTGCTCGAGTACCGGGTCGCCTTCGACGTCGAGGGGGTGCTCCTGGTCGACGCGGAGGCGGGGCGGGTCGACGAGGTGCGCTTTCCGCTGGCCGGGGCCCGGGGGGCGGAGGCGGGCGGTAACCGCCTAATTTGGCTGCTCGCTGGCATCGCTCTGGGCGCCGGGGGGGCGCTCGCGGTGGCCGGCGATTTTTTTTCGAACTTAGGACGCAAGCGGCCCCGGGGGTTGGCCGAGCGGGAAGACAGAAGGCGACGGCGCCTTCTGCCGCGGTCGCGTCGTTCTGCGAGGCCGCGCGCGCGAAGGTCGAAGAGTGCGACGGCGTCACCTTCAACGCCGCGAGCTGCTACGGGGTCGTCAAAGAGAACAACGACCGCGCCGTCGGCGGCGCCCGGACTTGCTTCGACGAGAGCTGCACCGCGTACAACGACGGCCCGCTCGCGGCCCTCGACGTCAGCATCGACGGACGGGGGCGCCCGGGCCGCGGGCCCCCCGCCGCGCCGGGGGCCCGCGGCCCGGGCTCGAGCGCGGCCGCCGCGGGGCGGGGCGGGGCGGCGACGGGACGGCGGCGGGGCCCGGGCCGCCCCCGGCGCGGGCGCCTTCATGCTAAGCCCCCCCGCGTGATTCGTCTCGATGCCATCACGAAGCGTTACGGCTCGCAGATCCTCTTCGTCGACGCCTCCTGCGCGATCTTCCGCGGCGAGAAGGTGGGCCTGGTCGGCCCGAACGGCTCGGGCAAGTCGACCATCTTTCGCCTCATCTTGAAGCACGAGGCGCCCGACGCCGGGCAGGTGGCGGTCGAGCGCGGCGTCACCCTCGGCCACTTCGGCCAGGACGTCGGCGAGATGAAGGGCATGAGCGTCGTGGCCGCGACGCTCGAGGGGGCCGGGCCCGCCTCGGACGCGGCGGCGAAGCTGCGCGAGCTCGAGGCGAAGCTCGCCGACCCGGCCCTCGCCGGCGAGATGGACCGGCTGGTCGACGCCTACGGCGAGGCGCAAGCCCGCTTCGAGGAGCTCGGCGGCTACGCGCTCGACGCGCGGGCGCGCGAG
>DASTPP010000344.1:0-84754 GCA_035762175.1 Polyangiaceae bacterium | reverse complement strand
CCGCAGTTCATGCAGTATTTGTCCGTGGGCTTGTTCCAAGCACCACATTGCGCACACTGGATCATCCACCGGACCTCGCTGCACACCAGAAGGGCGCATCGCTACGCCGTGGCGGCGGGACGCAGCATACGCGCGAAGTAGAGCGACGGCGAGGCCGATCGGCCCGGGCCCATCGCCCGGCGATCGGGGCGGCGAGGCCCCGAGGGGGGCCGCCGCCCGGGCGCGCGCCCTACTTGTCTTTCTCGTCGCGCAGGCGCGCCGCCTTGCCGGACAGCTCGCGCAGGTAGAAGAGCCGCGCCCGGCGCACGATGCCGCGCGAGACGACCTCGACCTTCTCGATGCGCGGGCTGTGCTGCAGAAAGACGCGCTCGACGCCCACGCCGAAGCTCACCTTGCGCACGGTGAACGTGCTGCGGGCGCCGGCGCGGTGGCGCTTGATGACCACGCCCTGGAAGACCTGCGTGCGCTCTTTCTCGCCCTCGACGATCTTGTAAAAAACGCGGATCGTGTCGCCCACGCGAAACGTGGGCAACCCTTCGCGGAGCTGGTCTTTTTCGAGGGCCTCGATGGCGGCGTTCAGCATGGTTAAAGCGGGCTCCTTGTGCGCGGAGCCGGGGACGCTACCCAGAAACGCGGCATTGTCAACCCCCGCGCTCGCCCGCCCGCCCTTGCCGGCGCCCCGCGCCTGCGGCATGAGGGGCGCCCCATGCTTCGCGCCGGCACCCCCGCCCCCCCCTTCGAGGGCCAAGACTCTCGCGGGCAGACCGTCAACCTTGCCGACTTTCGCGGCAAGAGCAACGTCGTCCTCTTCTTTTTCCCGAAGAGCTTCACGCCGGTCTGCACCGCCGAGGCTTGCTCCTTTCGCGATGCGTACCAAGAGCTGAGCGCCCGCGACACCGTTCTCGTCGGCGTCAGCCTCGACCCGGCCGAGGTGCAAAAGCGCTTCGTCGACCAGTTCGAGCTGCCCTTTCACCTCCTGTCCGACCAGGGCGGGCAGATCGCCCGCGCCTACGAGGCCATCGGCCTGCTCGGCAATCTGCTGAAGATGACCCGGCGCATCACCTACCTCATCGACAAAGAGGGCGTCATCCGGGGCGCGTTTCACCACGAGCTGGCCGCCAAGCGCCACCTCGAAGACGTGCGCTCGGCCCTCGCCGCGCTGTGAGCGGCCCGGCCGGCGGCGGCGAGGGCCAGGGCCCCGGGGCGGTCGAGCCGGCGGCGGTCGAGCCGGCGGCGGTCGAACCGGCGGCGGTCGAGCCGGCGGCGGGCGAGCCCCCGGCGAACGGGCCGGCGACGGGCGAGGGCGGTGTGAGCAGCAGCCCGCCGCCCGACTCGCCCCCCGACCCGCCGCCCTCGCCCCGCGGGCTCTGCCCGCCCTTGCTCGCCGAACAGATCGTGTACGAAGACGACGACCTTCTGGTCGTCGAGAGGCCGGCGGGCGTGTCCTCCGGTGGGCCCGACGCCGACGATCTCGTCGCGCGCGTCAGCGCCTTTCTCGAGGCGCGCGAGGGCCGCGCGCCCGCGCCCGTCCTCGCCCCCTGGCGCGAGGGCCCCGAGGGCGCCTCGCTCGTGCCCCTCGCCCGGAGCGAACCCATGCGCCAGGCCCTCCTGAAGGCCCGTCGCGCCTGGCAGCCGCCGCGCGACGGTGACCGAAGCGGCGAGCCCGGGCCGGGGCCTCGCCCCGGCAACCGGCTGCCAGGCGGCCAGGACGGCTCGCGCGAGGGCGCTTCGGGCCGCCGTGGCCCCTCCCAGGAGGGCGCTTCGGGCCGCCGCGGCCCCTCGCAGGGCGGGTCGAAGGCCCCCCCGCCCGAGCTCGGGCCGGGCCCCCTCGCGGCCCCGCACCCGCGCACCGGCCGGCCCTTGCGCCTGCGCGCGGCGTCCGCCCGCCGCGAGCCGCCCGGCTCGGTCGAGGGGTGGCGCGCCCGCCTCGCCCGCGCGGGGCTCGCGCGCTACGGGCTCGATCGGGGGGGCGAGACGACGACGTTTCGGCTCGCCAACGAGGCGGCCGACGGGCTGCCCCGCGGCGCCGCCGTCGATTTGTACGGGCCCTACGCGGTCGTTCACGTCTACGACGCCGCGGGCCAGGCCCCCTATCTCGGCCCCCTCGCCGAGGCGCTCGAGGCGCTCGGCGCCCGGGGCGTCTACGCCAAGCACCACCCGCGCTCTGCCAGCACGCTCGCCGACCCGACGCGCGACGACGTCGCCCCCGCGCGGCCCCTGCGCGGCGAGGCGGCGCCCGACCCGCTCTGGGTGCGCGAGGCCGGCCTCGTGCTGCTCTGCCGCCTCGGCGCGGGGCTGGCCACCGGCCTCTACCTCGACCAGCGCGACAACCGCGCCCGCGTGCGCGCCGCCGCGGCGGGCCGCTCGGTGCTCAACCTCTTCGCGTACACCGGGGCCTTCTCGGTCGCCGCGGCCGCGGGCGGCGCGCGCCGCACGGTCACCGTCGACGTCTCGCGCCCGGCGCTCGCGTGGGCGGCCGAGAACCTGCGCGCCAACGGCTTCGGCGACGAGCGGACGCACCGGCTCGTGCGCGACGACGCGCTCGTCTTTCTGCGCCGCGCGGCCGTGCGCGGCGACCGCTTCGACCTCCTCGTCGTCGACCCGCCGAGCTTCGCCACCACCAAGGCCTCGCGCTTCGTCGCCGAGCACGATCTCGGCTCGCTCCTCGCGTCCGCCCTCGCCGTCGCCGCGCCCGGCGCCCTCGTGCTCGCCTGCACCAACCACCGCGCCACCGGCCGCGCGAGGTTTCGCCACGTGCTCGACGACGCCGCCGCGCGCGCCGGCCGGCGGCTCGAGCGCGTCCGCGATCTCGATCCGCCGCGTGACTTCCCGGCGGCGCCCGGCGAAGAGCCCCGCCTCAAGGCGCTCTGGGCGCTGGTCGGCGCCTGACGCCGCGTCAGAGGCCCGGCGCGTCGGCGAGCCCGGTCGCGCGCGGCCCCCCCTTCGCCCCGAGGCGGCTCAGCGCGCCGAGCCGCAAGGGCGGCGCGAACTCGGCCGGCGAGCGCCCGAGGTTGATCGCCACCGCCCGCGCCCAGTAGCGCTGCCCGGCCTCGAAGGCGCGCCGGTCGAGGGCGGGCGAGGCGAGGCGGGCGCGCTCGAAGCGGCCGACCGCGAGCCGGAGCGCGGGCAGGACGTGGCGCAGCTGCGAGCGCGGCACCGCGAGCTGGTCGGCGAGCCGGTCGCCCACGAGCGCCCGGCAGAAGGTGCGCGAGAGCGCGACGATGCGTTCGGCCTGGCGGCGCTCGTCCGGCGTGCGCGCTTGGGCGAGGGGCGCGTCGAGCAGGGCGCGCGTGAGCGCGCGCGAGTCGTCGTCGGGCTCGCCCTCGGTCAGCTCGATCAGGCCCCAGAGCCGACGCGCGTCGCCCTCGGACGCGGGCAAGAGCTCGGGGTCGACGCCCATCAGGTGGCCCGAGTAGCGCCAGAGGTGCAGGTAGTCGTCGACCTCGCTCTGGCTCACCCGGAAGCCGAGCTTGCGCAGGCCGTCGATGACCGCGAGCGAGAAGAGCAGCGAGGTCGCGGCCATGTCGTGCTGGTTGATGGGCTCGCCCCAGTCGTCGTTGCGCCAGCGCCCCGAGGCGCGCAGCAGGCGCCGCACCTGCGCGTGCATCACGCGCACGCGCACCGTCGCGTCGAAGCCCGCGCCGCGGCGGTCGAGCCCGCCGGGCGAGCAGGTGGCCTGCACGAAGCGCGAGGTCTCGCCCAGGCGCCGCCCGACCGAGTGGCTGAGCGCGCCCGAGGCGATGAGGGGCTTGTTGCCGCCCGGCGAGCTGTAACCGTACACGAGCGACGCGGTGCCGAGCACCAGGCCGCCGAGGAGGCCCGAGCGCAAGAGCAGCCGGCCGCCGCGATCGAGCGTCGGGCGGTCGACCCAGGCGGGCACGCGCTCGAGCTCGCGAAAGAGCTCGCGAAACGCCTCGGGGGCCTCGGGCACGGACTCGACGCCCGAGGCGATGGCGCGCTTGAGCAGGGCCCAGCCCCGCCCCGGCGGCAGCGACGCCATGGCTTCGACGGCCCGGTCGGCCGGCGGGTCGCATCGGAACAGAAAGCCCGCGAGCCGGTCGGCCCGGTCGCCGTAGAGCTGGCGCGCGCGGTCGAGGTTGCGAAAGCGTGTCGGAATCATACAAATCTTTCGGGGAGGAGAGTGCGCTGGGCGTCGCTGCGTCGCTCGAGACGCCCGCTGCCTCTAATGCCGGGCCCGTGCCGCGCAGCGCGCGAGCCCCGGGGCTCGCGCGCCGGCCCCCGCGAGACCGCGAGGGCAATTCTTGAAGCGTCGGCGGCGCGCCGACAAGGGGCGAAGGGCGCCCCCGCGGCGGCCGGGCCCGCGCCCCCGCGTCGCACCTTCGGGGCCCTCGCCCCTCGTCGGCGCGCCCCCGAAGCCCCGCTAAGCCCGCCGGGGGCGGGTTCTTTCGCCCCGGCGGTGGGGGCGCGGGCGCCGGGCTCACGTCTTCGGGCGAAAAGGACACCATCTCGCCCGATTCGAGCACGATGCGCACGAGCTGGGCGAGCACGTCACAGTCGCGCACCTTGCCCGGCCCTTGCGGTGTCATGACGCGCTTGCCCACCTTCGGGTAGCGGGCGCGCTCTTGGCGGTAAAAGGCCTCTTCGTAGACGAGGCAGCAGAGCAGCCGCCCGCAGACCCCGCTCACCCGCTGCGGCGTCAGCGCCAGGCCCTGGTCTTTCGCCATCTTGATGCTGACCGGGGCGAAGTCGCGCAAGAAGGTGTTGCAGCAGAGCTGCAGGCCGCAGGGCCCGACGCCCCCGAGCACGCGCGCCGCGTCGCGCAGGCCCACCTGCCGCAGCTCGATGCGCGCCTGCACGGCGCCCGAGAGCCGCCGCAAGAGCTCGCGGTAGTCGATGCGGTCGTCGCTCGCGTAATAGACGAGCGCCCGCCCCCCGCCCTGCGCCATCACCGCCCGCACGACCTTCACCGGCAGGCGCAGCTGCCGCACGATGCGCCGCGCGGCGCGGCAGATCTCGTGCTCGCGCTGGCGCAAGCGCGCCTCGTGCCGCACGTCGTCGTCCGACGAGCGGCGCAGGACGCGCGGCGGCCGGTGGCGCACGAGCGCCCGCCGCGCCGAGCCCACCACGGCCCCGACCGAGGCCCCCCCCTCGCTCTCGACCGTCACCGCCTCGCCCCGGCCGACCGCGAGGTCGCCCACGTCGCACTCGACCACGCGCCCGCCCTCGGCCAGCCGGACGGGCACCAGCCGCACCAGCACGGCGTCCGCGTCCCACGGGTCGTCGGTCAGGGGCACCGGGTCGAACTCGTCGACCGGGCGCGGCGCCCCGCGGAGGGGCAAAAACACGGGGGCGCGTCGGGCGGGGGCGGGGGAGGGGTCAGCCAAGCGACCGCAAGCGTAGCACCATGGCTTCGAGCGCGAGCGCCGGCGATGCGTTCCGCTCGAGGTCGCGCAGCGCCCGCGACACCACCTCGAAGCGCCGGGCGTCCGAGAGGGCCCGCCGCTCGTCGGCCGCGAGCGCCCCGCGGGCCGAGCGCGCGAGCGAGGCGGCGAAGGCCCGCAGCCGCTCGCCGAGCGCGGCCTTGTCGCGACAGCGCGCCGCGAGCGCGATGGCCCGGGCCATGTCGGGCGCCTCGACCGCCTCGCGCAGGGCGTCGAAGAAGGCCTGCCGCTCGGCCACCGCCTCGGCGTCCGCCGACTCGAGCGCCGCCCGGGCCCCGCCGCCCGAGAGCTCGACCGCCAACTCTTGCGCCGCCTCGGGCACCCCGTTTCGCCCCAGAATCGTGCGCAACGCCCCCTCGCCGAGCGGGGCGAAGCGCACGGCGAACGTGCGCGATCGGATGGTGTCGATGAGCTCGCGCGGCCGCGCCGTCAGCAGCACGAAGTGGTTGCCCGGGGGCGGCTCTTCGAGCGTCTTGAGCAGGGCGTTGGCCGCCGCGACCCCCAGCTCGTCGGCCCGCCGCACGAGGAAGACCCGGGCGCGGCCCTCGTGCGGCGGGAAGCTCAGCCGCGCGAGCACCACCTTGCGCACCTGGTCGACCGAGATGTCCTGCGCCTCCTCGCGCGAGCGCCCGAGCAGCGCCGGCGGGTAGAGCCCCCGCTCGACCAGGATGACGTCCGGGTGCTGCGGCACCGCCGGCGGGCCCTCGCTCAGCGTCACCGCGCGCCGGCACGCCGAACACGCCCCGCAGGCCGGCCCCCGCCCCCCCGGCCGCTCGGCGCAGACCAGCGCCTGCGCCAGCGCGAAGGCCGCCGTCTCTTTGCCGACCCCGTCGGGCCCCTCGAAGCGGTAGGCGTGGTGCACCCGCCCCGCGCCGAGCGCCCGCTCGAGCGTCGCCAGCGCCGTTTCTTGCCCGAGCAGGTCGGCGAAGGCCATGCGCCCTCTCTACCCCAGCCGGCCCGAGACGCGCCACGTTTCGGGCGCCGCGCCCGGGCCCCCCAGGCCCCGCGCGCTACCGCGCCGCCGCCGCGCGCTTTCGCACCAGCGTCGCGAGCGGATCGTCGTCGCCCGCCCGGGTCGCGTCGAGCACGGCCTCGGCCGCCGAGGCCTCGCTGCGCCGGCGCAAGAGCTCGGCCAGCACCAGCGCCGCGAGCGCCGAGGGGCGGCCGGCGCGCCCCGGGGCCGCGGCGAGCAGCGCCCGGAAGCCCGCCTCGTCGCCGAGCGCGTCGGCCGAGGCGAGGGCCGCAACGCGCGCGTCGGCGTCGTTCGGGTCGGCGCCGAGCACCAGCCGCGCCTGCCGGGCCCCGAGATCGTAGGCCCCGAGCGCGACCGCCCGCACCGCGAGCGCCGAGGCCGGCAGGTGCTGCTCGGTGGCGCGCGCCCGCGCCCCCTCGAGATCGCCCCGGCGCAGGAGCGCGTCGAGCGCGTCGAGGCCCCCCGGCGCGGGCCGCGGCGGCACCGTCGGCGACGACGGGCGCAGCCTCGCGAGCTCGCGCTCGGCCCAGGCCCCGTGCGCCACGTCGCCCGACGAGCGCGCGAGCTCGAGCATCTTCGCGTAGAGCGGGGCCTCGTCGGGCTGGCGCAGCGCGAGGTTGCCCAGCCAGCGCAGCGCCGCCGCCCGCTCGCCCCGCCGCCCGAGGATCTCGACGTAAAGCAGCCCCGTCGACGGGTCGCCCGGCGCGAGCTCGAGGGCGCGCCGGGCGTCGCGCTCGGCGTCGGCGAGCTTGCCGCGCCGGAGCGCGCAGCGCGCCCGCTCGGCGTAGGCGGGCGCGTACCCCTCGTCGAGTTTGAGGGCGCGGGCGAAGGCGGCCTCGGCGGCCCCGACGGACGAGGGCGGTTGGGCGCAGCGCGCCCCCGCGATGCGCACCCAGGGGTCGGGCGCGTCGGGGGCCCGGCGCGCCGCCTCGACGAACGCCGCCTCGGCCGCGCCGTAGTCGCGCCGCCCCTCGGCCAGCGCGCCCCGCAAGTACGCCTCGTACGCCTCTTCGGGCACGAACGACCCTTCGACCACCCGCCCGTCGAAGCTGCGGGCGACCCGATCGGGCACGACCAGGCGGCAGCCGCTCGCGCCGAGCAGCGCGGCCAGCGCGAGCAGCGGCAGCGCGCCGAAGCGGCGCCCGGCGCGGCGAGAGGAAGGGGGCTCGCGTCCGGCGGGGCGTAGGGGCTCTCGGCCCGCTCGACAGCGTTCGTCCGGAAGGTTGATGCCAATTTCGCTCGCACTCGCCGGGCGAGGGCGCAAGCAAACTCGCCCCGACGGCGTATTTCCGAGGGGTCGAGGGCACTTCGGGCGGTGGCCCCACGACGAGCGGTGGGCGCCTTTGCGCGCGCGGCGGGCCCGCGTCGCTCGACGAGCCGGCCCCCCATGACGCCTGGGCGCCCTTGCGCGCGCGGCAGGCCCCCGAAGCTCGCCTTCGGTTCAGGCCGCAGGGCACCCGCCCGCCGCGCGCGCGGGCACCCGCCGCCTGGGATCGGGCCGCTTGCCCCGGCCCGGTGGGCCAGGGCCTACGCCCCCGCCTCGAATAGGCTGGGGCCGGCCTGACGATCGTGGTGGCCGCTCGACCCCCCAAGCGAGCACCCTGGCTCACGAGGCGACGCGGCCCGCGGCAAGCAGGCAGGGTCGGGGTCGGCACCGGGGGCCGAGCGCGGCGGGGCGCCCGGGCGGGGCCGCTCAGCCCTTCATTCGGCCGCGAGCGGCAGCACGTCGACGACGGCGGGGGCCGGCGTCTCGGCCTCGAGCGTCTGGTAGAGCGCGTGGGCCGCTTGGTAGAAGCAGACCGCCGCATCGATGTCATGCGCATAGACGCTCAGCTCGGTGCCGTCGCCCAGCACGACGGCCGCCTCACAATCGAACGAGGGCGCGGCCCCGTGCCCGGTCACGTCGCCGAAGCGCACGCCGATGCTCCGGATGCCGCTGAGCCCCTGGCTGAACGTCGCCAGCGCGATGCGCTCGACGTGACGCAGGAACCTCTCGTTCATCGTGGCGCTGTTCGCCCAAACCTGTACGTCCATGGTGGCTGCCTCCCACGACCTGAAACCGCGAAGCCAGGCGCTATGAAAAGACCGATCGCCCCTTAAGCTCATCATTTACGTGAGGGGCCGGCTCGCCAGCAAGACGAAAGCGGCCAGGGCCTCAGGCTGAAGGCCAGAATCGTGGCAGGTCTGAGCAAGAAGAACGCCAAGGTCGCTCATGTCGAGCCTGCGCATGAACTCAGCCACGGCAGAGCTCGGGGTGTGAGGCGGACTTCAAAGGCAAGGTGCGAGCAACGCCGACAGCGCGCCGACGCTCGGATGAGGTCGTGAAAGCGCGGGCGTCTCTCGACACCGCGGCGATGTCGCGGCGACGCCTTGGGTTGCGCGGAGTGGCAAAAAGACCTCGAAATCGCCCGGCGGGCCCCCGCGCCGCCGAGGCGCGTGAGGTAAGTGCGCCGCCGCTGATTGCCGACAAGCCAGGGGCGAAACCTTCACGTCGGCGGCGCGCCCTCGGCCGACGGAAGCACCTGGCGCAAGGCTTGAAACAGCAGAGCGTGCTCACGCTGCGTGCCCACGGTGACCCGGACGTACTCGCGAAGGCGGCCGGCTTGTGAGGAGAAATGTCTCAACGCCACGCCACACGTGGCGAGTTTGCTACAGAGCGCGTCGGCGGGGACGGGGGCCCGAGCCCACAGAAAGTTGCTCTGGCTCGGGGTGACTTCGAAGCCGAACCCCTCGAGGCCCCGCGCGAGCGCCGCGCGCTCGCGGCGCACCTCGCCGACGATGCGCCCCAGCTCGTCGGAGAACTCATCGAGCGCCGCGGCCGCCAGCTCTTGGCTGAGCGCCGGCAGGTTGTAGGGCGAGCGCATCTTGTCGAGCTCGCGCACGAGCTCGGGCCGGGCCCGCAGCCACCCGACGCGCAGCGCGGCCAGGCCCACCTTCGAGAGCGTGCCGAGCAGGGCGACGTTCGGGTAGCGCCCGAGCCAGTCGTCGAAGCGCTCGTCGGCGTACGGGCCGTAGGCCTGGTCGATGACGACGAGCGCGTTCGGCGCCCCCTCGACGACGGCGCGCATCGTGTCGGGCTCGACGACGCGGCCGGTGGGGTTGTTCGGCGTCGCCAGGAAGACGACGTGCGGGTCGGCGCGCCCGATCGCCTCGACCAGCGGCCCGGCCGGGGCGCGCCACCGCTCGTCGAGCGGCACCTCGAGCACCTCGAGGCCCCGGACGAAGGCCGAGATGCGGTACATGACGAAGGTCGGCGCGACGGTGACCACGCGCGGGGCGGCGCCCGGCGCGCGCGCCCGGCCGAGCGACGAGAGCAAGATGACGATGGCCTCGTCGCTGCCGGCGCCGACCAGGTACTCGTCGGGGGCGCCGCCGGCGTAGGCGGCGAGCGAGCGCTTGAGGGCGGCGGCGGCCGGGTCGGGGTAGCGGTTGAGCTCGGCCCCGCGCGCGATCGCGCCGAAGCGCTCGCGGGCCCGCGGCCCCCAGAGGGCCGGCGCCTCGTTGGCGTCGAGGCGGACGACGAAGGGGCCGGGCTCGGGCTGGTAGGCGCGCGCCGCGGCGAGCTCGGGGCGCAGGAGCGCGTCGAGGGCGGGGCGGGGGGCGCTCACTTGCCGAGCCCCTTCAGCAGGCGGTCGAGGGTCTGAAAGAGCAACTCGTTGCCCTCCTGGCGGTGGCCGCGGACGCGGCGGGCGAATTCGTACTCGTGCCGCAGGAACGCGCCGAGCGCGTCCGCGTCCATCTTGGGGGAGGCGAGGCCGTAGCCGAGCTTCTCGAGGTAGCGGGCGTTCATCTCTTGCTCGAACTGGTGGCGCACGGGCACGCTGAAGACGGGCTTGCCGAGGTAGAGCGCCTCGCTGATGAGCGTCAGGCCGCCGTTCGAGACCACCGCCCGCGCCGAGGCGAGGTCGCGCACGAAGCCGTCTTCGTCGAAGTCTTTGACGACGCAGTTGCCGACGACGTCGTCGCGGCGCAGGCCGTAGACGACGAAGCTCTGGTCGGGCAGGCGGTTGAGCGCGGGCAAGAGCGTCGCGTCGCTGGTGCTCGTCTGGTAGACGAGCACGTGCGTGCCGCGCGAGGGGGCGGCCGAGAGCACGGCCTCGCGCAAGATCGGCGGCACGAGCGTCACCCGGCCGGCGAACTTGTCGCGCACCTTCGGGTAGAAGAAGGTCGTGACCACGTAGTGGTCGCAGCCGGGCAGCTTCGCCTTGACGAAGGCGCGCGTCGCCTGAAAGTCGGCCTTGATGCCCTTCTTGATGTCGTCGTCGTGGCGGCACTTGTGAATGATCTGCTGGTTGTCGATGCTGACGACCGGCAGGCCGTGCCGCTTGGCGAACAGGTAGGCGAACGAGTCGAAGTCGCTGACGCAGAGGTGCGGCCGGAAGGGCGCGACGTCTCGGAAGTACGCCTTGGCGTTCGCCAGCATCATGCCCGGGGCGACGACGACGTTCTTGAGGACGGACCCGTCGCGGTCCATCGCGTTGCCCTCGTACCGGAGGGTCAGCCCGCGGATCTCGACGACGTCGTCGAAGTACTTCTTCAAGAAGTGGTAGGCCCGGCCCGAGACGACGACCTTGACCTTGTGGCCCCGGCCGCGAAGGTGCTCGATGACGACCTTGCTGCGCGTGGCATGCCCCATGCCCTCGCCGACCACGCCGTAGAGTATTCGCATCGCGCTCGCCCGGGGGGCCCCGGCCGAGGCTATAGCATGGCCTTGAGCTTGGCCACGAGCTGCAGCGCCTCGAGGGGCGTCAGCCGCTCGGGGTCGAGCGCCGCGAGCGCCGCGAGCGCCGGGTGCGGCGCGGCCGGGGCGGCGCCGGCGGCGGGGGCGAAGAGGTCGAGCTGCACCTTGCCCGCCTTCGACCGGCCGCGCAGGCTCGCGTGCCCGCCGCCCGGCAGCGCGCCGCCCGACTCGAGCGAGCCGAGCAGGGCGCGCGCCCGCGCGAGCACGCCCTCGGGCAGGCCCGCGAGCTTGGCGACGGCGATGCCGTAGCTGCGGCTCGCCGCCCCGGCGCTCAGCTTGTGCAAGAAGACGATCTCGTCGCCCATCTCGCGGGCCGAGACCGAGTGGTTGGCCGCGTGCGGCGCGTTGCGGGCGAACTCGGTCAGCTCGTGGTAGTGCGTGGCGAAGAGCGCGCGGCAGCGGCAGACGTCGTGCAGGTGCTCGGCCACGGCCCAGGCGATGGCGAGGCCGTCGTAGGTGCTGGTGCCCCGGCCGATCTCGTCGAGAATGACGAGGCTCTTGCGGCCGGCGCCGCGCAAGATCGCCGACGTCTCGCGCATCTCGACCATGAACGTGCTCTCGCCGCGCGAGACGTTGTCGCTCGCGCCCACGCGCGAGAGCACCCGGTCGACGACGCCGACGCGCGCCCGCGCGGCCGGCACGAAGCCGCCCATCTGCGCCATGACCACGGTGAGCGCCACCTGCCGCATCAGCGTCGACTTGCCCGCCATGTTCGGGCCCGTCACCAGCCAGAGCCGCTCGCCCTCGGCGTCGAGGCGCACGTCGTTCGGCACGAAGCGCCCCGCCGCCGCCAGCCGCTCGACCACCGGGTGGCGCGAGTCGCTGAGCTCGATGACCGGGCCGTCGTCGACCTCGGGGCGCACGTAGTCGAAGCGGTGGGCGACCTCGGCGAGGGCGGCGGACGCGTCCCACGCCGCGACGCGCGCGGCGAGCCGGTGCAGCCGCGGCGCCGCCTTCGCCACGCGCGCGACCAGGCGGCGGTAGAGGTCGGCCTCGAGCTCCTTGGCGCGCTCTTCGGCGTTCTGCACCCGGTCGCTCAGCTCGTCGAGCTCGTCCGAGGTGAAGCGCTCGGCCCCGGCCACGGTCTGCTTGCGGCGCCAGGCCTTCGGCGCCTTCTCGAGGTAGCGGCTCGTGATCTCGAGGTACCAGCCGAAGACGCGCGTGTACTTGACCTTCAGCGTCGCGATGCCCGTCTCGGCCTTCAGCCGCGCCTCGAGCTCGGCGAGCAGCGTCGTGCCCCGCGACTGCACGTCGCGCTCGGCGTCGAGCTCGCGCGAGTAGCCCGCCCGGAAGACGCCCCCCTCGCGCGCGAGCGCCGGCGGCCGCTCGACCAGCGCCGCCGCGAGCTCGGCGGCGAGCTCGGGCAGGGCGTCGAGCGGCTCGCCCGCGAGGCCCAGCACCTCGGCCGCCGAGGGGTCGGGCACGCCCGCGAGCGCCGCGGCGACGCCCGGCATCGCGGCGAGCGCGTCGCGCAGCGCCCCCAGATCTTTCGGGCTCGCCTCGCCGAGCGAGGCCCGCTGCGCCAGCCGCTCGAGGTCGCCCGCCCGCTCGAGCAGCCGCCGGAGCTCGGCCCGCACCGCCGCGTGCACCACGAAGAGCTCGACCGCGTCCTGGCGGCGGCGGATGCGCGCGACGTCGACGAGCGGCGCGAGCAGCCACCGTCGCAGCAGCCGCGCGCCCGGCGGCGTGCACGTCTCGTCGAGCAGGCGCAAGAGCGAGCCCTCGGCCTTGCCCTCGGCCGAGGCGACGAGCTCGAGGTGCCGCTGGGCGACGTCGTCGAGCAAGAGGGCGTCGCGCGCGTCCCACGCCTCGACCCGCGCCACCGGCAGCCGCGCGCCGGGGCTGCAGCGCGCGGCGAAGCGCAGCGCGCGCGCGGCGGCGGCGAGCGGCTCGGCGGCGAGGCGGTCGGCCGCCGCCCGCGCCCCCTCGGCCCCGAGCACCGCCTCGAGCTCGCCCTCGGCCTCGCCCGGGCCGAGCGGCCCCTCGTCGCGCAGCGCCGCCCCCGCCGCCGCGAGCGCGACCGAGGCGCGCACCGGCTCGTCGAGCGGCCCGAGCAGGACCTCGCGCGGCGCGGCCCGCACCAGCTCGCCCACCAGGTCCGACGCCGCGGCGAGGCGGGTCGCGCGCGCCTCGCCCGTCGACAGGTCGAGCAGCGCGAGCCCGAAGGCGCCCGGCCCCTGCTCGACCGCGGCGAGGAAGTGGTTCGAGCGCGCGTCGAGCTGCTCGCCGTCGGTGACGAGCCCCGGCGTGATGACCCGCACCACCTCGCGCGGCACGATGCCGCGCGTCTTCGCCGGGTCGGCCATCTGCTCGCAGATGGCCACCTTGTGGCCGCGCGCGATGAGCCGGGCGACGTAGCCGTGCGCCGCGTGGTGCGGCACCCCCGCCATCGGCACCTCGTCGACCGCGCCCTTGTTGCGGCTCGTCAGCGTCAGCTCGAGCTCGCGCGCCGCGGTGACGGCGTCGTCGTAGAACATCTCGTAGAAGTCGCCCATCCGGAAGAACACGATCGCGTCCGGGTAGGCCGCCTTCGCGGCGTGGTACTGCCGCATCGAGGGCGTGTCTTTGCTCGCGCTCGCGGCCACGTCGCCCCCTCAGAGATACGTGCGAAAGCCGAAGGTCGCCAGGCTCGCCGAGAACACGCCGCCCTGCCCCCCGTCGGTGACCACGAGCCGCCGCAGCTCGGGGCTGAAGACGGCGGCGAAGGGGGCGACGAGCGCGCCGCGGCCGCCCAGGTCGATCTGCAGCGGCACGAAGCCGCCCGTCATCGACCAACTGAAGATCATGTCGCGCCGGCTCGGCTCGAGCCCCTGATAGGGGATGAAGCTCAGCACCCCGTTGCGGAAGGTCAGCCGGTCGCCGAGCGAGGGCGCGAAGCAGGGCGCGCCGGCCTGCCCGGGCCGCCGGTCGAGCGCGACGGCGCCGGACTCGTCGCGGCAGGGCCAGCGCACGTCGGCGGCGGGCCGGCCGTCGACGAGCTCGGGCAAGAGCAGCGGGGGCGGGTCGGCGTCGAGCGGGTCGGCGGCCGCGCCGGGGTTCACCGCCTCGTAGGCGCGGCCGTTACGCAGCGTCACGAGCGGGTCGCAGAAGGCGCCCGTCGCCGGGTCGACGCCCTGGTCGACGCAGCGCCCCGTCGCCGCGTCGACCACCGTGCGGTGCGAGAAGCCGACGCTGCCGCCGACCACCGTCCAGGCGTTGTGCGTGCGCAGGCGGTAGCGCACCAGCGTCGGGAAGCAGCAGTCGGGGTCGAGCGCGCGCGGGCCCGCGTCGCTGACGAAGAGGCGGTCCTGGTAGGCCTCGCGCACGACGAAGTCGCGCGACGGCGTCGGGTTCGACGCCGGCCCGAAGGTTGCCTCGCAGCTGTAGTAGTCGCAGCGCTCGGCCGGGGGCAACGTCGCGGCGGTGGTCCAGTAGGGATCTTCGGGCGGCTTGAGCTCTTCGGCGATCTGCACGTAGTCGGCGTGCCGGTCGGCGAAGCGGTCGAGCGCCGCCGCCGCCCCCGGGTCGGACGTGTCGGCCGGCACGCCGAGCAGGCGCGCGCCCTCGAGCCGCGCCGCCGCCCAGTCGTGCACCCCCGCGCCGCAGAAGGACGCGTCGGGGTCGAAGAAGCCGCGCCGCGCGACCTCGGGCTCGGAGGAGCCGAGCCGGCTGTCGGCGTAGCGCCCCTCGAAGCCCGGCAGCGGCCCCTCGAACCACGCCGTCCAGTTCTGGTCGACGTGCGCGCGCGGCTCGCGGAAGTCGGGCACGACGAAGTTGCGCTCGGCCCGCGCCGGCGCCGAGTCGGCCGCGACCGGCAGCCCGCCCCGCTCGAACGACCAGGCCGCGTCGAGCGAGGGCCGGTTCGGGCCGAACGTCGCGTAGTTGGGGTTGGGCAGGGTGCGGGTGACGGGCTGCCCGTTCATGTCGAGCACGGGCTCGCCGGTCGTCGGGTCGAGCACCGGCTCCCTCGCCAGGGGGCAGTCCTTGTCGAAGGGGCCTTCGAAGGCCTCGTCGACCAGGTCCGGCGAGTGCAGCCGGCAGTCGTAGGCCGGGTGGCCTTGCGCAAGCGGGGCCGTGCCCGGGGCGTAGAAGGGGTTGGGCACCGCGGGGCCGAGCAGCTTCGGGTTGGGCCCCGCCTCTTCGGTCGCGTCGGTGCGCAGGCTCGCGCCGTTGAAGCTGAGGATCGGGTACGACTGGAAGGTGGGCGCGTGCAGGCCCGTCGCCGACTTGTTGGCGAAGAAGAAGCCCGAGCGCAGCTCGTGCCGCTCGACCACGTTGCAGCTGAGCTCGTTCGAGGCCCCGAGCGTGTTGGTGTAGGTGCCGATCGCGCACGACTCGCACCCCGTCAGCGCGGCGGGCAGGTCGCTGAAGATGGTGCTCCGCTCGGGGAAGCCGCCCGCGGTGCGGGCGCCGCGGCAGGCGGCGTCGAGGTCGTCGACGTCGAGGATGCGCACCTGCCCCGAGGTCAGGGTCGCGAGCGCGAACACGCCCCGCAGCCGTGTCGGCCGCGCGCCGCCGGCGTAGTCGTCCGTCGTCCGGAACACGTCGCCGCGGTCGGGGTCGACCGACGAGGTGTCCGGGTCGCAGGCGCCGTTGCGCAGAAAGCCGTTCTCGTCGAGCACGTTCTCGGCCGCCTCGACGAACGTGATCTCGCGCACCGGGCCGCCGACCGCGAGCCGGTCGCGCGCGCCGAACAGCTTGAGGTCGGGCCGCTCGCGCACGAGCGGCGACCGGTCGGCCGAGCCCGCGCTCACGTCGAAGGCCATCAGGCCCCCGCGCTCGCGGTCGACGGCATAAAGGAAGGTGCGCTGGTCGCTCGTCAGCGGGCTGACGGAGAGCGCCGAGGTGTAGACGGGCCGGCCCGGCTCGTCGACCGAGCTCGGCAAGAGCGGCGGCAGCTCGCGCAGGTCGCAGCCGTTCTCGACGCTGAGCACGTGGATGACCGGCGCGCCCTCGTCGGCGACGTAGAGGCGACCGCCGCCGAGCGCCATCGCCGCGGGGCGCGCCTCGAACGCCGCCGGGTACGCCACCGAGCGCTCGGGCCGCGCGGGGCACGCGCCGGCGGGCGCCGGCGTCGCCGGCAGCGCCGGGCAGCTCTCGCCGGCCTCGGGCGCGGGCGGCGGCGCGTCGGGCAGGTCGACCCGCAGGGCCACCGCCCGCTCGATCGGGCAGGGGTCGAACGAGCCCGGCGGCCGCTCGAAGAGCGTCTGCGCGTCGATGACGAGCAGCTCGCCCCGCTCGGGCAGCGTGACCAGCAGCTTCTCGGCCCCGGCGTTCGAGCCGCGGGGCACGAGCTGGGGCTTGCAGAGCGGCGCGGGCTGGGCGCCCTCGTCGCCGCAGGCGAGGCGAGCGCAGTAGGGCGGCAGCTCGGCGCCCTCGGCGCCGCAAGGCCGGACGTTCTCGCCCTCGAGGGGCACGTAGCCGTCGTCGCCCGGGTAGACGACGTGCACGGACTCCGCGCTCCCGGCCCAGGGGGCCCGCTGCTGGAAGGGCTCGGCGTCGCGCAGCAGGTTGGGCGAGGGGCAGAGCCGCGCCGCGGGGTCGGCGGCCGCGAGGGCGCTCTCGATGACGAGCATGCGGCCCGGGGCCGAGGGCAGGCGGCAGGCAGGCCACGAGCGCAGGGTGGCCGTCGGCGCGCCCTCGCCCTGCAGCGACGGGCCGCGCAGGTCGGTCGCGGGCAGGCCGTAGATGCCGGGGCGCCCCGGCTCGGCCGAGGCGACGAAGGCCCCGCCCCCGAGCCCGCTCGTGACGACGTCGACCGGCTGCGCGCCGACGGGCAAGAAGTTGAGCCCGGGCGTGTTGAGGTCGGCGTCGAGGATCGACTGCGTGACCGCCGGGTCGACGCTCAGGTCGATGACGGCGACCTCGCCGCGCGTCTGCTGCGTCACGAGCGCGTAGACGTGCGGCACGTCGACGGGCAGGGGGTTGCCGTTCTCGTCGAGCTGCAGCCCGAAGTCTCCGATGCTGGCCGCGAGCGTGCTGTCGCACTCGAACATCGAGCGGCCCGGGTTGCCGGTGGTGTCGCCGAAGTAGCCGATGCAGGCGAGCGAGACGCGGCCCGAGCGGTCGAGCGAGCGCAGGGGCGCCTGCTGCGGGCGCTGGGCGCAGCCGGGCAGGGCGGCCGGCGCGGCGAGCGCCAAGAGGAGGGCGGCGAAGGTGGCGGAGGCGAAGGGGCGGCGGGCCATGAGCGTAAGCGCGAGTCGCGCGGGGCGCGGGGGGAGCCGACGGTGGCGACCATCGTCAAGTAGGTCGAGGTGTGGCGCTGGTCGAGGTCGAGGACGCCGACGTACGAGTCGGTGAAGTGGCCGACGTAGGCGAAGGCCTTGGGCGGCGCGCCATCGAGGGCCTCTTGCGCGAAGTCGACGCCCGAGCCCGCGTCGAGCGCGGGGTCGAAGGTGAGCGTGTTCGGGCCGCGGCCCGTGCGCACGATGCCCTCGATCGCGTTGCGCTCGGGGTCGTAGACGTAGATGAAGCGGCTGTCGAAGCAGGTGACGAACACCCGCGTCTTGCGCCGCCCCTCGGCGTCGACGACCGCGCCCACGTGCACGCTCGAGACGCCGGGCGAGAGCGAGACCATGTCGTAAAAGCGCACGAGGTCGGTCGTGCCCGCGGCCGTCACCTCGATCGAGGTCTCGCCGACGAGCAGCGACGAGGGCGCGCGCGAGGCGACGTAGACCTTGACGGGCACCGCCGCCGCGCGCGACAGGCACGCGCGCAGCGGCGCGCAGACCGCCTCGCACGCCTCGTCGCCCTCGTCGCACCGCGCCCGGCACGTCGGCGGGTCGCCCGGGGGGGCGCCCGGGGCGCATGGCGGCAGCGGCAGGCACCCCCCCCGCTCGGCCTCGCACGCCGCCTCGGCCGCGCGCCGCGCGCCCGGGTCGATCGCGATGCCGCGCGAGTCGAAGCCGCTCGACGAGAGGGTGATGGCGGTCGAGCCGCCGACGCCGAGGAAGGGCCGGTCGGGCGTCGAGGCGCAGTCGTCGAAGTAGAGCAGCCGGTCGACCTGCGGCAGGTCGCGGTACGTCACGAGGAAGGACGGCCGGTAGGCGACGTCGCCGAACTCGGTCACGAACCTCGGCACCGGCAGCGCCGCCACCGCCGTCGCGCGGCCCTGCAGCCCGCCCAGCACGAAGGCGAGCTCGGGGCGGCCCTGCGCCTTCGACGGGCAGACGCCCGGCGGCTTCACGCCCGTCCAGCCGTGCACGAACAGGCTCACGGAGCCCCCCGTCTGGTGCGTGACCGCGAGGGCGTCGCCCGCCTCGGTCGCCGCGACCGCGAAGGGCTCGTTCGGCAGCGTGAGGGCGCGCGCGCTCTCGCTCGGATCTTTGCCCGCCAGGTACGCCGCGCCGCAGCGGCCCGCGCCCGCGCCCTGGCCGCACTCGAGCCGGAAGGTCTGCGCACGCCCGTCGCGGTCGTCGTCGATCTCGAGCCACGTGAGCGAGGGGTCGCCGCGCACGACGACGCCGAGCCGCGCCTCCGCCGGGCCGCCCCGCGGCGCGGCGAGCACGACGGCGTCGGAGGCGAAGGCCCCGAGCGTCACCGTGCTCTGCCGGATCGCCGCGTTCTTCGACCCGCGCCGGGCGTTCAGATCGAGCGGGCCGCAGCGGCCGGGCACGCGGAGCTGGTCGTTCGGGCTGCGCTCGTCGAGGCCGAAGCTCGCGCAGGGGAAGGGGTCGTTCGGGTCGTCGGCCCTCGGGACGTTCGCGCACTCGGGGAAGCGCGGGTCGGGGGCTCTGGTTTCGTCGAGCCGGCACCAGAGCTTCGGCACCGCCTCGCGCAGCGTCTCGAGGTCGAGCGCCTGCACCGTGCCGCCCGTGTATTGCAGGTCGAAGTTGCTGTTGACGACGTAGAGCGCCTTGCCGCCGGGCGAGGCGGCGAGCGCGGTCGGAAAGTAGAAGTCACCCTCCGGCGGCGCCGGCCCGTCGTTCGAAGAAAAGCAACCCGCCGGGCCGAGCGAGGCGACGGCGCACAGGGCGACGGCCGCCGGCATCGGCACCCGGCGGGTGCGGCTACGCTTCATGACGCGCGGAGCGTAGTGGCCCTACACCGGAAGAAAAGCAAAAAGGTGGCGGCACCGCAGGGCGGGGCGCGGCGAGGGCCGGCGGCGCCCGGCGCCCGGAAGAAAAGCGAAGCGGGGTTGGGGGGGTGGTGCCGGCCTCAGCCTAGGTCGAGAATGACGTAGCCGCGGTCGGCGTCCTCTTCGTCTTCGACGGGCTTGCGTGGCGTCGGCCGGTAGTCGATTGGAAGTTCGACGCGAGGCCGATCTGCATCCCGGCGAAGGGACTCATCTTCGCGCTTGCGGATTTGCTCGATGATGAAGGGAGGGAGCATGATCGAGCCTCCTTGGGGGTGGGCCCCTCAGACACAAGGGGGCGTGCCTCGACAGACACGTAGAACCATCCTAGCAACGACCATACCGAGGTCAAGGTTCGCGTCCGGCACCAGGCCGTGGGTTCGCCCGCGGGCTTATGCTAGCGTCGGGCACCTTGACGCGCGCCCGCGGCCCCCGTGTCTCGCCCCTCCGGCGGCTCGCCCTGGCCGCCGCGCTCGGGCTAGGGCTTTTCGGGGGTCGGGCGGCGGCGGCGCCTTTTGAGGCCCACGACGCGGGCTGGGAGGGCCTCCGCTCGCTCGTCGAGTTGGCCGAGGCCGAGCTCGGCGCCGCGCGCGTGGTGACGGCGTCGACGCTCGACTGGTCCACGCTTACGCCAGCCGATGGACTGTTGCTGCTCCACCCCGAGCGCACCGTCGACGCCGACGAGCTGGCGGCGTTCTTGCGGGCGGGGGGGCGCGCGGCCATCGTCGATGATTACGGCGCGGGCGACCGCATCTTGCAAAGGTACCAGATCCGCCGCACGCCGAGCCCGACAAGCCCGCTCTTGACGCTGCGCGATAACCCGGGCTTCGCCGTGGCCGAGCCGGTGGCCGAGACCGTGGGCGGGCGGCAGCAGGCGGTGCACCCGGTCGCGGCCGAGGTCAGCCGCCTGGTGACCAACCACCCGACGGGCCTCTTGCACCCCGACCTCTCGCCGGTCTTGCGCATCCGCGCCCGCGACGAGGCCGACGTGACCCTGGCCGTGGCGGGGCAAGTCGGCAAGGGGCGGCTTTTTGCCATGGGCGACCCCTCGGCGATCATGAACCTGATGCTGCGCTACCCGGGCAACCGGGCCTTCGCCGCGGGGCTGGTGCGCTACCTCGTCGACGACGACCAGTGGGGCTCGCGCCAGGGCCGGCTCGTGCTCGTCAGCAACCGCTTCGGCGAGAAGGGCGCGTACGGCAGCGACTCGGCGCTGGGGCGCGACGTGCGCGACGCGCTGCGTTCGCTGCGCGAGGGGCTCCTGCGGGTCGAGAGCGGCGGGTTGCCGCGCGGGGCACTTTTGTCGCTCTCGGTGATCCTGCTGGCGGGGCTCTCGGTGTGGGTGGCGGGGGCGGCGGCGCGGCGCTACCCGAAGCCGGTGCCGCGCTTCGCCCGTCCGACGGGGCTGCTCGCGCAGGGGGGCCTGGCGGGGCGGGCGGCGGCGCTCGCCGCGCCCTCGACGCACCGGGGCCTCATCTTGCTCGAGCAAAGGCACGCCCTCGAAGAGGCGGCGGGCGCGCTGCTCGGGCTGCCGCGCGCGCCGACGATGGGCCCGCTGGTCGACGAGCTCGGGCGGCGCAAGCTCGTGCGGCCCGACACGCTCGAACGGTTGAAAGAGACGCTCTTGTACATGGCGAAGGTCGAGACGGCGATGGCGGCGGGCACGGCGGTGGTGGTCAACCGGAGGCGCCTCGAGCTGGCCGAGCAGGTCGGCCGCGAGGTGCTGGGCGAGGCGCAGGCGGCGCTCGGGCGCGGCGAGGGGGGCGGCCGATGAGCGCGGGGGCGGGCGTCCTGCACGCCAACGAGCTCGCCGCGGCGCGCGAGCGGCTCGACGAGGTGCGGCGCGAGGTGTCGCGGGTGTACGTCGGGCAGGCGCGCGTGGTCGAGCTGCTCGCCGTCTCGCTGCTCGCCCGCGGGCACGCGCTGCTCGAGGGCGTGCCGGGCGTGGCGAAGACGACGCTCGTCAAGACCTTCGCGGTGGTGCTCGGCTGCTCGGTCCGGCGCATCCAGTTCACGCCCGACCTCTTGCCGGCCGACATCACCGGCACCTACGTGCTCTCGCCCCGCGACGGCACCTTCTCGCTGCGGCCGGGGCCCGTGTTCGCCAACGTCGTGCTCGCCGACGAGATCAACCGCGCGCCCGCCAAGACGCAGTCGGCGCTGCTCGAGGCGATGCAAGAGCGGCAGGTGACGATCGAGGGCGACCGCTTCGAGCTGCCGGCGCCCTTCCTGGTGCTCGCGACGCAGAACCCGGTCGACCTCGAGGGCACCTACCCGCTGCCCGAGGCGCAGATCGACCGCTTCCTCGTGCGGGTGCACGTCGGCTACCCGACGGCCAAAGACGAGGTGGCGATGCTGCGCCTGCACAACGCGGCGGCGCCCGTGGCGCGGCCCGTGCTCAGCGCCGCCGACGTCGGGCACCTGCAGTCGATCGCGGCGCGCGTGCACGTCGAGGACGACCTCTTCGACTACGCCGCCGCGCTCGCCGCCTTCACGCGCAGCCACGCGCAGGTCGTGCTCGGCGTCTCGCCGCGCGGCACGCTCGCGCTCGTGCAGGCGGCCAAGGCGATGGCGGTGCTCTCGGGCCGGGCCTTCGTGACGCCCGACGACGTGCAAGGCGTCGCCCCGGCGGTCTTCTCCCACCGCCTCGTGCTCACGCCCGACGCCGAGGGCGACCAGAAGGCGCGCGAGGCCGTGGTCTCCGACGCGCTCGCCCGCGTCGGCTACCGGCGCGCGGTGCGGGCGGTCTGAGGGCGGGGGCGACGCGCGCGATGCGCCTGTACCCGACGGCCGCGTCGGTCCACCTCGCGCTCTGCGGCGTGGCGGTGGCGTGCGCCGGCCTGCTCGCGGGCTCGGGCGCGGTCGTCGGCTGGGGCGTGGCGGTGGTGCTCGGCGTCGCCGTGGCGCGCGGCGCGACGCTCGTGTCGGTCGCGCGCGTGCGCGCCGCCGGCTTCGAGATGGTCTGGCGCACCGCCAAGCGGCGCGTGCGCGTCGCGCGCGGCGGCGAGGTGACGCTCTCGGCCGAGCTCAGAAACCGCGACTCGCTCGCCGCGCGCTTCGTCGCCCTGCGGCCCGTCGCCTCGGGGCTGCTCGAGGTCAAGGTCGAGCCGGCCGAGGGCGAGGTGCCGGCCTCGGGCTCGCTCCGGGTCAAGCTGCGCGTGCGCGCCCCGCGCGTCGGCCGCCACGGCGTCTTCGGGCTCGCGCTCGAGGTGCGCGGGGTGCCGGGCCTCTTCGAGGTGCCGCTCACCTTCGCCAACCCGCTCGGCGTCGAGGTCCTGCCGGCGCCGCTCTTCGTGTCGCTGCGCTCGCCGCTCGGCGGGCGCAGCCGCCGCGGCCTCGACGGCCTCCGGAGCGGGCGGGGGCGGGGCGAGGGCGACGACCTGCGCGAGCTGCGCGACCACCGGCCGGGCGACCCCTTCAAGCGCATCGCGTGGCGGGCCTCGGCCCGGCGCGGCAAGCTGCTCGTGCGCGAGTACGAGCAGGAGCAGCGCGACACCGCGTGGGTGATCCTCGACGGCTCGGTCGAGCTCTGGGCGGGCGCGCCCGGCACGGCGCCGCTCGACCTGCTCGTCGACGAGGCGGCCGCGCTCGTCAGCCAGCACCTGCGGCTCGGCGACCGGGTGGGCCTCGCCGTCGTCGCCTCGCGCGTGCTCGAGTGGGTGCCGCCCGCGCGCGGGCCCGCCCACGGCGCGCGCCTGCTCGAGGCGCTCGCCCACGGCGCCTCGACCTACGACCGCGACCGGAGCGACCTCGACGAGCAGGAGGTCGCCCTGCGCGTGCTCGAGCACCTGCGCCCGCTCGACGCGCGGGGCCTGTCCGACGTGCGCCGGAGCGACCTCGAGCGGCTCGCCCAGCGCGCGACGGCCCTCACGTCGAAGGCGCCCTTCGCGGCGCCGCTGCCCCGGGGCGGCTCGGCGTCCGAGCGGGCGCTGCGCCACTACCTCTACGCCTTCGGCGTCGAGTCGCCGCCCCGCTCCGAGCCCGAGCGCGCCGCCGCCGACGCCGCGCTCGTGCAGGCGCTCGGGCGCGTCGCGGCCGAGCGGCCCCGGCCGACCCTCGTCTACGTGGCCTCGCCCACCCCCGAGCTCGTCTCGTCCCCGCTCGCGGCCGCCATCCGCAAGCTCGCGCGCGCGGGCGTGACCCTGCGCTGGGTGCCGGCGCACGTCGAGCCCTCGCTGCGCGCCGTCGACGACGGGCGGCCCGAGGCGGCGGCGCTCGTGCGGGCGATGGCGACGCGGGCGCGGCACGAGCGCGAGCGGGGCGAGCGGGCGCTCTCGCGGCTCGGCGTGCGCACGCAGGCGGCGCGGGCGCGGCAGGGCCCCCCGAAGGCGGGGGCGGGCGCGACCTCGCTCGCGCTCGGGCCGGGCGCGCGGGGGGGCGGCGCCGGTGAGCGCTGAGCTGCTCGCGCGCTACCGCGCCGCCGGCGGGCGGCCGAAGAAGGCGCTCGGGCAGAACTTCCTGCGCGACGCGCGCCTCGCCCGCGCCATCGCCGAGCTCGCCGCGCCCGCGGGCGGCACCGTGCTCGAGATCGGCCCCGGGCTCGGCGCGCTCACCGGGCCGCTGCTCGAGCGGGGCGCGCGCGTCGTCGCCGTCGAGCGCGACCCCGAGCTCGCCGCCCTGCTCGCCGAGTCGTTCGCCGCCGCGATCGCCGCCGGCGCGCTCGTCCTGCGCGAGGCCGACGCGACCGAGATCGACTGGGCCGCGGCGCTCTCCGGCGCCCCCCGGCCGCTCGCGCTCGCGGGCAACCTGCCCTACTCGGTCACCGGCGCCCTCTTGCGCCAGGCGACCGCCGCCGCCGGCCTCGTCGACCGCGCCGCCTTCATGGTGCAGCGCGAGGTCGCCGACCGCATGGCCGCCCCGCCCGGCACCAAGGCCTACGGCGCGCTCACCGTCTTCGTGCAGGCCGCCTTCGCCGCCGAGCGCGCCTTCGTCGCCCGCCCCGGCGCCTTCTGGCCCGCCCCCGCCGTCGACTCGGCCGTCGTGCGCCTCTCGCCGCTGCGGCCGCCCCGCGCCGAAGAGACCCCCGCCTTCCGCGAGGCGGTCGCGCGCGCCTTCGGCCAGCGCCGAAAGACCCTGCGCAACGCCTGGCGCGGGCTCTACGGCTGGGGCGAGGCCGAGCTCTTCGCCGCCTGCCGCGCCGCCGGCGTCGACCCCGAGGCGCGCGGCGAGACGCTGCCCGTCGAGGCCTTCGCCGCCGTCGCGCGCCAGGCGCCGCCCGGCGCGGCCGCGCCCCCGCCCGAGGGGCCGCCCGAATTAGCGCCGCGGGCTGCCCAGCGCCCCGAGGTGCGACGCCGTCAGCACGGGCGGCGGCGGCGAGAAGGCGAGCGCGCGCTCGATGACGTTCCGGAGCTCGCGCGCGTTGCCCGGCCAGGGGTAGGTCGCGAGCGCCGCGAGCGCGTCCGGGGCGAGCACGGGCGGCGGGGCGGGCGGTCCGCTCAGCTGGCGGGCGAAGTGGCGGGCGAGCGGGGCGATGTCTTCCGGCCGCTCGCGCAGGGGCGGGATGCGCAGCGGCACGACGTTCAGGCGGTAGTACAGGTCTTCGCGGAAGCGCCCCTCGCGCACGAGCTGCGCGAGGTCGCGGTGCGTCGCCGTCACGACGCGCACGTCGACCGGCACCGGGCGCACGTCGCCGAGCGGCGTCACCTCGCGGTTCTCGAGGAAGCGCAAGAGCTTCGGCTGCACGTCGAGCGGCAGCTCGCCGATCTCGTCGAGGAAGAGCGTGCCGCCGTGGGCGGCGCGCACCACGCCCGGGCTGTCGGACGTCGCGCCCGTGAAGGAGCCCCGGCGGTGGCCGAAGATCTGCCCCTCGAAGAGGTGGTGGGGCACGGCGGCGCAGTTGAAGGCGACGAACTTCTCGGCCGCCCGGCGCGAGAGCGCGTGCAGGGCCCGGGCGATGACCTCCTTGCCCGAGCCCGACTCGCCGAGCAGGAGCACCGTCGCGGGCGAGGCGGCGAGGCGCGCGACCTCCTCGCGCAGCCGCCGCATCGCGGGCGAGACCGCGACGAAGCCCTCGAGCTCGGGCGTGCGCGCGTCGTCCTCGTCGAGCGCGCCGCCGAGGCCGCGCAGCGACGAGACCTCGAGCGCGAGGCCCGCCACCGCGGCGAGCACCCGCGCGAGGTCGCGCTCGGCCGGCCCCGGCGCCCGGCGCAGGCCGAGCCGGAAGAGCCGCCCGGCGCCGTCGCCGAACTCGAACCACTCGCCCCCCGCGCCCTCGGCCCGCGCCGGCGGGGCCCCCGCCTCGTCGCCCTCCTCTTTAATTACGGCCGCCTGGGGCCCGAAGAGCTCGCCGCACGCCGCCGACAGCTCGCGCAAGATGGTCTCGTGCGACAGGCCGCGCAGGCCGAGCCGCTCGACGTACGCGGCGAGCGGGCGCGGGCCCGCCCCCGCCTTGGGCCCGGGCCGCGGCGCCGCCCGCCCCCCGCCGAAGGCCACCTCCGGCGGCAACCGCAGGCCGAGCTCGGCGCAGGCGCGCTTGCGCTCTTCGAGCTCTTCGGCCGCGTGGCGCCGGCGCAGGTGCACCTGCAGGCGCGCCAGCCAGAGCCGCGTCCAGGCCACCTCGGGCTGGTCGTGCGCCGAGGTGAAGGTCGCGAGCGCGCCCTGGAAGAGCGCCTCGGCCTCGGCGAACTGCCCCCGGCGCGCGCACTCGATCGCCTGCGCCCGCTTGAAGCGCGCGTCGCTGTGCGGCGCCGGCTGCAGCGCGAGCAGCCGCTCGAAGGGCCGCTCGAGCTCGGCGGCGCCCTGCCCGCCCGCGTAGAGCACGCGCGTCTCGTACGCGAGCATCGTGCCGCCGAGCTTCCAGAAGGGGTGGCCGTGCACCGACTCGATGACGCGCATGACCTCGTCGAGCTCGTCGAGCGCGTCTTGCCCCTCGGAGACCGCTTGCACCGCCCGCAAGAGCCGCACCGAGACCTTGCCCGCCGGGCTGCGGTCGGCCGCGAGCGCCTCGAGCAGCGGCTCGAGCAGGCCCCCGACCCCGCACTGGTGGGCGAGCCGCAGCGTCGCCGGAATGAGCGGGTTCGCCCCCAGGCCGAGGTGCTTGGCCTCCTCGATGCCCGCGCGCAGGCAGGCCGCCGCCTCCTCGATGCGCCCGAGCCGCAGGAGCGCGTTCGCCTCGGTGACCGTCAAGAAGGCCGAGTGCAGGCCCGGCCGCAGCCGCCCCCGCCACATCGCCGCGCGCACCCGCTGCGCGAGCGCCAGCAGGCTCTCGGGCGGCTCGAACTCGTCGGCCCGCGCCCGCGCCAGGAAGGTCAGGCACCGCACCTCGATCGACGTGAGCCCCAGCGCCGCCGCCCGCCCCGCGACCTCTTCGAAGGCCCGCATCGCCACCGCGCGCCGCCCGGCCGCGTACGCCCCGTGCGCCTGGATCTCGTCGAAGAAGAGCTTCGGCAGGGGCTCGCTCAGCGTCTCGCCTAGCGCCACCAGCCGCGCCGCCGCCCCCCGGCCCCAGTCGCGCGCGCCGCCCTGCAGCGACGAGGCCGCCTGCCCCACCAGCAACAGGAAGCGCACGTCCGGCGAGCCCACCGCCTCGCAGAGCTTCTCGCCCCGGTCGATGGTGGCGTTGACCTTGCCGATGTCGAGCAGCTGCCCGTCGTACGACGAGAAGACGAACGCGGCCGCCACGCGCACGTGCAGCTCGACCAGCGGCGGCAAGAGCCCCGCGTCGGCGTCGCGCAGGAAGCCCCCGAGCGAGGCGTACGCCCCCCGCCCGTCGAAGGTCGCGAGCGTCTGCGTCTGCGCGAGCAGCGCCGTCGCGAGCGCCCGGCCCCCCGGCGACACCAGCCGGTTGCCGACCAGCGCCCCCACCAGCGCCCGCTCGACCTCGCCGAGCTGCCCCGCCAGGATGCGCGAGATGAGCGGCAGCAAGAGCAGCTCGTCTTCGGCCGCGAGCGCGAGCGACGCGGCCGGCGCGAGCGCGTGCGCCGCCGGCGCGCGCGGCGGGGCCGCCGCCGGCGCCCGGCGCGGCGAGGGCAGCCCCGACCCCGCGCCCGCCGCCCCCTCGCCCGGCGGCGCCTCGCCGTCGTTCGAGGGCCGCGACGCCTCGTGCAAGAGGCGCGACAAGATCGCGCCGCGCGGGCGGCGCGCCTCGGTCGCGCCGTCCGGTAGCTCCCAACGATAGACGGTGAGCGGGCTGACCCCGAGCCGCCGCGCGAACTCGGCGCGGCTGCGCCCGCCGCGTAGCCTTCGGATCTCTTCGGGCGTCATTCCGGTCATGGCCACCTCGGCGGGCGCGCCCGCACCCCCGCGCATCGCAAGAGGGGTGCCGACGCCAAAGGGCCGGCAATCGGGCCGCGGACCTCGAGTCTACCGTTCGGGCCCTCCGCCCGACAACATCCGGAACTATCCAGCCTCCGATTTTGGATGCCTCCGTACCCTTCCGAACCCGGGCCGCCCCACCCCCTCGCTCGCCCTCGCAGGGCCAAACTGAGGCCCGTTCACCCCAGTGTGGAAGAAAATCGGTAGCACCCCTGTGAACCGGGGTTCGATTGATTGTCGTTTTCAAGGCATTTCGAATCGCTGGATCGGAAACACCCCCACCGGCACCGCCGGGGTGGCACACGACCTGCTCTGGATAGGGTCCGTTCCGCAACGACGGACGGTGCCCGCCGGGTGAACGAAGGCTCGCCGGGCGGGCACCGACCTCTCGAAAAGGATGGGGCCCATGCGCCGAGCGTCACGCGTGTTCGCGTGCGCCTCGCTCGCCCTCGCTCACGCCTCGATCGCGCCGCCCGCCGCGGCGCAGCCGACCGAGGTGCGCGCGGACGACGGGGCGATCGAACCGCCAAAACTTCGTAAATTCGTCGAAGCAAGGTATCCGGCCGAGGCCGAGCGCCAGGGGCTCGAGGCCCGGGTGGTGCTCGCCCTGCGCATCGGCGTCGGCGGCCGCGTCGAGTCGGCCGAGGTGCAGGCCGGCGCCGGCAACGGCTTCGACGAGGCCGCGCTCGAGGCGGCGCGCGCCTTCGAGTTCGACCCGGCGACCCGGGGCGGGCGGCCCGTCCCGGCGAAGATCCTTTATCGGTACGAGTTCCGCCGCCCCGCCGCGCCCCCGCCCGCCGCGGCCCCCGACGCCGCCCCCGCGCCCGCCCGCGGCGTCCTGCGCGGCCGCGTCACCGTCGGCGCCTCGGGCGAGCCGCTCGGCGGCGTCCGCGTCTCGCTGCGTCCCAAGGCGCTCGCGCCCGCCGCGGCCCCTGCCGCCGCCCCCGCCGCGGCCCCTGCCGCCGCCCCCGCGCCTGCCCCCGCCCCGAGCGCCGCCGCCCCCGCGCCGTCCGGGGCGCCGGGCGACCCGCCGGCGACGACGCCCGTTGCCGCGCCGGCCGGCGGCCCCGCGCCCGGGCCGCGCGAGGTGCTGACGCGCGACGACGGCTCGTGGGAGATCGCCGACCTGCCCGCCGGCACCTACGCCGTGCGCGTCGTGTCCGAGGGCTTCGAGGGCCTCGAGGCCGACGAGCAGGTCGCGGGCGGCGAGGCGACCGAGCTCGTCTACCGCCTCAAGGTGCGCGCCGACGCCGAAGAGGTGACGGTGCGGGGCGAGCCGCCCCCCCGCGAGGTCACGCGCCGCACGCTCACGCAGCGCGAGCTCTCGCGCATACCCGGCACGAACGGCGACGCCTTGCGCGCCATCCAGGCGCTGCCGGGCGTGGCGCGGCCGCCGAACGGCCAGGCGCTGCTCATCGTGCGCGGCGCCGCCCCCGAGGAGACGCAGATCTTCGTCGACGGCACGCCCGTGCCCAACGTCTACCACTTCGGCGGCTTCTCGAGCGTGCTGCCCACCGAGGCCCTCGACAAGATCGACTTCTACCCCTCGAACTTCGGCGCCCCCTACGGCCGCGCCACCGGCGGCATCATCGACGTGCGCACCCGCGGCGCGCGGCAAGACGGCAAGTACCACGGCCTGGCGCAGGTCGACCTCATCGACGCCCGCCTGCTCGCCGAGGGGCCCGTGCCCTTCCTGCGCAACACGACCTTTCTCATCGCCGGCCGCCGCAGCCACGTCGACGCCTGGATCGGGCCGATTCTCGAGGGCGGCGGCGGCGTCGGCGCCACGCGGGCGCCCGTCTACTACGACTACCAGGCCTTCCTCGAGACGCGCCCGGCGCCCGGCGCGCGCCTGCGCCTCGGCTACTTCGGCGCCGACGACCGGCTGCGCCTCTTCATTCGCACCCCCCCCGAGAACGAGCCCGGGCTCGGCGGCGCCGCCGGCGTCGGCAGCGGCTTCGGGCGCCTGCAGCTGCTCTACCAGCACGAGCTGACGAGCGACGTCTCGTTCTCGGCCGTCGCCGCCTACGGCTACGACGACACCAAGCTGAACGCGGGCGTCTTGCGCATCGGCATCAAGGGCCGGCCCTTCAGCTCGCGCGCCGAGGTCTCGGCCAAGCTCGCGCCCTGGCTCACCCTGCGCGTCGGCGAAGACATCCTCTACTCGACCGCCGACCTCGACATCCGCGCCCCGGCGCCGCCCCGCCCGGGCGAGACCGACTCGGGCGCGATCAACTCGCGCCGCATCTACACCCGCCGCGGCGACGCCGAGCTCTTTCTGCCCGCCGGCTTCGTCGAGCTCGAGGCCCGCCCCACCCCGCGCCTGCGCGTCAACGTCGGCGCGCGCGCCGACTACTCGAACCGCACCGCGGGCTGGGACGGCAGCGTCCGCTCGAGCGCCCGCTACGACGTCGTGCCGGGCGGGCCCGGCTCGCTCCGCACCACCCTCAAGGGCGGCGCCGGCACCTACCACCAGAACCCCACCCTGCAAGAGACCGACCCCGTCTTCGGCTCGACCAAGCTGCGCTCGACCCGCGCCGCCCACTACGCGCTCGGCGTCGAGCAAGAGATCACGCGGCAGGTCGAGCTCTCGGCCGAGGGCTACTACAAAGACCTCGACCGCCTCGTCGGCCGCCGCGCCACCGAGCGCGGCGAAGAGTACTTCAACACGGGCTCGGGCCGCGTCTACGGCGGCGAGTTCTTGCTCCGCTACAAGCCCGACGACAAGTTCTTCGGCTGGCTCGCCTACACGCTCTCGCGCTCCGAGCGCCGCGAGTTCCCCGACCAGGCGATGCGCCTCTTTCAGTACGACCAGACGCACATCTTGACCGCCCTCGGCAGCTACCGCCTCGGCCGCGGCTGGGAGGTCGGCGCCCGCTTCCGCCTCATCTCGGGCCCGCTCTATACGCCCTGCGACGGCCTCGGCGGCACCTTCGACGGCGCGGCCGGCGTCTACGCCTGCAACACCGGCGCCCCCTTCAGCCGGCGCCTGCCGCTCTTTCACCAGCTCGACCTGCGCGTCGACAAGACCTGGACGTTCTCGGGCGGCGCCAAGCTCAGCGCGTACCTCGATCTGTGGAACGCCTACAACCGCGCGAACGTCGAAGACGCTTCGTACAACTTCAACTTCACCCAGCAAACCTACCAGACCGGCCTGCCCGTCATCCCCAGCGTCGGCCTGCGCGGAGAGTTCTAAGCCATGCGCCCGCTCGACCGCCCCTTCGCCCTCGCCCTCGCGCTCGCCTCGGGCCTGCTCTCGGCCGCCTGCGGCGACGAACCCGAGCCCGGCTCGTCGCTCGCCGGCGTGCGCGTGCTCGCCGTCAAGGCGAGCGAGCCCTACGCCGCGCCCGGCGAGACCCTACGCCTCGAGATGCTCGCCGTCGACCGGGCCCCCGATCGCGTGCGCCCCGACGGCTCGACCCGCCCGCTCGAGGTCGTGTGGTTCGACGGGTGCGTCAACCCCGACGGCGGCCTCTTCTACGCGTGCTACCCGCCGATCGCCCGGGCGCTCGACGAGGCCTTCGGCGGCGCCCCCGCGCCCCTCGACGGCTCGGCGCCGCTGCCCCCCTTCATCGTCCGCGGCGAGGCGCGCGACCTCCGCGTGCCGGCCGACGCGCTCTCGGCGCTGCCCCCGCTCGCCCCCGGCACCCCGCCGCTCGGCCGCCTCTTCACCTTGTTCGCCGCCTGCGGCGGGCGCGTCGAGTATGCGCCGGGGGCCGACCAGGTCGGTATACCCATTCGGTGCGTCGACCCCGCGAGCGGCGAGGCGCTCGGCGCCGAAGACTTCGTGTTCGGCTTCTCGGCCGTCACCGTCTTCGAGGGCCTGCGCAACGCCCTGCCGGCGGTCGAGGCGCTCACCCTCGACGGCGCGCCCCTGCCCGCGGCGAGCTGCGCGGGCGACGAGGGCTGCGCCGCGGGCGAGCGCTGCGGCTCGGCCGGCGTCTGCCTGCGGGCGCTCGCGCGCTGCGGCAAGGGCGACGCGGCCGACTGCGACGAGCACGAGGTGGGCGTCCGCCTCGCGCCCGGCGCGAGCGAGCCCGACCCGCTCGCCACGGGCTTCGAGGGGAGGCCCGCCGTCGAGTCGCTCTACGTCAAGTTTTACTCCACCGCGGGCCGCTTCACGCGCGGCCTGACGACGCTCGTCGGCATCGACGGCGCCGCGACCGACGAGCCCTTCGGGCTCTTCACCGGCCACCGCGCCGGCCCGGGCGAGGCGCGCCTGTACGCGGTCGTGCACGACAACCGCGGCGGCGTCGGGTGGACGTCGTTCGACGTCGTTTTCGAGTAACCCCCGAGGAGACCACGCGGACCATGAACATCGTTGAAAGCACCAAGAACCTGATGATCGGCACGGGCGCCCAGGCCGTGCTCTGGCTGCTCTTCGGCCTCAGCGCCGCCTCGCTCGGGCTCATCTTCGAGCGCGCCGTCGCCTTCCGGCTGCGCCGCGGCAGCGTGCCCGAGCTCAGGCTCGCGCTGCTCGAGGGCCTGCGCTCGGGCGGGCTCGGCGAGGCCCGCGCGCGGCTCGACCGCTCGCGCCACCCGGCCGCGCGCGTCGCCCTGCGGGGCCTCGACTCGGGCGACGGCGAGGCCCCGCTGCCCAAGCAGGCCGAAGAGGCGATGGGCGCCGAGCTCGTCGCCCAGCGCGACGCCCTCGACTCGGGCCTCGGCGCGCTCGCCACGCTCGGCTCGAACGCGCCCTTCGTCGGCCTCTTCGGCACCGTCGTCGGCATCGTCGGCGCCTTCGACGTGCTCGGCCGCGGGCCCGCCGCGGGCCAGGCCGGCGGCGCCTCGGCCGGCCTCGTGATGGCGAGCGTCGGCGAGGCCCTCGTCGCGACGGCCGTCGGCATCGGCGTCGCGATCCCCGCGGTCGTGGCGTACAACTACTTCTCGCGCCAGTCGAAGGCCGCGCTCGCCGGCGCCGAAATTCTCGCGCGCGAGCTGCTTTCGTACCTCGAGGGGGCCGCCCGTGGCCGCTAAATTCGCCTCCGAGAACGAGGTCATCAGCGACATCAACGTCACGCCCCTGGTCGACGTGGTGCTCGTCTTGCTCGTCGTCTTCCTCGTGACGGCCAAAATGATCATGGGCCAAACCATCCCGATGGATTTGCCCAAAGCCTCGACCGGCGGCGAGCAGCAGGTCGTGCTCGCCGTCGAGCTCGGCGCCGACGGCCGCACCGTCGTCAACGGCCGCGCGGTCGAGGGCGAGCGCGAGGTCGGCGCGCTCGCCAAAGACGCGCTCGCGAGGGACCCCGAGCTGCGCGCCGTCGTGCAGGCCGACGCCAAGGTCTACCACGGCCGCGTCGTGCGCGTGCTCGACGCCATCAAGGCCGCCGGCGTCGCCCGCATCGCCTTCGGCGTCGAGCCCGAGGGGGAGGCGCCGTGAACGCCGTGGCCCTCGGCGCGCCGCCGGGCGGCCGCGCCTTGCCCCCCCTCTGGCCCGCCGACGAGGGGCGCCGCGCCCGCTGGGCCCTCGTCGGCGTCGCCGCCAGCGTCGCCCTGCACCTCGGCGCCTTCGCCGCGCTCGGCTCGCTCCGCCGCCCCGACCCCCGCCCCGCCGCCGCCCGCCGCGTCATCGAGATCGAGACGATCGCCCCGCGCCCGGCCGCGCCCCCCGCCCCCGCGCCCGAGCCGCCCGCGCCCGCCCCCACCCCCGCCAAGGCCGAGCGCGCCCCGAAGGCCGCCGCCCGCGCCGCCGCCGCCGCGCCCCCGCCTTCGCCCGCGCGCGCCGGCCGCACGCTCAGCGCCCAGGCCGACGCGGGCGCCGTCGCCGACTTCACCATGGTGCAGGGTGCGGCCGACGCCTACGCCGGCGGCGTCACGAGCTCGGCCGGCACCTCGAAGGCCCCCGTCACGGGGGCGGCGTCCGACGCCGGCCCCCCCGCCTCGCAGCCCGCCCGCGGCCAGGCGGGCCCCGCCGCCGCCGACCTCTCGCAGGCGGCCAAGCCCGAGGGCTCCGACTGGGATTGCTCGTCGCTCTTCCCCCCCGACGCCTCGGTCAACGTCGCCCACGTCCTGCTCGCCGTGCGCGTCGACCCCGACGGCCGCGCCCGCTCGGTCAGCGTGCTCAGCGACCCCGGCGAGGGCTTCGGCGCGGCCGCGCGCGCCTGCGCCCTGCGCCAGCGCTACCGCCCCGCGCTCGATCGCGACGGCAAGCCGACGGCCGCCCAGACCGCGCCCTTCCGCGTGCGCTTCACGCGGTGAACGCACCCCGGGCTGAAGCCCAGGGCACGGGCTAACCAAGTCGTGCCGCGCGCTGGCGGGCCGGTTCGGAGAGCAAAGCCCGGCCCTCGGTGGGGCCGGGCTCCCGCGGGCGGCGGCTTCCGGGCGCGCTGCGAAGGCTTCCGGGCGCGCTGCGAAGGAGGCGAGGGACAGTCCCCCTGGGACGAGCAGGCGAAGCCATCTCGCGCCGCGGGAGCCCTGCCTTGGGCAGGGCTTTGACGGCCGTTTCAACGGGCCACCCCGTGCCCCGGACTTTAGTCCGGGCGCTCGCCCCCGGGCGGCGGCCGTGTAAGAAGGCGGGGCCATGCTCACCCGCCGCCAAGACGCGCTCGAGTACCACGCTCAGGGCCGGCCCGGAAAGATCGAAGTCGTCCCGACCAAGCCCTCGCTGACGCAGCGCGACCTCTCGCTCGCCTACTCGCCCGGCGTCGCCGAGCCCTGCCGCGAGATCGCCCGGGACCGCGACCTGGTCGACACCTACACCGCGCGGCGCAACCTCGTCGCGGTCGTCACCAACGGCACCGCCGTGCTCGGCCTCGGCGACATCGGCCCCTACGCCGCCAAGCCCGTCATGGAGGGCAAGGCGATGCTCTTCAAGAAGTTCGCCGACATCGACGTCTTCGACCTCGAGATCGACGCGAAGGACCCGGACGCCTTCATCGACACGGTCGCGCGGCTCGAGCCCTCGTTCGGCGGCATCAACATGGAGGACGTGCGCGCCCCCGAGTGCTTCTACATCGAAGAGCGGCTGCGCGAGCGGCTCAGCATCCCCGTGTTTCACGACGACCAGCACGGCACCGCCATCATCACCGGCGCCGCCCTCATCAACGCCTGCCTCGTCACCGGCCGCCGCATCGACGAGGTCACCGTCGTCTGCGCCGGCGCCGGCGCCGCCGCCGTGCGCTGCATGGAGCTCTGGGTCGCCCTCGGCGTGCGCCGCGAGCACATCACCATGCTCGACAAAGACGGCGTGGTCTACCGGGGCCGCACCCACGAGATGGACCCGTACAAGGGCGCCTTCGCGGTCGAGACCGGCGCCCGCACCCTCGCCCAGGCCATGCGCGGGCGCGACGTGTTCGTCGGCCTCTCGGTCGGCAACATCGTCGACGCCGACATGCTCCGCTCGATGGCGCCCTCGCCCATCATCTTCGCCCTCGCCAACCCCGACCCCGAGGTGCCCTACGACCTCGCCGTCTCGACCCGCCCCGACGCCATCGTCGCCACCGGGCGCAGCGACTACCCGAACCAGGTCAACAACGTCCTCGGCTACCCGTACATCTTCCGCGGCGCGCTCGACGTGCGCGCCCGCGCCATCAACGAGGCGATGAAGCTCGCCGCCACGCGCGCCCTCGCCGAGCTCGCCCGCACCGAGGTGCCCGACCGCGTCATGCAGGCCTACGGCCTGAGCGAGCTGCACTTCGGGCGGCAGTACATCATCCCCAAGCCGTTCGACGACCGCGTGCTCTTCTGGGTCGCGCCCGCCGTGGCCCGCGCCGCCATCGAGTCGGGCGTCGCCCGCGACGCCATCGACCTCGCCGACTACGCCGAGCGGCTCGAGCAGCGCCTGTCGCCGACCCGCATGGTCATGCGCAAGATCTACTCGATCGCCAAGAGCGAGCCGCGGCGCGTCGTCTTCCCCGAGGGCGAGAACGAGAAGGTCATCAAGGCCACGGGCATCGTGCGCGACGAGAAGATCGCCCGCCCCGTCCTGCTCGGCAACGAGGCCACCGTGCGCCAGACGGCCGAGCGGCTCGACGTCGACCTCGAGGGCGTCACCATCGTCAGCCCCGCCGACTGGCCCGACCTCGAGCGCTACGTCGACGCCTACTGGGTCGCCCGCCGGCGCAAGGGCCTGACCCGCTACAACGCCCAGAAGGCCGTGGTCCGCGAGCGGCGCGTCTTCGGCCTGATGATGGTGCACACCGGCGACGCCGACTGCCTCGTCTCGGGCGTCACCTCGGCCTACCCCGACACCATGCGCCCCGCCCTGCAGATCATCGGCCTCGCGCCCGGCTACCGCCGCGCCTCCGGCATGTACATGATCGTCAAGGGCGCGCAGGTGCTCTTCTGCGCCGACACCACCGTCAACGTCGACCCCGACGCCGAGACCCTCGCCGACCTCGCCGTCCAGAGCGCCGACGCCGTCGCCGACCTCGGCATCGAGCCGCGCGTCGCCATGCTCTCGTACTCGAACTTCGGCAGCAGCGACGGCGACGAGCCCCGCAAGGTCGCCCGCGCCGTCGAGCTCGTCAAGCGGCGCCGCCCCGACCTCATGATCGACGGCGAGATGCAGGCCGACGTGGCCCTCCTGCCCGACCTGCGCGAAGAGTGGTCGTTCAGCGACCTCAAGGGCCCGGCGAACGTGCTCATCTTCCCCGGGCTCGCCGCCGGCAACATCGCCTACAAGCTGCTCTACGCCTTCGGCGGCGCCGAGGCCATCGGCCCCATCTTGCTCGGCATGCGCAAGCCCGTCACGGTGCTGCAGCGCAACTCGAGCGTCGACACCATCGTCAACATGACCGCCATCACCGTCGCGTCCGCCATCCGCCGCGAGGCCAAGGGCCAGCTCACCCTGCCCCCCGACCAGCTCGCCGCCTCCGCGGGCCGCGGGGGCTGAGGCCGCTCGCCGCCCCCGAGTGAACTCGGGGGCGGCGAACGCCCTCGCGTGCCGCGCGGAATCGAGTCGATTCGGAAAGCAAAGCCCGCCCCCTCGCCGGGGGCCGGGCTCCCGCGGGCTCCGAGCTCGCGGCAGCGGCTCGCGACGCTCGAGCCCTGCCTCCGGCAGGGCTTTGACGGCCGTTTCCGAGGGCGTTTGCTGCCCCCGACTTCAGTCGGGGGCGCCATTCCGGCCTTCCGCGCCCGCCCCTAACCGGCTCGCCGCCCCCGGCCCCGCGAAGCCGCCGAAGCCGCCCACCCCGGCCGTGCCGCTCGAGCCGCCGCCGAAGCCGCCCGGGCCGTCGCAGACCGCGAACTTGTCCGGGCAGCAGTCGCCCGCCTCGTCGCAGACCTCGTCGCAGAAGCAGCCGGCCGGCGAGAAGCCCCCGCAGAAGCCGACGCAGCTGAGCTCGCTGCTCCCGCCGCCGAAGCCGCCGACGCCCGCCGTGCCCCCGCCGTAGCCGCCCGGGCCGTCGCCGGACGAGCCGCCGCCGAAGCCGCCCGCGCCGCCGCAGACGTCGAACTTGTCCGGGCAGCAGTCGCCGAACTGCTCGCACGCGTCGTCGCAGAAGCAGCCCTCGGACGCCCCGCCGCAGAGCCCGAAGCAGCTGCCCGGCAGCGGGCCGCCGCCGAAGCCGCCGACGCCGCCGCACCCGCCGCCGCTGGCGCCCGCCGAGCCGGCCGAGCCCCCCGTGGGGTTGCCGCCCGAGCCGCCCGGGCCGCCCCCGAAGCCGCCCGTGCCCCCGTCCTGCACCTCACAGAGCCACACGTGCGCGTTGTACAGGCCCGTCGGCACGCACTCACACTCGTACGCGCCGCCCTCCCAGAAGCAGAAGTCGTCGTAGCCCGGCACGAAGCAGGCGCTGCCCGGCTTCGGACACTCGCCGCCGGGCGGGAAGGTCTGCACCGTGCCCGACTGCTCGCCGGCGTCGTCTTTCGGCGCCTCTTTGGTACAGTGCATCAGCCCGAAGGCGAGCGGCAGGGCGACCAACCCAAGTTTTCTCTGAAACGCAGAAGCGATGAGGGTACGCATGGCCGCTCTCCTTAGCGACGACCGTGCCACCCGCCTCGCGCGGCGCCCCGCCGCGTCTTCGCCGGCGCGCCGAGCCTCCGCGGGCCGCCGGCGGTTGTGCCAGACCTTGCCGCCGGTGTGCCAATCGCGACGGCGTCGCCACCGTCGTCCGCCGGCGAGGTGGCGCAGCCCTCCGCGCGCCGAAGAAAACCCCACGCCCACGAGGGCGGCCCCGGTTTGCTATCGTTCGAACGGTGGCCCCCTCGGCGGGCGCCCACGGAGGCTCGGCCCATGGCGTTCCGATCGTTGCTCGCGCCCTTCGCCCTCGCTCTCGCCCTCGGCCCCGGCCTCGCGGGCTGCGGCGACGGAGGCGACGAGGGGCCGGGCGAGCCCTCGATCGCCGCGCGGCTCGCGGCGATCGAGGGCCTTCGGGTCACCGAGATCGCGTCCGAAGCGCCCGGGCAGCGCTGGTTCGTGCTCTCGCTCGAGCAGCCGGTCGACCACGCCGACCCGGCCGCGGGCGTCTTCCAGCAGCGCCTGGTCTTGGCCCACCGCGACGAGCGCGCGCCGCTCGAGCTCTCGACCCAGGGCTACGCCTACGCCGCCGACAAGCCCGGCGAGACCGAGCTCACCCGGGCCTTCGGCGCCAACCTCTTGCGCGTCGAGCACCGCTTCTTCAACGCCTCGAGGCCCCAGCCCGGGCTCGCGCCGCCTTGGCGCTACCTCACCATCCGGCAGGCGGCCGACGATGTTCACCGCGTGGTCGCGGCGCTCAAGCCGATTTACCAGGGCCCCTGGTTCTCGGACGGGGCCAGCAAGGGCGGCATGACCGCCGTCTACCACCGCCGCTTCTACCCCGACGACGTCGCCGCCACGGTCGCGTACGTCGCGCCGCAGAGCTACGGCACCGACGACCCGCGCTACCCGGCCTTTCTCGAGCGGGTGGGCGAGGCGACTTGCCGCGAGCGCATCGTCGCCTTGCAGCGCGCCGCGCTCACGCGGCGGGCCGAGATCGGGCCCGCGCTCGAGTCGCTGCTCGCCGGCGACGAGTACACCTTCGCCGGCCTCGGCGGCTTCGCGATCGCCTACGAGCACGCGGTGCAAGAGTACCGCTTCGCCTTCTGGCAGTACGGCGGCCCCGAAGACTGCGGCTCGCTACCCGACCCGGACGGCGACCCCGTCGCCATCGCCGCCGAGCTCGCCGACGTGGCGCGGGCCTTCAGCGACGCCTATCTCGATTACTACGAGCCCTACTATTACCAGGCCGCGACGCAGCTCGGGCAATACGGCCCGCTCGAGGACGGCCTCGGCGATCTGCTCGAATACCCCGGCACCTACCGCGTGGCCGACTACCCCCCGCTCGGCGAGCCCAAGGCCTTCGACGCCGCCGCCATGAACGACATCAAGGCCTGGGTCGCGACCGAGGCGACGCGCATTCTCTTCGTCTACGGCGAGCTCGACCCCTGGACGGCGGGCGCCTTCGAGCCCGGCCCCTCGCCCGACCTGCGCCGCTTCGACGCGCCCGGCGGCAACCACGGCGCGAAGATCGAGAGCCTGCGCCCCGAAGACCAGGCGGCCGCCCTGGGCCTGCTCGCGTCGTGGCTCGGCGTGACGGCGACGCCCCCAGCCGCGACGACCGCCCGCACCGCCGCCCGCGACCGGGTCGCGCTCTCGTGGCAGCGCCGCTGGCTCCTCGAGGGGCGGCTCTGAAGCGGCCCGACCCGGGCGGCGCGCTCGGTACGCCCAAACGCGCTGCGCCGGGCGAGGCGACCCTCGCGCTCGAGCATCCCGACCCCGCCGAGGTGCTCGCCGCGTTCGAGCTCTCCCGGCGTCCGGGCGTGGGCGCGGCTTCGTTCAAGCGCCTGCTCGCCCTGCACCTCACCCCGCGTCGCGCCCTCGCTGCGCTCGACGCCGCGGCCGGTGGGGGCGAGACCGCCGGCGCGGGCGCTGCGGGCGAGGCCGCTGGCGCGGGCGCCGCGGGTGGCGCGAGCGAGACCGCCGGCGCGGGCGCCGCCAACGACGCGCGCGTGGCCGGTGGCGTGAGCAAGCCGAAGGGCGCCCGCCCCAAGGCCACGCTCGGTGAGGGGCTCGCCCGCACCCGGGCCTTTCTCGACGCGGGTGGCTACGTCACGTACCCCGGGGCGCCGGGCTACCCCGCGACGCTCTGCGATCTCGGCGAGCCCCCGCCGCTGCTCTTCGTGCGCGGCCGCCCCGAGGTGCTCGCTGGCCCGCTCGTCGCCATCGTCGGCTCGCGCGAGGCCGACGGCGGGGCCCTCGCCGAGGCGCGCGCCCTCGCCCGCGCGTGCGCCGCCGCAGGCGTCGGCGTGGTGAGCGGGGGCGCGGCCGGCATCGACGCCGCGGCCCACGAGGGCGCGCTCGAGGCGGACGGCCTGACGGTGGCGCTGCTCGGCTGCGGCGTCGACATCGTCTACCCGCCCGGACACGACGCCCTCTTCGCGCGCATCCTCGGGTGCGGCGCCCTCGCGTCCGAGCTGCTCCCGGGCACCGAGCCGCGGGCGAGCTTCTTCCCCACCCGAAACCGCCTCGTCGCCGGCCTCGCCCGCGCCACGATCGTCGTGCGCGGCGGCGCGAAGAGCGGCGCCCTCTACACCGCCCACTGGGCGAGGCGTCTCGGCCGGCCGCTCTTCGTCCTGCGCACGCGCCCGGGCGACCCGCTCGGCGAGGCGAACCGAAGGCTCGCCGCGGAAGGGGCGACGGAGCTCGAGGGCCCCGACGCGCTCGCGGGCTGGCTCGCGCGGGGGCCTTTCAAGGCACCCTGACCCGAGCGCCCGCGCCTTCGATTTGAGATGGCGGCGCTCGTCGCGGCTTCGACGGCGCCCGGCTCGCGTCGAGCCGGCGCGCCTATGCCGCGAACACACGGCACGGGCCGATCGCTACCTCCGTATGGCAGGCCCGGACGATCATTTTCGTTTGGAAGAAGACTCGTTCGAGTTCTATCCTACGTTCGGGGCGGCCGGCCGCTGCGGTGAAGGCGCGCCGCGTCGGCCCTCCGTGCCCGGGCGCGGCCCCGCGGGCGCCCGCGTCCGTCGCGCGGGCGCCGTTCGACCTTGTCGTTTTCTCGACACCTGCGGGGGGCCGAGGGCCGGGCGGCGTGTGCCCCACCCCCGCTCGCTCTGCGGTCACCGGTTGTGCCGGGCACGTCGCGCGTAGGCACTCGAATCGGTCAACGATGTCTGAAACTTAGGAAGGGACAAGCTCATGAACATGACAAAATCGTCGACTCTCTCTCTGCTCTGCCTGGCGGCCGCTTTGTCCGGCTGCGCGACGACGGCGCCCTCGCCCGACGAGACGGGTGAGCGTGCGGGCGTCAGCGGCGCCATCGACGACGCGCCCGGGCTCGAGCCGAGCGCGGGCATCAACAAGCTGAGCTGTCAGGGCCGCTGCCTCGAGCCCCCGAAAGAGCCGGGCGAGCCCGGCTGTAGCTGCTCGATCTTGTGCCCGGTCAGCGGCAACTGCTGCAAAGACTACGGCGAGATCTGTGAGGGTGTGCCGGGCGATAGCTGCGCGGGCAGCTTCCGTTGCGGCGGCACGGCGCCGAGCGGCTGTAGTTGCAAGACCGACTGCGCCCAGCAAGGCAACTGCTGCGCCGACGTGCTCGAGGCGTGTAGCTGCCAGGGCTCGTGCGGCGCTCAGCCCACGTCGGGCTGCTTCTGCTCGCTCGACTGCTGGCAGTTCGGGGTCTGCTGCCACGACGCCTTCGAGAGCTGCTTTCCGTTAGCGCTCCGCTCGCGGGCGGGCGCCGGGCCGCGGGGGGCGCTCGCGGGCGGGCGCCGGGCCGCGGGGGTCGAAGCGGCCCCGCCCGCCGTGGCGCGGCCGGGCGGGGCGTTCGCCCCCGCCCGGCCGGCGCTCACACGTCGTCGAGATCGTCGGTCTCGTCGCCCGGCTCGCCGCCCGGCCCTTCGTCCTCCGAAGGGGCCTCGGGCGCCTGCGCCTTGCGCCCGACCCCGGCGCTCTTCCAGGTGGCGAGCGGCTTGAGCAGGGCGTAGCCGAGCTTCTGCGCCTCGGGGTCGTGCTTGTTCTCGTCGAGGTAGTTCGAGACGCGCAGGGCGTAGCTGCGCACGGCCTCCCAGAAATTATCGAGCGGCTCGCGCACCTTGACCTGGGGCGTCGGGTTGGCCTCCGGCTCGGTCACGTGCAGCGCCGCGCCGTACTCGGCGTGCGCCGCCTCGATGGCCCGCACGAAGGGCTCGCCCCCGAGCGCGCTCACGCGCTCGGCGATGGCCGGCTCGCCCAGCCGATCGAGCCGGGTCTGCGACTCGCCCCACTGCTCGCGGTAGGGCAGGTTTAGAAAGCGCAGCCCCTCGGGAAACACCAGCTCGATCACCTCGCGCGCCATCCGCCCCTTCGCGACGCCTTCGGGCGTGCTGGGCAGCTTCGTCCAGCCCGTCAGAAAGCCGTGAAAGCCCGACCAGGTCGAGTCGAGCTGCTGGTCGGCCGCGGTGGCCGCGGCCGCGTCGAGGGCCCGCCCCTCGCGCTGGTACTGCCGCGAGGTGCGCAGCTCGCCATGTTCTTTGGTGAGCTGCTCGAGCGGCGCCGCGAACACCTGGGGCAACGAATCTTTTTTGCGCGCGGCGGCCAGGAGGGCGGTGCCGAGCGCCAGGGCCGAAGCGGCCGAAGTACGGGGGACGGTGACGAGATCGATGGGAGAAAACGAACGGATCATAGGAACCTCTCCGGGTAGATTGGGTGACGGGTGACGGCTGACTGGGTGACTGGGTGACTGGGTGACTGGGTGACGGGTGACTGGGGTGGCGCGCTTCGAGGGCCCCCGGTGCGCCGGCAGGCACCGCGGGCCTCTTGTTCATCCCCTCGGCCAGGGGGGGGCCCAGTTGCGTGGGTCGTCGAAAAAAAATCGACGCCCTCGCGCGAGGGCCGAACCTGGCTACTCTCTCGCTTCGACGGAGGGGCAGCGCGAGGTTCGTTCCCTCGAGCCCCCCCTCCGGAGGGGGTCCGACCGAGCTTGGTTTCGGTACCCCCCCCCTCCGGAGGGGGTCGGGCCGAACTTGGTTTCACCCCCCACCCCCTCCCGAGGGGGTCCGACCGAGCTTGGTTTCGGTACCCCCCCCTCCGGAGGGGGTCGGGCCGAGCTCGGTCTCGGTGCCCGCCCCCTCGCGCAGGGCGAGCGCATGAGAACATCAAGAAGTTCCAGGGGTTAGCAAGTGCTGTCCGTACTCGTCGTCGCGCGCCGACCGCTGCGTGCGCTTGCGCAGGCTCAGCTTCGTCGTCGTGTCGCGCCCCAGGGGCAGGGCGACGCGACGAACGGTCGCGAGGTTCTCGGCGGCCGGCCCCTTGGGCACGCGGGACGCGTCCTCGGGCAGCACCCCATCGAGCGGGGCTTCATGGGGGGCTAAAATGTTTCGTTCGTGGGCTGCGGGGCAGGTCGGTCGACGGGCGGCGAGGCCTCGTTTGAGGGCGCGCGTCGTGCGCGATTCTGGGCTCTTGCCGTCGCGTGCTAGAATCGGCCAGTCTCAGGGGGGTGGTGTGGTTTTCGTTCCGCCCCTCGCCTCGTGACTTTATGAGCTTATGAGAAGGTGAGCCCGCTCGCTTGAGCGGGGTCGGCGGCACTTGGCGTAGCTGCCCAAGGTTTAGCGCAGAGCGTGCGCCCCTCTGCGAGCGCAACCCATGATGAAGCCGGAACATCCTCGCGAGGCCGCCCCGTCCCGCCTCGCCGCCCCGCCGCCCCGCGCCGTCAAGCCGCCCCGCCGGGGCCCTTCGCTACGGGTGGGGCTGACGTTCAACGTCAAGCGGGTCTGCCCGAAGGAGACGGGCGAAGACCGCGAGGCCGAGTTCGACGCGCCCGAGACCGTCGCGGCGATCGCCGGCGCGATCGCCTCTCTGGGCCACGAGGTCGTCGAGCTCGAGGCCACCCCCGATCTGCCGACGGCGCTCGCCTCGGCCGGGGTCGACGTGGTCTTCAACATCGCCGAGGGCATCCGCGGTCGGAACCGCGAGGCGCAGGTGCCCGCGCTGCTCGAGCTGCTCGACATCGAGTACACCGGCAGCGACCCGACGGCCTTGTCGCTGACGCTCGACAAGGGGCTCGCGAAGCAGCTCGTGCGGCAGGCCGGGGTGCCGACGCCGCAGTTCTTCTTGATGCGCACCGGCAACGAGCGGCTGCCCAAGGGGCTGAGCTTTCCGCTCATCGTGAAGCCGGTCGCCGAGGGCAGCTCGAAGGGGGTGCTGGGCACCAGCGTGGCCGACGGCGAGGCGCGGCTGCGCGAGCTGGCCCGGGCCATCGCCGGCAAGTACCGCCAGCCGGCGCTGGTCGAAGAGTACCTGCCCGGGCGCGAGTTCACCGTGGCGCTGCTGGGCGAGCGCCGGCCGAAGTTCTTGCCGCCGATGGAGATCGTGTTCGACGTGCCCGCGGGCCGGCACAAGGTCTACTCGTTCGAGCACAAGCAGGCGGCGAGCCGCGAGGTGCGCTACGAGGCGCCCGCGGCGGTCGACCCCTTCTTGCGGCGGGAGCTCGAGCGGGTGGCGCGGGCGAGCTTCGCCGCGCTCGGCTGTCGCGACGTCGCGCGCATCGACGTGCGGCTCGACGCGCGCGGGCGGGTCAACTTCATCGAGTGCAACCCGCTGCCGGGCCTGACTCCCGACTGGTCAGACCTGTGCCTGATTGCCAAGAGCGCGGGGATGGACTACCGGGCCTTGATCGGCGAAATCCTGGCGCCGGCCGTCCGGAGGTTCCGCCAACGGGCCGCGGGCCGGGCCGCCGCCCGGTGACATGCGACGCGACGCCCCCGAACGCCCCCCCGTACGAGCCCCCGGCCGGGCCTCCATGCCCCCGGAGGCGCCGTTGCCCATCAAGCCGGCCAAGAGCACGCCCGGGGGGCGGGCGCCGACCTCGGGCCCCGGCCCGCGCGTGCGCGCCCGCGAGCTCGGCGTCTCGCTCGGGCGCTACCGAACCGGCAAGTACAACGCCATCACCGACGTCGAGGGGGTGCGGGTCGGGCACGCCACGATCATCGAGGGGTCGGGCCGGCGGCAGGTCGGCAGGGGGCCGGTGCGCACGGGCGTGACGGCGATCTTGCCCCGGGGCGACCGCGTGTTCCTCGAGCGGGTCGTCGGCGGGGCGTTCGTGCTCAACGGCGCCGGCGAGGTCGCCGGGCTCACCCAGGTCGACGAGTGGGGGCTCATCGAGACGCCCATCTTGCTCACCAACACGCTCTCGGTCGGCACCTGCTCCGAGGCCGCCGTGCGCTACATGGTGAGCAAGCACCCCGGCATCGGCTCCGAGCACGACGTGGTCATCCCGCTGGTGGGCGAGTGCGACGACTCGTGGCTCAACGACATCGCCGGCCACCACGTGCGCGAGCGGCACGTGCTCGAGGCCATCCGCGGGGCGAAGCCCGGCCCGGTCGCCGAGGGCAACGTCGGCGGCGGCACGGGCATGATCACCTGCGACTTCAAGGCGGGCATCGGCACGTCGTCGCGCAAGCTGCCGCGCGGCGACGGGGGCTACACCCTCGGGGTGCTGGTGATGAGCAACTTCGGCAAGCTGCCCGACCTGCGCATGGGCGGCGTGCCCGTGGGCGAGCTCTTGGCCCCGCGCTACGAGGGCACGCGCCGGCGCAAGCGCACCTACGGCAGCATCATCGCCGTGGTCGCGACCGACGCGCCCCTGCTCAACGAGCAGTTGCGCCGGCTCGCCAAGCGCGTGGCCCTCGGCATCGGGCGGGTGGGCTCGTACGCGGCCCACGGCTCGGGCGAGATCATCCTGGCGTTCTCGACGGGCAACGTCGTGCCGCGCACCTCGCGCGCCCGCGAGGTGCGCATGAAGTTCCTGCTCGACGAACGCATCGACCCCCTCTACGTCGCCGCCATCGAGGCCACCGAAGAGGCGATCTTGAACGCGCTCTGCATGGCCCAAGACATGGAAGGGGCCAACGGCAACTTCTCGCCCGCCCTGCCGCTCGACCAGGTGCGCGCCGTGCTCGAGAAGTACCGGGACGCCCGCCACGGCGCCTCGCTCTGGCTCGGCGGCCCCGACGGCATCGCCCCCCCGGCGTAGGGCGTAGAGCGAAGCCCGAGCGTCGGGCGTTGAGCCACGGTGGCACAACGCCTGACGATCCGATCAGCCCTCGGGCGAGGCGGCGCCACGGCGCCCCGACGCGCACGAAGCGCGCTCCCCGTCGAGCCGAGGGCCCTGACGTCTGCCGCGCGCGGTCGTGCCGCCGGCCCTGACGTCTGCCGCGCGCGGTCGTGCCGCCGGCTGGCACGCGTGGTGCTCTGTCGTTACGCCCGCGCTACCCGGCGGAACGAGGCGTGTGTCGCCTCGGCTGCGACCGCAGCGCTTTTCGTAACCTAACCTTAAAGAGGCACCACCATGAAATCGATTCTCCGCCCCCGGCACCCGCTCACGACCGTCGCCCGCGCCGCCCTCTGGTATTCGCTCGGTGCTGGCCTGCTGGCCGCGCCCGCGTGCGCGGCCGACGACGCAGAAGACGCGCGCTCGCGCGGCGAGGACGTGACCGTCGAGGGCGTTCGGTTCGAAACGCTGCACATCGCCGCCGAGCGCGTGGCCTGCGTCTTCTTGGGGCCGATGCAATGCTTGCAGGTCCAGCGCGAGGGCCAGACCGAATGGCGGCTCTTTTACAGCGAGATTGAAGGCTTCTCCTTTGAAGCGGGCAACCGGTACACCCTGCGGGTGCGCATCGAACCCGTCGCCGACCCGCCCGCCGACGCCTCGTCCCTCAGGTACGTGCTCGTCGAGGTGGTGAGCCGAGAGCCGGCCCGCTGAAGGGTGGGGCGGCGTCGGGCCAGGCGCCGCCGACGCGAGGGGGCCGGGCCGCGCCCCGGTTCGATGGGCGAGGTCGGTCAGGTCGGCGGCGTCGAGCTACAGGAGCGCGGCGGGGGCGAGCTCGATGCCGTGGGCGGAGCGCAGGAGGTCGAGCACGACGACGGAGCGCTCGCGCACGAGGGCGACGAGCCCTTCGGGCACGTACGACGCGGGCATGAGCCCGGCACGTAGTACGCCGTGGCGGCCGAGGCGGAGAGGGCCTCGTTGCGAAGGCGAACCGACTCGCCGGAGATGGGCATAACGCAGGGCCGCCCTCATGCCACCGAGCCGAGTGCAGTCCGGTGCTCTCGGCGCAGAGGGTCAACGGGGAGGTCGGGCGCCCTGTTGCCCCCCCTTCGGTCGGCGGCTACGATCTCGCGGTGAGCTGGACGAAGGACAACCAAGCCCTGCTGGACAGCCTGCGCAGTAAAGAGCTCGCCGGCACGCTAACAGAGCGCGAGCAGAACGAGCTGGCCGGTCTCATGGCTCAGGTCGAGGCCGAAGAAGCGCTGGCTCTGGCCCCGGCGATGTCGAGGCTGCGCGCCGAGGCCGACGAGCTCGGGCGCGCGCTCGCCACCGTGCAAGGCGAGAACGAAGAGCTGGCGCGCTTGCTCGCGCAGCAGCAGGCCCTTGCCGCCGATGCGCGTCGCTTCCTGGTCGAATTCGAGCGTCGTCGGGCCGCCATTTCTGATGCGCTGGCCCGGTTCGCCGATGGTTCGGTGACGACGACGTAGATGGCGGTCTCCGCCGAGGTGCGCGCGGCCGTGCGAGGGGCCTTCGGCGGCCGTTGCGGCGACTGCGGCGTGTCCGAGTCGTTCGTCGGCGGAGAGCTCGAGATCGATCATGTTCGCCCGCAGGCTGCGGGGGGCTCGGACGACATCGAGAATCTCGTCTACGCCTGCACCACGTGCAACCGCTTCAAGGGCGACTACGCCCCGGCCGGCAACGCGCCGCCGAGCTTGCGGCTTCTTCACCCGGGGCGCGACGACGTGGAAGCGCATATCGCCGAGGCGAGCAACGGCCGACTCGTGGGCATCACGCCTCGCGGTTGGTTCCACATTCAGCGCCTCCATCTCAATCGCGCGCAGCTCATCGAGTTGCGCCGTCTGCAACGTGCGATGCGGGCGCAAAGCGACGAGCTCGCCCGGGCGAAGGAGGCAGAGATGCGCCTGCGCCGAGAGAACAGCGCGCTCCAAGACGAGGTTGCCCGTCTCCGGGCCGCGGTGGTCGCGCTGCTCGGTCGAGAAGAGTGAGTCGGCGTGCGAGCCCTCGAGCCCAAGGGTGGCGGTCAGGGGGCAAGGGTGCTCGAAGCTAACGCTGCGTGCGGGGTGGCGAGCCAGCGCGCGACGGCATTGCCATCGCGTGTGGGCGCGACGCCCGCCGAGGCGGCCGGGGCCGGGCGTCACGGGGCGCTCGTGGGGGGCGCGCGCTTCGGCGTCGGCGAGCGGCGCGAGCAGCCGGGGCGTTCGGGGGCGGCGAGGGGCGTACGGCGCGCGCCGCTGCTCGTCGGCGAGGGCGTAGAAGGGGCCGCCCGCCCTCGCCGAGGCAGGGGCTGAGCATAGCGAGGGGGGGCGATTTCGAAGGCGCTTTTCCGCGCCTCGGCGGGCGAGCGTCGGCACGGCAGGTTGCCGCGGTTGCGCGCGTGCCGCGCGGCAGATAGGAAGTTGGGGTGGGTAGTGGGCTCAAGGGCGAGACGGGGGCTTCGGGTGAAGGGCAGCGAAAGCGTTGGCTGGCGATCCTTCTCGATCGCATGACGGCGCCGGCCGATGTCATGCGCCAGCATCTTGGCGCTGAAAACCAGAACTCGGCGCTCGGCTCCGCCGCCGAGGCCGGCGTGCGCGATCTGCTCGGCGTCGTGCTGCCGCAGCGGCTCGCCGTGACGTCCGGTTTCTTGCGCGAGCCCGGGCGCAGCCTTGCGGAGGCGAACCCGCAAGGCGCGGTTTCGCCCCAGACGGACGTCATCATTTATGATCGAACGCGGTCGACGCCGCTTCACAGCGCCGGCGGGGTCGAGATCGTTGCCGCGCCCGACGTCGTCGGCATCATCGAAGTCAAGGACGCGAAGAACGGCTCGGAAGACCTAGCCTCGGCCGAGGGTGAAGGCGGGGCGTTGGGGCAGATGAAGCGCTTGGCGCTGTACTCGCCTTTTGCCTTCCGCGGCATCGTTCTCTTCCGAGGCAAGGCGCCTGCGCCGAAAAAAGCCGCGGCCGGGGCGCCCGAGGGCGGTCTGGAGGGCGCCGACAGCGAGGTAGAGCTGACGAGGCGGCGGATCGAGGCGGCGACGTTGCAAAGCTCCGACGCGCCGCATGTCATCTATTGCTCTTCTTGCGTTACGGGCCACGAAGAGACGGGCGCGTACGTCGCTTTTTACGACTTTTTCAACAAGAAAGTCTGCGTCCAAGAGTACCCGGGTGACCGAACGTCGGCGCTGGCGGCCTTCCTTCGCGTCGTTACGGGGTACTTCGCTGCCCAGGGGTTGATTTCGCCGTCGTTGCACCTCGATCTACTTCCGGCCAAGCCCGAGCGTAAGGCGATCGAGGTGCCGATCGCCGATCTCGACCCTGTCTTCGAGAGCTTGCACGGGCTCCTCCTGCGGCGCCGTGAGGTCGAGAAGCAGCCGTTTCACAAGCTCTTTCTCGACCTGCTCAAGGGAGATGAAGGGGCGACGGCCCGCGCGTTCGTCGCCACCGGTCGCGACGCTTCCGGGCTCGCCACGGCCGGGGTCGTCGTGCTCGTGACGGCGCCGTCCCAGACGAAGGCCACGCTGGCGGCCTTCTTCTACCTCGCAAAGTCAGACGTGTTCCTCTGCACGGACGCGTCCGCCGAGGAGGACCAGCGCTGGGAGGTCGAGGAAGACGACGTGGTCGAGTACGTGCGCCGCGTGGTCGACCAGAGCGGACGTGTCTACGACGCCCTGCGAACGACGGTACAACAGGACGACCCAGAGGTTGCGAACGAAGGGGCTGAGCTGCCCGCGGAGGAAGGCCCATGATCTACCTGACGGCGATGCGCATCAAGTCCCCCCGCGAAGGGGTCGGCGTAAACATCTTTCTCCATTTGAAAGACGGCGCCCCCGACTCGCGCGCTCCGTGGGGTGTGATGGAAGACCCGGGGCCCCTCGTCCCCGCGGTGTCGCAGAGAGAGGTACGAGAGGGCGGCAACAGCGTCGAGGCCTACCTCGACCTTTTGCTGAATGAGCCAGCTTACGAGAAGCAGATTTTCGAACAAGTTTTGGCGAGCGCTGCAGACGAGATCGAGAGAGGGCAACCCAACCCTGCCAAGATGGAGTTCCCGGCCCCTTCGGGGGAGGTCATTCGGGTGGCATTTTCCGTGAATCTCGGCCTCGCCGATTTGACGTCGAGACGGCGTGTTTTTCAGCAGTTGCGCGCCGCGATCGAGCGGTGGCACGACCGACACGCGGCGGCGATCGAAGCGGCGGTGCATCGGCGCAGAGCCGCCGGGTTAACGAGCTGCTCGGGGGCGTGCGCAGGCGAGAGCGTCGCTGTCGCGGTCGGGCGTTGCGTCGCTGAGCCGTCCGGGGCCGGGCGTCGCGGGGTGCGCGCTTCGGCGTCGGCGGGCGGCGCGAGCAACCGAGGGGCCGTAGCCGAGGCGAATGGGCGCGGCAAACGAGCGGGCGAGGGCGTCGTCGACGCAGACGACGAGCACGTCGGTCGGGCAGCGCCGCCGGTCGCGCAGGCCCGTGGCGTAGGCGGGCCAGCGGTAGGGCTTGTCGGGGTCGGGGGCGACTTGCACCTCGACGATGAGGCCGTAGAGGGGGTGGACGCCCTCGCCGAGGCAAAGCGAGACGAGGTCGGCGCGCCGCTCGGCCGGGTCGAGGTCGGTCAGGTCGGCGGTGTCGAGCTGCAGGAGCGAGGCGGGGGCGAGGTCGATGCCGTGGGCGTAGCGCAGGAAGTCGAGCACGACGACGGGGCGATCGCGCACGAGGGAGACGGGCCTTTCGTGCAGGTACGGCGCGGGCATGAACCCGGAGCGCAGCGCGGCGGGGCCGGCCCTCGGGGGCCATCGATTCGTCGCGCCGTGGATGGGTGCTCGATGAGGCGTGAGGGTCAAGGCGGGCGACGCGAACGCCCCCCTGGGGTTCACCCGCCTCGCCCTGCTCCGCTTCGGCCTCCGGCTACCCTTCTTCTTCTTCCTTCTCGCCCTTCGACCGCTCGGTCTCGCTGCTGTCGGCGCTCGCGACCGCCCCCTCGTCGGAGGGCGAAGCGGGCTCGGTACTCGGGTCGAACCAGATCGCCTCGAGCATCTTCTCGACGGCCGTGAGCCCGGGCGCTTGGGCGCCCTCGCAGGAGGCAGCGCGGCGGAGGTTGCAGGAAAAACGAACGGGGGTGATTGGCCACCTAAGCCCACCCGGCCGGGGCCCGCGCTTGGTTGCGCCTCGAAGCTCGGTTCGCCCCGGTCGTGGTAGCGTGGGGCCATGCACGGGCGAGGTTCACGGCGCTGGGCGGCGGCCGTTGCGTGGGTGACAGCGCTTTTGAGTTCCGCCGCCGGGTGCCAGCTCCTCTTCGGGGTCGACGTCGACGACCTTTCTGGGCAGAACGAAAGGGGCGCGAGGGGTGGTGGTGGCGGGGCGGGCGGGGCGACGGGCGCTTCGGGCGGAGGCAATGTGGGGCAAGGCGGCACGGCGGGCGCCTCGGGGGGTGGCGGCGCGGGCGGTAGCCCCGAGCCGGTGCAGGACGTGTTGGCAATGGGGGCCAATCACACTTGCGTGCGCGACCACAGCATCGCGCATTGCTGGGGGTGGAACAAGCACGGCCAGCTCGGCCGCAGCGAGAATGTGGGCGATATCCCCAACCCCACGCCGACGCTGGTCGACGACGCCGACTTGGGCGAGGTACGGCAACTGGCGCTCGGCTACTATCACAGCTGCGCGCTTCGTCGAGACGGGCGCGTGCTCTGCTGGGGCAGCAACTTCGTTGGCCAGCTGGGCACCGCCACCAACGTGGGCCCGGGCGCCTACACCCCCACGCCGACGTTGGTCGACGACGCCAACTTGGGCGAGGTGCGGCAGTTGGCGCTCGGCGACTCGCACAGCTGTGTGCTTCGCCAGGACGGGCGCGTGCTCTGCTGGGGCCGCAACAAGTTCGGACAGCTGGGCACCACCACCAACGAGGACACAGAAACCCCCACTCCCGTGCCACAGGTGGTCGACGACGCCGACTTGGGCGAGGTGCGGCAGCTGGCGCTCGGCGACTCGCACAGCTGCGCGCTTCGTCGAGACGGGCGCGTGCTCTGCTGGGGGTCCAACGCGTTCGGCCAGTTGGGCACCGCCACCAATATGGGTCACGGTGCCTACATTCGCACGCCCACGCTGGTCAACGACGCCGACTTGGGCGAGGTGCGGCACCTGGTGCTCGGCGGCTTTCATAGCTGCGTGCTTCGCCAAGACGGGCGCGTGCTCTGCTGGGGCCGCAACGACTCCGGCCAGCTGGGCACTGCCGCCACCGCGGTCACAGGCACCCCCACGCCGACGCTGGTCGACGACGCCGACTTGAGCGAGGTGCAGCAGCTGGCGCTCGGCGGCTTTCACAGCTGCGCGCTTCGCCAAGACGGGCGCGTGCTCTGCTGGGGCCGCAACTAGTTCGGCCAGCTGGGCAGCAGCGTCAACATGAACACGGAATCCGCCAACCCAACCCCCCTGCTCATCGAGGGGCTGCCCCCGCTGCTACCCTGAGCGCCCTCGCCCGTGGGCCTGCCCCGCCCGATTCGCCGACGGCCCGCTGACGACGACGTAAATCGCGGTCTCCGCGGAAGCGCGCGGCCGTGCGAGGGGCGTTCGGTGGCCGTTGCGGCGACTGCGGCGTGTCCGAGTCGTTCGTCGGCGGAGAGCTCGAGAGCGACCACGTTCGCCCGCAGTCCGCGGGGGGCTCGGACGAGAGCGAGGGTCGTCAAGAAGAGCTCGCCCGCCTCCGGGCCGCAGTCGTCGCGCAGCTCGGTCGAGATGAAGAGTGCGTCGGCGTGTGTGGCGTCGTTCGAGGAGAGCGGCGGTCGAACGACGAGGGGGCGGCGGCGGGGCGGGCGGCGTGTGCGGGCGGTGCGGAGGGCCGCCGGCGCCGCCCGCCGCGGCATGCGTCTTGCTGTTCGCAATGCGGCTTCACCCATAAAAATACCCGCAATCGCCCGTTGCTTTTCTCCTCCGCCCCGCTAATCTCATTACCAACCGACGCCGCCGCCCCGCGCTGGTGCGGGCGCCCCGGCGTCGCTGGCGCAAAGTCGGCCCCCGCATCGGTTCGCACCCGACGCGAAGGCCCGGGCCGTGACCTACACACGATAGGCACGACTTATGGCCGACTTTTCACGACCTCGTCGAAGATCTAGAGCGGTTGCGCAGCTCACCTGGCGCGGCCGCAGGCGTCGTTTTTTCGCTGCGGCCGACCCGAGTCGGCCTCGCTCTCAACGCCTCGCCTGCGGCCGTACCAAACCGGCCTGGCCCACACTCTAGAGGACGCCGTGGCCGCCGTCGACGTCGACGACGCTGCCGCTCATGAAGCCGTTCGTCATCAGGAGCAGGCAGGCGTCGGCGACGTCTTCGGGGCGCCCGACCCGTCGGACCGGCAAGGCGGCGGCGGTCGCCTCTTTGAGCCGCTGCCAGTCGGGCAGGGCCGCGGTCAAGGGCGTCTCGACCACCCCCGGCACGACGGCGTTGACGCGGATGGGCGCGAACTCGTGCGCCAGGTAGCGCGTGAGCGCCTCGATGGCGGCTTCCGAGACCCCCACGGCGACGAATCCGGGGAACACCCGCCGCGAGCCCGCGCCCGAGAACAGCGTGATCGAGCCCCCCTCGCGCATGCGCTCGACGCCGTACTTGGCGCACAGGTACTGGCCCCAGAGCTTGCTCTCGAAGAACGAGCGGACGTCGGCGACATTCAGGCCTCGCACGGTGCCGACGACGTTGCCAGCGGCGGCCGTCAGCAGGTGATCGAACGGGCCGATGTCGGCGAAGGCGGCCGCGACGTCGGCCTCGCGGCCCACGTCGAGGGCGAGCCGCGAGGCGCGCGGGCCGAGTTCGGCGACGGCCTGGTCGAGGGCGCCGACGCGCCGGGCGACGAGGGTCACCTCGCCGCCGCTCTCGACCACGCGCCGCGCGCAGGCGAGGCCCATGCCGGAGCTGCCACCGGTGATCACGACCCGCTTTCCCACGAGCGCAGTGTTTGGCATCGGGTTTCTCTCTCGGCGGAAGGTGATCGCGCTCTACCACAGGCTTCGTCGAGGGCGTGAAGAAAGACCCGCGCCGCCGGCCGGGGCCCGGCGCCGCGGCAACGCGAGGCCGAAGGGCGCGGCCCCTTCAAAAGCGCCCGCCGAGCCCGACCGAGCCCGGCGTGAGCCTCAGCCCCACGCCCGCGCCGGCCGGTGCGCCCGCCTTCTTCGCGGGCGCGAAGAAGAGCAGGTAGCTGCCCGCCGCCACGCCGACCAGCCCGAGGCCGACGCCCACGTTGGCCACCCAGGCCTGCCCGTCGGCCCGGCCGACCGTGTCGAACGCCTTGTCTCGCTCGGGGCAGGGGCCAGCGTTCGCGCACTGGTCTTCGGCCTTCACATAGTCTTCGGCTTTCGCATAGTTCGAGATCGCCATGAGCCCGAACACCGCGCCGACCCCGAGCGCCGCGACGCCGAGCCCGCCGACCACGTAGCCCGCGACGGGCCGCTCGCGCGAGGGCTGCCCGCCGGCGGGCTGGGCGTCGCCCCGCGCCAGGGGCGTGAGGGCGGGCACGTCGACCGTCAGGGCCTGGGCCGGCCCCTCGACCCGCACGGCGGAGCGAAAGGGGAGGTAGCCGCTCGCCTCTGCGGTAATGACGTGCTGCCCGGGGTCGACGGGCACCCTCGAGCCGAGCTGCGCGGGCTCGACGATCACGCCGTCGCGCTTGACGACGAGGCCGGGCGTGGGGCTACCAACGCGCACGATCAAGGCCGAGAGCTTGGGTTGAAGCAACGACGCGCGCCGCAACGCTTCGGAGGCCCTATCTGGTTGGGCGCGCGCGGTCGCGAGCTGCGAGGCGGCGAGAAAGGCGCTCACGGCCGAGGCGAACTTGCCTTGCCCCTCGTTGCACTCGCCGAGGTTGAGCAGCGTGCCGACCGAAGGGTCGAGGCGCTGGCTCTCGGCGAACTTCAGGCACGCTTGGTCGGCCTTGCCCGCTTCGAGCAAGGCGCGCCCTTCTTGAAACAACGTCTCGGCCCGCGCCGGGTCGGCCCGCAGGGGCCGAGGCGCCGCGCTCAGGGCCGCGACGACCGAGCAGAGGCCGGCGAACGAGCGGGCCGGGCGTCGCGCCGGGGCCGACATCGAGAGCTTGCGAGAGCCGCGCGTCTGGAGCACCCTCATCGTTTTTCGTACATGCCCTTGGCGGGGTTGGGGGCGGGCGCTGACGTCGGCGCCGCCGGCGTCGGCGACGCCTCGCGGGCGGGGGCGTCTTTGCTGTCGGCGCCGGGCTTCGGGGTCTTCTTGTAGGGGGGGGCCGCGTCTCGGGCGGCGCCTTCGTTTCGCTTCGCCTCGGCCTGCCCCGGTCGCCTGTCGGGCGGGGCGTCGCCTTGGCGCTCGGCTTCGGCCGAAGCGCGCCCTGCCGTCGCTGGCCCGCCCGCCGCAGGCGCGGAGGACGGCGGCACGGGCTCGGCGGCGGGCTCGGCGCGAGCGGCCGCGCCCCCGGGCGCGTCGGGCGCCGTGGCAGGTGCCGTTGGCGGCGCGGGCGGCGAGGGGTCCGCCCTCGAGGCCATCTCGCCCGAGGGCGGTGCCGACAGGGGGGCGCGCGCCGACGGGACGCCGGCGTGCCCCCCCGAGGTGCCGTCGATGAGGCTCAAGACGACGAAGGACGCGGCGCCCCCGAGGGTGATGCTCGCGGCGGCCGCCCACAGCGCGGGGACGCGGTACGAGCGCGGCGTCGCCGGCCCGCGCGCCTCGTTGCTCGCCACCGTGCCGAAGGGCAACGTCTTGGTCGACCCCGTCGACGACCACGTCGGATCGAACCCGACCGCCGGCGACCCCACGCCCGGCGGCAGCGGCTCGAACGCGGCCGCCGAGGGCATGACTTTGCGTGTCGGCGCCAACGCCGGCGGGCCGTTGGGCCGCGCGGTGCCCGGCGCCGTCGGCGCGAAGGGGTCGACCGGCGGCACGCCGCCCGACGTCGTCTCGACGAACGAGGGCAAGGGCGTGCGCGCGCCCGGCCCCGACGCCGGCACGTCGCCCGAGGGGCGCGGCGCCAGGGCGCCGCCCGAGGGGCGCGGCGCCGGGGCGTCGCCCGAGGGGCGCAGCGCCGGCACGCCGCCCGAGGGGTGCGGCGCCGGCACCTGGGCGTGGGGGTTCGAGCGGGCCCGCTCGGGCGGCGCGTACGATTCGACCTCGCCGCTCGCCACGTCCATCGCCGAGTTGTCGGCCGACAGGCTCGACAAGTCGTGGGTAGCCTCGGCGGCCGGCGGGGGGGCGGCCTCGGGCGCGAGCAGGCTCGCGACGCGGCGGGCGAGCGCCGAGCGGGCCGCCGCGGCCTCGGCCTTGCTCGACCTCACGCCCGCCGACAGCGCCGACTCGAGCGCCGCCGCCGCCGCGCCCGCCGAGCCGAAGCGCTCGTTGAGGTTGCGGTTGACGCACTGAAAGAACCAGTCGTCAAACGCCGGCGGCCACCCGGGCTCGAGGCCGAGCGCCCGCGCCCGCTCGGTCGGTGGGTCGAAGGGCAGCGAGAGAACCTCGCCCAAGAGCGACCCGAGGTCGGCCGGCCCCTTCGCGGCCGAGAGCCAGTATTTGCGGCCCGTCAGAAGATAAAACACGATGAGCCCGATCGCCCAGACGTCGAGCCGGGGCGTGATGGGCCCCTTGGTGAACTGCTCGCAGGCCATGAACACGGGCGTGCCGCGCATCTCTCGGCTCTGCTCGGTGTTCTCGGACAGCACCTTGGCGATGCCGAAGTCGAGCACCTTGACCACCGCGGCCCCCTCGCGCAGCGTGACGAAGATGTTCTCGGGCTTCAGATCGCGGTGCACGATGGGCGCCGGGCGCCCCTCGCGGTCGACGTAGCCGTGCGCCTTGTCGAGCGCCTTGGCCACCTGCCGCACGATCGCCACCGCCTGCGCCGCCGGCAGGGGGCCCCGCTTGCCGACGAGCGCCCGCAGGGTGGCGCCGCGCAAGAGCTCCATCGCCAAAAAGGGCACGCCGTGCTTCTCGTCGAAGCCCGCGTCGACCACGCGCACGACGTGCTCGCTGTTGATGCGCGCGGTCATGCGCGCCTCGAGCTGAAAGCTGTCGACCGCCGCCTGCGACGCGAGCACCTGCGGAAAGAGCACCTTGAGCGCCACCCGCTCTTCGGTCGCCAGGTGCTCGGCCTCGTAGATAATGCCCATGCCCCCCCGGGCGACCTGCCCGAGGACCCGATAGCGCCCCGCGAATACCTCCCCGCCCGAGAGCATCGCGCCGATACTACCCGAGGCGCCCACGCCCTCGCGAGTACATAGGAAGAGGTTCGAGTAGGTCTCGGCCCTTTCTCGCCCCCCCTTCCTGGGTGCGCCGGGTAGCTGAGACCCACCTACATGGCCGGCAAGGCGGGGGGGTGCCCTCCTCGCGGCGCCCTCCGGCCGAGGACGCCCGCGTCAGAAGGCGACGTCGCCCTCGTCGGTAATGCGAGGTTTGCCGCCGCTCTTCTTCCAGGTGGCGAGATCGGCCGGGCCTTCGTCGCCGGGTTCGAGCTTTTCTTCGTGCATGGTCCGCGAGCGGCAGGAGGCTTCGTCGTCGTTGATGCGACAATCAAAGAGGCGGTGCTGCATCCAGACCGAGACGTCGGGGCCGCAGTCGTGCCCGTCGGCGTCGCCGGCCCCGGGCTCGATGCGCAGCTCTTTTTCGGCGTAGTCGACGGCGAAGGTGTTACCGCGCAGCAGGGCGCCGCGCACGCTCGCGACGACCGTGCCACGAAAGGGCGAGTCGAGCGGGAGCACGAAGAAGGGCCGCGTCAGCAGCCACGAGCGCACGGTCTGCAGCGCCGCCCGCACCTCGACGCCCTCCGGCGTGACGATCTCGACGAGCACCGCCCGGCGGAGCTCGCCCTCGCTCGCCCTCGCCAGATCGCGCCCGACCCGGCAATAGGGGGCGGCCTGCGGCGGCAGAAGGCCCTCTTTGGCCTCTCGCTCGAGGGCGGGCGCCACGGCCGCTTCGGCGGCCTCGCAGAGCTCAGGCAGCCCCCCGAAGTGGCGCTTCGCCCAGGCCGTCGAGGCCTCGTCGAGCGCGGGGGCGAGCCGCCCCACCCGCACCTTGGGAAAGAAGTTCGCGCGCGCCTCCTTCGCCCCCGCGGGCAGCTCGCCGAGCACGCGCAGCTCGGAGACCGCGAGCTCGCGCCACGCCTTCTTGGTGCCACCCTCGACCTCGAGGACTTCGAGCCGAAACTTGCCGCCCGGGGCGTCGATCTCGAGGGGCTGCAGCCCCCGCCGGCCGGGGTCGAGCGAGAACTCACCCAGGACCGCGCCCTCCCGGCTCAGGCGCACGCGCTTGATGCGGTGGTTCGTGAAGAAGAGGTCTTCGCCCTTCTTGTTGGTCGCGTCGAAGCCGACGGTCAGCTCGACGCGCTTGACGCGGGCGTCGTCGGGCACCTGCCAGGCGATCCAGCCGCCGACGAGATCGCCCGGGCGGCTGTTCCAGGCGGTGTCGAGCTTGCCGTCGACGAGGTGCTCGGGGTGGTCGGTCGCGTTGGCGACCCGCGACGAGACGGCGACGGTGGTTTGCGTGCCCCGCAAGAGGTCGTCGAGGGCGCCGCCGCGACGGGCGGCGGCGCTGGCGGGCGGGGCCGCGCTGCCCGCCACGTCCGCCGTCGAGCCGGCGGGCGAGCCCGCCGCGCCGGTCGACGTCGCCGATGGCGGCCTCGCGTTGCACGAATCGCAAGCGCCCTGCGACGCGGCCAGGGCTGCGGCGGCGAAGGCCGTCGCCAACCGGGGGCGCGAGACGACGTCGAGGGCGGCGCGCCAGGCTGCACCGCCCGAGCAAGCGAGGTTTCTCCGGGGCACGCCCCACGAGTACTACAGGTGCAGCTCGCCCTGAAAAGCGGGTTTTCGGGGTCGGAGGCCGCACAAATGCCCTGCTTCTCGGGCGAAGTGCAACGGTATGGTACCTTCGCCGGGCGTCGTCGACCGAGGCGGCCCATCGTGACGCGGGAGGGTGCGTGGTGGCGAAGATCGGCGTGCTTCACCTGTCCGACCTGCAGATCGGGGCGAGCGGCTCGGGGTGGCTGCAGGCCGAGGTGCGCGAAGAGTTCGAGCGCGATCTGCGCAAGCTGCACGAGCGCTCGGGGCCCTGGCACCTGGTGGTGATCAGCGGCGATCTGACGCAGACGGGCGGCGAGCGAGAGTTCGGGCAGCTCACCTCGATGCTCGAGTCGTTCTGGGGCTACCTCGAGGGCCTCGGCTCGAGCCCGGCGCTGCTCGCGGTGCCCGGCAACCACGACTTCGTCTGGGGCTCGCAATCGTCCGCGGTGCGCGAGCTCATGCAGAAATGGCGCGACGACCCGGAGGTGCCCGAGCACTTGTGGGAGACCACGCCCGACCCCTTGCGGCAGCTCTGGCGCCGAGGGTTTGGCAACTACGTGAAGTGGGCGTCGCGTTGGCGCGAGGCGCACCCCTTGCCCCCCTGGCTCTCGGTCCGCGAGGGGCCGGTGCCGGGCGACTTCGCCGCCACGCTCGAGGTCGACGGCGCGCGCGTCGTAATCGCCGGCTCGAACTCGGCCCTCTTCGACCTCGACGGTTCGTCGCCCGTCGGCAAGCTCGCCCTGGACTTGGGGCACCTGAAAGGCGCCCTCGCGCCCGAGGGGGCCACGGCAAGCTCGGCGAGCGATCTCGGCCTTCTTTTGACCCATCACCCGCTGCCCTGGTTTCGCAAAACCATACGGGACGGCGTTACGGGCTTGGTAAAGGGCGGGGGCCCCCCCGTCGTTCACCTTTGCGGCAGCATGCGCAGTCGACACGCCCCGATTCACGTCGACGGGTTGCTGGTGTTCGTGTGTGCCGCCTCCCTCTTCGCCGACGCGGGCCTTGCGGACACGCCCTGGGGCTACAACGCCGCTTCGATCGAGGTCGACGCAGCCGGCCGCCAGCTCAAGGTCTGGCCGCGCATCGCTGGCCGCACGCGTCCGGGTAACGGTATCATGGTGATGCCAGACGCGAGCCTGACATTCGAAGAGGCGTCGTGGTCGAACGCGAGCCGTACGTCCGACGACGCGCTGGCGATACGCCTCTCGCCCGACCTGACTGCCGCCCGAGAGGCGCCCGCGCCCCCCGCCGCCGGCGACGAGGCGTCTGCGCTCCACGACGACGCCGAAGAGGCGAACGCCCCCGCTGCCGCCCAAGCGGCGCCCGCGGGCCTCCGCTCTGCCGCCGACGGGGCGTCCGCGAGCTTTGCCCCCGAAGAGGCGCCTCCGCCCCCCGGCATCGCCCCCAAGGGGGTGTCCGCGCCGTCTCCCGTTGCCGCGCCGCCCCTGCGCGCGCCGTCTTCTGCTGCTGCGCCGCCCCTGCCCGCGCCGCCTCCTCTCGCGTCGCCCTCGCCCGAGCCGCCTCCTCTCGCGTCGCCCTTGCCCGCGCCGGCATGGCCCTTCGACGAACGCAAGGCCGAGACGCTGGGGGCGCCTCCTCCGGGGGCGCCCGTGCCGCAGGTGCGGCCGATGCCGTCGCTGCGGTCGGGGGTGGAGGCAGCGCCGGCGCTCGAGTCGTTCACAGGCCCTGTGCCGGGCAGCGTTCGGGGGGTGACTCCGGGGGCGCCCGACCTGCCCGCGGGGGTTTCGCCGCTGAGCCCAGGGACGCTGCTCGGCCCCTCCCACGACCCAATCTCTCGCGTCGCCTGGTCGCCCGACGGGACGCGTTTGGCGGTCGGCACGCCCGGCGGTCACGTCGGGGTTTATGACGTCGCGCACCGCGGCCAGATTTGGGGCGCGCGTTGGCCCGATGAGCCGGTGGTTGACCTGGCCTGGTCGCCCGACGGCAAGACCCTCGCCTCCAGTTCGGAACGTCAGATCCACTTCTGGGATACTTCGCAGGGCGAACCCAGCTACGTGATCAAGCCTCGCAGTGGCGGAGGCTCGTACCTGGCCTGGTCGCCCGATGGCTCTCGAATCGCGATCGGGCGCCACATCGGCGGCTTTGCCGTCTTGAACGCCTCGACCTGGGAAGAGGTGTACAGCACATTCAGTAGCTCGTGGCCGTCGTGCTCGCTCGCCTGGTCGCGTGATATGTCCGTTCTCGCCTCCGGAACGGAAGGCCGGCCTTTTTTGTCGCTGTTTCGAGAGAATGCTGATGGCACCTGGATATGGGTATCGTTGAAGGGGCACCACGGCGTCGTCAACGATCTCGCCTTTCGACCGCACTCGACGCAAGTCGCCTCCGCTTCGAGCGACCGCACCGTCCGGGTCTGGGACGTGACGGCCGAGAAGCAGGTCGCCATGCTCGAGGGCCACACCGACGCGGTCACGAGCGTCTCATTCTCGCTTGACGGCCGCCTGCTCGCCTCGAAGGGCCGCGACGACGCCGTCCGCCTTTGGCGAACCGACACTTGGGAGCAAGTGGCCATGATCGAAGAGCCGGCCTCGCGGTTCTTGCACTCGGGCCTCGCCTTCTCGCCCACCGCCCCGGTGCTCGCCACGCTCGGGCCCTCGGGCCGGGGCGTTCGCCTCTGGGCCATCGACATCGACGCCCTGCTGCGAGCGGCCCCGCGCTCGGCGACGGTGCACTCGGTCAGCGCCAAGGTGGTGCTGGTGGGCGAGGGCAACGCGGGCAAGTCGTGCCTCGCCCTGCGCCTCGCCGAAGACCGCTACGAAGAGCAGAGCGCGACGCATGGCATGCGCTTCTGGCCCCTGCCGCTCGAGCGGCTCGACCCCGCGGCCGAGGCGCCCCCGGGCGAGCGGCGCGAGGTGGTGCTCTGGGACATGGGCGGCCAGAGCGAGTACCGCCTGGTGCACCAGCTCTTTCTGCGCGACACGGCCGTGGCGCTGATGCTGCTCGAGCCGCGGCGGGGCAAGGCGGCCATCGACGAGATCGAGGGCTGGGACAAGCGCTTTCAGGCCCAGGCGGGCGGCCGCCAGCCGGTGCAGAAGCTGCTCGTCGGCACCAAGGTCGACGACGAAGCCTGCCCGGTCGACCGGCCCGCCATCGACGAGCTGGTGCGCCGGCTCGGCTTCAAGGCGTACCTGTCGACCAGCGCCCGCAGCGAGCGGGGCATCGACGAGCTCAGGCGGGCGCTCGCGTCGGCCATCGACTGGGGCGAGCTCGGGCGAACGAGCCGGCCCGAGCTCTTTCAGCGGCTGCGCAAAGAGATCGGGCGCCTGCGCGAAGAGCGGCGGGTCGTCGTCATGTTCGACCAGCTCGAGCGGGCGATTCGCGAGAACGACCCGGCGAGCTTCGACCCCGAGGCGCTGCGGGCGGTGGTCAAGCAGCTCGCGATGCAGGGCGTGGTGGCCGACACCCGCCTCGCCGACGGCACGCGGGCCCTCGTGCTCGAGGTCGAGCAGGTCGAGCGCTACGCGGGCTCGCTCGTCGTGCTCGCGCGCGAGAACCCCCGCGGGGTGCCGGCGATCGACCTCTCGACGCTGTTCGCGCCGAACGCCACCTTGCCCCGCATCGGGCCCGAAGAGCGGCTGCGCCGCGACCAAGAGATGGTGGTGCTCGACTGCGTCATCGAGCTACTGCTCGAGCACGGCATCTGCTTTCGGCACGAGGGGCTGCTCGTCTTCGCCTCGTTGTTTCAGCCGTCGGGGGCCGACGCGGGCGCGGCGCTGCCCCACGCCATTTCGCTCTATTATGACTTCTCGGGGGCCATCGACAACATCTACGCCTCGCTCGTCGCGTCGCTCGCCATGAGCCGGCGCTTCGGCCCCCCCCGCCTGTGGGAAGACCGCGCCGAGTTCAGCTCGGGCGCCGAGGGCGTCTCGGGCGTGCGCAAGGTCGAGCGCAAGGGGGGCTCGGCCCGCGGGGTCGCGCACCTCGACGTCTACTTCGACGAGCGCACGCCGGCCGAGGCCCGCGACCTCTTCGTCGGCTTCATCGAAGACCACCTCGGCGCCCACGGCGTCGAAATTCTCGAGCATTTGCAGATGACCTGCGCCTGCGGCGAGGTGTTCTCCGAGAGCGCGGTGCGAAGGCGCATCGCCGAGGGCCAGGCCGACATCGGCTGCCAGGCCTGCGACCGGCGCACGCCGCTCACGCTGGGCGCCCGCGAGGCGCGCGAGCGAAGCCCCGAGCTCGCCCAGAAGCTGCGCGCCCTGCGCACCACCGTCAAAGAGGGGCGGGTCAAGAGCGTGACCGAGGCCAAAGTGAGCCTGAACGACGCCGGAAAGGGCGAGCGCCTGAGCGAGCCGATTCGCATTCTGCACCTCAGCGATCTGCACGTCGGCGGCGACGCCGACGTGGCGAGCCTGCTGCAGCCGCTCGGCGCCGACCTGCGCGACGACGAAGAGGGGCTCGGCACCGAGCGGCTCGACTACCTGGTCGTCTCGGGCGACCTCACCAACCGCGCCTCGCCCGAAGAGTTCGAGCGGGCCCGCGAGTTCGTCTCGGCGCTGATTCGCGAGTTCGGGCTGACGGCCGAGCGCTGCATCGTCGTGCCGGGCAACCACGACTTGAACTGGGACGAAGAGGGCGTCTACGCCTGGAAGAAGCGCCGCCAGGTCGACCCGAAGGGGCTCACCCCGGGCGCCTACCGGGCGGTCGGCGACGAGGGCTATTACGTGCGCGACGACGCGCGCTACCCCGATCGCTTCAAGAACTTCTCGCGCTACTTTTACCACCCCGTCTTGCAGCAAGAGTACCCGCTCGCGGCCGAGCAGCAGTGCCTGCCCTTTCTCGCCCCCGCCGACGGCCTGCAGTTTCTGGCGATGAACTCGGCCTTCGAGATTGACGAGCACTTTCCCGCGCGCTCGGGCATTCACGACGGCGCCCTGGCCCGGGGCCTGGCCGAGGCCGGCCGGCAGGTGCGCCGCGCCGAAGCAGAGGGGCGGCTCGCCGCGGGCGCCGGGGTGCTGCGGCTCGCGGTCTGGCACCACCCGGTGAGCGGCAACGAGAAGATCGAGAATGACGCCTTCTTGGGGCGGCTGCAGCAGGCCGGCGTGCGGGCCTGCCTGCACGGCCACGTGCACGAAGACCGGGCCGACCTTCTCAGGTACCTCGATCGCGGCCGCGCCCTCTACGCGGTCGGCGCCGGCTCGTTCGGCGCGCCGGTGCGCGATCGGCCCGAGGCGGTGCCGAGGCTCTACAACCTGGTCGAGATCGAGCGCGATCGGAGCCGCCTGCGCGTGCACACTCGCTGCCTGCGCAAGGGCGGCGGCGCGTGGGAGGGCTGGGCCGTCTGGCCGGGTGCGGGGCGGGGGCAGAAGCGAACCTATTACGAGATCGAGCTGGCGTAACGGGCGAGGGGGCGTGCGCCGCCGATGCCCTGCTCGCAACCCTCGCGTCGGGGGCCGGCGCCTGAGCTACGCTCGGCCGACCCGTCCATGAGCCCCCCGATGGCTACGCCCCTTCGTCGCGCCGGGCTCGGCGCCGCCCTCGCGTTGCTGACGTTGGCCGCCTGCAAGCGCGACGCGCCCCCGCCGTCCGAGCGGGCGGCGCCCTCGGCGGCGCCTTCGGGCGGGGCGGGCGGGGCGGCCGCGTCGGCGCCTTCGGCGCCCTGGGCGGTCACGGTCGCGTCGGCGCCGAAGCCGGCGGGGCCCCGCGAGACGATCGTGAGCGCGCTCCGGGGCGGCCCGCGCGACGAGGCGTGGTGGCTCCACCTCGAGCGGCAGGGCGACGCGCTGCGGGGGCACCTGGTGAAGGCCGCGGGCTCGAGCGTGACCGAGCTGCGGGGGGCGATGCGCGACGAGCGCCTCTTTGCCGTCAGCGAGGTCGGGCGCAAGGGGCCGGCCTCGGCGGTCGAGGGCGAGATCGAGGGGGGCAAGATCGTCAAGGCCGCGCTGCGGGGCGGCAAGGGCAAGCCGGTGGCGCTGCGGCCCGGGGCGCCCGACGCGCTCGACGTCGCGAAGGCGTACGAGCGGGGCTTTCAGGGCACGATCGGCGAGCTGCGGGTGCGGGCGCAGATCGGGCGCGAGGGCAAGCGGGTCACGGGGTTTTATCGCTACCGGAAGAGCCGCGACGACTTGAAGCTCGACGGCAGCGTCGACCCGTCGAGCGGCAAGTTCGAGCTGCAAGAGGCGGCGCCCGACGGCACGATCGTGGGGCACCTGCAGGGCACCTTTCTCGGGCCCGACCACCTCGCCGGCGTGTGGGAGTCGCCCGACGGCGCGCGCAAGCTGCCGCTCTGGCTCGCGGCCGCCGCGCCGCTCGAGCGGGTGCGCGGGCTGCCGGGCGGGGCGAAGATGATACCCCGCGAGGCGCGCCACGAGCCCGCTCCCTTCTGCGAGGAGGGGGTGAGCTACCCCGAGTTCGACGGGCTGCCCGACCGGCGCGCGCAGGCGGCGCTGAACCGCTCGCTCGCGCCGAAGGGCGCCCCCAAGGCGTCCGAGTGCGAGGGGGCGACGAAGGACGCGCCCTACGAATGGAGTCAGGGCTACGAGGTGCTCAGCGACAAGCGCCCCGGCTTCGTGTCGATCGCGTTCGGGTCGTACTCGTACCTCGGGGGCGCGCACGGCACCTGGGGCAGCGACTGCGAGGTGATCGATCTGAAGCGGGGCCGGCGCCTGCGCCTGCGCGAGCTGCTCGCGCCGGGCGCCCGGGCGGGGCTCACGGCCCTGGCGAACGCCAAGCTGCGCGCCGAGCACGGGCCCGATCTGACCGAGGCGGGGTTCTTCAACCCCGAGATCGAGGTGAGCGAGGCGCCCAACCTCTGCCTGCTCGACGGCGCGGTCGAGCTGCGCTTCGCGATCTACGAGATCGCGCCGTACGTGATGGGCGAGACGACCGTCGAGCTCTCGTTCGACGAGCTGAAGCGGCTCACGGTGGGCGAGCCGATCGTCGATTCGCTCTTGCGGTGAGGGCGGCGGCCTGCGGGGCGGGTGCTACTCGCCCGGCCGCGGGGGCGGCGGCGGGGCGGGCGCCGCCCGGGGGGGCGCCGACGCGGCCGCGGGCGGCGGGGGGGGCGGGGCGGGGTTCGAGTGCGACGTCGCGATGAAGAGCGCGGCCGCGGCGCCGACGACGACGAAGGAGGCGAGGCCCAAGAGGAACTGCGAGGCGGCGTAGCGCAGCCGCGGCGGGGGGGCGGGGCGGCGGCGCGGGGGGGCGGCGGGCGGCGGATCGTCGAAGGAGAGCGCGGGGAGCTGCTCGGTGGGCTCGTACGTCGCGCCGCCCATCGCCTCTCGGAGCCGCGCCCGCGCGCGCTCGCGCTCGCCCGCGAAGGCCTCGCGCAGCCAGCGGCCGAGATCTTCGGGGCGGACGGGCTCGCCGGCGCCGGCGAGGTAGCCCTCGAGCGCCTCGCGCATCTCGAGCGCGGTCGGGTAGCGCGCGCCGGGGTCTCTCTCGACCGCGCGGGCGACGATGGCGTCGAGCCTCGGGTCGACGTCGGGCACGACGCTCGAGAGGCGCGGCACGGGCTCGTCGAGCACCTGCTTGAGGACGCGGAACAGGTCGCCCTCGAAGGGCCGGCGGCCGGCGAGCGCCTGCCAGAGGACGACGCCCATGGCGAAGACGTCGGCGCGGCGGTCGGCGCGGCCGAGCGCCTGCTCGGGCGCCATGTAGCCGGCCTTGCCCTTGATGGCCCCGACCTGGGTGTGCGCGCGGTTGAGCGAGGCCTTCGCCACGCCGAAGTCGAGCACCTTCACCTCGCCCTCGTAGGTGACGAAGAGGTTGTGGGGGCTGACGTCGCGGTGCACGACGTCGAGCGGCGCGCCGTCGAAGTCGCGGAGCTCGTGCGCGTGGTGCAGGCCCGCGAGCGCGTCGGCGGCGATGCGGGCGAAGGCGGCGGGGCCGAGGCCGCCGGAGCGGGCGCGGGCGACGATCTGGTCGAGGGGCTGGCCCTCGAGGTACTCCATCGCGATGAAGTAGGCCTCGCCGGCGCCCGCCGCGTAGGTGCGCACGACGTTCGGGTGGTCGAGCCGCGCCGAGAGGCGGGCCTCGTCGAGGAAGGCGGCGACGAGCTCGGGCTGGTCGAGCGCGGAGCGGCGCAGCTGCTTGAGCACGACGGGCCGGCCCGCGCCGAGGGCGCCCGGCGCGAAGGCGAGGAAGATGTCGGCCTGCCCGCCGCTGCCGAGCCGCGAGCAGAGGCGGTAGCCGCCGGGGGCGTGCGGAGGGGGCGGGGCGGACGAGGGCGGGCGGCTCGCGGGGGCCGCGTGGGGGGGGCGCGCCGAGGGCGGCCGGCTCGCGAGGGGCGGGCTCATGACGCGCCCCGCGAGACGCCGCGCTTGGCGAGCTCGATGCGGGCGATGAGGCCCTTGTGCACCTCGTCGGGCCCGTCGGCGATGCGCAGGCAGCGGGCCTGGGCGAAGAAGCCGGCGAGGGGGGTGTCGTCGGAGACGCCGGCGCCGCCGTGCAGCTGGGTCGCGTCGTCGACGACCCGCTGCAGCACGTTCGGCGCGACGACCTTGATGGCCGAGATCTCGGTCATGGCGCCGAGGGCGCCGAGCTGGTCGAGCTTCCAGGCGGCGTAGAGGGTGAGCAGGCGGGCCTGGTCGATGGCGATGCGGGCGTCGGCGACGCGCTCGCGGTTGCCGCCGAGGTTGATGAGGGGCTTGCCGAAGGCGGTGCGCGCGGCGCCGCGCTCGATCATCAGCTCGAGGGCGCGCTCGGCGGCGCCGACGCAGCGCATACAATGGTGGATGCGGCCGGGGCCGAGGCGCCCCTGGGCGATCTCGAAGCCCATGCCGGGGCCCCCGATGACGTTGGCGAGCGGCACGCGCACGCGGGTGAAGTGCACCTCGCCGTGGCCGTGCGGCGCGTCGTAGTGGCCGTAGACGGGCAGCATGCGGCGGATCTCGACGCCCGGCGCGTCGAGCGGCACGAGCACCATGGTGTGCTGGCGGTGCCGGCCCTCGGCGGGGTCGGGCGTGCGGGCCATGAAGATGGCGACGCGGGCGCGCGGGTCGCCGACGCCGCTCGACCACCACTTCGTGCCGTCGAGCACCACCTCGTCGCCCTCGACGAGGGCGGTGGCCTGCATGTTGGTGGCGTCGGACGAGGCGACGTCGGGCTCGGTCATGCAGAACACCGAGCGGATTTCGCCCGCGAGCAGGGGGGCGAGCCAGCGCTGCTTCTGCTCGTCGGAGCCGTAGCGGGCGAGCACCTCCATGTTGCCGGTGTCGGGGGCCGAGCAGTTGAAGACCTCGGGGGCGAGGAAGCTTCGGCCCATCTCTTCGGCGACGGGGGCGTACTCGAGCGTCGTCAGGCCGGCGCCGAGCTGGGGGTCGGGCAAGAAGAGGTTCCACAAGCCCTCGGCGCGGGCCTTGGCCTTCAGCTCTTCGACGAGCGGGTGAACGCGCCACGCGCGCCAGTCGCCGCCGGGGTTCTGGGCGCGGACCTCGGCCCAGTAGCGCGGCTCGACCGGCGCGACGTGGTCGCGCACGAAGCGGCGGACGCGCTCGACGTACGCGGCGCTCTTGGGGCTGGGCGTAAAATCCATCGCACGGGGGAGGGTAGCGTGCCTGTCGAATGAAGGAAGTGAATGGTATTCATGAAAAACCATGAGCGACGTTCATACGAAGGCGCCCCTCGGCGGGCTCGATCTGAACCTGCTCTTGACGTTCGAGGTGGTGCACGCCGAGCGCAACCTGACGCGGGCGGCCGGGCGGCTCTTCGTCAGCCAGTCGGCCGTCAGCCACGCGCTCGCGCGCCTGCGCGAGCAGCTCGGCGACCCGCTCTTCGTGCGGCGGGGGCGGGGGGTGGCGCCGACGCCGGCGGCCGAGCGGCTGGCGCCGGCGGTGCGCGAGGCGCTCGCGCTGCTGCGCGGGGCGCTCGCGGCGCGCGAGTTCGACCCGGCGCGCGACCTCGGGCGGGTGGTCGTGGCGATGCACGACGAGTTCGAGCCGAGCCTCGTGCCGCCGCTCGCGGCCAGGCTGCGGCGGCGGGCGCCCGCGGTCGTGATCGAGTCGGTGCGCCTCGACCGCCCCGCGCTCGAGCGCGACCTCGCCTCGGGCCGGCTCGACCTCGCGGTCGACGTCGGGCAGGCGACGGGCCCCGAGCTGCGGCACGCGGCGCTGACGAGCGAGGGCTTCTGCGTCGTCAGCCGGCGGCGGCGGGCGCTCGACGCGGCGGCGTACCTGGCCGCGCGGCACGTGACGGTGTCGTCGCGCCGCCGAGGCCCCTCGTTCGAAGACCTCTTGCTCGGCCGCCTCGGGCACCAGCGCGCGATCGCGGTGCGCTGCCAGCGCTACGAGGCCGCCTGCCGCATCGTCGCCGCCTCGGACCTCTTGCTGACGGCGCCGCCGCTGCGGGCGCACGCGCACGCGCGCCGCCTGGGCCTCGTGCTCTTGCCGATGCCGCTGCGGCTGCCGCCCGGCGAGATGCACGTCTACTGGCACCGGCAGGCGGACGCCGACCCCCGCAGCCGGTGGCTGCGCGCGGAGCTCTTGGCGGCGGCGCGGCTCTTGCGGCGGCGGGCGGGGGCGGCCGAGGGCGGCTGAGCGGGCGGCTCTTGCGGCGGCGGCCGGGGGCGGCCGAGGGCGGCTGAGCGGGCGGGTCGGCGGCGGGGCGCGCGGCGGGCCTCGGCGACGGCGGCGAGGTCAGCGGCGGGGGGCGCGGCGGGCCTCGGCGACGGCGGCGATGAACTCGGCGGGGTCGATGGGCTTGGCGACGTGGCGGGCGAAGCCCGCGCGGCGGGCGCGCTCGGCCGGCTCGGCGCCGGCGTAGGCGGTGACGGCGATGGCGGGCAGGTCGCCGGGCCAGCCGCCGCGCTCGCGCAGGGCGCGCAGCAGGGTGTAGCCGTCTTTGCCGGGCATGCCGATGTCGGTGACGAGGACGTCGGGGCGGAAGCCCTCGAGCGCGGCGAGGGCCTCGTCGACCGAGGCGACCGCGAGCGCGTCGGCGCCGGCGGACCCGAGCACGACGTCGAAGAGGGCGCGGGCGTCGTCGTCGTCGTCGACCACGAGCACGCGCGCGCCGGCGAGCGGGGCGTCGGGGCCCCCGGGGGGCAGGGAGCTCGGGCCGGCGGCGGGGCGCCCGGTCTTCGGCGGGGCGCTCGGGCGGGCGGGCGCGGCGGCCGGCAGGCGCACGACGAAGGTGGCGCCCTCGCCGAGGCCCTCGCTGCGGGCCTCGACGGTGCCGCCGTGCAGCCCGACGACCTCGCGCACGATCGAGAGGCCGAGGCCGAGGCCGCCCTGCGAGCGCGTGGTCGAGCCGTCGGCCTGGCGGAAGCGCTCCCAGACGAAGGGCAGGAACGAGGGGGCGATGCCGCGGCCGGTGTCGGCGACGGCGAGCTCGACGGCCTCGCCGTCGCGCCGCAGCGACGCGGTGACGCGGCCGCCGCGCTCGGTGTAGCGGACGGCGTTGGAGAGGAGGTTCCAGGCGACCTGGCGCAGGCGCTCGGGGTCGCCGACGAGCCGGTGCGGGCCGCCCTCGTCGCGCAGGTCGAGCTCGACCTGCTTGGCCGCGGCGGCGTGCCGGACGGTGTCGAGCGCGTCGGCGACGAGGGCGCCGAGGTCGACCGGCTCGGGCTCGAGCTTGAGCTTGCCGGTGACGATGCGCGAGACGTCGAGCAGGTCGTCGATGATGTGGCGCTGGGCCTGGGCGTTGCGCTCGATGGTGGCGACGGCCTTGCGCACGAGGGCCGGGTCCGAGGCCGCGCCGCCGCGCAGCATGGCGGCCCAGCCGACGATGGCCGTGAGGGGCGTGCGCAGCTCGTGCGAGAGGGTGGCGATGAACTCGTCCTTGAGGCGGCTCGCCTCCTCGGCGTCGGCGCGGGCGCGCCGCTCGCGCTCGTAGGCGCGGGCGCGGTCGAGGGCCTGGGCGCACTGCGCGCCGAGGTTCAGGAGGAAGGCGCGCTCGTCCTCGGAGAAGCGCCGCGGCCGGGCGAAGGTGAAGGTCATGGTGCCGAGGGCCTCGCCGCCGCGCACGACGAGCGGCACGGCGGCGAAGGCCTGGGTGCCGAGCCGCGAGCCGAAGTCGCGGGCGCTCTCGGGGAAGCGCGCGCGGTACTCGCCCTCGGACTCGACGAAGACCGGCCGGCGCTCGCGCAGGGCCGTGGCCGAGCCGGTGGGGCCGGCGGCGGGCAGCGCCTTGGGCGGCACGGCCTCGGCCCCGGGCGGGCCCTGGAAGCCGGCGAGGCGCAGCTCGGCGCCGTCGGGCGAGGCGAGGTAGGCGAAGCTCGTGTCGGCGGCGAGCGCGGCGAGGCCGTGGGCCTGCATGACCTCGGCGACTTCGCCGGGCGTGAGCGCCGTCGAGAGCGCCAGGGTGACGGCGTGCAGCCGCTCGCGGCGCTCCTCGGCCTGCTTGCGCTCGGTGACGTCCTGCACGACGCCGTGCACCGAGGCGACCCGGCCCCCGGCGTCGAGCGTCGCCCGGGCCCGCTCTTCGAGCCAGACGACGCGCCCGTCGTCGGGGCGGCGGATGCGGAACTCGGACCGGTAGGGGGCGCCCTCGGCGGCGGCGCGCTCGACCACGGCGCGGTGGCGCGCGAGGTCTTCGGGCACGACGAGCGCCATGCCCTCGGCGACGTTGGCGACGGCCGGCAGGCCGTACATCTCGGCGAAGAGCTCGCTCGCCTCGACGCGGTCGCGCGACGGGTCCCAGCGCCAGGCGACCATGCGCGCGGCCTCGAGCGCCAGGCGCAGCCGCTCGTCGCGCTCGCGCAGCGCCTCGTCCGCCTCGGCCCGCAGCCGCGCGGCCGTCAGCTGCGCCGCGACGCGGGCGACGAGCTCGCGCGACGAGAAGGGCTTGACGAGGTAGTCGCTCGCCCCGGCCCGCAGGCCCTCGGCCGTCGCCTCCTCGCCCGCGCGGGCCGAGAGCAGGATGACCGGCACCCGGCGCGTGCGCTCGTCGCCGCGCAGCGCCGCGAGCAGCTGGAAGCCGTCGAGCCCCGGCATCATCACGTCGCTCAGCACCAGCGCGGGCGGCCGCTCGCGCGCCGAGGCGAGCGCGGCGGCGCCGTCGGCGACGGCCGTGACGGGCCACTGCTCGCGCAGGAGGCGGGCGACGTACTCGCGCATGTCGGCGTTGTCGTCGGCGAGCAGGATGTGGCCGCCGTCGGCCGCGCCGCCGCCCGGCCCGGCCGCGGCCTCGCCGCTCGGCCGGGCCGGCGGCTCGTCGGGCAGCCAGCGCAGGGCCTCTTGAACGTAGGCGTCGGCGCCGGTCGAGGTCGGCGCGAGCGAGCGGCCGGCGCCGACGCGGGCCTCGGGCAGGTGGTCGCGGCCGGAGGGGATGCGGACGGCGAAGGTCGTGCCGGCGCCGACCCGGCTCTCGACCGCGACCGAGCCGCCGTGCAGCCGCACGAGCTCGTGCACCAGCGCGAGGCCGATGCCGGTGCCCTCGTGCGTGCGCGAGCGCGCGCCGCGCACGCGGTGGAAGCGCTCGAACAGGTGCGGCAGCTCGTCGGGCGGGATGCCGACGCCCGTGTCGCGGACCTCGAGCACGGCGCCGCCGCCCTCGGGGCGCAGCGACACGCCGATCTCGCCCTCGAACGTGTGCTTGAAGGCGTTCGAGAGCAGGTTCAAGACGATCTTCTCCCACATGTCCCGGTCGACGTACGCGGGCGCGGGCAGGGGCGGGCAGTCGACGACCAGGCGCATGCCGGCGCGCTCGACGGCGGAGCGGAAGTTGCTCGCGAGCTCGGCGCTCAGCGCCGCGAGGTCGGTCGGCTCGTAGACGGCCTCGGCGCGCCCGGCCTCGATGCGGGCGAAGTCGAGCAGGGTGTTGACCAGCTTGAGCAGCCGCAGGCCGTTGCGGCGCACGACCTCGAGCCGCGCGCGCTCGGCCGCGGGCAGCGCTCCGGCGGCGCCGGCGAGCGCGTCGTCGAGCGGGCCGAGCATCAGCGTGAGCGGGGTGCGGAACTCGTGGCTGACGTTGCTGAAGAACGCGGTCTTCGCCCGGTCGAGCTCGGCGAGCTCTTCGGCGCGCCGCCGCTCTTCTTCGTAGGCGACGGCGTTGGCCATGCTCGAGGCGATCTGGCCGGCGACGAGGCCGAGAAAGCCCCGGTAGTCGTCGTCGTACGGCCGGAAGGGGTTCAGCCCCACGACGAGCAGCCCGGCGCGGCCCGCGCGCCCCGCGGGCGCGACGGGCAAGAGCGCCGCCTGCCGCGGCGGGCGCGGCCAGGCGCCCGCGGGCAGCTCGCGGAAGAGCGCCGCGGGGCCCTCGACGAGCCGGGCGCCGGGCGCGGCGAGCGCCTCGCCGAAGGGCCAGGGCGAGGCGGCGCCGGGCTCGACGCTCGGGGGGGCGGCCGGGTGGCCCGGCGCGACGCCGGACGCGCCCGCGAGCCGCAGGCGCTTGCCGTCGGGGTCGAGCAGGTAGATGAGCGCGAAGGGCAGGTCGCGCGGGTCGGTGCCGAGGCAGGCGGCGCTGCGCGCGCAGGCCTCTTCGCACGAGCGGGCCTCGGCCGCCCCGGCCGCGAGCTCGCGCAGGAGGGCGAGCTGCCGGCCGCCGATGATGCGCGGCGTGTCGTCGCTGTTCGCGCAGAGGATGCCGCCCGCGCCGCCCCGGTCGTTGGGCACCGGGCTGTACGAGAACGTGTAGTACGTCTCCTCCTGGTAGCCGTGGCGCTCCATGATGAGCAAGAGGGCCTCGTCGTACGTGCCCTCGTTGAAGCGCATCGACGACTCGGCCCGGGGGCCCACCTGGTCCCAAATTTCGCGCCAGACGGCCGAGGCGGGCTGCCCGAGCGCGGCCGGGTGCTTGCCGCCGACGATGCTCTTGTACGCGTCGTTGTAGAGGTTGATGAGCGCGTCGCCCCACCAGACGAACATCGGCTGGCGCGACGTCAAGATGACGCGCACGCAGGTCTTGAGGCTCTCGGGCCACGCGCCCACGGGCCCGAGCGGCGTCGCCGCCCAGTCGAAGGCGGCCATGCGCGCGCCCATCTCGCCCCCGCCGGCGAAGAGCCCTCGGTGGTCGCCCCCCTCCGGGGGCGCGCGGTTCTCGGCGGCCATCTGCTGCCCGCCGTTGTCGCACGGGCCGCGTCAGGTCCGCCAGTCGGTCGCGCCGGCCCCGGCCCCGGCCGCGGGCGGCGCGAAGCAGGCGTCGGGCGGGGGCGTCCCGCTTTGGCCCGGCGCCCGCCCCCGCCGGGGGCTATGCTGCCCGACGTGTCCGAGCGCGAGCCCAAACCCCCTGCCTTTCCGCCCTGGCCGAAGGGCCTCGATCTGACCGCGCTGCCCTCGCTCTCGGACGAAGCGCGCGCGGTGATGGGCATGACCCAGCAGTCGTTCCAGGCCTTTACATCCTGGGCCGAGTCGGTGCTGACCTCGCCCAACCCGTCCGACGAAGAGTTCGAGCGCGTCGTGGCGCTCTTCACGCCCTTCGACACGCTGGCCAGGCGGGTGCTTCAAGCCCTCGTTACGCACATGCGCAGCGCCGGGTCCGAGGCCGAGCTCTTGCAGGCGGCCGCCGAGCTCGAGTCGTTCGTGTGGTCGTACGTCCCGGCCGAGACCAAGGCGTCCTCGTAGGCGCGGCGCGAGGCGCCTGCATCGACCGGCCTGCCCGACCCTTGCGGCTCGAGCGACTGGCCGGCGCGTTGGCGCGCTGCGTCGCGCGGCCGTAAAATGTCATGTCGTCGACCCTGAGGTTCGATCGCCTACTACGGGCGGCGGCCTGGCGAGAGCACTACTCAAGGTGGACTACCTCGACTTCAACCTAGAGGTCCGGGCGCTCTCGGGCGCGCGGTGCCGGGTGACGGTACGGTCGCCGCAGGGCGATCACGATGACGAGATCGAACTGCCCGCGAGCCCCGACGCGCTCGGCGCCGAGCGCGCCCGCCTGCACGGCGAGGCGTGGGGCTTGGCGTCGGGGGCGCGGGGCGCCGGCCGGGCGGGCGGCGCGGGGGCGTGGCGCGACCTACGCCCGGAAGGGGGGCCGACGCCCGACGCGGGCGAGCTGGGCCGCGCGCTTTATGAGGCGGTCTTTCGGGGGCGCGTCGCCGAGCTCTTCGCGGCGAACCGTGCGCACGCGGGCCTGCTCGGGCGGGGCGTGCGCATCAAGCTCGTGACGCCCGACGCGTCGATCGCGCTCGTCCCTTGGGAGCTCCTTTGCCCGCGCCGCGGCGACGGCCTTTGCCTGTCGGGGGCCACGCCGCTCGTGCGGCACGTGCTGGTCGGCAGGCCCCAGGTGCCGCTGCGCGTCGAGCCGCCGCTGCGCGTGCTCGGCGTGCTCTCGACCGGGGGCGGCGCGCCGCTCGACCTCGCACGCGAGCGGGCCTGCGTCAGCGCCGAGCTCGCCCCCCTCTGCCGCCGGGGGCTCGCCGAGCTCGAGTGGCTCGAGGCGCCGACGAGCCGCGACCTGCTCGAGGCACTCGACCGCAAGGAGTGGCACGTCTTGCACTTCGCCGGCCACGGCGCCTTCGACCGCGACAGCGCGCAGGGGCTGCTTTCGATCGAGGCGGGCCGCGGCCACCTGCGCGCGAGCGACTTGCGCGTCCTGCTGCGCGACCGCCCCTCGCTCCGGCTGGTCTTCTTGAACTCGTGCGAGGGCGCCGTCGGCGACGCGCGCGAGCTCTTCTCGAGCACGGCGGCGCTCGTCGCCGAGGCGGGCGTTCCGGCCGTATTGGCGATGCAGTTCCCGATCAGCGACGAGGCCGCCACGCGGTTCGCCGAGCGCGTCTACCGCCAGATCGCGGCCGGTGCCTCGCTCGAGAAGGCGGCCGCCGAGGCGCGCAAAGACATCTCGATGGGCGGCTCGTTCGAGTGGGCCACGCCCGTCCTTTTCATGCGCTCGGCGGGCGGGGCGCTGTTGCGCGTGAGCTCCGGCGACGTGGCCGCGCCGGGCGGCGCCGGTCCGACCGCGACGCCGGGCTCCCCTCGCGCCGAGGCGGCATGGGGCCCCGCCCCCGCGGGGACGACGCCCGATGACGCTCGCTCGCTCGCGCCGGCGCGGCAGCCGCGCCGCCCTCTGCGCACCTGGCTCGCTTGCTTGGCGTTCGCGGGGGCGGCGACCACGGCGGCCGCGGCCGTGCTCCCCTGTCTCGGCGGGGGCGCCGGCCCGGCATCGGCCGACGAAGCGGGCGGGCGCGGCGGCGCGGCCGCGGGGGTCGCGAAGCGCGTTGCGGTCGAGCTCAAGTGGGGCGGGACCGAGTGCGAAGGTCGGCCGGCCGAGGTCGCCGTGGGCGCTTGCCACGATCGGAGGCCCCTCGGCTGGCTTGGGGCCGAGCTTCGCGGGCTCGTGGCCAGTGGCAAGGTGAACGTGGCCCCGGGGGGGCACCAACTGCTGCGCGGCGCGGCGTTCAAGCTCGTGAGCAACTCGTCGGCGCCCGACGCTGAAGAGAGAAACAAATACGTCTTTGTGTGCGACCGGGAGGCGAGCTTCGAGGCGTGCTCGAAGTCAGAGTATTACCTCACGATCGGCTGGCATGGCGACGGTGCGCCCCGCGACGGGGCGGTCCGCGTCTACAAGCGGGGCGGCAAGCTGGTGCTCGGCCCCATTTATTACTCGGCCGACGGGGCCTGGTGGGCCGAGGGGTCGGGCAGGGGCCCGCCGGGGTGAGTTCGGCGCTCGAATCGCCCGTCGCCTCGGGTTCGGGGGGACAAACCAGCGCCAGCGAAAAATGGCCATGGTAACCGTCTAGGTTTCGGGCGATAGAGAGAGGAGGCGAGGGACGGCGTCATCGCGCATGGATTTCCTTCGAGACATCGGGGTGTTGTCCGAAAAAGAGGCCGACGAGGTGCTCGCGCTCATCGAGGGCCTCGAGGGCGGCGAGCTGAGCCTCTCGTCGCTGAAGAGCCAGCACGACGCGATGCTCGGCGACGCCGAGAGCTCGCCCCTCGTCACGACGCTGCTCGCCCACTTCATCGCGGCGGCCGAGGCCGCGGGCCCCGACGGCATGGCGGCCGTCCAGAGAATGGTGCTCTGGGCCGAGACGATCGACGAGTGCCTCGAGGGCGGCCTCGTCGAGCCCTCGGCCGGCGGGGCCTCGCCCTCGCGCCCGATCGAGGCCCCGCGCTTCATCGGGCTGCCCCCGGGCGACGCGCCGGCGAAAGACGGCGGCTGAGCGGGCCTACGCCGCCCGGCTCTTGCCCGGGGCGCGCGGGGGGCGCTTCGTCGCGCCGGCCCGCGCCCTTTCGGCCGGGCGGCCGGCCTGCTTCTGCTCGCGCGGCGCGGCGACGGTCTCGTGCACGAAGCGCAGCTTTTCGACCGCCTCGGGCGAGAGAACGAAGGGGTACGCGTCGGCGAGGCCGAGGCCCCGGTTGAGGTTGTTGAGCAGGTAGGTGACGGGGTACCAGTCGGCCAGCATGCGGTCGAAGGCGCTCGGCGCCCGCTCGGGCGGCCGCACCTGCACCGAGGGGTCGATCGGGCGCGAGGGGCGCAGGGCGAGGCCGCAGTCGGCGGCGGTCTCGAGCGTGTCGACGAGGTGCAGGTAGTGCGCCCAGGTCTCGGCCCAATCTTCCCAGGGGTGCGAGGCGGCGTAGGCGCTGATGAAGCGCTTCTGCCAGTCGGGCGGCGGGCCCTCGGCGTAGTTCTTCTTGAGCGCCTCGGCGTAGTCGGCGCGCTCGTCGCCGAACGCCGCGCGGAAGGCCTCGACGCGGCCCGTGTTGGCGATGAGGCGGTCCCAGTAATAGTGGCCGCTCTCGTGCCGGAAGTGCCCGAGCAGCGTGCGGTAGGGCTCTTTCAAGGAGACGCGCCGCTTCTCGCGCTCGGCGTCGTCGGCCTCGGCGATGTTCAGCGTGATGACCCCGTTGGCGTGCCCCGTCATCACGGGCGCCGCGCCGGGGGCCGCGGTGGTCGCGAGGAACTCGAAGGCGAGGCCGGTCTCGGGCTCTTCGTCGCGCGTCTTGAGCGGCAGCCCGAGCGCCAGGAGCGTATAGACCAGGCGCCGCTTGGCCACCTCGAGGCGGTACCAGGCCTCGCGGTTGCCCGGCACCGAGAGGTCGGGAATGACCCGCGTCAGCCGGCAGGACGAGCAGAGCGGGCTCGGATCGCCCGACGGCACCGCCCAGTTGCAGACGTTCTCGCGGTCGTAGTTGGCGCAGAGCCGCCAGCTTCGACCTTTGGCCCGCTCGTGGGGCGAGTGCCAGACGCCCTCGCCCGCGGGCTCGAGCGAGCCCATGAAGCCGAGGTCGGGCAGGTACGCGAGCGCGTGGTCGCAGCGCAGGCAGCGGACGTTCTCGAAGAAGACCAAGTTGTCGCAGTGGTCGCAGTGAAAGATCTTCATGGCTCGGGTTCGTCGGCGGCGCCGGCGGGCCTCGCGTCCGGGGCCCGGGCGCCCAAGGGCGGGGCCGCTCGCTCCGCCTCATGCAAAGGGCTGGCCCGTCGAGAGGGCGCCGCCCGAAGGGCCAGCCCGCGGTGAGGCGGCCGGCGGAAGGGCCAGCCCGCCGGGAGGTGGCGGCTGAAAGGCCAGCCCGCTGGGAGGCGGCCGGCGGAAGGGCCAGCCCGCCGGGAGGCGGCGGCTGAAAGGCCAGCCCGCCGGGAGCAGGCCGCCTGACGGGGGGCTGGTCGGGCCGCGTCGGCAGGGGCTGGGGCCCGTGGGGCGTGATGGCGGGGGCCTGTGGCAGGGTGGTCGGGCCGGGTTTTGCTCGGCGGCGTCGAAATTGACGCAGGGCGGCGATATAAGGTGGGCCCCCTTTTCCCGACGAGCCCGCGCGCGCCATGTCCGTTCACGTCGCCCTCCGCCACGTCACCCGCTACCGCTATGACCGCCCGGTGGCGCTCGGGCCGCAGGTCGTCCGCCTGCGCCCGGCGCCGCATTGCCGGACGCGGGTGGTCGCGTACTCGCTCGGCGTGACGCCGGACGAGCACTTCATCAACTGGCAGCAAGACCCGCAGTCGAACTACCTGGCGCGCCTGGTCTTCCCGAAGAAGACGCGCGAGTTCGTCGTCGACGTCGACTTGGTCGCCGAGCTCGCGGTCATCAACCCCTTCGACTTCTTCCTCGAGCCGAGCGCCGAGCGCTTCCCCTTCGGGTACGAGCCGGCGCTGCGGGCCGAGCTCGCGCCCTACCTCGCGGCGGGGCCGCTGACGCCGCGCTTCGAGCGCTACCTGCGCGGGGTGCCGCGCGAGCGAGAGCGGAGCGTGGCGTTCCTCTTCGAGCTGAACAAGCGGCTCGCGGGCGAGGTCGAGTACGTGATCCGGCACGAGCCGGGGGTGCAGACGCCCGAAGAGACGCTGACGAAGGGCTCGGGGTCGTGCCGCGACTCGGGGTGGCTCTTGGTGCAGCTCCTGCGGCACCTCGGGCTCGCCGCGCGCTTCGTGAGCGGGTACCTGATTCAGCTCGCGGCCGACGCGCCCTCGCTCGACGGCCCCTCGGGCCCGAGCGCCGACTTCGCCGACCTGCACGCGTGGGCCGAGGTGTACCTGCCGGGCGCGGGCTGGGTCGGGCTCGACCCGACCTCGGGCCTGCTCGCGGGCGAGGGCCACCTGCCGCTCGCCTGCAGCCCCGAGCCCGGCTCGGCCGCGCCCATCACGGGCTCGCTCGACGAGTGCGAGGTCGACTTCTCGCACGAGATGACGGTGGTGCGAGCGCGCGAGGCGCCGCGCGTGACCAAGCCCTACACCGAAGAGCAGTGGCGCGCGATCGAGGCGCTCGGCGACGCGGTCGACGCCGACCTCGCGCGGGGCGACGTGCGGCTGACCATGGGCGGCGAGCCGACCTTCGTCAGCGTCGACGACCCCGACGGCGCCGAGTGGAACACCGCCGCCCTCGGCCCGACCAAGCGGACGCTCGCCGCCGCCCTCTACCACCGGGCGCGCCGGCGCTACGGCCCGAAGGGCCTCGTGCACTTCGGCCAGGGCAAGTGGTACCCGGGCGAGCAGCTGCCGCGGTGGTCGCTCAACTGCTTCTGGCGCGTCGACGGCGAGCCGATCTGGCAGAACGACGCGCTCGTCGCCGACGAGGCCAACCCTTCGGGGGCGACCGAGGCGACGGCCGCCGCGTTCTTGCGCGCCGTCGCCGGGCGGCTCGGGCTCGACCCGCGCCACGCGTTCGCGGCCTACGAAGACGTCTTCTACCACCTCTGGCGCGAGCGGCGCCTGCCCGCGAACGTCGACCCCTTCGACGCGAAGCTCGACGACCCGCTCGAGCGCGAGCGGCTGATGCGCGTCTTCACCCGCGGCCTCGACCGGCCCGTGGGGCACGTGCTGCCGGTCGCGCGCGGCCGCGGCGGCCGCGGGTGGGTGACGGGCCCCTGGTTTTTGCGCAGCGAGCGGTGCTACCTCGTGCCCGGCGACTCGCCGCTCGGCTACCGGCTGCCGCTCGACTCGCAGCCCTGGGCGAGCGAGGCCGATCGCGCCCCGATCTACCCGCAAGACCCCTGGGCGCCCCGCGCGCCGCTCGCGCCGCCCGCCGAGCTGCGGCGCCAGCGGCCGGGCCCGCCGGGCGGGGCGAGCGAGCGGGCCCTCGGCGGGCCGGAGGCGGGCGGGGCGGGCGAGCGGGCCCTCGGCGGGCCGGAGGCGGGCGGGGCGGGCGCCGAGCGGGCCGGGCGTGGCGTTGCGGGGGCGGGGCAGGGGGGGCGCGCGTCGGCGCGGGGGGCGGGGTGGGCCGAGCCCGACGTCGACCGGGCGCCGGGGCCGGGCGAGAGCGCGGCGTGGGTGACGCGCACGGCGATGTGCGCGGAGGCGCGGGGCGGCGTGCTTTACGTCTTCATGCCGCCGGTCGAGCGGCTCGAAGACTACCTCGAGCTCGTCGCGGCGATCGAGGCGACGGCCGAGGCGATGGGGCAGCCCGTGCTGCTCGAGGGCTACGAGCCGCCGCGCGACGCGCGGCTCGCGCAGTTCCGGGTGACGCCCGACCCGGGCGTCGTCGAGGTGAACGTGCACCCGGCCTCGGGCTGGCGCGAGCTGGTCGAGCGCACGACCTTTCTCTACGAGGCGGCGCGCGCGTCGCGGCTGGCGGGCGAGAAGTTCCTGCTCGACGGCCGGCATGCCGGCACCGGCGGCGGCAACCACTTCGTGCTGGGCGGGGCGACGCCGGCCGACTCGCCCTGGCTGCGGCGGCCCGACCTCTTGCGCAGCGTGGTGAGCTACTGGCACCAGCACCCCTCGCTCTCGTACCTGTTCTCGGGCCTCTTCATCGGGCCGACCTCGCAGGCGCCGCGGGTCGACGAGGCGCGCCACGACAGCGTGTACGAGCTCGAGATCGCGTTCCGGCAGATGGGGCGGCGTGCGGCGGGCCCCGGGGGCGAGGGCGCGTGCCCGCCCTGGCTGGTCGACCGGCTCTTGCGCAATTTGCTCGTCGACGTGACGGGCAACACGCACCGGGCCGAGTTCTGCATCGACAAGCTCTACGCGCCCGAGGGCGCGGCGGGGCGGCTCGGGCTGCTCGAGCTGCGGGCCTTCGAGATGCCGCCGCACGCCCGCATGAGCCTCGCCCAGCAGCTGCTCTTGCGCGCGCTCGTCGCCCGCTTCTGGCGCGAGCCCTTCGCGCCCGCGCGGCTCGTGCGCTGGGGCACCGAGCTGCACGACCGCTTCCTCTTGCCGCACTTCGTCGGGCAAGACTTCGGCGACGTGCTCGGCGAGCTGCGCGAGGCCGGCTACCCCTTCGACGACGCCTGGTTCGCGCCGCACTTCGAGTTCCGTTTTCCGAAGTATGGTGACTACGCCGCGCGCGGCGTCGAGCTCGAGCTGCGCGGCGCGCTCGAGCCCTGGCCGGTGCTCGGCGAAGAGGGCGCGCCCGGCGGCACGGCGCGCTACGTCGACTCGTCGGTCGAGCGGCTGCAGGTGAAGGCGACGGGCCTCTCGCCCGACCGCTACGCGGTGACGGTCAACGGCGAGCCCCTGCCGCTGCGGCCGACGGGCCGGGCGGGCGAGGCCGTGGCGGGGGTGCGCTACCGGGCGTGGCGGCCGCCCTCGGCGCTGCACCCCACGATCGGCGTGCACGCGCCCCTCACCTTCGACCTGGTCGACCTCTGGACGGGCCGCAGCCTCGGCGGCTGCGAGTACCACGTCGCCCACCCGGGCGGCCGCAGCTACGACGCCTTCCCGGTCAACGCCTTCGAGGCCGAGGGGCGGCGGCTCTCGCGCTTCTTCCGCCTGGGCCACACGCCCGGCCGGCTCGAGCCGGGCGCGCCGCGCGCCCCCGCCGAATTTCCGTTCACGCTCGACCTGCGAAGCCTGTAGCCTTCCCGCCACCACCGGATGCCCGCCGCCCTCCTGACCCCGGGCTACGCGCCGCCCGGGGGCCGCTACGACGAGGCCTGCACGCCCGACGGGCGGCCCCGGCCGCACTGGGCGCGCGTCGCGCAGCTGCTCGCCGACGCGGGCGAGGGCGAGTTCGCCCGGCGCGCGCGCACCGTGCGGCGCGCGGTCGAGCAAGACGGCGTCACCTACAACATCTACGCCGACCCCAAGGGCAAAGACCGGCCCTGGGCGCTCGACCAGCTGCCGCTCGTGCTCGGCGCCGACGAGTGGCGCAAGCTCTCGCGCGGCGTCGCGCAGCGCGCCCGGCTGCTCGACGCCGTGCTCGCCGACCTCTACGGGCCGGGCCGCCTGCTCGCCGAGGGGCTCTTGCCGCCGGCGCTCGTCTACGGCCACCACAACTACCTCTGGCCCTGCCGCGGGGTCACGCCGCCGGGGGGCGTGTATCTTCACCTGTACGGCTGCGACGTCGCGCGCTCGCCCGACGGGCACTGGTGGGTGATGGACGACCGGACGCAGGGGCCCTCGGGGGCGGGCTACGCCCTGCAGAACCGGCTCATCGTCGCGCCGCTCTACGGCGGCGCCTTCCGGGCGATGGGCGTGCAGCGGCTCTCGCGCTTCTTCCGCACGCTGCAGCAAGAGCTCGCCGCGCTCGCCCCCGCGGGCGACGGGGCGCCGACCATCGCCCTTTTGACGCCCGGGCCCCTGAACGAGACGTACTTCGAGCACGTGCTGCTCGCGCGCTACCTCGGCTTCGCGCTGGTCGAAGGGTCCGACTTGACGGTGCGGGGCAAGCGGCTCTACCTGAAGACGCTGCGGGGCCTGCACCGCGTGCACGTGCTCCTGCGCCGGCTCGACGACGAGTACTGCGACCCGGCCGAGCTGCGCAGCGACTCGGCGCTCGGGGTGCCGGGGCTGCTCGCCGCGGCGCGCGCGGGCAACGTGCTGGTCGCCAACGCGCTCGGCTCCGGCGTGCTCGAGGGCCCGGGGGTGCAGGGCTTCCTGCCCGGCATCTGCCGGGCCCTGCTGGGCGAAGAGCTCGCGCTGCCCTCGGTGGCGACCTGGTGGTGCGGCGAGCCGCCCGCGCTCGACTACGTGGCCGAGCACGTGCCCGAGCTCGTCATCAAGGCGGCCTTCCCCTCGATGGGGCTCGGGCCGACCTTCGGGCACGCGCTCGACCGCGCGGGGCGGGCGCAGCTCGTCGACCGGCTGCGCGCGACGCCGCACGCCTACGTCGCGCAAGAGTGGGTCAAGCTCTCGCAGGCGCCGACCTGGTCGGACGAGCGCGGGCGCTTCGAGCCGCGCATGGTCGGCCTCCGCCTGTACGCGGTCGCGACCCCCGACGGCTACCAGGTGATGCCGGGCGGCCTGACGCGGGTCGCGCCGCACGGGGGCGCCGAGGCCATCAGCATGCAGCGCGGCGGCTCGAGCAAAGACACCTGGGTGCTCGGCGCCCCCGACCCCCACTGGGAGAGCCTGCTGCAGCCGCGCCTCGGCGTGCGCGACCTCGCCCGCGGCGACCGCTTCGCGCCCTCGCGCGCGGCCGAGAACCTCTTTTGGATGGGCCGGTACGAAGCGCGCCTCGAGGGCGTCGCGCGCCTCTTGCGCACCGCCGCCGCGCGCCTCGTCGAGGGCGACCCCGAGCTCGCCGACGAGCTCGAGGTGCTCGTGTCGCTCTGCGAAGAGGCCGGCGTGCGCGAGACCTCGCCCGGGGGCGCGGCGGGCGCGGCCGACGGGCCGAACCCCGACGAGTGGCTGCTCGCCGCCGCCTTCGACCCGCGCGCCGAGAACGGCGTCGTCGCCAACACCTCGCGCCTGCACCGCTGCGCCGCCCAGCTGCGCGAGCGCATCTCGGTCGACAACTGGCACACCGTGCAGCAGCTCGCCCGCCCGCGCGAGCGCCCCCCCGAGGGCCTCGAGGCCGCGCTCGGCGCCCTCGACCGCGTCGTCTCGTCCTGCACCGCCCTCGCCGGCTACGCCCTCGACGACATGACGCGCGACGAGGCCTGGCGCTTCCTCGTCACCGGCCGAAGGCTCGAGCGGCTCGCCGCCTCGTCCGCCGTCATCGCCCGCGTGCTCCTGCGCCCCGAGCCCGCGCGCACCGCCGCGCTCGGCGCGCTCCTCGAGATCCAGAACAGCTCGATCACGTACCGCGCCCGCTACCAGCGCCAGCCCGAGCTTCTGCCCGTGCTCGACCTGCTCGTGCTCGACGAGTCGAACCCGCACGCCGTCTGCTTCCAGCTCGACGCCCTCGCCCGCGAGGTCGACGAGCTCGAGGGGCAGCTCGGCTTCCGCCCCGAGAGCGATCCGCGCGCCCGGCTCGAGGCCCTGCGCTCGTTCGACCTCGGCGCGCTCGACGAGGCGCCCCCCGCCTCGACGAACACGCCGCCCGCCTCGGCCCGCGCGCCCGCCGCCGCCCCGCCGGGCCTGGCCGCGGCCGCCCGGGCCCTCGCCGACGAGCTCGCGGCCTGCGAGCGCTTCGCCTACGCGCTCTCCGACGAGCTCGCGCGCCGCTTCTTCGTCCACGCCGACACCCTCACCCCCTCGGCGCTCTCGTGACGGCCGAAGCGCGCCGCTACCGGGTCGAGCACCGCACGGCCTACCGCTACTCGGCGCCGGTCGTCGTCTCGTACCAGCAGCTGCACCTGTCGCCGCGCGCGACGCCGCACCAGCGGGTCTTGCGGCATGCGATCGCCATCGACCCCGAGCCCGCCGAGCGCTACGAGGCCGAAGACGCGTTCGGCAACGCCACCGTGCAGCTCGCGATCGAGTCGTCGCACGACGCGCTCGACGTCACCGCCCGCTCGCTCGTCGAGCTGACCCCGCGCCCCCGCCCCGACCCCGCGGCCACCCCCCCGTGGGAGGCCGTGCGCGAGGCGCTCGCCTTCCGCGCCGGCCGCCGCCCCGCGCCCGACGCGCTCGCGGCGACGATGTTTCTCTACGAGTCGCGCCACGTCCGGGTCAAGCGCGACCTGCGGGCCTTCTCGGCCGACTGCTTCGCGCCCGGGCGCCCCGTGCTCGCGGCGGCCGAGGCGCTGATGGCGCGCATTCACGACGAGTTCGAGTTCGACCCGAAGGCGACCACGGTCTCGACCTCCGTGATGAGCTTCTTCGCCCAGCGCCGCGGCGTCTGCCAAGACTTCGCGCACTTCATGGTCTCGTGCCTGCGCTCGGTCGGCCTCGCCGCCCGCTACGTCAGCGGCTACCTGCTCACCCGCCCGCCCCCCGGCAAGCCCCGCCTCGTCGGCGCCGACGCCTCGCACGCCTGGGTCGCCCTCTTCGTGCCCGGCTCGGGCTGGCTCGAGCTCGACCCCACCAACGCCGTCGCCCCCGGCGTCGAGCACATCACCCTCGGCTGGGGCCGCGACTTCGCCGACGTCACCCCGCTGCGCGGGGTCATCCACGGCGGCGGCGGCCAGAGCCTGAAGGTCGAGGTGACCGTCGAGCCGGTGCCGCCTTCGGGGCCCCCGACTGAAGTCGGGGGCACGGTCTAACCCGTTGAAACGGCGCGCAAAGCCCGGCCCTCGCTGGGGCCGGGCTCCCGCGCCGCGAGCCGCTTCGCTCGCTCGCCCGAAG
>DASTPP010000343.1:0-34766 GCA_035762175.1 Polyangiaceae bacterium | reverse complement strand
AACCCCGCCCACCCTCGCCCCCCGCCCGGCGCCCCCTCGCAATCGCGCGCCCGGCCCGCGCGCCTCGGCGCCCGCCGCTCGCGGTCGCGCGCCCGGCCCGCGCGCCCTCGCGCTCGCCGCCGTCCTCGCGCTCGGGGCCGGCCGCTGCCTGCCGGACGACGAGCGCCCCCCGCCGGGCGTCGTCACGGTCTGGCTCGAGGGCGCCGAGGGCCTCGGGGCGGGCGCGCCGGTGGTGACCGATGACGGCTGGTCGATCACCTTCGAGCGGGTGCTGGTCGCCTCGTCGGGCGTCGAAGACCGAGAAGAAGAGGGCGCCGACGAAGACGGCCTCTTCGCCTCCGACGACGGCGGCCCGCTCTGCGCGTACTACTACGAGACGGAGATGCGGGCGATCTACGACGTCGCCGCGCCGGGGCGCTGGCTGCTCGGCCACTTCGGCGGGCTCGGCGAGTGCGGCTTCGACGTCGAGTGGGGCCGGCTGGGCCTCTCGCCCGACGTGCTCGGCCCCGGGGTATCGATCGACGAGGTGCGGCGCATCGTCGCGGGCGTGGCGGCCGCCGGGGGCCGGGGCGTGCCGGCGCTCTACGTGGCGGGCGTCGCGACCAAGGGCGACCGGCGCAAGTCGTTCGCCTGGCCCTTCTCGCCGCGCTCCATCTTCGGCGCCTGCGGCCGCGGCCGCGACGCGCTGACCTTCCGGCGGCAGCTCGACGCGGGCTCGGCGCACGACGCCTTGGTCACCGTGCACCCCGAGTGGCTCTTCGCCGACGCGGTCGACCCCGCGAAGGCGCGCCTGCGCTTCGGCCCGGTGGCCGACGCCGACGACCGGGGCGACGGCGACGGCGACGTGGCGCGCGCCGAGCTCGAAGACTTCGCGCTCAGCGTGCTGGCCGGCGGCGACGGCACCTACGCCTGGCCCGACGACGTGCCCCAGCCCATCGACCCGGTGAGCGGCCCGCGCAAGCCCTCGCACTTCGACTTCATCAACCTGCAGGCGGGCCACGTGCTCCACCACGACGGGCGTGACCCCTGCGCGGGGCCCGCCCCGGCCGAGTGACGCCGGCCACGCACCTCGCCCCTCGTAGGCCGGGCTAGACGGCGCTACGTAGCGCCACGACGCCCCGACCATGCCCGGCCCGACCCCCCCCGCCGCCCCGCCGCCCGCCCAGGCGGCCGCGCTGCTCGCCCACGCGAGCGACGGCCTGGCGGCGCTCGACGCCGAAGGCCGCTGCACCTACCTCAACCCGGCCGCCGCGCGCCTGCTCGGGGTGCCGCCCGAGGCGGCCCTCGGGCGGGCGATGTTCGAGGCCCTGCCCGGGTTGGCCGGCACCGCGTGGGAGTGTGGGGTGCGCGCCGCGCTCGACGGCCGCGGGGCGACGCACTTCGAGGCGGACGGCGGGCCGCCCGGGGGCCGGCTCGACGTGTCGATCTACCCCGACGGCGAGGGCGGCGCGGCCCTGGCCTTCCGCGACGTGAGCGAGCGGGGGCGGGCCGAGCGCGAGCGCGCGGCGCGGGCCGAGGCCGACTTCGAGCGCGAGCGCCTGCGGAGGGTGCTCGCCGAACTGCCCGCCGCGATCGCGCTCGTGCGCCCGCCCGACTGGGTCTTCACCTTCACCAACGCCGAGAGCGACCGCCTCGGGGGGCGCCCGACGCCGCCGGGCAGCCGGGTGCTCGAGGTCTTCCCCGAGTTCGCCGGCGAGGGCAACCCGGCGATCGAGCGGCTGCGGCGGGTGGTCGAGGCGCGGGCGCCGGAGACGATCGGCGAGTACGGCGTCGTCTTGGCCGAGGGCGGCGCCTCGCGCGAGGTCTTCGCCCGGGGCGTCTGCCAGCCGCTGCTCGGGCCCGGGGGCGAGGTCGAGCAGGTGCTCTCCTTCCTCGTCGACGTGACCGAAGAGGTGCTGGCGCGCCGGCGGGCCGAGGCGCTCGCCGAGGAGGTGCGCCGCCACGAGCGCCTGCTCGCGACCGTGAGCGACGCGCTGCCCGCGCTCGTCGCGTACATCTTGCCGGACGAGCGCTACCGCTTCGTCAACGCCGGCTACGAGGCGTGGCTCGGGGTGCCCCGGGCGTCGATCCTCGGCAAGACCATGCGCGAGGTGCTCGGCGAGCGCGTCTACGAGGCCGCCCGCCCGCACGTCGAGGCGGCGCTGCGGGGCGAGGCGTCGCGCCTGACGACCGAGGTGGCGTACGGCAGCGGGGTCGTGCGCTGGGTCGACGTGACGTACACCCCCCACGTCGGGCCCGGCGGCGCGGTGCAGGGCCTCGTCGCCCTCACCCTCGACGTCAGCGAGCGCAAGCGGGCCGAGGTCGAGCGCGAGGCGCTGCTCGCGAGCGCCGAGGCGGCGGGCCGGGCGAAGGACGAGTTCCTGAGCACGCTTTCGCACGAGCTGCGCACGCCCCTCAACGCCATCCTCGGCTGGTCGAACCTCTTGCGCACCGGCTCGCTGCCCGAGGCGCGGCGGGCGCAGGCGCTCGAGACGATCGAGCGCAACGCCCGGGCGCAGGCCCGCCTCGTCGACGACCTGCTCGATCTGAGCCGCATCGTGCAGGGTAAGCTCGCCTTGCGCGCGGGCCCGCTCGAGGTGGCGCGCGTCGTCGAGGCCGCCCTCGAGGCGCTGCGCCCCGCCGCCGAGGCCAAGGGCGTGCGCCTCGAGCCCGCGCTCGACCCGCGGGCCGCCGTCGTCGGCGACGAGGGCCGCCTGCAGCAGGTCGCGTGGAACTTGCTCTCGAACGCCATCAAGTTCACCGCCCCCGGCGGCCGCGTGCGGGTGCGCGTGCGGCGCGAGCCCTCGCACGTCGAGCTCTCGGTCGAGGACACCGGCCGCGGCATCGCGCCCGACTTCTTGCCCCACGTCTTCGAGCGCTTCCGCCAGGCCGACGGCAGCATCACGCGCGCGCACGGCGGCCTCGGCCTCGGCCTCTCCATCGTGCGCAGCCTGGTCGAGCTGCACGGGGGCGCCGTCACGGCCACGAGCGAGGGCGAGGGCAGGGGCGCCGCCTTCACCGTGCGCCTGCCGGCCGCGCCGCCGCCCGGGCCCGCGCCGGGCTCGTCGCCGCCCGGGCCCGCGCTGGGCTCGTCGCCGCCTGGGCCCGCGCCGGGCTCGTTGCCGCCCGGGCCCGCGACGGGCGCGCCCCCGCCGGCCGGCCTCGAGCGCCCGCCCGAGCTGCGGGCCCTGCGCGTGCTCGTCGTCGACGACGAGCCCGACGCGCGCGATCTCGTCGCCCACCTGCTCCGCCGCGGCGGCGCGCACGTGGCGGCCGCGGCGGGCGCGGCCGAGGCGCTCGAGCTCCTGCGGGGGGCCCGCTTCGACGCCCTCGTCTCGGACGTCGGGATGCCGGGCGTCGACGGCTACGAGCTCCTGCGGCGCGTGCGCGCCCTGCCCGCGGCCGAAGGCGGCCTCACCCCGGCCCTCGCCCTGACGGCCTACGCGCGCGCCGAAGATCGGGCGGCGGCGCTGCGGGCGGGCTTTCAGCTCTATGTAGCGAAGCCGATCGAGCCGGGCGAGCTGTTCGCCGCCCTCGTCGCGCTCACCCGGCGCTGACCGGTGCGCCGGGCGTTTCGGACAACGACACGCGGGCCCCTCCGGGCGAGGTGCGCCCCCGGGCGTCGCCCCCCCCCGCGGCGCGCAACCGCCGGGCGCGGGCGGCCCCGGGCGGGGCGGTCTCGGGCTCGCCCTCGGGGGCCCCGGCCCGATCGCTACTTCTTCGCCGTGCCGGGCTCGGACATCGTCCGGTGCCACGCCGCCTTGACCGACTCGGGCAGGAAGCGCGCCGCCGCGCCCTCCAGCTTCGTCTTGAGGCTCGCCGCGACCACCCGATCGTCGCCCCGCATGAGCGCCTCGAAGCCCTGCCGCGCCACGTCGGCCGGGTCATTCTCGTCCTTGCTCTCCGTGCCCGCCTTCGTGTCGTCCATGCCCGCGCGGTGGAAGAAGTTCGTGTCGGTCGGCCCGGGCAGCAGCGCCGTGACCGTCACGCCCGTGTCCTTGAGCTCTTCGCGGAGCGACGACGCGAACGAGAGGTCGAACGCCTTCGAGGCCCCGTAGACCGCCTCGAACGGCGACGGCATCACGGCCGCGATCGACGACGTGATGAGAACGCGCCCCTTGCCCCGCGCGACCATGTCGGCGACGACCCGCTTGGTCAGGTGCACGGTCGAGGTCACGTTGAGCCGAATGAGCTCGAGCTCGCGTTGCAAATCCGTCTCGCGCGCGAAGTCGCCACCCACGCCGACGCCGGCGTTGATCGCGATCGCCTCGAGCGGCCGCGCGGCCGACCGGATGCGCTCGTACAGCGCTTCGACGCCCTCGTAGGTCGCGAGGTCGACCCGGACCGGGTCGACCCGCGCCCCGAGCGCCTCGAGCGCGCGCGCCGCGGCGGCGATGCCCTCGTCTTCGGCGGCGATGACGAGGTCGAAGCCGTTCTGCGCGAACTGCCGCGCGAGCTCGAAGCCGATTCCGCTCGAGGCGCCGGTGACGGCGGCGAGGGGCTTGGTCGAGAGTGTGGCCATAACGTAGGCTCCTTTCGTACGGGGAGGGTCGCCGCCCCGCCTTGCAACCGCCGCGCCCAGCGCACGAACGAGCACGAACGAGCACGATGGCCGCCACGACCTCTGCCCGAGCCAAGAAGGCCACGAAGCGCCGACCGCCGGCCGCGCCGGCCGCCGACAAGCGCCGACCGCCGGCCGCGAAGAACGCCCGCCAAGAAGGTGCTGCGCCGGCGAAGGCGAAGGGGGCCGCCCGCGCCGCGAGGCCGGCGAAGGCCGGCGCGCCCGCGGTGAAGGCGGGGGCGAAGGGGGCGGCGGGCGGCAAGACCGCGCGCTACGCGGCCTTTCTGCGCGGCGTCAGCCCAATAAACCTCAAGATGTCCGATCTGAAGCGCTGCCTCGAGCGCGCGGGCTACGCCAACGTCGTGACCGTGCTCTCGAGCGGCAACGTCGTCTTCGACGCGCCCGAAGGGGCGCCCGAGCCGGCGCTCGAGCGGGCCGTCGAGGCCGCGCTCGAGGCGGGCTTGCCGCGTGGCTTCGGCGCGTACGTGCGCTCGACGGCGGCGCTCGGGCGCCTGCTCGAGAGCGACCCCTTCGCGCGCCACCGTCTGCCGGACGGGGCCAAGCGCGTCGTGACCTTTCTGCGCGAGGGGCCGAAGGCGCCGCCCGCGCTGCCCGTCACGCTCGAAGACGCGCAGATCGTCGCGATCGAGGGGGCCGACGTGCTCAGCGCTTACGTGCCGGGCGGCAAGAGCCCGCTCTTTATGGTGCTGATCGAAAAGACCTTCGGCAAAGATGTCACCACGCGCACCTGGGACACGGTCACGAAGGTCGCGGCGCGCTGAGCCTCGTCGGGCGGGCGCCGCGGCGGCTCGGCGTCGCGCGCGGCCTGCCTTCGTCGGGCGCGCCCCCCAGCGCCTCGGCGTCGAGCGGCCCGCCCTGGTCGGGCGCGGCGGGCCGCGCTCAGGGCGTCGGGGTGGCCGGCGCGGCCCCGCCGGGGTCGGCCGACTCGGCCTCGGCGAGCTTCGCCTCGACCTCTTCGACGTGCGCCGGGTCGAGGCCGCGGCGCATCTCGCCGAGGGCGCGCCGCGCCTCGCCGATGTTCATTCTACGCTTGTCGAACTCGATGCAGATGAGGCACATCGACCGAGTTTAGCACGGCCCCGGGCCCCCACGAGGGCGGCCGCCGCGGGCGCCGCCGCTCTCTTCTACGCTCGCCAATCTCGGCCCGACCCGCTAGACCCTCGTCCCGAGAACTCGATGGTGCGCCCGGTAGCGACCAACGCGAGCGCAAGGCCGCGCCTGCCCGCGCGCCCCGCCTTGCCGGCGTGCTGCGCGCTCGCCGCCTTCACCCTCGCGCCCGCCTCCGCCCCGGCCGCCCCCGCGGTCACGCTGCGCTGGCAGGCGCCGGCCGAGGGGTGCCCGTCGCAGGGCGAGGTGTCCGCGCGCCTGCGCGACCACCTCGGGCCGGGCGGCGAAGGCGGGCCGCCGCTCGAGACGAGCGCCCGCGTCGAGGGGCCGTGGGCGCGACGGCCGGCGCGGCCGGCTCGGCCATGGGGGCCAAGGCGGCGGGGGTGCTGGGCGCGGGCGCGTGGGTCGCCAAGCTCGGAGGGGCGGCCAAGGTGGGCATCGCGCTCGGCGTGGCCGGCTCCGTCGGGGCGACGACCTATGTCGCCTCGCAGCGCGAGATCAAACCTCCGACGCCCGCGCTCGTGGCGCCCTCGGCCACGGCGGCGAGCACCGTCACGAGCGCGCCGCGAGGCGCCGAGGCCCGGGCGGGCAGGGGTCACGCCGGCGTCGGCGGCGCCGTCGAAGCGCTCGACGGCTCGCCCGCCTTGCCCGTGCCCCCCGAGGCAGCGGCGGCGGCGCCCGCCCTGCCCGAGTCGCCCTCGAGCCTCGAGCCGGCGCCCCCGCCCTGGTCGCCAGCCCCTCCGCACCCGCTCGCCTCGCCTGGCCCCGCCACGCCTTCCGCCCCGGCGCCGCGCGCGAGCCCGCCCGCGGTCGCCGCCATCGAGGGCGCAGCCGCGCCTCGCTCCGCCCCGCCTCCTGCCTCGCCTGCCCTCGCCCCTGTGCCCTCGCCCCCGCCGCCCTCGGCACCTTCGCCCGTGCCGCGGCTCGGCGGCGGGTCGAGCGCCGCTGGGGCCGGGGGCCCGGGCGCTCCCGCCACCTCACCGCGCTCCGCCCGTCCCGGCGTCGGGCCTCGGGGCGCCGACCACGCGTCGGACGCCGGGCCGGCCCCGGGCGCGCCTTCGCCCCCGGCGGCCGACCCCGCCTCGGGCCGCAAGGCCGCGGGCCCCGCGCCGGCCGCTTCGGCGCCCTCGCTCGGCGGCGAGGCCGCCCTCCTCCTCGAGGCGCAGCGGGCGCTGCGCGAAGGCAGGGCCGACCAATCGCTCGCGCTGCTCGAGCGCCACGGCGCCCAGTACCGCCAGGGGGCGCTGCGCGAAGAGCGGCTCGTGACGCGCGTGTTCGCCCTCTGCCGGGCCGGCCGCGCCGACGCGGCGCGCGCCGAGGCCGAGGCGTTCCTGGCCGCCTTCCCCCGCTCGCCCCACGCCGCGCGCGTGCGCGACGGCTGCCGCTGAGACCGGCCGGGCGGCGGCGGGCGCGCCCGGGCCGCCGATCGAAGCGCCTTGCGCTTTTCGTGACGGAAGCGCCCGCCCCGAGAGACTCATGCGAACAGAGACGGCGACGCCGCTCTCACCCACGGGAGAGTCAACCATCATGATGCTTATTAGCTTTCGTTCCCGCTTGCGTGCCCTCTTGGTCCTCGGCCTTTGTACGGGCGCCGGCTGTGGCGCGTCCGAAGACGTCTCGATCGGCGAGTTCGACACCGCGTCCAGGCAGGGCAGCCCCTGCGCCGCCCAAGCGTGCGGGCCGCAGCCGGGCGCCCCGGCCGAGACCTGCGCCGACGGCAGCCCGGGCGGCTTCACGGGCCGCTGCCTGTCGAACGCCGACGGCGCGTGCGTGTGGGAGGTGCGCGCCTGCCCGGGCGGCCCGCCCGCGCCGGGGCCCGACGCGCCGAGCGAAGGAGAGATCGTGGCCGCGGTCGCCAGCTTCTTTCAAGCGAAGTGCGTCAACTGCCACGGCAACGGCAACGACTCCGGCGGCCTGGACGACATCATGAGCGTCAACGATCTTCGGAACAAAGGCCTCATCTTCGACACGGCGAGCACCTCGCCCCTGTTCGTTCAACTGACGTCGTCCCACACGGCGGGGCGGTTCGACCCCGTCACACGCGAGCCCGCGGTGCCGCCGACCCAGGTCGAGACCGACTACGTCCGCCGTTGGATCGACATCGGCGCGCCGCTGCTGCGCGACCAATGCGCCGAAGAGGCCCGCCCCTCGCTCGTCATCCGCGTGCGCGACGAGGCCGGCGCGGTCGTCTGCGACGCGTCCGTAATCGTGATCAACGACGGAAAGACCTACCTGCCCGACGTCGGCGGCTCCGGCGACACCTGCGTGTGGGAGGGGCCCGCTGGGTTGCCCGGGGCCTACACGATCGTGGTGAGAAAGCCCGGCTACCAGGCGCCCGCCCTCGGGCCCTACCAGGTGGAGCTCGACAGCGCGAGCTGCCACGTGACGACCGTGCCGGTCGACGTGACGCTGCAGCCCATCGTCGCCGCCTCCTCGAGGTAAGGCTGCCGCCCGGGCCGGGCCCGTTACGGTGAGCGGCCGGGCGGCGCGAAGGGGGCGCGCCGGAATCGCGCGCGAGCGCGGGCGGGGCCATCGCGCCACGAGACCACAGTGGGGCGGGTGTGCGCGCCGCGCCTGATTTCAAAAAGGGAATGTGCGGCCGCCCCGGCCCGCCGCCGGCGGCCCCCGCCGTCGAGCTCGACGTCGCGTTCGCGTCGGCCCTATCGGTAATCGCCCGAGCGCCGACGTCGCGCCCGACCTCTCGCACGAGCGCGGCCGCTGCGGACGGCGCGCGCGCCGGCTCGCATGTTGCAATCGTGGTTGGAACGAAACGAGGCCAGCCATGAATACTGCACGATCTGGCCGTTGGCTCGGCGCGGCGGCGCTCGCCCTGCTCGGGTTGGGCTGCGGCCACACCGAGACCCGGGCGGTGGCGTTCGACCCCTCGGGCCAGCGTACCGGCGAGGTTACCGTTTACGACGCGCGCGCCGCGCCCGTTGGCGGCCAAGATCTGGGCACGGTGACCGTGCGCGGGGGCGAGGGCGTCGACGACAACGACGTGCGCAAGCTCTATTCGGAGCTCGTGCGCCAGGCGAAGGCGCGCGGCGGCAACGCGGTCGTCATCGAGTCGATCGAGACCGGCGCCAAGGGCGAGGCGGCCGCGCCCTCGCGCGCGAAGACGATGCCCCCCTGCGCCCCCGACTGCCCCGACGGGCTGTCCGACGGCGGCGAGGTGATGCGGGTCGAAATGCGGGGCAAGGTGCTGCGCGTCCCGCCCGACGAGCCGAAGTGGCCCCAGCCCGACCACGAGAGGATGCCATGACCACCACCATCGCGCGCGCCGTCGGGCTCGCGGCCGCCGCCCTGGCCCTCGCGTCCGTCGCCGGCTGCCGCCACGCCCGAAGCCGGGAGCCCGAGCTCCTGTACGCGCCGCCCGCGCAGGGCCACGCCCCCCTCTACGTCGGCGCCGAGCCCGCGCGCGCCCACCGCGACCTCGGCCTCGTGCAGGCGTTCGGCTTCGGCAACCGCTCCCGGCGGACGGACGTGCTGAACTCGCTACGCCGCGAGGCCCAGCGCATGGGCTGCGACGCGGTGGCGAACGTCGACGTCCAGACCGGCGGGGCCCAGGCCCACGCCATCGGCGTCTGCATCCGGTGGGTCGGGCCCGAGGCGCGGGCCGGGCACCACACCGCCTTCTAAGCGGGCGCGCCCGGGGCGGCGGGCGCAAGAACCCGCCCCGCCGCCGAAGAGAATGGCGTATCTCCCCCGTGCGCCCGTCGGCGGCCGCCCATGCGCCTCGTCCTCGACAGCTCCGTCGCCATCGCCGCCGTCCAGCCGGCCGAGCGGGAGCACGAGAGCGCGCTCGACTTCATGAACCGGCTGCGGGCGGCCCAGGCGAACGGTTACGACGGCGCCTTCGCCCCGCCAGAGCTCTGGCTCGAGGTGCACGTCGTCGAGCGGCGGCTCGCCCTCTCGCGCCGCGGCGGCCCGGGCCCGGGCGCGGCGCTGCGGGGGCTCACCATCGGGCTCGTCGCGCCGGAAGGGGCCGACGAGCTCGAGGCGTTTCTCGACCGGTTGACGAAGCGCATGCGCGGCCGCCGGCCCTTCGCGAACGCGACCGATCTCGTCTACCTCTGGGCGGCTTGGCGGCTCGACGCCACGGTCGTGACCCTCGACCGCGGGCTGCTCGACCACCACGGCGTCGTCTGCGACGTGACGCGACCCCGGCACGCCCGCTTCGGGTGAGCGTCGCGCCCGGCGCAGCGTGGGGCCCGGCGGGCCTGGTGGCGCGTCGCTAGGCGCAGCGCGAGGCCCCGGCCGGCCTCGTTAGGCGTCGCGCCCGGCGCAGCGAGAGGCCCGGGCCGGCCCGGGAGGCCCGCTCTCACTCGATCGTCGCCGGGTAGCGCTTGATGAGCGGCTCGAAGGGGGTGCGCCGCATCGGGCGCTGCCAGGCGGGGGCGCTGGAGGGCAGGGGCTGGCGGGCGAGCGTCCAGGTCTCCCAGGCGTCGGGGGGGCGGTCGCGGTGGGGCCAGCAGAGGCCGTGCACCTCGAGCAGCGGGAACTCGTCGTGCAGGGCGCGCAGGCGCCCCTCCCAGCGGTGGGCGAGGTCGGGCGAGATGGGGCTGCGGGCCTCGGCGAGCAGCCAGTCGTCGGCCCAATGGGTCGCGTCGCCCCGGGCTTGGCCGTGCTCAAGGAGCATCAAGATGGCGACGCGCTCGCTTTCGGAGGGCCGGCGCTCGAAGCGGATCTCGTACGCGTAGCCGCCCTCGAAGAAGTCGACGCCGCTCACCCCGTAGAACAGAAACGGGTAGCGTCCGTCGCCGGGCGTCGACGCCGGCTCGGGCGGCTCGCCGCCGGCCGCCTCGAGCGCCTCGCCGACCAGCATGTCGCCGCGGATGCGCTCGAGATCGGGCTCGCCCGTGGCCGCCCGCCGCCGCTCGGCCAGCGCCACCTTCAGGGTCGCGCGCCGGTCGTCGATCGGCAAGAGCGCCGCCGCCTCGAGCGCGCGGGCGACGGTGCCCGCGGCCCGATCGGCGAGGGCGGAGGCGAGCGCGCGTCGCTCGCGTTCGTCGAGCGCGCCCCCGAGGCGCAGCCGCTCGGCCGCGGCGACCGCCACGGCCTCGTTCGGGGTCTGCTCGTCGACGATCACCTCGGCGAGGACGGCGCCGGCGCCCGGGGCGCCCGAGCGCGTCAGCGCGGTAATGAAGAGGGGCGTGCGGGCGCCGCCCCGCAGCAGGTCGACGAGATCGTCGGCGGACGCCGTGGCGGCGACGAGCTCGGGCAGGTAGTAGCGCGCGTCGGTCGGGTCGCCGCCGAGGAAGCGCGGCAGCACGATCTCGCGCCAGCGCGGGTCGAGCGCGCCGCCCCGCTCGGCGTGCCGCGCGAGCTCGGAGGCCGCCTTGCCGACCCGCGAGCGCCCCTCGGGCCCGAACCAGGGCGCGAGCAGGGCGAAGACCGCCGCCGGCGACGAGGCGACCACCGCCGCGTGCAAGAGCTCGCTCTCGAGCAGGCGGTCGCCCGGCCGGTCGAGCGCGCGGGCGACCATCGCGTGGGCCTCGGGCGCGTCGAAGGCCGCGAGCGCGCAGAGCGCCTTGCGGTGCGTGAGCGCGTGCGGGTCGGGCCCGCCGGGGGCCGTCTCGCGGGCGAGCTCGAGCAGGAAGGGCAGCGCCTCGGGCTCGCGCCGCGCCCCGAGCACCCGGCACAGGTGGGCGAGCGCGATCTCGTCGCGCGGCCAGGGGCGCGCGACGCGCGCGAGCAGCCACGACGTGCCCGGGCAGCGCGTCTCGACGAGCGCGCGGACGGGCAGCTCGTGGCCGCTCACCCAGCCGTCGTGCGCCTCGAGCAGCGACGCGAGCGCGACCACCGCGCCCGGGTTCGAGGCGGCGGCGAGCAGGTCGCAGGCGGCCGTCAGATCGCCGTCGCTGCGCCGCGAGATCGCGTCGAGGCCGATGGCGCGCAGGTGCGCTTCTTGGTCGCTGGGCTCGGGCAGGCCCGGCGGCTCGAACGAACTCGGGAAGCTTGTCATCGCCTCTCCTCGCAAGGCCCCCCCATCGTGCCACCATCGCGGTGTCCTGTCAGCGGAGAGAAAGCGCGGCCGCTCGGTGTAAACATCTTGGGCTTCGGCCGCTCGGCGCTGGGCCACTGTATGCAAAAAGCCCCCCGAAGCGCCGCGCCGGCGGCCCGCTTTCGCCGCACGATCGCCGAGGTTTGCCCGGGGTCGAGGTCGTACTCGTTGCCCTCACGTGCCGAAGACGCTGCCCGCTTCGATGGGCGTTGCTTCGATACGCGCGACGACATGGCGCACCTGCACCGCCGGCGCCGGCGCCGCGGCTCGCCCGAGGGGCGGGCCCGGCGCGACATGCCTTTCGGCGATCGAGCGGTGGCCCCCGGCCGAGGGCGCGGGTGGGGTCCGATTGACGGCCCGAGGGGGCGCTCGTTAGCATCGCGCCATGGGGGGCCCCCTCAACCTTTTCGTCATCGATCGTAGCGGCGCGGCGCGCTCGCCGTTCGGGCCGGCGCGCCCGCAGCTCGTCATCGGCCGCGCCTACGAATGCGACGTGCGGCTCGGCGACCCGAGGGCGTCGCGCGCGCACGCGGTGCTCACGCGCGACGCGTCGTCGGGCGCCGTGCTGCTCACCGACCTCGGCAGCAAGAACGGCACGAGCATCGGCGGCCGGCGCCTGCACCCCTCGATGCCGGTGCCGCTCGGCGAAGACGTGATCGTGCGCATCGGCGACACCCTGCTCGTGCTCGAAGCGCAGCCGCCCGAGCTCGAAGACGAGGGGGGCGGGCCCCCGCTCCGCTCGGCGTCCTCCCCCGAAGACGGCGCCACCGCCGGCGGGCTCGCCCTCGCGCTCGAGACCTCGCGTCACGAGGGCGAGCCCGCGCCCGCGCGCCCCCTCGCGTCCGCTCTGCGCCCAGCGGCGAGCCTCGAAGCTGCCGTCGAGCGCGCGGCGTCGGGCCCCGCCGGCGCTTCCGTCGTCGGCACGCCCGGGCCCGCCCCGGGGCGCAGGCCGCTGTGTGAATGCCCTGACGAGGTGGCTGCCCTCGCCGTCGCGTTCGTCGTCCGCGCCTGCGAGGCAATGCAGCGGCCCGACCCGCCCCGGCTCTCGCCCCAGGCGCTCGCCGTGCTCGAGGCCTACCGCTGGCCGGGCGACCTGCCCGAGCTTTGGGTCGTCATCGAGCGGGCCGTCGCGCTCTGCGCGGGGCCCTGCATCCGGCTCGCGCACCTGCCGCTCGAGCGCCTGTGCGGCTCGGACGCGAGGCCGCCGCCCCGGCCCGAGGCGCCGAGCGAGACGGGCCTCTGGCCGATCATTCGGCCGCCGAAGGCGGGCTGGGTCTGCTGAGCGGCGGGCGGGGCGCGGCGGCCGCGATCGGCGGCAGGCCCGCGTCGCCGCCGGGGGCCAGGTAACGAACCGCTCGCCCCGACGGGCGCCAACCTCCGCGCGGACCTCGTCCGCCGTGGCCAGGTTCTCGCGAATGATGGCCCCCTGCGGCACGTCCTCGGCGTCGATGCCGAAGCAGGTCAAATCGTTGAGCTGGTAGTAACCGTGGCCGTTCACGCGGGGGCGCTCTCACGAATCGATTGCGCCCAGAACGGCGACGATGTGGGCGTAGTCGTCGCCGTTCAGGCTTCGGGCCAGGTGGAGGCTAACAAACCCCCTCGCCGAGGTAGGTCGAAGCCACCTCTCGCCTAGGTTCAACCTAGGCGGCAGGTAGGTTCAATCCTGGCGGCAGGTAGGTTGGACCCTGGCGGGAGGTAGGTTGGACCCTGGCAGGAGGTGGGTTGGACCCTGGCGGCAGGTAGGTTCAACCTAGGCGGCAGGTAGGTTCAACCTAGGTCGTCCGAAGAGGGAGGCGTCATGGGGCGAGCACGGTGGGCAGCCTTCGCGGTGACACTCGGGGCGATGGCGGGCTGTGGCGAGCCGGCCGCGCCCCCGGCGCGCGTGGCGGCGCCGAGCGCGAGGGCGGCGCCGGCGCCTTCGGCCGCGCGCCCGACGACGCTGCGCGAGGCGGGGCTCGACCCCGACGCGCTCGACCGGTCGGCCGACCCTTGCCAAGACTTCTACCAGTTCGCCTGCGGCGGGTGGCTGCAAAGGGCCGAGATACCGGCCGACGAGTCGAGGGTCTATCGCGTCTCGTCGATCATCAAGCGGCGCACCAACGACGAGCTGCGCCGCATCGTCGAGGGCGCCGCGCGCGATCCGGGCGGCGATCCCGCGAAGCGGGCGCTCGGCGCGTTCTACGCCGCCTGCCTCGACGAGGGGGCCGTCGAGGCGGCCGGCCTCCAGCCGCTCGCGCCGCTCTTCGACGAGGCGCGCAAGGTGCGCGACGCCGCCTCGCTCTGGGCCGCGCTGGGCCGGCTGCACCGCAGCGCGGTGGGCGCGGTCTTTCGCATCACCGACGACCAGTGGCAGCGCGACCCGGTGCAGGTCGTCGCCACGCTCGACCAGCCCCGGCTCGGCCTGCCCTCGCGCGACGACTACCTCGACCCGGGCCCGCGCGCGCGGCAGCGGCGCGACGCGTACGTCGCCCACGTCGAGCGAATGCTGCGCCTGCTCGGCGACGACGCCAAGGCGGCGCGCCGGGGCGCGGCCGACGCGCTCGCCATCGAGATCGAGCTGGCGCGGGCGTCGAAGTCGAGCGTCGAGCGGCGCGACATGGAGGGCATGTTCAACCGGGTCGACCGCAAGGGGCTCGAGGCGCTCGCGCCGGGGCTCGACTGGGGCCGGTACTTCGCGGCGCTGGGCTTCCCGGGTATGGAGGCCGTGAGCGTCACCTCGAAGCCCTACTTCGCGTCGCTCGCCGGCGCCGCGGCCCGCTTCAAGCCGGCGGCCTGGCAGAGCTACCTGCGCTTCTGCGTCGTGCGCGCTCGGGCCGAGACCCTGCCGAAGGCCTTCGTCGACGAAGACTTCGCGCTCACGCGCGCGCTGAGCGGGCAGGCCGAGCCCGAGCCGCGCTGGCGGCGCTGCCTCGACGCGACGGGCTGGGCGCTGCGCGACCACCTCGGCCGGGCCTTCGTCGAGCGGCGGTTCCCGCCCGAGGCGCGCGCGGCGGCCGTCGCGATGACGCGCGAGGTCGGCGAGGCCTTCGCCGAGCGCCTCGCCGCCGTCGACTGGATGGACCCGGAGACCCGCCGGCGCGCCCTCGAGAAGCGGGCGAAGATGGGCTTTCTCATCGGCCACCCCGAGCGCTGGCGCGACTACGACTTCGCCATCGACCCGAAGAGCCACGCCGCCAACGCGCTCGCCGCCGACGAGGCCGACGTGCGGCGCCGGCTCTCGACCGTCGGCCGCCCGCTCGACGTCAAAGACTGGGACCGCGGCGCCTGGGCGCGCACCGCCTACCACGACTACGGCACCAACCACGTCGCCCTGCCCGCCGGCTTCTTGCAGGCGCCGCGCCTCGACCCGGCCGCCGCCGACGCCGTCAACTTCGGCGTGCTCGGCGCGTACGTCGGCCACGAGATCACGCACGGCTTCGACGAGATCGGCTCGCACCGCGGCCCCGAGGGCCTGAACGAAGAGTGGTGGCGGCCCGAGGCGCGCGCCCGCTTCGAAGCGAAGTCGCGCTGCGTGGTCGAGCAATACTCGGCCTACGAGGCGCTGCCCGGCGTCAAGGTCGACGGGCGGCTGGTGCTCAGCGAGAGCATCGCCGATAACGGCGGGCTGCGCGCCGCCTTCCGCGCGTATCAGAAGCGCCTCTCGGCCTCGCCCGGGCGCAGCTCGGCCGACGGCTTCGGCGACGAGCAACAGTTCTTTCTCGCCTTCGGCCAGTCGCTCTGCGCCAAGTTCCGCGACGAAGATGCGCGCGAGTACGCCCGCAGCGACCCCCACCCGCCGCCCAAGTTCGCCGTCAACGGGTCGGTCGCGAACGCCCCCGAGTTCGCCCGCGCCTTCTCGTGCCCGGCCGGCGCGCCCATGAGCCCGCGGCGCCGCTGCGAGATCTGGTGAGCGGCCGGCGTCCGGTCAGCGCGACGAGACCAGGGGCACCTTCTTGATGTTCGTCGGGACGGTGCTGCCCGGCGGGGGCGATTGGTTGGTGACCCACCAGGCCTCGAAGGACTTGATCTGATCGTGGGCCGGCAGGCCCTCGAGCTCGTGGCGCGCGAGCAGGTAGTTCTTCAGGGCGTCGCGGTAGCGGGCGTGTTGGCCCCAGCTGATGCGGAGGAAGTAGTCGCAATAGAGCTGGCTCAGGCCCCAGGGGCCGTGCCGCGCCGCCTCGAAGTCGGGCGGCTGGCCGGTGAAGGGGTCGACGTGGCGGCCGTCGACCGTGACGGCGTCGACGACGACGGTGCCGTCGTCTTTGGGGGCGTCGGGCGAGAAGAGGCCCCAGCCCTGCAAGAGGCGGGGGTAGAGCACGAGCGAGGAGAGGGGCTCGTTCAGGTTCAGCTTGTAGCGCTTCGGCACCGAGTGGTTGTCGCGCGTCAGCTGAATGATCATGGCAAGCAGCATCGCGAGCGAGAAGAGCTCGCGCAGCTGCGCGGCCGTGAGCGGGGGCGCCGAGTCGGCCGAGTCGGCCGAGTCGGGGGCGGGGTCGGGGTCGCCGGCCGGGGGGGCGGGCGCGGGGGCGAGCCGGCGCGCGAGCGCGGCGCGCCGGTCGTAGAGCCGGCCGAGCAGCGGCGCGAGGGCGGGGCCGAGCAGCGCCCCGAAGGGCAGGGCCCGGGCCGCCCGGGCGAGCGCGGCGCGGCCCTCGGCCCAGGCCCCCGCCGCGTCGTCGCGGACGGCGAAGGCCGCCCCCTCGGGCGCGCCCGCCCCGTCGCCCGCCCCGGCCGCCGCGAAGCGCAGCCGCCCGGAGGGGTCGAGCCGGGCGAGCAGCCGGGCGAGGGCGCGCGCGCCGGGGTCGGACGGGTCGTACGCGACGAGCCACGAGCGCTTGCCGCGCAGCGCGGACGCCGCCCGATCGACCGCCTCGCGCGGCAAGACGAGCAGGTTCAGCGCGACCATGGCGTACGAGAAGGCGCCGAGGTTCATCAGCGCCGCGATGGCGAGGTGCAGCGAGCAGGCCAAGACGACGTGCGCCGTGCGCAGGTAGCGCTGCGCGAAGGGCGCGAGCACGAGGGCCGGGGCGAGCCACTCGATCGCGAGGGCCGCCCAGCTCGTGAGCGGCGAGAACCAGCCGGGCTCGTGCAGGCGGAGCCAGCCCGCCAGGCCGGTCACGATCCGGTTTTGCCAGAGCACGTAGTGCACGGCCTCGCCGGCCTTCCAGGCCGGCCCGGTCTTGTGCAGGGCGTTGAAGAAGTAGATGGCCGCGATCTGGACGGCGACGGCCAGCATGGCGATCGAATGGAACGGCTCGCGGTCCGGGGCGAGGCGGGCGCGCGCGCCGAGCGCCTCGGGCGTCGGCGCGGGCTCGCGCCGCAGGCCCGCGAGCAGCGCGTCGACCGAGAAGCGGTCGCCGAGGGGCAAGAATAGGCTCCAGAACGCGACGAGGTTGACGACGATGACGCCGCCGTTCTCGACGAAGTAGTTGCGCGCGTTCAGGCTCGTGACGAGCACGAAGGCGGCGATCTGCATGACGCGCGTCTTGTAGCCGACGGCGTACAGGGCGCAGACGAGGGCGGTGACGGCGAGCCCGGCCCGCACCTCGGCGGTCGACGAGAGCGCTTCGAAGAGCGAGAAGTAGGGACGGTAGGGGGGCTCTCGGTGGTTCGGCAGCACCCCGCCCGCCGAGTAGAAGAACGTCGCGTCGGGCACCCGCCGCAGCACGTCGACGACGAGCAGGCACCCGAAGTAGATGCGAAAGAGCCCGAGCACGCGGCGGTCGGCCGCGCAGTAGCGCTCGCGCACGAACGCGAGCAGGCCGCCCCCCGCCCCCGCGGGCGTGCCCTCGGCCGGCGTTCGGGGCTCGCTGGGCGTTCGGGGCTCTTCGGCCTTTGCGGTCGTCATCGCGAGCGAAAACTGCATTGGCTCTCGCCGCGGGACAACCCCGACGCGGGCGGGCCGCGGACGGCGCGGCGTGGCCTTCGGGGGCGCCAGGGCGCGGGGGCGTCTTCGGGTGGCCGGCCGGGGCCGAATCGTCGCCCGGGCGCGGGGGCGTCTTCGGGTGGCCGGGGCCGAATCGTCGCCCGGGCGCCCGCCGAGGCCCCGAAGCGCGCTCGGGGCTGGGGCTAGCGGGCCGGGGCGCGGCGGCGGCGACCGCCGAGCAAGAGCGCCGACGCGGCGAGCAGCGCCGCCCAGGGCGCGGGCCGGGCGGCGGCCGCGGCCGAGACGTGGCAGCCGCCCGGTTCGGCGCTCGCCACCGGGCGCTCGGCCGGCACCTTCGGCTCGGGCGCGGGCCAGGCGGGCAGGGCGCATTCGGGCGCCGACGGTTGCACCTCGTTACCCGCGTAGTCGAACGCCCAGACGCGCACGCACTTCACGGTTTCGGTCAGGGCGACGTCGTAGCTCGGCCTGCCCGCGCCGACGCGGGAGACAAAAACGCGCTCGGTCAGCGCCTCGTCGGCGAACCCCTCGACGACGTACTCGCTCGGCGCCCCCGCCCCGCCCTCGAGCGGGGTCGAGAGGTGGGCGAAGACCCGGAGCTCGGTCTCTCGGTCACAGCTGGCGGACAGAGAGCTGTACTCTTGTACGTCGTACGTGACGACGGGCGCCGCGGGCGGCGCCTCGTCGGGCGCGGTGGCCGTGTACTTGAATTCGACCTCGGGGCATTCGCCCGAGGGCCCGAACCCCTCGTCGGCCCCGCAGTCGACGCCGCGAATCACCACGCGCTGGCCCGGCCGCGGCTCGGGCGAGACGCGGAAGGCCCGATCGGTCGTCAAATAGGCCTCGGACACCTCGCCGAAGCGCTCGCCCTCGGTCGGCACCAGGCGGGCCGGGAAGCCGTCGACCGTCACCTCGACCCCCTCGACGCCGGCCTCGCCGGGGAACAAGCCGGAGAAGAAGATCACCGCGTTCGACGGATACGACGAGCCGTTCACGAACGAGGCGGACGCGGCGAAACCCTTGGGGGGCTGGGGGAGCGAGCAGGCCCGCGCCTCGCCCGGCGCGCTCAGCGCGGCGGCGGCGCCCAGGGCAAAGAAAAGAAACCAAGAACCACCACGATAAGCATTCATGGGGCGAACTTGCCATGGCCCCCACCCGGCGCCAAGGCGGTAGAACCCGCACGCCGGCGCCGCGGGCGCTCTTCGACCCGCGCCGGGGGTGCCACCACCGCAAAAAGGCCGGTGCCGAACGGGCGTTCGCGCGGCCCGCCGGGCCTTCGCCCGCCCGAGGGGCCCGGCGGCATCGAAGAAGCCGGGCGCGGCGCACAAGCTCGGCGGGGCGAGCCGCCCGTGGCAGGGCGGCTCGACGCTCGCAATTGTGCCGCGCAAGCTGGGCCATGAGGGGAGCGCGGAGCGACCCCGGCCGCGGCGCTCGCCACCCTTCGCGAAGGGGCAGGCCCGCGCGGGCGAGGTCGAGCCGTACGCGAGCACCGCCCCGAACGCGAGCAAGCCGGCAGGCCCGCGCGGGCGAGGTCGAGCCCGCTCACCCGGAGCTCGAGTCGAACGTCTGCCATAAGCCGGGGAACGCCGGATGCATGATCCGTTCGTCGCGCAGGTGCGCGCGGCTGCGGCGCCTCGCGTCAGGAAGCACGGAGGCTCCCCATGACAAAGCGTGACAAGCGTCAGCCCGACCCGCTGACGGGCGGTCGAGGGCGCGCGGACGAGGTCGACCAATCCAAGGGGATCTTCCCTCCCGGCGTGCCGCACCCCGAGGGCGCCGACGTCCTGCCGCCGGGCGCGCTCGGCGGCGGCCCTTACGAAGAGTCGGGGCGCGGCGGCGCGTACTTCGCGCCCGATCTGCCGGCGGGGGGCGCGCGGCGGCCCGAGCGCGCGGCCGCGAAGGCCGACAGAGAGACGGGCGCGGACGAGCGCGCCGCCGCGAAGGCCGACGGAGAGACGGGCGCGGGCGAGCGCGCCGCCGCGAAGGCCGAGCCGGTGGGCGAGCTGCCGCCCCACCGCTGAGGCGCCGCCCGGCCCGCGGCGGGGCGGCTGAGGCGCCGCGCGGCCCGCGGCGGGGGGGCCCGTGGGGGGCGTCGCTCGCGGTCGCGGCGCTCGCGTTCGAGCGGCCGGGCCGGCGCGCGCCGGCTCGACTCGACCGGTCTGGTGCCGCCCTCGGCGCCCGGCCCTGATCAGCTCGGTATCAGAGCCACCGCTGGACGGCGGCGGCGGTGTCGTTGGGGTTCGTGTTGAAACATATCTTGGCCTGCGGCGCCCGCTCGTGCACCACGTTGATCAGCTTCTCGAAGAGCAGAAAATACTTCGGGATCGTCCGCACCCCCGCGCCGATGACGACGCAGGCGAAGCGCTTCTGCGCGAGGCGCTCGGCGACGACGGCCTCTGCCGTCTCGCCGAGATCGGTCAAACACAGGTGCGCGTCGTAGCCGAGGTCGTTCAAACGTTGCCGCTCGGCCTCGAGCCCAGACCTGACGGCCTCCGCGCTCAGGTCGGACATCGACCCGAACTCGAGGCCGGAAAGCTCGACGAGCTCTGGCTGCAACCCGACTACCAGCACGCTCTTTTCGATCGTCATGTCTGCCTCCGTCTGGCACGTGTGTCGCTGTGGCACGCCGCGCACAAGCAGTTTATGCACAGGGCAGGGCGCTCCGGCACCAATTCGGCCTCCGCGCGCGCCCCCCCTCGCTCGCCGGCGCCCGGGTCGACGAGGCGCCCTCGGGGGGCCGGCGGTCTGATTCGCGCGTTCGCTCGCTCCGCCGTCGGGCGCCCGCGCTAGGCTCCGTCGCCATGCGAGTCGCGTTCGTCTTGATCGGGCTGCTGGCGGGGTGCGAGGGCGTCCTTGGGGAGGGGGGCGCGCGCGTGGCGACCCCGCCCGGCTCGGAGCCCGAGCCCGAGAGCGTAGAGCCCGCCCCCTCGGGCGCGCCGGCCGTGCCGCTGCCGCCGGCGCCCCCCGGCGCGAACCCCGACGACGTGAAGCTCGTGTCGTCGATCTGCGCGTCGGCCTACGTGCGCTCGGCGACCGGCAACGTCGTCGTCGGCTGCCGCTCGCACCCGCCCTTCGACCGGCCCGAGCAGCGGCCCGACGGCACGCTGCCGCCCTACGAGGGTGACCCGATGAAGCTCTGCTCGCTCAACGCGACGTACCGGGGCGCGTTCACCCGCGCCGGCGCCAAGCAGGCCGTGCTCTCGTTCGGCGTCTGCCACGACGACGGCGACGGCTTCGCGAGGGACGGCGCCGGCTCCGAGAGCGTCGTGCTCGTCGAGGAGGTCGGCGGCCGGTGGACGTCGGTCGGGTACGAGGCGGGCGTGCCGGCCTACTCGTGCCACCGCAGCCGCCGCACCGACGGCCGCGACGTGCTGCTCTGCAAGGGCTCGGCGGCGGCGGCGGGCCGCGGCGACATGACCTACCTCTTCGCGCTCGACTTCGCGCGCCCCGGCAAGCACGTCGGCGCCTTCGCCTGGATGTTCTCCGACCTGTTCGACTGCGACTCGTTCGAGCGCGCGGGGCGCCGGCTGCCGAAGGGCCTCGTCTCCCTGCGCGTCACGCGCGTCGAGGCCGCCGACCTCGACGGCGACGGCGGCGGCGACCTCGTCGTGAACGTCGAGCGGGCGCGCGCGGCCCCCGGCGTCGCGCTCGACGCGAAGGCCCGCGCCGCCTGCGTACGCAACCCGAAGGCCGACGGCACGGCGCTCGTGCCCGCCCTGCAGAAGACGCGGCTCGAATTTCTCAACCGGGGCGACGCCGTCGTGCCCTCGCCGGCGTCGAAGCAAGAGCTCGACGCCTGGGAGGCGGAGGCGCCCGAAGGCATGAACGGCCTGAAGGCGTCGGCGCCCCCGCCCCTCGCCCGGTGACCGGCGCGCGCGGCCCGGGCCCGTGGCGGCGCCCCCGGCCGGCGGCGCGACCCGAGCGGGAGGGGGGCCCCGCCGGGCTACCGGGCCGGCGCCTGGCCGTAGTCGCAAATGTCGCGCAACGGGCAGCGGTGGCAGGCCGGGCCGTTGAAGAAGCAGGTGCGCTTGCCGTGCTGGATGGCGTTACGATGAAAGGTGTAGAGCACGCCCGCGTCGGCCGGCAAGAGCGCGGGCAAGAGGGTGTGGGCGCGCTCGGCGCTCGCGCGCGGCGGAATGAGCCCGAGGCGCAGGCTCACCCGGTGCACGTGCGTGTCGACGGGCAGCACGGGGTGGCAGAAGACGAAGAGCATCACCAGCGACGCCGTCTTCGGCCCCACGCCCTCGAGGCGCGTGAGCCACGCCATCGCCGCCTCGGTCGGCATCGCGCCGAGAAAGCCCAGGTCGAAGTCGCCGCGCTCGGCCCGGATGTCGGCCAGCAGGCGCTTGATGCGCGGCGCCTTGAGCTCGGGGAAGGTGACGCCGGCGATGACGCGCTCGATCTCGGCCGCCTCCGCGCCCGCGAGCTCTTCCGGGGTCGGCCAGCGCGCCCAGAGGGCCGCCGACGAGCGGGCGGTCTGCTCGTCGCGGGTGCGCTGGCTCAAGATGGTGCCGATGAGCTGGCGCAGCGGGTCGCGCGGCTTGAAAGCGTGCGTGCCGAACTGGGCGACGAGCCGCTCGTGGGCCAGCGCCGTCTTCTCGCGCGCCCGCGCCGGGTCGCCGAACACGTGGAGGAGCGAGGGGGCGTTCAAGCCCGTTTTATGACCTCCGCGGCCGGCGCGCGCCACCGCCGCCCGGCCGCTACCCCCGCGCGCCCGCGCCGCGCTCGCTCACCCTGCGGGGGGCGGCAGGGCGGCCCCGACATACGCCACGGCCTCGGTCGCTCGCGCGCTGCGGTAGGGCGAAGGCCCCTCGGCAGGCATCGTGCGGACCAGCAGCGCCGTGACGCGTTCGTTTGCATGGTGGTGAAAGTAGGGCGGCAGGCCCTTGGCCGCGTCGGCCGCGACGAGCGCCCAGCCCGGTTCGAGGCCGGCGGAGACCCGCCCGAGAAAGGCGCGCCGCCGCCGTAGGCCCCCGAGGCCGAGCCCGAGCAGCGCCACGCTCGCCGGCAGGAGCAAGTAGGCGGGCGAGGCGTGGGGCGTGCCCGAGGCGGCGTAGTGGCCGAGCGCCGCCAGCGCGAAGCACCAGGCGCCCGCGACGGCGAGGGCACGTTCGGAGGCCTCGCGCGAGCCGACCTCGTCGGCGGAGACCAAGAGGCTGACGAGCGGGGCGAGCGCCGCACCGAAGGCAACGCCCACCGGGCCGCCGATGAGGAGGAACCAGACGCCAAGGAACAGCAGCCCGCAGAGGATGCGGCCGAGCAGGTCGGGCCACTGTCCGAGGCCGCTCACATCGCTGAGCAGCGAGCCCGGGAAGCCCGGGAGCCACTCTTCGGCGTGGACGGCGGCGAAACAGAGCGCGGTGTTGATCGAGCCGAAGAGCGCGCCGCCGACGATCGTGCCGACGGCCGCCTGAAGCGGCTCGCGGGCGCGGACGCAGAGGGCGACGAGGGCGGCGGTCGCGAGCGCGGTGCAGACGACGACGCGCGAGGGGTGCTGGGCCTCGGCCCTGGCCATGCCCCGATCGAGGACTTGCAGGACGTGCCAGACGCAGGGGCCGGAGAGCAGCCCCAAGGCGATCGGGCCGACGAGCAGGGCGAGGCGGCGGGGCGAGAGGGGGAGCGCGGGGCGAGTCAGCATCTCCGTCGAGTATGGGGGGCCGTCGAGCAGGGCTCGTGCAGAACCTGCGGCGTCTCTTCGAGGATTCAGGGCAGCCCGTGGTAGAATGCGGGCCACCAAGGCGCCCCGCCGCTCGACCCGCCGGGCCGGGCGACGGCGGCGCAGGAGAAGCCGCGTGCGCGCCGTCAAGCTAACCCTCCTGACCCTGGCGATCGCCCTCGGGCTGACCAGCACCGGCCTCGCGGTGGCGGTGTCCCGATCGGCCATCACCCCGCCGCCGACCGCGGTCGACCTGAGCCAGCCCGGGCCGGGCCGGGCCGAGCGCGTCGAGGGCGTGTGGTTCCTGTGGTTCGCGGGCCCGCCCGAGCTGCGCGGCGCCGACATGTACCGGCTCTCGGGCGAGGTGATGGGGCGCATCGACCGCTCGATGCACGAGACGTTCAGCGAGGTCGTGCCGTCGTGGCCGCTGCGCAAGGCGATCGAGGCGTTCGGCCGCATCGCCGCCCGCGACCTGGGCGAAGACATCCCCGTCGAGATCCAGCGCGAGATCGTGGGCCAGGTGCACGCCTACCCCGACCCCTTCGGCGACGGCGGCGGCAAGTTCTCGCGCTTCCTGTCGTACCTCGCGCTGCACGATCTGGCGCAGACGATCGAGAAGTCGCCGCTCATCGCCTGCAGCGGCTTCGCCGCCACCGGCCCGGCGAGCGCCTCGGGCGGCACGCTGCTCGGCCGCAACTTCGACTTCGAGGCCGGGCGCATCTTCGACGAAGAGAAGTCGATCGCCGTGTTCACCCCCGAGCGCGGCCACCGCTTCGCCACCGTCTCGTGGCCGGGCATGAACGGCGTCGTCACCGGCGTCAACGACCGGCGGGTGTGGGTGAGCGTCAACGCCGCGCGCAGCGACCACGAGGCGTCGCGCGGCGTGCCCGTCTCGATCTTGATCCGCCAGGTGCTCGAGGCCGCCGACGACGCCGAGCACGCCGCGCGCCTCCTGCAAGCGGCGCGCACGCGGGTGGCCGACCTCTTTCTCGTGGGCGACCCCGCGCGCGCGCTCGTCGTCGAGAAGACGCCCCTGCGCGCCGTGGTGCGCGGCCCCGAGCGCGACCGGCTCGTCGTCACCAACCACTTTCTCGACCCCGCCCTGCGCGCCGAAGAGCGAAACCAGAAGCTCGAGCGCGAGACCTCGAGCCGCTTGCGCTTCGAGCGCCTCCGCCGGCGGGTCGCCGAGGCGAGCGGGCCGCTCGACGTCGGGGGCGGGCTCTCGGTGCTGCGCGACCGCGCCGCCCCCGACGGCGAGCCCTACCCCGTGGGCGACCGGCGCGCCATCGACGGCTACATCGCGACCCACGGCGTGCTCGCCGACCTCGGCCGCGACGCGCTCTGGGTCAGCCGCGCGCCGCACCTGTCGAACGCCTGGCTCGGCGTCAAGCTCGGCCCCCTCTTCGAGGGCCGCGTCGAGCAGGTCGAGTCGCTGCCGGCCGACGAAGAGTCGCTCCGCGCGGGCGCGTCCATCGGCTACCGCTCGCCAGGAAAGTGACGCGCGGGCTCCCCCGCCCGTCGCGTCGGGGGCGAGCTCCGGGGGCCCGCCGAGCGCGCGGGGGCGCCCGCCGCCTGGGTCAGAGCACCATGCCGCCCGAGGCCTCGACGCGCTGGCCGTTGATCCAGCGGCTCTCGGGCGCGAGCAGCATCGCCACCGCGCCGCCGATGTCGTCGGGCAGCCCGACGCGGCCGAGCGCGGTCTGCGCGGCGAGGGCCCGGTTGAGCCCCTCGTTGTCGCGCACGACGCCGCCGCTGAAGTCGGTCTCGGCGGCGCCCGGGGCGAGCGTGTTGACCGTGATGCCGCGCCCGCCGAGCTCTTTGGCGAGGTAGCGGGTGAGCACCTCGACGGCGCCCTTCATCGCCGCGTACGCGGAGTAGCCGGGGAAGGTGAAGCGGGCGAGGCCGGTCGAGACGTTCACGATGCGGCCGCCGTCGCGCAAGAGCGGCAGCAGCCGCTGGGTCAGGAAGAACGTGCCCTTGAAATGGACGTTCATGAGCTCGTCGAACTGCGCTTCGGTCGTCTCGACGAAGGGCGCGTGGACGCCGAAGCCGGCGTTGTTGACCAGGAAGTCGAAGCGGTCGCGCCGCCACTCGCGCGCGAGCGCCGCGCGCAGGGCCTCGGCGAACTCGCCGAAGGTCTGCGACCGGGCGACGTCGAGGGGCAGGGCGACGGCCTGGCGGCCCTTCGCCTCGATCTGCCGGACGACCTCGGCGGCCTCCTTCGCGCCGGAGCGGTAGGTGATCACGAGGTCGACGCCGCGGTCGGCGAGGTGCAGGGCGGCGCTCTTGCCGAGGCCGCGGCTGGCGCCGGTGACGAGGGCGATGGGGGCGGGGGCGGTGGTCGGGTTGGACATGGCCTTCTTCGTAGCCCCCCGGGCGCCCTTGCGTAAGCCTCGAACAGTTTGACATACTGTTTCGAAACCGAGAACAATACCATGCTCGACCTCGCAGACGTCCGCGCCTTCGTGAAGGTCGCCGACCTCGGCAGCTTCACCCGCGCCGCCGAGCAGCTCGGCGCCCCCAAGTCGCGCGTGTCGCTGCAGGTCAAGGCCCTCGAGGCCGCGCTGGGCAGCCGGCTCCTGCAGCGCACGACGCGCGCGGTGCGCCTGACGCCCGACGGCGACCAGTTCCTCGGGCGGGCGCGCGCGCTGGTCGACGAGGCCGAAGAGCTCGCGGCGATGTTCCAGGCGACGAGCGCGCTGCGGGGCCGGGTGCGCCTCGACGTGCCGATCGCGCTGGCGCGCGAGGCGGTGATCCCGCGGCTGCCCGAGCTCTTGGCGCTGCACCCGCACCTCGAGGTGGCGCTCAGCACCACCGACCGGCGCGTCGACGTCGTGCGCGAGGGCTTCGACCTCGTGCTGCGCGTCGGCGCCCTCGCCGACTCGGGGCTCGTCGCCCGGCGGCTCGGCGCCTTCGCGATGGCCAACGCCGCGAGCCCGGCCTACGTGCGCAAGTACGGCCTGCCGCGCTCGCCCGACGACCTGGGCCGGCACTACGTGGTGCACTACTCGCCCAACCTGACCGACGAGCCCTCGTTCGAGTACCGCGCCGGCGGGCGCGACCACGCGCGGCCGGTGCCGAGCCTGGTGACCGTCAACGGCACCGACGCCTACACGGGCGCGTGCCTCGCGGGGCTCGGCATCATCCAGGCGCCGCGCTACGGGCTGGGCCCCCGCCTGCGGCGCGGCGAGCTCGTCGAGGTGCTGCCCGAGTTCACCTGCGCGCCGATGCCGGTCTCGATCGTGCACGCCCACGGCAAGAGCGTGCCGAAGCGCGTGCGGGCCGTCATGGCGTGGCTCGCGCAGGCGGTCGAGGCGGCGCTCGCCTGAGCGGCGATCGCGCTCAGCGGGCGTCCTTCAGGCCGAGCACGTCGACCCCCTCGATCGTCGGCGGCCCCGCGAGCACGTCGGGCGCGACCTCGAAGAGCTTCGCCGCGAGCTCGCCGGCGAGGTGCGCGTCGCGCCCGGCGTCGTTCGGGGAGGCGTCGAAGATGCCGAAGCGGAAGGCTGCTTCGACCTCCTGGCCCCCGGACGGGAGCGCTCGCCGGTGTGTGCGTGCGGGGTCGTCGTTTTTTCGACGGGCCCCGGGGCGAGGGCGGGGCGGCCCCGCGCTCAGCGGCCGGGGGGCTCGCCGCGCAGCGACGCGCCGGCGCTGGCGGGCAGGCGCCCGTAGAGCGGCAGGGCGAGCAGCGTCACGGCGCCGACGGCGACGAAGGGGGCGGTGAAGCGCTCGGGGGCGAGCGCGGCGCCGCCGCCCTTGGTCAGGTGCAAGACCGCGCCGCCGAAGCTGACGCCGAGCGAGAGGCCGATCTGCTGGGTGACCGTGGCGAGGGTGGAGGCGGCGCTGACGCGCGCGGGCGGCACGTCGGCGTAGGCGAAGGTGTTGGCGGCCGTGAAGTGGTTCGAGCGGACGAAGCCGGCGACGACGAAGACCGCGACCAGCAACGGCACGGGCATGCCTGGGCGGTAGAAGCCGGGCAGGGCGGTGACGACGGCGGTGCCGACGATCGTGGCCATCAGCACCGCGCGAAAGCCGTAGCGGCGCAAGAGGGGCGCGGCGCCGGGCTTGGCGCCGAGCGCGCCGACGCTCTGCCAGATGCTGACGAGCCCCGCCTTGAGGGGCGTCCAGCCGAGGGCGACCTGCAAGAGCAGGGGCACGAGCAGGGGTCCGGCGCCGATGCCGAGCCGCACGATCGTGCCGCCGACGAGGCTCGCGCGGAAGGTGGGCACGCCGAAGAGCGAGAGGTCGAGCACGGGCCGCGGGCTGGCGCGGGCGTGGCGCACGTAGGCGGCGGCCGCGGCGAGGGCGACGGCGACGGCGGCGGCCTGCGCGGCGGGCGGGGCGACGTCGACGCCGAAGGTCTCGGTCGCGCCGACGAGCGCGGAGATGGCCAGGGCGGCGAGGGCGAAGCCGCGGGCGTCGAAGGGCCCGGGCGGCGGGGGGCGCTCGTCCGGCACGAGGCGGGCGACGGCGGCGAGGCCGGCGAGGCAGACGGGCGCGTTGACGTAGAAGATCCAGGGCCAGTCGGCGACGCCGAGGATGAGGCCGGCGAGCGGCGGCCCGAGCAGAGGCCCGACGAGGGCGGGCACCGTGAACCAGGCCATCGCCGAGACGAGCTCGGCGCGCGGCGTGGCCCCGACGATGATGAGCCGGGCGACCGGCGTCATCATCGCGCCGCCGGCGCCCTGCAGCAGGCGGCACGCGACGAGCTGCCCGAGCGAGCGCGACGAGCCGCAGAGCACCGAGCCGGCGAGGAACACGACCATCGCGGTCATGAAGACGCGCTTCGGCCCGAAGCGGTCGGCGACCCAGCCGCTGGCCGGGGCGAAGACGGCGAGCGCCAAGAGGTACGAGGTGAGCGCGAGCTTCAGGTGCACCGGGTCGGTGCGGAACGCGCGCGCGAGCGTCGGCAGCGCGGTCGAGAGCGCCGTCGAGTCGATGAACTCCATGAAGAGGGCGCTCGCGATGGCGATCGAGACCAGGCGCGGGCCCCTCCGGCGCGGCGGCTCGCGGCCGGTCTCGGGGCTCACCGCCGGGCGCCCTCGCGAGCGCGGCCTCGGCCGTCGGGGGGGGCGCGCACGCCGGGCCGGGGGGTCAGCCCGTCGTCTGCACCTTGTCTTGCGTCTTCGTCTCGAAGTCGCTCGCGTCGTGGCGCTCGTGCAGCTGCTCGGACGGGTCGCCGAAGGTGCGGTTGACCATGCGCCCGCGCTTCACGGCCGGGCGCTGGGCGATCGCGTCGGTCCAGCGTCGGAGGTGCTTGTACTCGTGGACGGCGAGGAACTCGCCGGCGTTGTAGGCGAGCCCCTGCGCCAGCGCGCCGTACCAGGGCCACACCGCCATGTCGGCGATGGTGTATTCGCTGCCCGCGAGGTATTCGGCCTCGGCGAGGCGCCGGTCGAGCACGTCGAGCTGCCGCTTCGCCTCCATCGCGAACCGGTTGATGGCGTATTCGATCTTGATCGGCGCGTAGGCGTAAAAATGGCCGAAGCCGCCGCCGAGGTAGGGCGCGCTCCCCATTTGCCAGAAGAGCCACGAGAGGCACTCGGTGCGGGCCGCGTGCTCGGCGGGCAGGAAGGCGCCGAACTTCTCGGCGAGGTAGAGCAGGATGGCGCCCGACTCGAACACGCGGACGGGCGTCGGGCCGCTCCGGTCCAGGAGCGCGGGGATCTTCGAGTTCGGGTTGACGGCGACGAACCCGCTGCCGAACTGCTCACCTTCGTTGATCTTGATGAGCCAGGCGTCGTACTCGGCGCCCGCGTGGCCGGCGGCGAGGAGCTCTTCGAGCAGCACCGTGACTTTGACCCCGTTCGGCGTGGCGAGAGAATAGAGCTGGAGCGGGTGCCGGCCGACCGGCAGCTCTTTCTCGTGGGTCGGCCCGGCGACGGGGCGGTTGATGTTGGCGAAGGGGCCGCCGTTGCCTTTTTCCCAGGTCCAAACTTTGGGGGGCGTGTACGCGGGCTGGTCGCTCATGGGTGTCCTTTGTGAGGTTCGGGGCGAGCGGCGCGCAGTCTACTCGCAAGCGGGCGCGCGCGGAACTCGCCGCGTCGCGGCCGCATCGCCGCGCGGTTCGACCGGGCGCGGCGGGCGCCGTCGCGGGCGGGGCCCGCCCGGCGGCGCCCGGCCGCGCATCGGGTTTCCGACGAAGACGGGCGCGACGTTCGTCTGGGGGGCGAGCCGCGAGCCCTGGGACATTCTCCCGTGCAGCCGGAACGCGCGCCCGGCGCCGCGACTAGGACGTCGAACAAGGCGCGGCGCGGGGGCCCCGGCGCGCCGCGATCCGCGACAGGCGACGCGTCGCGTCGGGCGAGCGAAGGCGCGCCGACGAGAGCCCTGCGCTTGACCCGCGAGAAGAGAGGCTGCAACGATTGCGGTTAATCCCGAGGCTGCTCTCAGGGGGGCGCCCCGGCGCCTTCCCCTGACGGCTTCCGCGAAGGCGATGTTCGAAGATCCGAGCCCCTCCTCGCTGACGCTGCGGGCGGCCAAGCCGGCGCACGCCGCCGCGCCCGCGCCGCGCCCGAGCTGGGGCCGCATCGAGGTCCAGACCGAGGTCGACCCGGGGGCGTGCGTCGCGATGCTCGAGGCGCTGCGGGCCGAGGGCGCGGCGCACACGTGGCGGCGGTGCCTGCCCGAGGCCGGCGCGCTCCGGGCCGCCGACGTCGCGCGGCTGATCGAGCGCGAGCGGGCGAGCCGGCCGACGACGTTCTACTGGTTCTCGGCCGTGGGCGAAGGCCGCGCGCCCGAGCTGTTCGGCGTCGCGACGGTGGCCGATCGCATCCGGGCCGACTTCCCCTTCGAGGGCTTCCCGGTGCTGGCGCGCAGCTACATCACGCCGGGCTTCCGCGCCCGCGGCCTGTACGCGTACCTGGTCCGGTATCGCGTCGAGCGCTGTCGCGCGCGGCTCGGGGCCGCGCTCTGTGGCATTCACTTCGGCACGGCCGAGCCGCGGGTGCTGCGCGTCGCGCGGCGGTCCTTGCCCTTCCCGCCGCGCTGCCTGGGCGAAGAGATCGTGCCGCTGCCCGAGGGGCCGCGCCGCGTCGCCGACTTTCTCGCGTTCGAGCCGGCCTACGCCGCGCGCCTGCTCGGCGAGCTCCCGGCCCGGCGGGCGGCCCGCTGCCCCGACGCCGGCGCCTTCGTCGCGCTCGCGACCGCGCTGCTCGAGCGCGGCTTCGACCCGACGGGCTACGGCCGCCTGCGGGCCGCGTTCGGCGCGCTCGAGCGCGCCGCGGGCCGGCCCCTCGAGGCCCCCGGCTGGCGCAAGCTCCTGGCGTTCTGCGACGCCATCCCCCTTTTGCGATGAGGCCCACGCCGGTGCAGCCACCGCAAGCGCCCGCCGACATCCCCTCGCCCGGCGACCCGCCGCACTCCGTCTTGAAGTTCTCCGCCGACGGCGCCGAGGGGTGGCTCGTCGTCGACACCCTGCGCGACGGCCTGGCGTTCGGCGGCTTCCGCTTCAGCCCCGCGGTGACCGAGGCCGAGGTGCGGGGGCTGGCGCGCGCGATGACCTGGAAGCTCGCGGGGCACGGGCTGCCGACCGGGGGCGCCAAGGGCGGGCTGCGCTGCGACCCGTCCGACCCGCGCCTCGGCGACTGGCTGCGCGCGTTCGTCGCCCAGTGCGGCGAGCCGCTGCGCCGCGTGGCGGTCGTCGGCAAAGACATGGGCGCGACCGACGCGCTGCTCGACCGGCTCTACGCCGAGCTGGGGCGGGCGCAGCTCGCGCTGATCCGGCCGCGGGCGGGCGGGCGCGCGTGTCCCGAGCGGCTGCGCGATCTATCCGGCTACGTTCCGCACATGACGGGCCGCGGCGTCGCCTGGGCCGCCGCCGCCGCGCTCTCCGGCGACATCGCGGGCCGGCGCGTGGCGATCCAGGGCGCGGGGGCGGTGGGGGTCGGCGCGGCGGTGCGGCTGGCCGAGCTCGGCGCCGAGACCGTCGCGATCAGCGACGCGCGCGGCACCCTGGCCGCGCCGCCGGGCGGGGCCCTCCCGGTCGAGGGGCTCGTGCGCGCGGCGGGCCCCGGCGGGCTCATCGACCGCGGGCGCTGCGACTTCGCGCACGTCGCGGCCCCGCGCGACGCGCTGCTCTCGGCCGAGGCCGACGTGCTGGTGCTCGCCGCCAGCTCGCACAGCGTCGACGAGGCGCTCGCCGCGGGCGTCCGCGCGCCGCTCGTCGTCGAGGGCTCGAACTTCGGGCTGACCGAGGGCGCCCGCGAGGCGCTCGCCGCGCGGGGGGTGGCGGTCATTCCCGACGTGATTGCTTCGAGCTCGAGCGCGGCGATGGTCTGCCACCAGCTCGCCACGGGCAACGCGTGGCCGGCCGACGCGCTGTGGGCGACGATTCGAGGCGCCATCGAGCGATCGGTCGCGCTGGGCCTCGAGGGCGCGCGGCGCGACGGGGTCACGGTGCGCGAGGCGTACCTGCGGCGGTTCGCGGGCGGGCGCGGGGGCGAGAGGAGCAACCCATGAGCGAGGCCGGGCGGCGCAGCCCCGAGGCGTGGTTCCACGAGGTTGCCACGCACTACGTCGAGGCGCAGATCCTCTTCCACCTCAACCGGGCCGGCGTCTTCCGGCTGCTCGACGCCGAGGGGCCCCTCGGCGCCGACGCCATCGCGGCCCGGCTCGGCCTCGAGCCGCGCGTGCTGGGCGCGCTGCTCGACTACGTGGCCGGCGTCGACGAGCTGCTCGCGCGCGACGGGGCGGGGCGCTTCGGGCTCGGCGAGTTCGGCCGGCGCGTGCTCGAGCGCTTCGGCCGGCGCGAGGCCGACGGCCCGCACTTCAACTTCTTCGACGTGCGCGTCGGCGCGTACGGCCCCGTCTGGGAGGGCCTCGGCCGCCTCCTGCGCGGCGCGGTCTACGGCCGCGACGTCACGCGCGCGGGCGACGCGGCCGCCGAGGCCGTCTACAAGCTGGTCGACCGCATCGAGCCGACGCTCGCGCGGGTGGCCGGGGCCTGCCGCGCGACCTCGCTGGTCGAGCTCGGGGTGAGCACGGGCCTGCTCGAGCGCCTCGGCGCGCGCGACCCCGGCCTGCGCTGCTACGGGGTCGACCGCTCGGCCGCGGCGCTCGACCGGGCGCGCGGGCGGGCCGAGGCCGCGGGCTTCGCGGGCCTGCGGGCGCTCCCGGGCGACGTCTTCGAGCCCGACGGCTGGCTCGACGCGATCGACGCGGGCCGCGGGCCGGGGCTCCTCTTCTCGGTGCACTTTCACGAGTTCGTCGCCGGCGACGGGGGCCCCGCGCGGCTCGCGCGCGCGCTGCGCCGGGTGGGCGAGCGGCTGCCGGGCTGGCGCGTCGTGGCCTTCGAGCAGCCGCTCTTGCCCGACTCGGCGCGCGGCCAGATCGCCGAGACGCTCTGGCTCTACGCGCAATCGAACGTGCTGATTCACCACCTGATCGGCAACGGGCGCATCTTGCCCGAGTCGGGCTGGGTCGAGCTGCTCGCCGAGGCCGGCTGCGAGCCCGCGCCGCCCGAGCCCCTCGACTACCTCGGCTACCTGGCCTTCGCCGGGGCCTTCAAGGGGGCCGCGGCGGCGGGGCCCTGAGGGCGTCAGGGCGCAGGCGGTAGGGGGGCGGCGAAGTCCGAGCTCGTCCCGCCAGGGCGTGCGGACGACGCGCGCCCGGCGCGCCCGGGCGGCCGGGCGCCCGGCGCGCGCCGCCCGGGCCCCTCAGCCGCGCGGCGCGGGGCGCAGCTGGGCCACGCGGGCCTGGTCGGCCTTGCGCCCGGCGGCGACCTGCTGCGCGGCGGGGCGCTGCTCGATCCGCCCCACGTAGCCCTTCCAGTCGATGTCGTGGGCCGTCAGCAGATCGCGCCCGAGCGTCGCCTTGCTCGCCAGCGCGACGAGCGGCAGGTGCACGTAGCCCGCGCAGTCGGCCAGGGTGAAGGTGTCGCCGCCGAGGTAGGGCCCGAAGCGCGCGAGGCGCCGGAAGGCGGCGACGTTGCGCTCGAGCTTCTCGCCGACGCGGGCGACGAACCTCTCGGGCAGCGTGGCGCCGAAGAAGGCCTGCGGGTAGAGCTCGCGCGCGACCAGCTCGAGGTGCAGCTCGAGAAAGACGGTGATCTCGCGCAGCTTGGCCGCCGCCCAGGGGTCGGCCGGCAGCAGGCGCGGCTCGGGGTGGCGCGCCTCGAGCCAGTCGGCGATCACCGCGCTCTCGCACAGCGTGCCCTCGCCGCACCGGAGAAAGGGCACCTTGCCCAGCGGCGAGGCGGCGAGCACGGCCGGGTCGTCGCTGCCGGTGGCGGTCGGCACCTCTTCGAAGGGCAGACCCTTCTCGAGCAACTGAAACTTTACCTTGTTGTAGTAGTTCGAAAGCGGAAAGCCGTGCAGATAGATCATGCGGTGTCCTCGCGCCCCGAGGCATAGCATCGGGCGCGGCCGCCGGCGTCGGGCCGGCGGGCGCGAGCGCGGGGGGCGCGGCTGGCGAGCCGGCGGGCGCGAGCGCGGGGGGCGCGGCGGGCGAGGGCGGGGCGACGCCTTGCGGCAACGGCCGAAGCTCGGCGCCGCGCCGCGCGATCGGGCGCCGCGCGCACGCCGCCCCCGCCGATGCCCCGCGGGGGTACCTACCCCCCGATGGACGCCTGCCGGGCGCGCTTTATCGCATTCGCCTCTCTCGACGCTAAGCACGCGCTTCCGGTCACCCACCACCACATCGGTCGGCAGCGACGTACCGACGAAGCGGCGGTCGCCGCGCCCTGAGCCCGCGCGCCGCGCGCCGTCGTCGCCCGCCTTGGCAGGCCGATTTCGGCCGCGCCGGCCCTCGCCGCGGCCGCCCGATCGGCCGACAGTAGGCCCGCCCGATCGTTGGGCGCGAGGCGAAGGTAGTACTTTTTTTTGGTAGCAATGCGGAGATACTTTTAAGCGCTAGCTACGTAGTATATGCTTGAGCTTGGGTTGCGGTCGCGCCCGAAAGGGGCGGCCATTCGCATTCGCCAGGGGGGCAACCCAACGAGGGCCCGGTAGGGCCTTCGCGCAGCGCGCGGGTCTCGGGCTTCGCCCGGGGCCGGGCGCCGGCTTGCGATCGCCCCGGCAAGGGAGGTCCTATCATGAATTATCGTTTTCGCTTCCAGGCCGCGTTGCTCGCCGCGGTCGCCGCGAGCGCCTGCGCCAACGCTCCCGACGCCGACCCGGGCGGCGCCCCCGACGACGCGGCCCTCGCGGCCTCCGGCGCCGCGCTCGGCGGCGGCCCCCCATGCCCGGACGTGGACGCCGACGGCGTCTGCGACGACGCCGACGATCTGTGCCCGGGTAGCACGATCCCCGAGGGCTTCCTGGCCAACGCGCTCAAGACGCACCACCACGCGCTCGTCGACGGCGACGTCGTCTTCGACGCCAAGGCGCCCGCGGGGGGCGTCGAGGCGTCGAAATTTACGCTCGAAGACACCCGCGGCTGCACCTGCGAGCAAATCATGGACCTGCTCGACGTCGGCCCGGCCGACCGGGCCGGCGGCTGCAGCGAAGGCATGATGCGGCTCATCGCCCGCGCGGGCTGCTCCACGCCGGCCTGCGAGAAGCCGTAACCGGCGGCCCGGGGCCCGCGGGCCGCTCGCCCGGCCGCGCCGCCGGCGGCGGGCGGGCGTCGGCGGGCGGGC
>DASTPP010000342.1:0-38932 GCA_035762175.1 Polyangiaceae bacterium | reverse complement strand
GGGCGCATGCTGCGTTTTTTCGCTGCGGCCTACTTGAGTAGGCCTCGCTCACAAAGCCTCGCCTGCGCCCGGGCCAGGCCGGCCGCCGAAGCGCTCTCGGGCGCGCGCGGGGGCGGGACCTTACGCCCTCGGCCCGGCGGTGCGGGGCGGGGGCGAGCCCTTCAAGAAGGCCTCGATGGCGTCGGCGACGCGCTCGCCGGCGCGGCCGTCCCAGCCGGCGGGCACGCGGCCCTGCTTGCCGCGGCCGGACACGACGGCGTCGACGGCGGCGCCGATCTTGGCGACGTCGAGGCCGACGACCTCGTTGGTGCCCTCGGTGACGGTGATGGGGCGCTCGGTGCCGCCGCGCATGGTCAGGCAGGGCACGCCGAGGGCGGTCGTCTCTTCTTGGATGCCGCCCGAGTCGGTGGCGACGAGCTTGGCCTGGCTCATCAGGGTGACGAAGTCGTCGTAGCCGAGCGGCTCGATGGGGCGCAGGTTCGTCGAGCCGGTCAGCCGGGCCTTGAGGCCGAGCGCCTCGGCGCGCGCGGTGGTGCGCGGGTGCACGGGGAAGAGCACGGGCAGGCGGGCGGCGACGGCGGCGACGGCGTCGAGCGTGGCCGAGAGCGCCTCGGCGCTGTCGACGTTGGCGGGCCGGTGCAGCGTGACGAGGGCGTAGCCGCGGGGGGCGAGGCCGAAGCGGGCGAGCGCGTCGGTCGGCTTGCGCAGGGCCCAGTGCAGCGAGTCGATCATCACGTTGCCGACGAAGACGATGCGCTCTTTGGCGATGCCCTCGGCGAGCAGGTTCGGCTCGGCGTCGGGCGAGGGCGTGAGCAGCAGGTCGGAGAGCTGGTCGGTCAGGACGCGGTTGACCTCTTCGGGCATGGTCCAGTCGCGCGAGCGCAGGCCGGACTCGACGTGGGCGACGGCGATGCCGAGCTTGGCCGCCGCGAGCGCGGCCGACAGGGTGCTCGTCACGTCGCCGACGACGACGACGAGCTTGGGCCGCTCGGCGAGCAGGGCCTTCTCGACGCCGACCAAGATGGCGGCGGTCTGCTCGGCGTGGCTGCCGCCGCCGCCCTTGAGCGAGACGTGCGGCTCGGGCAGCCCGAGGTCGCGGAAGAACACGTCGCTCATCGCGGCGTCGAAGTGCTGGCCCGTGTGCAGCAGGCGCGCGTCGAGCCCGCGCGCCTTGAGCGCGCGGTAGACGGGGGCGACCTTCATGAAGTTGGGGCGCGTGCCCGCGACGAGCAAGATCATGGTGGTGGTGGTGCGCTCGGGGGGGGGGCCGGCTGGGCGAGGGGCGGCTGGGGGCGGGCCGGGCGGGGGGCGGGGGCCCTCAGGCGGCGGTCTGGGCCTTGAGGTAGTCGAAGGTTCGGCGCAGCCCCTCGTCGGTGGGGACGAGCTGGCGCCAGCCGAGCGCCTTGAGCTTGGCGTTGGTGAAGCGGTTGCCCTTCCAGCTGGTGGCGGTCTTGTAGGGCGTGAAGATGGCGGGCAGCTGGCCCTGCGAGAAGCGGTGGTAGCGCTCGACCGCGTGCGAGACGGCGACGGTGAGCGGGTAGGGCAGCGAGACCGAGGGCACGCGCTTGACGTTCTGCTTGTAGAGGCGCAGGTAGCGGCGGCAGTCGACGAGGTCGTCGTCGACCACGTTGTACGCCTGCCCGACGGCCTCGGGCCTCTCGCCGACCAGGGCGACGGCCTCGGCGCAGTTCTCGACGTAGGTGAGCGGCAGGGGGTTGTCGCCGCCGAGGTGCAAAAAGAGGCCGAAGAGGTTGAGGCCGACGCGGCCCGAGAAGGCCGAGCCGCGGGGGCCGTAGATGACGCCGGGCCGGGCGACGACGAGCGGCACGCCGTCGCGCTCGTGGTAGGCCCAGCAGAGCTTCTCTTGGCGCAGCTTGGCCTGCGAGTAGGGGTCGCGCCGCTCGGGGTGCGGCTCGAGCGGCGTCGACTCGTCGACGAGCGCGCCGCGGGGCAGGTCGGCGACGCCGTAGACGCCGAACGAGCTGACGAGCACGACGCGCGGGCGGGCGCCCGGGCGGCTGGTGCGCAGGACGGCGTCGAAGAGGTGCTTGGTCGACACGACGGTGTTCAAGAAGAGGTCGGCCGGCGCCCCGCCCATGGCCGCGGCGACGTGGTAGATGACGTCGACCCCCTCGACCGCCTTGGCGGCCGCGTCGGCCGAGGCGAGCGAGCCGACGAAGCGCTCGAGCTTCGCCTTCGGGTGCTTCGCGGCGAGGGCGTCGAGGCGCGAGCGATCGCTGCCCTGGCGCACCAGGCAGCGCAGGTCGGCGCCGTCGCGCGCGAGCAGCCGCTCGACCAGGGCGGTGCCCAGAAAGCCCGTGCTGCCGGTGACGAGCGCGGTCACGAGAGCCCCCCGCGCTGCTCGTCGAGCTGTCGGAAGATTTCGTCGAGCATGGCCGAGACGCGCAAGATGTCGCGGTGGGCGATCGGCGGCGGGGCGTCGTCGACGATGCTGCGGTAGTACGCCCGAAAGAGGTAGTTCAGCCCCGAGAAGAAGTGGAACTCGCTCTTGGCGAAGCGCACGACGTTCTTGCCCCCCGCCTTGGCGAAGCGGCCGGCCTGGGCGAAGGCGGGCACGAGCCGCCCGATGGCGCTCGGCAGGGTGGGCGCCGCGTCGAGCGTCACGGTGCGCATCACGTAGTCGACGTGCGCCGTGTTCTTCGTGCCGTAGACGCGCACGAAGTGCGCCGCCGGCCGGATGTGCGACGAGAAGGTGCCGTACGCGGTGGTGCGCCGGCCCCGGACGACGACGCGCAATTCGTCCATCATTTTGTCGCGGGCGTCGCCGAAGCGGCCCGCCCGCCGCACCGAGCCGAACGCCGCGAGCGGCGGCGCCTCTTCGTCGTCGCCGAAGAACTCGACCACCTTGTTCAGCATGTGGTCGATGTTGTTGTGAAAGAGCTGCCCCGGCAGCCCGAGCACCCAGTGGTTCGGGTCGCCCAAGATGGCCTTGCCGAAGGCGCCGTCGAGGTTGTAGCCGAAGAAGCTCTCGACGTGCACGACCTCGCCGAGCGCGCCCTGGCGCAAGAGCTCGCGCATCTCGAGCGCGGGCGGGTCGAAGAGGTACGTGTAGCCGATCGAGACCTTCTTGTTCGCCGCCTCGGCCCGCTCGATGAGCCGCTTCGAGTCGGCGTGCTGGAGCGTGAAGGGCTTCTCGACGTAGACGTGGCAGCCCGCCTCGATCGCCTTGAGCGCCAGCGGCAGGTGCGATGCCGGCGGCGTCGTGATGTGCACGACGTCGGGCTTCTCTTCGGCGAGCAGGCGGCCGAAGTCGTCGCCGTGGCGCGCGATGCCGTAGCGCGCGGCGAGCTGCTCGGCCATCAGCGGCTCGAGGTCGCAGACCGCGACGACGCGGGCGAGCTCGGGCATCTTTTGAATCTCTTCGACGTGGCCGTCGGCGATCTTGCCGCAGCCGACGATGGCGACTTTCAGGCTCATGGTCGATCTCGGGCGTCCGTTCGCGGCGAGATTAGTGACACTTCCCCCGGGCGGGGGGCAAGGGCCAAACGCGCCAATCCGTTTGCGCACAGGCGCGCCCCGGGGGCTACCTGGGGCGTTCCGCCCCGTCCGGGCGGGCCCCGGCCCCCGCCCGCCGCCCGGCCCCGTGTCGTTCGAGCGTGCGTCAGGTCGCTCGGGGGCGGGCGCCGGCGCGGTTTGGTGAGCGCGGCCTGCTCGGGCAGGCCGCGGCGAAAAAACGCCGCCGGCGCCCGCCCCCGAGCGGCCTGGCGTACGCTCTAGCGTCCGCGCGCCCGGGCGAGCGCCCCCTCGAGCACGGCGTAGAGCCGGTCGGCGCTCTCGTCCCAGCTGACGGGCCCGCAGGCGCGCGCCTCGCCCGGCGGCCACTCGCGCCCGAGCGCCCGGTCGAGCGCGTCTTCGAGCGAGCGCGCGTCGCGGGCCCGGTGCACGAGGCCGCTGCGGGGGTCGGCGAGCACGTCGGGGATGCCGCCGACGTCGGAGGCGACGCACGCGCGCCCGCTCGCCAGCGCCTCGAGCAGCACGTTGGGCGTGCCCTCCATCCAGCTGGGGAGGGCGACGAGGTCGGCGGCGCCCATCCACAGGGGGACCTCGGCGAAGGGCCGCTCGCCGGGGGCGACGAGCGCGTCGCCGAGCCGCGCCTTGGCGCGGTCGACCTCGGGGCGCGAGACGCCCTCGCCGACGAGCGCGAGGCGCGCGTCGGGGCGGCGCGCGCGCACGCGCTCGAAGGCCTCGAGCAGCTCGGCGGTGCCCTTCTGCGGCTCGAGCCGGCCGACGAACACGACGAGCTTGCCGCCCTCGGGCAGGCCGAGCTTTCGGCGCGACTCGGCCTTGTCGCGCGGGTAGAAGAGCGCCTCGTCGACGCCGTTCGGCACGAGCACGACGCGCTCGTCGGGCACGCCGAGCGAGCGCAAGACGTCGGCGAGCGCCCGCGAGACCGAGACGAGCGCGTCGGCGCGGGGCAAAATGCCCCGCATCATCGCCCGCGCGGCGCCGAGGTTCGCCTGCACGTTCAGGTCCGAGCCGTGCACCTTGACGACGACGGGCTTCTTGAACGCGCGGCCGAGCAGCGTGGCGGCGCAGCCGTGCGGGTGCGCCCAGGTGCCGAGCAGCACGTCGGCCCAGCGAACGTGCTCGAGGTAGGGCGCGAGCGAGGCGAGCGTCAGCGGGACGGCCACGGGCACGCCCACCTTGGGCACGTAGAGCTGGCGCACGTACCAGGTGGGCACCCCCTCGATGAGGTCGGTCGCGGGCAGGCCCGCGGTGACCGAGGCGCGGGTCTCGAGCCGCAGGGCCGAGGCGAAGGGCAGGTAGGGCACCGCGTCGAGCACGCGCAGCTCGGCGCGGCGCGCGAGGCGCTTGAACTGCTGCACGTTGTAGGGCGCGCGCACCGGCTGCAGGCGCGTCGGCCAGATGGGGGTGATCGCGAGGATTCGCATGGTTCGGCCGGGGGGGGGCCCGCCCGCGGGCGCGGGGGCCGCAAAGTTGCGGCGATCCCTGCCACGGCGCAGCGTCCGGTGCTACACGTTCGCCAGCGCCCGCGCGCGCCGCTCGAAACCCGCCGCCGGGGCCGGTCCCGGGCGGGGGCGGCGGCGGCCGGGCGCCCCACGACGAGCGAGCCGGCCCATGCGCGTCCTCCACGTGTTGCATACCTCGCTGCCCTTCATCTGTGGCTACAGCATCCGCAGCGATTACATCCTGCGCCTTCAGCGCGAGCAGGGCTTCGAGCCCGCGGTGGTGACCTCGGGCCAGCAGCCCGAGCGGCCGAGCGAGCGCGAAGAGATCGACGGCTTCACCTACTTTCGCACCCCGCCCGCGCGCGAGGGCGGCCTGAAGGTGCCCTTCGGGCGCGAGGCGTCGCTGATGCAGGCGCTCGCCCGCCGGGTCGAAGCGGCCATCCGCGAGACGCGGCCGCGCCTCGTGCACGCGCACTCGCCGATGCTGGTCGGCCTGCCGGCGCTCTGGGCGGCGCGGCGCGCGGGGCTGCCGATCGTCTACGAGATCCGCGACCTGTGGGAGAACGCCTCGGTCGACCGGGGCAAGTTCACCCCCTCGTCGCCGCTCTACCGCGGGGCGCGCGCGGCCGAGGGGGTGCTGCTCAAGCGCGCGAACGCCGTGGTCACCATCTGCGAGAGCCTGCGCGCCGAGCTCGCCCCCCGCGTCGCGCAGTCGGGCGCGCTCTACGTGGTCGCCAACGGCGTCGACACCGAGCGCTTCAGCCCGCGCCCGAAGAACGCCGAGCTCGCGAAGAAGTGGGGCCTCGAGGGCAAGAAAGTCCTCGGTTATGTCGGCACCTTCCAGCCTTACGAGGGGCTCGAGGTGCTGATAAGGGCCATGACCGAGATCACGGCCGCCGTGCCCGACGCGCGCCTGGTCATCACGGGCGCCGGCGGCGAAGAGCCGCGCCTGCGCGAGGTCGCCGCCGAGCAGCGCCTCGGCGAGAAGGTCGTCTTCACCGGGCGGCTGCCGCACGACCAGGTGTTCGACGTCTACGCCCTCGCCGACCTGCTCGTTTACCCCCGCCTGATGACCCGCACCACCATGCTCACCACGCCGCTCAAGCCCCTCGAGGCGATGGCCATGGCGCGCGCCGTCATGGTCAGCGACGTGCCGGCGATGCGCGAGCTCGTCAAAGAGGGCCAGACCGGCGTCGTCTTCCGCGCCGGCGACCAGGGCGACCTCGCCGCCCGCGCCATCGACCTCTTGCGTGACGAGCCCCGACGCCGCGCCCTCGGCGCCGCCGCCCGCGAGTACGTCGTCGCCCAGCGCCGCTGGCCCACCCTCGTCGAGTCCTACCAGCGCATCTACGAGGCGGCGCTCGGCGCCCCGCTCGACCTCGCCCCCCGCCCCCTCGGCGGCGCGGCGCGGGCCCCGGCGCCCGCCCAGAGCGCCCGCGGCGCTTCCTGAGCCCCCGCTTCGCCCCCGCGCGGCGTAACCCCGCCCCTGCCACCCCCCAGCGCGCGCCCTCGCCCCTGCCACCCCCCCGCGTGCGCCCTCGCATTCATCATCAACCCCGGCCCGGCCGTTGCAACGAGATAGACCCATGAGCGCCCCCACCCGCGTTTACTTCACGGTCGATGTCGAATGCTCCGAAGAGCGCCTGCTCGGCGGCGCCTGGCGGCCCCCGCTCGGCTACGATCTGCGGGTCTGGGGGCGCCTTTCCAACCAGCGGCGCCCGCTCGGCATCGAGCTCATCATGGGCGAGCTCGACGCGGTCGGCGCCCGCGGCACCTTCTTCGTCGAGCCGCTCGGCGCGCACCACTTCGGGCGCGAGGGGCTCGCCGAGGTCTGCCGGGCGATCGCCGAGCGGGGCCACGACGTGCAGCTGCACACGCACCCCGTCCAGCGCCGCGCCGCCTTTCACTCCGAGGGCGGGGCGCCCGACCCCGACGACATCGGCGCCTACCCGCTCGACCGGCAGGTGGCGATGCTGCGCGAGGGCGTCGACCTGCTCGCCGAGGCGGGCGCGCCGCGCGAGCGGCTGCTCGGCTTTCGCGCCGGCAACTTCGGCGCGAGCAACGAGACCTGGCGCGCCATGGCCGAGGCGGGCCTGCGCGTCAGCAGCAACTACAACCCTTGCTACTTCGGGCGCAACTGCAAGATGCGAAGCCCCCTCGCGCAGGCGGGCCTCTTCGCCACCGACGCGCCCGGCGTCTACGAGCTGCCCGTCTCGACCTTCGTCGAGGCCGGCGGGGGCTTCCGGCATTTGCAGATCACGGCCGTGTCGCTGCGCGAGACGCTCGACGCCCTCCGGCAGTACCGCGCCCTCGGCGTCGGCGAGGTCACGCTCGTCACGCACTCGTTCGAGTTCTTCTTCCTCGACTCGCACGAGAAGAAGACCGGCCGGCCGATCGAGCTCAACATCGACCGGATGCGCGGCATCTGCCGCTTCGTCGCCGAGAACCCCGGCGAGTTCGCCTTCGACACCGTCGGCGATCTCGCCGCGCGCCTGCCCGCCGAGCTGCCCGCGCGCGACTTCGAGCTGCCGCGGGGCAAGCCCTGGCTGCGCGCCGGGCGCTTCGCCGAGCAGGGCTACAAGCGCCTCGTCGCCCGGGCGGGCGCGCGCTTCGCGTCGCCGGGCTGAGGGGGAGGCCGCCCGCGCGGCCCGCGGCCCTTCGCCGCACGCCCTCCGGGCACCCCAAACTCGCCCCCCTGGCGGGGGGCTCAGACAGTGGGCCCCCCCCTCCGGGCGTGCGGCGAAGGGCCGCGGGCCGCGCGGGCGGCCGGCCGTGGACGCCGCGCGAAGGGGCGGGCGGCGCGGCCGGGGGGGTTATTCGAGCAGGCTGCGGAGCATCCACGCGGTCTTCTCGTGGATCTGCATGCGCTGCGTCAGCAGGTCGCAGGTGGGCTGATCGTTGGCCGCCTCGGCGGTGCGGAAGACGCCGCGCGAGGTGCGCGCGACGGCCTCGTGGCCCTCGACGAGCAGGCGAATCATGTCTTGCGCCTTGGGCACGCCGTCTTCTTCTTTGATCGACGAGAGGGCCGAGAACTGCCGGTAGGTGCCGGGCGCGGGCACCCCGAGCGCGCGGATGCGCTCGGCGATGGCGTCGACCGCGAGCGCGAGCTCGTTGTAGTGCTGCTCGAACATGAGGTGCAGCGTCTGGAACATGGGGCCGGTCACGTTCCAGTGAAAATTATGCGTCTTCAGGTAGAGCGTATAGGTGTCGGCCAACACCTTCGACAGGCCGCTGGCGATCTCTTCGCGCTGCTTGCTTTCGATGCCGATGTTGACGTCCATGGTGTCTGTCTCCGCGGGGCCGGTTCGACCCGTGCCCCTACCATGCGCGCGCGGGCCCGCCACCGCCAAGACGAAGTGTCTGTCGTGCTGATAGCGCCGAGCTATCACTTCGCCCCTCGAACCGAGAGGGCGGTCGCGGCCCTCGGTCGACCCGCCGACCGACCCCGACTTGGGCTCGGGCCTGGTCAGGTTGCTCGGCCGGGCTTGAGACCTTTGCTCGTTTCACGAGTCGGTCACCGAGCCTCGGGCGCTCGTGCGGGCTTCTTGCGCAAGGTTCGTTCCGGTCGTGGGGCGCGCTTTGGACGCCCCGAGCGAGGTCGACGCCGCGGGGCTGACATCGCCTTACAAAAAAAGCCAGGCGCGAGCCCAGCATTCGCGCTTGGGCCGGCTGCCGCCCCTCAGCCGGGCCCGGCGGCGCCGAGCGGCTCGAGGCCGCGCTCGTGCAGGGCCTTCAAGAAGGCGTGGGTGGGGCCGAGGCCGTCTTCCCAGCGGACCTTGGGCTCGTAGCCGAGCAGCTCGCGGGCGCGGTCGATGGTGGCGCTCGAGTGGCGCACGTCGCCGGGCTTCGGGTCGACGTAGTCGACCTGGAGGGGGCCGCCGACGACGCCCTCGAGGGCGCGCAGGACGCCGTTGAGCGAGACGCTGCGGCCGGTGGCGACGTTGACGATCTCGCCGGCGAGCTTCTTCGGCGAGTTGGCGGCGAGCAGGTTGGCGCGCACGGCGTTGTCGACGAAGCAGAAGTCGCGGGTCTGCTCGCCGTCGCCGAAGACGGTGATGCGGCCGCCGGAGACCGCGGCGTGCAAAAACCGCGGGATGGCGGCGGCGTAGGGCCCGCTCGGCAGCTGGTTGGGGCCGAAGATGTTGAAGTAGCGCAGGCCGACGGTCTCGAGGCCGTAGAGCGAGGCGAAGACCTTGAGGTAGTACTCGGCGGTGAGCTTCGCGACGGCGTAGGGCGAGAGCGGGGCGGGGGCGAGGCCCTCGTGCTTGGGCTGCTCGGGCCCGTCGCCGTAGACGGCCGAGGAGGCGGCGAAGACGACGCGCTTGACGCCGAGGCGGCGGGCGGCGTCGAGCACCTTGACGGTGCCGTGGGTGTTGACCTCGTCGTTCTCGACGGGGTCGTCGACGCTGCGGGGCACCGAGGCGAGGGCGGCCTGGTGGAAGACGACCTCGACGCCCTCCATCGCGCGGGCGAGGGCGGCCCCGTCGCGGATGTCGCCGGTGACGCGCTCGACGAGCTCGGAGCGGCCGGCGAGCCGGTCGACGAGGGCCCAGTGCCCGGTCGCCAGGTTGTCGAAGGCGCGCACCCGCTCGCCCGCCCGCGCGAGCGCCGCGACGATGTTCGAACCGATGAACCCCGCCCCCCCCGTGACCAAGTAGCGCGCGCGCGTCGAGCTCATGCGAGGGCACCTAGCACGCCGGGCGCGCCTGTCACGAAGGCGCGTCCGGCCGGTGTGGCGGCTCGACCCATCGCGGCATGGCTCCGCAAGGGCGCCCCGCCGGCGCGGCGGGCGCGGCGTCGGGCGCCGCCGCGGAGACGGGTGAGGTCGAGGATGTCGGCGTTCGCCGACGGCCCGCGCCGGCCCGCGCCGACCCTCGCGTTCGGGCGCGGGGCAGAACCTACTTAATGATGTTCGGGTGGGCGCGTCCGGGGTATGCTCGGGCTCGAGGGCGCAGAATGTGGGGCAAGCGCAGTGGCCTCTTCTTTGCACGATTTCGTCGTACTATTCGTGCTTCCTACGACCCGACAGAACGTGCCATGGCTTCCCACGCGACGTTGCCTCCGCTAACGATTGCTCACGTCATCACCTCGCTCGGCATCGGGGGGCTCGAGCGGGTGGTGCTCGACCTGGTGGTGGCGCAGCGCAAGGCCGGCCACGAGGTGTACGTCGTGGTGCTGAACGACGGCGAGGGGCCCTTGCGCGAGGCGTTCCGGGCGGCGGCCGACGGGCTGGTGGCGTTCCCGAAGCGCGAGGTGGGGGTCGACCCCAGCCTGGTGGGGCGGCTGGCGCGGTGGCTGCGGGCGAAGCGGGTGCGGGTGGTGCACACGCACAACAACTCGCCGCTGACGTACGGGGCGCCGGCGGGCAAGCTGGCCGGGGCGGCGGTGGTGCACAGCAAGCACGGCGAGCACCGGGCGATCGGGCGGCAGATGTGGCTCCGGCGGCTGGCGGCGACGGCGACCGACGCGTACGTGGCGGTCTCGCCGACGACGGCGGCGTTCGCGCGCGAGCACCGCGAGTGCACCGAGACGAAGCTCGAGGTCATCCCGAACGGCACCGACCTGTCGCGCTTCCCGGCCCCGGCCGAGGCGGCGGCGGCGGCGCGCGCCTCGCTCGGCCTCGCGGCGGGCGCGCGCGTCATCGGCACCGTCGGGCGCATGGTGCCCGAGAAGAACCACGCGCTGCTGCTGCGGGCGGCGGCGCCGCTGCTCGGGCCCGAGACCAAGCTCGTGATCGTCGGCGACGGCCCGCTGCGGGCCGGGCTCGAGGCGCAGCGCGCGGCGCTGCCGAACGCCGAGCATGTCGTGTTCGCGGGCATGCGGCGCGACGTGCCCGACCTGCTCGCCGCCCTCGACGTCTTCGTGCTCTCGTCGGCGACCGAGGGGCTGCCGGTGGTGCTGCTCGAGGCGATGGCGTCGCGGCTGCCGGTGGTGTCGACGGCGGTGGGGGGCATCCCCGACGTGGTGCACGCGGGCACGGGCGTGCTCGTGCCGCCGCACGACGAGGCGGCGCTGCGCGAGGCGGTGGCGGGGCTGCTCGCCGACCCCGAGCGGGCGCGGGGCCTGGGCGAGCGGGCGCGGGCCACGGCGCTCGAGACGATGTCGGTCGACCGCATGGCCGAGGCGTACGCGGCGCTCTACCGCCGGGTGCTCGGGCGGGGCCGGCGGGGCGGGGCGGGGGCGGGCCGGTCGTTCGGGCCGGACGCGCCCTCGACGCCGCCGCCTTGAGCGGCGCCCGCCGCCGGGCCGCGCTCGCGGGCCTCGCGCTCGCCCTCGCCGCGCCCTCGGCCGCCGCCGCCGTCTACCGGGTGGGGCCGCACGGCGACTACGACGAGGTCGCCGACGTGGCCTCGCGGCTCGAGCCGGGCGACGTGGTCGAGGTCGAGGGCGGCTACAAGTACGACGCCTTCGAGCTCGGCCGCTCGGGCGCGCCGGGGCGCCCCATCACGGTGCGGGGGCTGCGGCGGGGCGGCCGGCGCCCGACGCTCGTGGGGGGCAGGGCGGGGCTGACCGTCAGCGCCGACCACGTCGTCGTCGAGGGCTTCGAGGTGACGGGGGGGCAGGCGCGCTGCGTGCTGCACGAGGGGCACGACGTCACGCTGCGCGATCTGGTGGTGCACGGCTGCCCGACCCACGGCATCTTGAGCTCGGACTCGAACTCGGGCTCGCTCACGCTCGAGTACGTCGAGGTCTACGACTCGGGCCGGGGCGAGGGCAAGCACCAGATCTACGTCGCGACCGACGAGACCCGGCACCCGGGCTCGGTCTTTCGCATGCGCCACTGCTACGTGCACGACGGCAACGGCGGCAACAACGTCAAGTCGCGCGCCGAGCGCAACGAGATCTATTACAACTGGGTCGAGGGCGCCTTCTACCACGAGATCGAGCTCATCGGCCCCGACGGGCAAGACCCGAGCCTCGCGCGCGAAGACTCAGATGTCGTCGGCAACGTCGTGCGCAAGCTCAACGACGCCTACGTCTTCCGCGTCGGCGGCGACGCGACGGGCGAGACCGCGGGCCGCTACCGCTTCGCCTACAACACGATCGTGGTCGCGTCCGACAAGCGCGCGGTCTTTCGCGCCTTCGACCGCCTCGAGAGCGTCGAGGCGCACGACAACGTGATCTACCGCGCGGGCGGCGGGGGCGTGCGGGTCCTGATCGACGAGGACGCGAGGTGGGTGCGCGGCGCGCGGGCCTTCGCCGGCTCGCGCAACTGGCTGCCCGAAGGCTCGCGCGAGGTGCCCGCGGGCTGGGCCGACACGCTGACGGGGGCCGACCCGGGCTTCGCCAACCCGGCCGCGTTCGACCTGCGGCCGCGGCCGGGCTCGCCCCTCGTCGACGCCGCGGGGCCGGCCGAGACGCCGGCCGCGCTGGCGGCGCTCGCGTTCCCCGCGCCGCTCGCCGAGCCGGCGATGATGCCGCCCGCGCGCGCCCTCGGCCCCGCGGCGCCGCGGCCGCGCCTGGGGCAGACGCTCGACGTCGGGGCGCTCGAGGCGGGGGCCGAGCGGCCGCGCGCGGGCGACGCCGAGCCGCTCGGCTGGCGGCCCTCGGGCACGCCCTGGCCGGCGGGCTCGGGGCGGGGGCTGCGGGCGAGCTGCCGCTGCCAGGCGGCCGGCGGGCCGGGCGGGGGGGCCCCGGCCGCGTTCGCCCTCGCCGCCCTCGCGATCGGGCTCGCACGCCGCGGCGCCGGGCGCGCGAGCCGTCGCGGCGGCCGCGCGCGCTGAGCGCGGGGGCCGGGCGGGCGCCTCGTCAGAGCGACGGGCCGATGCCGCGCGTCGGCGGGACGCCGGTGTTCGGCGTGTGCGGCGCGGTCGTGCCGGGCATCGAGGGCAGGCCGGGCACCCGGCGGTTGGGGTTCACGGCGTCGTTGCTGACGTCGGGCCGGTCGCTGCGGTCGACGCGGCCGGAGGGCTCGCGGGGCACGGGCGGCGCGTAGCGGTAGGGGAACATGACGCCGACCGTGAGCAGCACGGCGTTGCGCGACAGGTTCAGGGGGGGCTGCACGCCGCTGGCGGCGTTCTCGATGATGGCGCTCGTCTGCTTGAAGTACTGATAGCGGAGCGAGGCGTTGATGCCCGTGTGCGAGTCCCAGGTGACGCCGACGTCGGCGGAGAAGACGCGGAGCGAGCTGGTGAGCCGGGCGGTGTTGGTGTCGACGAGGTTCGACCAGACGAGGCCCGTGCCGCCCGAGATGCGCAGGTTGGTCGTCTGCTCGAAGAAGGGCACCGCGCCGCGGGCGAAGAGCTCGTCGCCGTAGTAGATCTGGCCGAGAAAGACGTTGGGCGTGAAGTTGCGGTTGTAGCCAGCGGCGGCCTCGCCGAAGTCGTCGTGAAAGCGCACGGCGGCGCCGAGGGTGGGGCCGAGCAGGGCGTTGCGGGTGCTCGGGTCGAAGGCGAGGGCGGCGCCGGTGCTCAGCTCGGTCGCGAAGCGCTCGCTCAGGTCGCGGCGCCAGCGCCCGAGGGCGCTGAGCAGCAGCTGGCTCTGGAACCGGTACGTCTGGAAGCCCTGGTACTCGACCGGCAGGTTGACCAGGTAGTTCGTGTTCTGCTCGGCGATGAGGGCGTCGCGGCCGTAGCGGCGTTCGGTGCCGAGGCGGTGGTTGATGGTGAAGCGGGCCGGCTGCGGGGGCGTGGCCTCGAGCACGTGGTAGCTGCTGACCGAGAGGCCCTGCAGCAGGCGCAGATCGTTCGAATAGTCGTGGGTGAGGTTCTCGTAGACGCCCGTCGTCAAGAAGGTCAGGTTGCCCGTCTGCAGGCCGTTGGCGCCGGTGGTGCCGCCGGTGCCGCCGGTGCCGCCGGTGCCGCCGGTGCCGCCCGCGGCGCCGCCGACGGGCGACGAGGCCGAGCGCATCAGGTTGAAGATGTTGAGCTGGCCGTACGAGGCGCTCGCGCCGGCCATGATCTCGCTGCGGCTGTCGAGGGTGTAGAGCAGGTTGTAGTCGACCTGGTGACCCCGCGAGTTCGCCTCGGAGGCGCCCAGAAAGATTGTCTGGGTGAAGGTGTACTGGAGGCGCTGCGTGGTCTTGATGCCGTCGATCAGGGCGAGCACCCCCGGCCGCAGGGTGACGAAGGTCGCCTCGACCTGGCCGGCGGGGTTCGTGTCGGGCTGCGCGAGGGCGTTGTCCGTCCAGCCGAGCGAGGCCTCGCCGACGGCGTGCGCCGTCCAGGCGAGCTGCGCGAGGGCGGGCGAGGGGGCCAGCAAGATGGCCGCGGCGGCCAGCAGCGCGCGCTTGCTCGGGGGCGGAGGCATCGCCCCCCCTTTAGCATGTGCCCGCTTGGTCCGGGGCGGCGCGTCCCGCCCGCGGCGCCCGCGCGGCTTTCTCCCGGCCCGGCGCGGGGGCCGCGGGGCCCGGCCCGGCGCGGGGGCCGCGGGGGCTCGCCGCCCGCCGAGGCCGGCCCGGGGCGGCCCGCGGGGGCTCGCCGCTCGTCTAGGCCCGGCCCGGGGCGGCCCGCGGGGGCGACAGGGTGGGGTGGGGCCCGGGGGGCTTCGGGGGCCGGGGCGCGCTAGACTGGGCCCCCGATGAGCCTGACGCTCGCCGAACTCGAGGGGTTTTGGCTGAACCCGGAACGCGACCACCTGCCCTACGCCGAGCTTTTGCGCTCGGCGCGGCGGCTGCGCGACGCGGGGCGGCGGTCGGTGGCCTTCTTGCCCTCGAACGAGACGGTGCCGACGACGGGGGTCGCGCTGCAGCTCGGGCGGGTCCTCGGCAACGTGCTGCGCACGCCGATCGCGTTCGTCGAGGCCAACACGCGGCGGCCGCAGCTCAACGGGCTCGTGCTGGTGCCGCCGGCCGAGGGCTGGCGGGGCTTTCAGGCGGCGCGCGTCGACGAGTGGCTCACGATCTTGACGCCCTTCGGCTGCCAGGGCGACGCGGGGCTCGATCTGGCGCTCATCGCCCACACCATCCGGCACGAGTGCGCGCCCTTCCGCCACGTGCTGGTCGACTTGACCGACCTCGAGCGCGAGGGCGAGCACTTCTCGGTGATGGACTTGGTCGACGGGGTGGTGGTGGTGGCCGAGGCGGGGCGCACCCACGAGCGCGACGTCCTGCGGGGCCACCAGGCGGCCGAGGAGGGGCGCAGCCTGGGGGTGCTGCTCGTCGGCTGAGCGCGCGGTGCTATGCTTGGCCCCGTGCTGGCTACGCTACGCGAAAAGAACCTTCACACCTGGCTCGGCGGCTACGCCCGCTCGGTCGCCGCGTCGCTGCCGTCCCGGCGGGTGCGAGGCCCGCGCCACCTACTCTTCGCCATCTGCGACCACTACGAGCCGCTCTGGGGCAAGGCGGGCGACGCGCAGGGCGAGGCGAGGGTGCGCGCCTGGGTCGAGGGCTACCCGAGGCTCGCGTCGAACTACCGCGACGCCGACGGGCGGCACCCGCAGCACTCGTTCTTCTTCCCGGGCGACGAGTACCGCCCCTTCTTTCTCGACGCGCTCGGGGGCCTGGCGCGGCAGAACCTCGGCGAGGTCGAGGTGCACCTGCACCACGACGACTCGACGCCCGAGTGGCTAAGGTCCGAGCTCGCGCGGCACGTCAAGACCTTCGCCGAGCAGCACGGGCACCTGAGCCGCGACCCCTCGGGGCGGCCGCGCTACGCGTTCATCCACGGCAACTGGGCGCTCGCCAACGGCCGGCCCGACGGGCGCCGCTGCGGCGTCGACGCCGAGCTGCCGCTGCTCTTCGAGACGGGCTGCTACGCCGACTTCACCTTCCCCTCGGCGCCCGACGTCTGCCAGCCGGGCATCGTCAACCAGATTTACTGGCCCACCGGCGACATCGCCCAGAAGCGCGCCTACGAGCGGGGCGAGCGGGCGCGGGTCGGGCGGCGCTTCCACGACCGGCTCTTGCTCGTGCAGGGCCCGCTCTCGCTCGCGCTCCGCCCGGGCGCACTCGGGCGGCGGCGGGCGCCCTTGCGCATCGAGAACGGCGCGCTCACGGCGAACGACCCCCCGACGCCCGAGCGGGTGCGGGCGTGGGTTGCGCAGAACATTCACGTGAAGGGGCGCCCCGAGTGGGTCTTCGTCAAGGTCTACACCCACGGCGCGCCCGAGAAGCAGGCCGCGGCGCTGCTCGGCGAGCCGGGGCACGCGCTGCACCGCGAGCTGACGACGCGCTACAACGACGGCGCGAACTGGCGGCTGCACTACGTGACCGCGCGCGAGATGTACAACATCGCCGTCGCCGCCACGATGGGCGGCGCGGGCGACCCGAACGAGTACCGCGACTTCGAGCTGCCGAAGCCGCCCGTGCGGGCGTGAGCGCCGCCCCGGGCGGCGCCGCGACGCGCCTCGCCGCGCGCCTGCTCGGCGCCGCCCTGAACGCGCGCCCCGAGCCGCCCGCGCCCGCCGACGCCGTCGTCGTGCTCGGCACCGCCATCGGGCCGGGCGGCGAGCCCTCGCTGCAGGGCGAAGAGCGGGCGCGCGTCGCCGCCGAGATCTACCACCGCGGCCTCGCGCCGGTCGTCTGCGCCGTCGGCGGCCACTGCCCGAGACGCCACCGCCGCTCGCGCGCCGAGGCCGAGGGCATGGGCCCCTGGCTGCTCGCGCGCGGCGTGCCCCGCGAGGCGCTGCGGGTCGACCGGCTCTCGTACGACACCGCCTCGAACGCCGCGCGCGCCGCCGCCATCTTGCTGCCCGAGGGCCGGCGCCGGGTCTGGCTCGTCACCCAGCCCTTCCATCTGCGGCGGGCGCGGCTCTGGTTCCGCCGGGCGGGGCTCGAGCCGCTCGGCTGGTTCGTCGAAGATAGCGTGCAGTTCCGGCGCCACGACGCGGCCCTCCGTTGGATGACCCGCGAGTGCGCGTCCTGGGCGCTCGTGCCGCCGCGGCTGCTCTGGGGGGCGGTCGCGCGGCGCTGAGGCGCGCGGCCCCCGCCGGGGCGGGGCGGCGCGGGGGGGGCGGCCCGGCTCAGTCGGGGGCCGCCGCCCGGAAGTGCTTGGCGAGGCGCAGGCCCTGGCCCTGGTAGTGGCTGCCGACGCCCTGGCCGTAGAGCCGGTCGGGCGTGGCGAGGTTGTGGTGCAACTGGAAGCGGAAGATGCGCTGCCGGTCGCGGAGCAAGAAGGGCGTGTCGCGGTTTCTTATCTCGAGCACGACGCGGGCGCCGCCGGGCACGCCGAAGCCCGAGTCGAAGAAGCCGGCGTAGTGGGTGCGCAGCTCGCCGCTCTTCGCGTCGAAGGGCACCATCTCGGCGCAGACCGGCGGCGGCACGCTGACGCGCTCGTGCGAGGCGAGCACGTAGAAGGCCTCGGGCTCGAGCACGAGGGCGCCGCCGGCGCGCGCGGGCAGGGCCGACCAGAAGGGCTCGACCGGGTGCGCGCCCGTGCGCGAGAAGTCGACGAGGGGCGTGTGGGCGCGGGCGCGGAAGCCCGCGGGCGAGCCGTCCGCGCCGGGGGCGAGCGCGGCCGAGAAGTGCAGGCCGTCGTCGACGACGGGCGGCTCGGGGCCGGCGATGAGGGGGCTCTCCGCGTGCAGCGCGAGCGTCTCGCGGTCGTCGAGGCGCGTGTCGCCGCGGGCGACGCGCAGCTGCACGAGCCGGTCGCCGGTGCGCAGCCGCACGGGGAACGAGCGCGAGATGACGTGCACGAAGAGCCGCCCCTCGAAGCCGGCGGGCACCTCGTCGAAGGCCTCGCCGGTGTCGGCGACGACGCGGGCGAACATGTCGAGGCGGCCGGTCGAGCTCTTCGGGTTGGCGCGGGCCGACAGCTCGCGCGGCAGGCGCAGGCGCTCTTCGAGCTCGACGAGGTAGGGCACGTTCGGCTCGAGCACCGCGCCCTGGGCGAGGTCGAAGGCGTGCACGTCGTTGTCGAAGGCGCGCAGGCACTCGTCGACGCCGAGCGGCCCCGGCAAGAAGCTGCAGCGCACGCGGTGGGCGCGGCGGCCGAGGCGCAGGTCGACGCTGTTCGGCTGAAATTGGTCTTCGAGCAGGCCGCCTTCGGCCCCGAGGGCGCCCTCGCGCGCGAGGAAGGTGACGTGCTGGATGGCGAGCACGCCCCGGCGGGCGCTCTCGGAGAAGGGGTCGACGGCGCGGGGCGACATGGGGCTCGTGGGGCGGCGGCGGGGCGCGGCCCCCGTCGCGGCGGCGCGCCGGGGGGGGGCGTCCCCCGGGGCGCCGGGGCGCATGGTGCCGCAAGCGGGGCGGGCGCGCGAATGTTCGGCGCGCGGGGCGCGCGGGGCGGGTCGGACCGCGGCGGCGCCGGCGGTCGGCCCGGCGCGCGGGGCGGGGCGAGGGCGGTCGGGGGGCCGGGCCGCCGGGCGCCCTAAATTGGGCGCGGGCGCGCGCGGGGCCGGGGCCGGGGCCTCGCGCGCGCGGCGGTTGACCGCGGGGCGGTGGCGGGCGAAAAGCGCGGGCGATGGCGTCCGGCGATCTCACGCAGTCCTACGAGCCGAACGCCGTCCTGCGCTACCTGTACCGCCGCTTCTTCGACCACATCCGGGTCGACGAGAGCTGGGTGCAGACCGTGCGCCGGGCGGCCAACCGGGGCAGCGTCGTCTACGTGCTGCGCAACGTCTCGTTCATCGACTTCCTGGCGCTCGACCACCTGACCAAGCGCTTCAACCTGCCGCAGATCCGCTTCGCCCAGGACATGGGCCTCGGGCTGCTCGAGCCGCTCGGGCAGGGCTGGTGGCGGGCGATGATGCCGGGGGCGCGCACCTCGCCGGCCGAGCGCCTCGCCGACGCGCTCGCCAGCGACGGCAGCGCCGCGCTGTTCCTCAAGCGGGCGCCGACGCTGCTCGAGCAGGGCGTCAAGCCCGGGCGGCGCACGCGCGCCGAGGGCGACGAGCTCTTGCGGGCGCTCCTGCGGCTGCAGCGCGGGCGCGCGCGGCCGATCTTGCTCGTGCCGCAGGCCTTCGTCTGGACCAAGCGCCCCGACAAGCGCGACACCGACGTCATCGATCTGGTCTTCGGCCGGCGCGACTACCCGGGCCGCACGCGCACCGTGGTGCAGTTTTTGGCGAACTACCGCCAGTCCGACTTCCGGGCCGGCGAAGAGCTCGACCTGTCGGCCGTCCTGCGCGACGCCGCGCCCGGCGAGGACGACGGCGTGCTGGTGCGGCGGGCGACGTACGCGCTCTTGACGCGGCTCGAGCGCGAGCGGCGGGCCATCTTGGGGCCGGCGAAGAAGCCGGCCGACCGGCTGCGCGACGAGATCTTGCGCAGCCCGAAGCTGCAGTCGATCATCAACGACATGGCCGGCAGCGGGGCGCGCGAGCGCCACGTGCTGACGGCGAAGGCCCACCGCATGCTGCGCGAGCTCGAGGCGACGCCCGAGCTCGACGCGCACCGGGCCTTCGAGGTCGCGCTCGACCTCATCGTGCACAAGATCTACGCCGGCATCGAGGTCGACGAGGAGGGCATCGCGCGCGTGCGCGAGGCGACCAAGCGCGGCACCGTGGTCTTTTTGCCCAGCCACAAGAGCCACGTCGACTACCTGATGCTCTCGTACGTGCTCAACTCGTACCACCTGCAGCTGCCGCTCATCGCCGCGGGCGACAACCTGTCGTTCTTCCCGATGGGGCCGATCTTCCGGCGGGGCGGGGCGTTCTTCATCCGGCGGAGCTTCAAGGGCGACCGGCTGTACGCCGCGGTGGTCGACGCGTACATTCGCAAGATGGTGCGCGAGGGCTGGGCGATCGAGTTCTTCCTCGAGGGGGGGCGCTCGCGCACGGGCAAGCTCCTGCAGCCGAAGTTCGGGCTGCTCAGCATCGTCTGCGACGCGGCGCTCTCGCTGCCCGACTCGCCCGTGACCTTCGTGCCCGTCAGCATCGGCTACGACCGCATCGTCGAAGAGCGCTCGTACGTGCGCGAGCTGACCGGCGGCGAGAAGCGGCGCGAGGACGCGCGGGCGCTCTTGCGCAGCACGCGGGTGCTCGGCGGCTTCTACGGCCGGGTCAACGTGCAGTTCGGCGAGCCGCTCACGCTCGAGCGCACGCGCGGCGAGCTCGGCCTGCCCGCGGCGGGCGCGCTCTCGCCGGCGCAGCGCCGCTCGGTCGTCATGCGCCTCGGCTACCGGGCGATGAGCGAGATCAACCGCGTCACGAGCGTCACGCCGGGCGCGGTGGTGGCGACGGCGCTGCTCGCGGGCGGGCGCCGCGGCGTCGCCCACGGCGAGCTCGTCGCCCAGTGCCGGCAGGTCGTGGCCGCGCTCGCCCGGCGCGGCGCGCGCATGGCGCGCAGCCTGGTCACCAGCTCGGGCGCGCTCCGGCCCGACGCGGTGCGCGAGGCGGCGCAGCTCTTCGCCCGGGGCGACCTCGTCGTCGCGCACGTGCCGGGCGCCGGGCTCGAGCCCGGGGCGAAGGCGCGCGCGGCCATCTACACCGGCGAAGACGTCGTCTACACCGTGCCCGACGACAAGCGCCTCGTCGTCAGCCTCTCGAAGAACATCATCGTGCACTTCTTCGTCGAGGCGGCGCTCGTCGCGACGGCGCTGCGCATGGCGCCCCGGGGCCCGACGCCCGAGGGCGCGCTCGGCGAGCGCGTCCGCGCCCTCTCGCGCCTCTTCAAGCACGAGTTCCTCTTCCGCGCCGACGCTTCGTTCGACCAGATCTTCGCCGACGCCCTCGCGAAGATGGTCGAGGCGGGCGAGCTCGCCCGCGACGCGAACGGCGACGTCGTGCCCGGCCCCGGCCACGACGGGCTCTCGGGCCAGGGCTGGGTCGACTTCTACGCCGACGTGCTCGTGCCCTACCTCGAGGGCTACCGCGTCGCCGCGCGCGCCGCGCAGGCCCTGCTCAAGGGCCCGCTCTCGTCGCGCGACCTCGTCAAGCGCGCGCTCGTCGCCGGCGAGCGCATGTTCCTGTCGGGCGAGATCGGGCGGCGCGAGGCCGTCAGCCGCTCGATCCTCGAGAACGCCCTCCGCGCGCTCGACGACCAGCAGGCCCTGCGCACCGTCGACGGCAAGCTCACCCTGCGCCCGCCCTTCGACTCGCCCGAGACCGTCACCGGCCTCGAGGCCCGCATGCGCACCTTCCTCGGCGAGCCGCCCGACGGGGGGGCCCCGTGAGCGCCGCCGCGCCCGCCCGACGACAGGGGCGCCCCGTGAGCGCCGCCACGCCCGCCCGACGACAGGGGCGCCCCGTGAGCGCCGCCGCGCCCGCCCGACCCGCCGTGCCCGCCCGGCCCGCCGGGGCTGCGGCGCCCGCTCGCCCCGCCGGGGCTGCGGCGCCCGCTCGACCCGCCCGGGCGGCGGCGCCCGCCCGGCCCGCCCCGCTCGCCCGGCGGGCCGCCCCGCTCGCGCTGCCCCTCGCCCTCGCCGCCGCGGGCTGCGCCTCGGTGCCCTCGCCGCTCGTGCCCGCCCCGCGTCTCGTCTCGGTCGGCGCGCCCTCGCGCGGCCTCCTGCGCGGCGGCGTCGAGTTGCCCGAGTACGGGCCCGGCTACGAGTGGTTCCGCCACCAGGGACGCGCCCACTACGGCACCCCCGCCCTCGTCAACGCCATCGCGCACGCCGCCGCCGAGGCCTGGACGGGGCCCGAGGCGCCGCCGCTCTTGGTCGGCGATCTGTCGGCGCGCGGGGGCGGGCAGATCCCCGGGCACCGGTCGCACCGCTCGGGGCGCGACGCCGACCTGCTCTTCTTCTTCACCACGCCGGCCGGCGCCCCCGTGCGCAGCCCCGGCTTTCTGCGCGTCGGCCCCGACGGCCTGGCGCCCGCCGTGCCGGCGCCGGGCGCTCGCTACTATCGGCTCGACGTCGAGCGCACCTGGTCGCTCGCCCGCGCCCTCGTCACCTGCCCCCACGCCGACGTGCTCTGGCTCTTCGTCAGCGAGCCGGTCGAGGCCCAGCTCATCTCGTACGCCCGTGCCCTCGGCGAAGACACCGCCCTGCTCGAGCGCGCCGAGAGCGTGATGCAACAGCCGAGCGACAGCGCCCCGCACGACGACCACTTTCACGTGCGCGTCGCCTGCTCGGCCGACGACGCCGCCGCGGGCTGCGTCGACGGCGGCCCCGCGTGGCCCTGGCTCGCCCAGGCCCCCACGCCCGCGACGAGCGAGCGCGATCTGGTCGGCCTGCTCGGTTGGCTCGCGCCCCCCGCCGCCGATGGCACGTGAGGCCCCCGTCGCCGTCGCCGCCGGCCCCGCCGGCCTGCTGCTCCGCGGCGACGCCCTCGACCTGCCCGCGCGCCTCGCCGCGCGCGGTCGCGCCCGCCCCTTCGACCTCGTCTACCTCGACCCGCCCTTCAACGCCGGCGGCGTCTTCGCCGCCCGCCTGCGCCCCGGCGGGCGCCGCGGCCGCGGCCGGCCCGGCGACGACGACGCGGCCTTCGCCGACTCGTGGGGCGGCCTCGACGCCTTCCTCGCCATGCTCGCGCCCCGCCTCGCCGCCCTGCGCGACGCCATGGCGCCGGCCGCCACGCTCTGGCTGCACCTCGACCGCCGCACCGTGCACGACGCCAAGGTGCTCTGCGACCGCGTCTTCGGCCGCGGCGCCTTCCGCGGCGAGATCGTCTGGGTGCCGGGCAACGGCGCCCGCGGGCGGCGCATCCCCTGCACGCACCAGACCATTCTCGTCTATACGCGCGGCGCCGAGCCCGACGCGCCCTACCTGTGGAACCACCGCGACCCCGCCCTGCGCGAGCCCTTCGCCGAGCGCAGCCGCTCGATGCACTTCCGCTCGGTCGACGAGCAGGGGCGGCGCTACCGCGAGCGGGTGATCGGCGGCAAGGCGTACCGCTACTACGAAGACGAAGGCCGCGCCCTCGGCAGCGTCTGGGCCGACCTGCCCGCCATGGTCGCCAACACCCCGCTGCGGCGCGAGGGCACCGGCTACCCCACCCAGAAGCCGCTCGGGCTACTCGAGCGCATCGTACGCGCCTCGAGCCGCCCCGGCGACCTCGTCGTCGACCCGATGTGCGGCTCGGGCACGACGCTCGTGGCCGCCGCGCGGCTCGGGCGCGCCTTCGTCGGCAACGATCTCGGCGCGCTCGCGGTGGGCATCAGCGAGGAGCGCCTGCGCGGCGCCGGCGTCCGCTTCGAGAGCCTGTTCTGAGCGGCGCCCGCCCGCGGGCCGGCGCGGGCGAGAGGCCGCCCGCTCGGCGGGGCCCGCTCACCCGGCGCCCGCGCTCACTCGCCCGTGACGTTGACGCAATAGGTCGCGTAGATGCCGAGCAGGTTGCTGTGCTCGTGGTCGATCGAGCCGACCTTGGTGATGCCGCCTTGCTTCGCGGCCGCCGCCACCGACGCGTCGCCCGTGGTCACGAACCCGAGGATCGACGAGGCGCAGGCCTGGCCCTTCTTGGCGCCGACGTTGTTGTTGGTGACGCCCTCGTTCGCCTGCGTCGAGTTGTAGAGGATGGCGAGCGTAGTGCCGCGGCTCGAGAAGGCGATGCCCGCACAGCCGGAGAGGCTGCCCCCGAGCACGACGAGCGAGGCGAGGGCGGTCAACTTCGAGATCGATTTCATAGCAACAGGCTCCCTAGGGTGTTGTTCCAAACCCGGTGCTGCGGCCGGAACCGTAGACGGTTCGGGCGATTTTCGTCAAGGTTTTCAGCCCCCGCCCGCCGCCCCTCGCGCGTTGCGAAGTAGGCGCCCGCGCGGCGTGCGAATGCCGGCGCGCGCCGCCCCTCGCCCTGCGCTCGCGGGGCGCGGCCGGCCCCCTCACGTCGGCGCGCCGCGCCCCTTATACCATCCCTGCCTGCTGCGGCCAGGAATGGCCCCCACGCCGCAGCCGCGCCAGGCTTGGGCGAGGGCACGGGGCCGGGTGCAGGCTCGGGCGGATGGTATCACCCCCGGCGCCCGCGCCGGCCACGCGGCCGCGCCCCGCGCCCGCCGCCCGCCGGCCCCGCGCGCCCCGCCCCCCCGACGCGATTCATCGGAGCGAGGGCGTCTATCAAAATAGCGACTTTGCGCACAACGCCGGCGCCGGCCCGCCCGGGGGCGCCGCCCCGGTCGCGCGCCCCCGCCGCGCTCGGGGGCCCGGCCCGCCCGGCCGCGCGCCCCCGCCGCGCCCAGCCTCGCCCTCGCCAGCCCCGCCGCGCCCCCGACCAGGCACACCCGCACCGCCGGCGAGCCCCCCGGCCCCGGGCCCCGCCACTGGTTCGGCCCCGCCCGCTCGCCCGCGCGAAAGGGGCCGACCGAGGCCAGGGGCGACTCCATGTCGTTTACCATATCCGATAACCCGAGGCCGGGCCCCCCTTCCCCCTCCGAACCCGATAAGCGCCCCCCCTCGCCCAGAGCGCTGCTCGGTCGGGGTGCGTACGCCCTCCGGGCGGGTGCCCTGCGGTCGGAGCCGTCAGGCGAGTTTCGGGTGCCCGCAGGGCGTACGCACCCCGACCGAGCAGCGCGCTAAAGCCCGCGGACGAGCCCCCTGCCACAAGGTGGTCGCGACCCGCCGCCCCCTCCGTTCGCTGCGACAAGGTGGTAAAGCGGGGGCTGAAACGCCCCGCCCCCGCTACCGGCCGGCCGCGTCGAGCGCGCGCAGCACCTCGCGCCGCAGATCGTTTCTCAGTTCGGGCGAAACCGAGTGGCCGAGCCCATCATACACGTGCACCTCCGCCCGCGCCCCGATCGCCTTCAACCGCTCGACCGACTCGCGCGCGAGCTGCGCCGGCACGACCCGGTCGTCGGCCCCGTGGAACGCGACGAAGGGCGGCAGCGCGCCCGACCCCGGCGGCGGCACGAGCGGCGGCGGCAGCAAGCCGGCGACCGGGAAGGCCGCCCCGACCAGCGCGGGGTGCTTCGCCCCGAGCGCGAACGCGATCGTGCCCCCCTGCGAGAAGCCGAGCACGATCGGCTTGCCCCTCGTCGGGCGCCGCTTGACGAGCTCGCCGAGGCCCCCCGCCACCAGCGCCGTCGCCCGCTCGATGCCCGCCAGCATCGCCTCGTTCGAGCCGAGGTCGAACCACGAGTAGCCCCTCCCGTACGTCTTCGGCCCCCGCGGCAAGATGATGCGTGCCGGGCGCTCGAGCGCCGAGACGAGCGCGTCGCCGAGGTGCTCGGGCGTGTCGCCGAGCCCGTGCACCGCCACCACCATCGGCAGCGCCTCGTCGGCCGCGCCCCCGCTCTGCCGCTCGACGTACTGCAGCCCCGCGGCCTCGCCCGACCCCGCCGGGCGCGCCGTGGTGGCGGGCGCCGTCGCCGACGCCACCGCCGAGCCGCGCCCCGCGGGCCCCCGCGCTTCGGCGCCCTCGGACGGCGCCGTCCGGCGCTGGCAGCCCGCGACCGCGACCGCGGCGAGCGCCGCCACGAGCCGGACCGCGCACCCGAGCCGGCCCGACGCGCTCAAGGCCGCGGCGCCCGCGACGACGGCGTCGCCCGCGGCGCGTCGAGCGCCGACACGATCTCGTCGAGCAGCGGGTCGAGCTCGGACCCCACCCGCAAGAGCGCCCGCGTCGCCGGCGCGATCATGCCCTCGCGTTCGGCCCGGTCGACGAAGGCGAGCAGCGCGTCGAAGTAGCCGCCCGCGTTGAGCAAGAAACAAGGCTTCGTGTGGATCTCGAGCGCGCGCCACGTGAGCACCTCGAACAGCTCGTCGAGCGTGCCGAAGCCCCCCGGCAGCGTTAGAAAGGCGTGCGACAGCTCGCTCATGCGCGCCTTGCGCTCGTGCATGCTCGCCACCAGGTGCAGCGCCGTCAGGTCGCCGTGCGCGAGCTCGCGCGCCGCCAGCGCCGTCGGCAGCACGCCGATCACCTCGGCCCCCGCCCCCAGCGCTGCGTCGGCCACTGCCCCCATCAGCCCCACCCGCGCGCCGCCGTAGACGAGCCCGACGCCGCGCGCCGCCAGCCCCTCGCCCACCGCCCGCGCGAGCGCTTCGAGCGCCGCCCCTTGGCCGGGCTTCGAGCCGCAAAAGACGCAGACACGCTTCTTCATCGCCGCGTTGAGCCTGGCACGCCCCCCCCGGCGGCGCCACGATCGACGTGGCCCGGCGCGCGCCCGCGGCCCGCCGCCCCGAAAGCCCGGCGCCGCCCCCGCCGCCCGCCGCCCCGAGAGCCGGGCGCCGCCCCCCCGAGCGGCCCCGGAGCAGAAGCGCGGCGGCTAAAGCCCCGCCGTGTCGCACACGCCGCGCAGCGCCCCCTCGGGCTTGCCCCCCTTGAACGTGACCGGGCACGACACCCCCGGGCTCGCCGCCATCTTCACCACCCCCTGCACCACCGGGCTCGACCAGTCGCGCGGCCCGTCGAACCTCGCCCGGATGACGCCCTCGGGGTCGATGACCCACGTCTCGGGGTAGAGCTTGGTGCCGAACAGGTCGCCGACCACCTGCGACTCGGGGTCGATGAGCACCCCGAAGGGCGGCTCGCGCCCGAGCACCGCCTTGAGCGTCGCGCGCGCGTCCTCGGCCGAGCCGTCGGTCGAGATCGTGAGCACGACCTTGTCTTTCTCGTCCTTCCAGATGTTCGCGAGCTCGGCGATCGAGGGCATCTCCTCGAGGCAGGGACGGCAGGTCTTCGTCCAGAAGTTGAGCACCACCGTCTTGCCCCGGAACGAGCTCATCTTGACGGGCTTGCCGTTGAGATCGGTCAGCGTAAAGTCGGGCACGCGGCGGTCTTCGTTCGCGTAGTTCGGCCGCAGCGCGCAGAGCGCCGAGCAGGCCGCCCGCGCCTCGCCGTCCTGGGCCGAGGTGACGAACATGTACACGCCGAGCGAGGCGAGGGCGATGAAGACGAGCTGAGAAAGTTGTTTCGCGTTCATGGCGTCGAAGGGGGTGGGGGCCCGGCCGGGGCGACGAGCGGGAGCGCCCGCCGCACCGGCGTAGCCGGTCGCTCAATCGAAGAAAAGGCCCGCTTGTAGGCCGCAAAGCCCCCCCCGCCGCGCACGGCCTCGAGCACCGCCCGGCCCTCGGCCGGCCCCCCCTGCGCCAGCACGTACTCGACCCAGGCCCAGCGCGCGCTCGTCGCCCGCACGTCCGCCCGCCCCTTGAGCCCGCGGCGCAGCCGCTCGAGCCGCCCCTCGACCACGTCGATGCCCGCGAAGGGCGCCCCGTCGAGCGGGGTCTGACGCTTGGCGCAAAAGGGCGCGATGCCGAGGGCCACCGGCACCATTTTCGTCAATTCGGTCGTGAAGCGCACGCACTCGTCGATGTCCCCGTCGGCCTCGCCCGGCAGCCCCACCATCAAGTAGAGCTTGAGCCGGTCCATTCCGTGCTTTCGCGCCCGCTCGGCCGCCTTCACGAGGTGCTTCTCCCGGGCGTGCCGCCCGACCACCTCCCGCATCCGCTCGCTCGCCCCGTCCATCGCCGTCGTCAGCGTCCGGTAGCCCGCCTTCTTGAGCGCCCCCACGAACTCGTCGCTCAGCCGGTCGGGCCGCAGGCTCGACAGCCCCACCTCTTTACCCCGCGCCGCGAGCTCGTTCACGATCTCGACGATCTTCGGGTGGTCGCTCACCGCCGCCCCGACCAGCCCCACCCGCCTCGCGTCCTCGGGCACCAGGCCCAAAATGACGTCCTTGGGCACCAGGCGCATGCCCCCGTTGGTCGACCGACGCATCACGCAGTACGTGCAGCCCCGCGAGCAGCCCCGCTCGGTCTCGACCAGGAACATGTTCGACAGCTCGGCGTGCGGCGTCCTAATGGGCCCCCACGCCGGCAAGAGCGCGTCGTCGACCTTCGCCACCGGCGGCAGCCGCTCGCCGTGCCGCTCGGGCAAAAAGATGTGCTCGAAGCGCTCGAGCGCGTCGAGCGCCGCCGCCCGCGAGGGCGCCTCGCCGACCGCCCGGCACACCTCCGGCGTCAGCGCCTCGCCCTCGCCCATCACGATGGCGTCGACGTAGGGCGAAAGGGGCAGGGGGTTGGAAAAGGTGAGCGGCCCGCCCGCCAAGACAAAGGGGTGCTGCGGCCCCCGCTCCTGCCGCAGGGCCGGCAGCCCCGCCGCCTCGAGCAGCCGAATGACCCCCGCGATCTCGAGCTCGTAGGCGACCGAGAGCGCCACAATCGGAAAGTCACCGAGCTGGCTCAGGCTCTCGTAGGTCACCGGCACCTCGGCCCGGCCCCCCGCCCCCGACCCTTCGGGCAGAAAGGCCCGCTCGCAGCAAAGGCCGGGGCTTTCCATCAAGGCGCGATAAATACGCTGAAAGCCGAGGCTGCTCATCGCCGCCGCATACGGGGACGGGTAGGCGAGACAGACCCGCAAGGGCGCCTGCTTCGAGAGCCTGCCCACCTCGTCGGCGAGCCGCTTTTGCACCAGAGCACGGGTTCGAAACAAAACCAAAGTGGGCCCTATCGTGGCATACTTGGCATGAGATGGCTGCCCCCCGACCGCCTTCCTCGCGTCCACCCGCCCCCCCGGGGGCCGAACTCATGTTCGACTGGAACGCGATGGGCCGACGTGGCCGCCCGATCGCGCCCTCGTTCACCCTGCTCGACGAGTCCTTGCGCGACGGGCTGCAAAACCCCTCGGTGCGCCAGCCCCGGCTCGCCGACAAGATCGAGCTCGTTCACCGCATGAGCGACCTCGGCATCCACGTGGTGAACGTGGGCATCCCCGGCAGCTCGCCCCGGGTCTACCGCGAGGCGCTGAGGCTCTGCCGCGAGATCTCGAATGCCCGCCTCGCCATCAAGCCCGTCTGTTCGGGCCGCACCGTCCCCTCCGACCTCGAGCCCATCCTCGATTTGTCGCAGAAGGCCGGCATCGCCATCGAGACGTACGCCTTCATCGGCTCGAGCTCCATCCGCCGCCTCGTCGAAAATTGGAGCATCGACCTCCTCGCGCGCCGCGCCGCCACCGCCATCGACCTCATCGTCAAGGCGGGCCTGCCCGCCGTCTTCGTCACCGAAGACACCACCCGCTCGCACCCCGAGGTGCTCACCGAGCTCTTCAAGGTCGCCGTCGACCACGGCGCGACGCGCCTCTGCCTCTGCGACACCGCCGGACACGCCACCCCCGACGGCGTGCGCAACCTCATCGGCTTCACCCGCGCGCTGCTCGACAGCATGGGCGTCACCGGCGTCGAGCTCGACTGGCACGGCCACAACGATCGCGGCCTCGCCCTGACCAACTGTCTTTACGCCCTCGAGTACGGCGCCGACCGCGTCCACGCCACCGCCCTCGGCATGGGCGAGCGCGTCGGCAACGTCCCGATGGAGCTCCTGATGCTCAACCTCCGGCTCCTCGGCCAGCTCGAGGGCCACGATCTGAGCCGCCTCTCCGACTACTGCGAGACCGCCGCCCGCGCCGTCGGCTGGCAGGTGCCCATCAGCTACCCGCTCGTCGGCCGCGACGCCTTCCGCACCGCCACCGGCGTGCACGCCTCGGCCATCATGAAGGCCCAGGCCCGCGGCGACTCCTGGCTCGCCGACCGCGTCTACTCGTCGGTGCCCGCCAGCCTCATCGGCCGCGGCCAAGAGATCGTCGTCGGCCCCGGCTCCGGCATGTCGAACGTCGTGCACGTGCTGCACCGCCTCGGCATCGAGCCCATGCCCGACGCCGTCTACGCCGTCCTGCGCGTCGCGAAAGAGGCCGACCAAGTCCTCACCGACGACGAGATCCGCGCCGCCATCGCCCAGGCCGGCCGGCCTCACAGCGAGACCGAAATGCGCGTCGCCGCCGTCTGCCCGCCTTCCGAGGTCGCCATCAGCACGCGCCGCCGCTCCGAAGTGCCCCCCGCCGCCTTACCTGCGCGCGGGCGTTCGCCGCCGCGCCGCCGGCCGCCGAGCTCGCCCCGGGCCCCGCGCCCCGCGCCGAGGGGCGCCGAGCGTCGGGCCCTGTCGGGTGAATACGAATCGGGCCCAATGGGCGACGGCTTGCGCCTCGACCAAGCCACGAGCGCGCTCGCCAGACAGAGCTTATACCATCCGCCCGAGCCTGCACCCGGCCCCGTGCCCTCGCCCAAGCCTGGCGCGGCTGCGGCGTGGGGGCCATTCCTGGCCGCAGCAGGCAGGGGTGGTACTAGGTCGACCCGGAGGCGAGCTCTGCGCAGCTGAGGCGCCTACGACGTCACCCGTCGCCTCGATAGGGGGCTTCCCTACGCTTTCGCTTAGTGTGCCGAGCACAACCCCCGGTCGAGCTTGAAAAACGGCTTCGCCCGGGGCGTTGGGCTCGGCGCTCTTAGGCCCCCGGCGCCACGGCTTGGTCGGCGCCGCACGCCTCCATCTAAAGAATTCATCTAAAGAATTCCCTTACGCTCCCGTTCGAGCTCTCTGGGGTTTCTCTTCCTACGACGGCTCGAGCCCTTCCATGCTGCCCTGCGCCGACGGCCGAGCTCGAGCACGTGCTTTCATCGGGCGTCTCGGGGGCTTCCCGTCAAGCCATGACGTCGCTGTCACGGAAGTGTCCTCCGACGACAACGATTGCCACGCCCTTCGCGGCGAGCTCAGCCGTTGCGTCCGACCTCGATTGGCGCCGCCGTTACCGTCCGCGAGCCCGCCGCGGCCCCGCGCGCGCGGCGAGGGCGCGCCTGGCACCGCGCTTGCTCTCTAGCCCCGGTGAATCGTGCCGTACAACGCTTCAGCTCTCTTTTCTTCTCTTCGCGGCGCGCCTCCTGCGGTCCGGGCGTGGCGGTCGCCTGGCGACCCTCTCGGCGCGCTCGCCCCCGGGGTGACGAATCTTCGACAACTTCGTCGAAAACAACAAATTTTGGCGGGTTTCCCGCTGCGCCGCGGGCCGGCTGGCGCAAAGGGCTGGCACGAGCGGTCGGCGCGACTTAAACACTCGTGCCTGTCGTGCCCGCTGCCACGCGGGCACTTCTTAGTTAGAGCGAGAGGAGAACTACGATCCAATGAAACGTCTCACGAACCTTCTGGGCATTGCTTTCTTGGGGCTTACCATGGCCCTAGCCGGCACGAGCCTCGCGGCTTGTGGCGATGACGACGACGACGACGCGGCGGGCAGCGCGGGCAGCGCGGGCACGGGCGGCCGGGCTGGCACCGGCGGCACCGGCGGCACCGGCGGCACCGGCGGCACCGGCGGCACCGGCGGCACCGGCGGCGGCGCGGGCACGGGCGGCAGCGCCGGTACCGGCGGCGGCGCGGGCACGGGCGGCGCTGGCGGCGAGGCCGGCGCTGGCGGCGGAGGCGGCGAGGCCGGCGAGGCCGGCGCCGCTGGCACCGCCGGCGGGGGGGGGCAAGGCGGCGGCTGAGCCTCGCAAATGAGGGCGGGCGCCCGTAACGAGCCCCCGCCGGTCTCGAACCCCGAAGGTGTACGCACCTTCGCGCGGGGCCCCGCGGCACCATGAGCCGCGGGGCCCTTTGTTCTTTGTGATTGATCCGAAACGAACCCCGGCCGGGCTTCGCCGGTGCGACGCCCCCGCCGGCGACCGAGCCCTCACGCCCGCGGCTCATGCCGAGCCTTCATGGCCTCGAGCGGGGGCTGCTCGCGCGCTCCGATGCGCCGGCGGTAGCTCGGCAGAGACGACGACGGGCGCCCTGCCCGCCGGCTCGGCCCTTCGAGGCCGGCGCGACGAACGGGGCGCCCGTTCTACGGTACGTTGTGGCGAGCGCTCAGTTTTCGCAAAAGCACTCGAAGCAATCGGCCTGAAGGGCCAGAATCTCTGGGCTACCGCACGCCGGCAGAGGCGGCGCTTGGGGGGGCGGGCACGTTGGACCGCCGCCCGCGCCGGCCGTGCCGGTCGAGCACCGGGCGCTGCAAGCCGCGCCTTGCGGGCGGCCCAACGCGCCTTGCGCGTCGTCGATGTTCTGGAGCTTCCCGCGCTGCTCGAGCGCCTTGAAAAGGCGGCCGGGGTCTGCTCGACCCCGGCGAGCCGCCCGCTCGGTAGGGCCGGATAACGGCCCAACCCGAGTCTGACGGCGAGCAGGGGGCGGCTCAGTTCGGCAGCGCGCGGTACTCTTCGACGAACATGAACTCGCCCTGGCGGATGTGCGTCACCGACGTCTTGGCGTAGTAGTCGTTGAAGGCGAAGTTCGCAGTCGCCTGACGCCAGAGGCCCGCCGCCAGGTATTCGGCGCTCGAGTCGCCCTCGCTTGCCGCCGGGGGGCCGGCGGCCTTCGAGAGCGATCGAACCGTGCCGTCGTAGAGGGACGCGGCCGTACCCGGGTCTCGGTCGTAACGAATCGCCGTCAACGATACGAGCCGGTCGCGCGAGTCGAAGGTGAACCAGACGGACTTCGCGTCGGGCCCCCCCTTCTCGCCCGACAAGAGCCTGGCGGGCACGTTCGAACAATCGAGATCGGCCATCGCCTTCGGGGCTCTGCAAGCGACCTGATTCGACTTCGCCCACGACTCGACGTCGGCCTTGGTCGTCTTTTCGAGCTCGAAGGCGAGGGCCGGTTTCGCCAACGCCCGCTCGGTGCCGCGGAGTCGGTCGGCCTCCTTCTTGAGCGCCGCGTCCTTCTCCGAAGCGTTCGGCTTCGAAAACCCGAGAGGGCAGCTGCTGCCCCCGCCCTCGACGGCCTGCTCGGCGACTGGCTTCTTGCCCCCCGCCATCAAGGCGAGCAGCGGGCGGCCGGGCTTGGTGTGGGCGAAGCCCATCAACGCCGTCGACGCCGCCGCAAAGCCGGCCACCGACCAAAGAACCTTCTTGAGCGAGGGAAGGGCTGCCATCTCGGTTTTCATGCTACTTCGGACGGCTCAGGGGTTGGGGGTTGGGACTTCGACGATGTCGTTCACGAGCTCCGGGTCGGTCAGGACCGCCGCGAAGCACGAGCTAATGTCGGCGTCCGGGATGCCGGCGCTCTTGGCCGTCGCAATGATGATGTTCGTCAGGAAGTAGTCGTAATTGGTCTGCGTGATGCCCATGCCCGCGTGGGCTTTGAACATGGTCTCGCCGGTGTACGTGGCGACCGGGCCGCCGTACGCGGCCGTCAAGAAGTTGCCCAGGCTCGTCTTGAGCGCCGCGAGGCTGGCGGGGGTCGAAGCGTTGAACGAGGTGCCGAGCTTTTCCGGGACGTTGCTCTTGTTGTCCTGAATGTCTTTGACCGTGTTGTCGACGATGAGGCCCGCCGCCACCCCGAAGAGCTTGCCGTACGTGTCGAAGGCGCTCTTGCCGGAGCTCGCGCAAGGGGTGGTCGCCTTGTCGCCGGGCAGCACGAACTTCTCGACGCGCCCGCCGCCCTGCCCGCCCGCGCCGGCCGAGCCGGCCGAGCCGGCCGAGCCGGCCGAGCCGGCCGCGCCGCCCGTGCCAGCCGAGCCGCCGGTGCCCGAGCCGCCGGTGCCCGAGCCGGCCGAGCCGCCGGTGCCCGAGCCGCCCGTGCCCGAGCCGCCGGTGCCCGAGCCGCCCGTGCCCGAGCCGGCGCGGCCGCCGGTGCCGGAGCTGCCCGCCGCGTCGTCATCGTCGTCGTCGCCACACGCCGCCATGCTCATGCTGCCGAGACCGATCATCAGGCCTAGCAGGCCGACACCCAGAACGCTGTTGAGACGTTTCATATACCGGTTTCCTCCTCAGATGGTTCTCTCAAGCCACGAAATGCCCACGCGTGTGGGCCCCGGCCGAACGCGCTGCTTAGTACGAGCGCGCTGCATCTACCAGTTTCTTAGCAAGGGGCAAGGTCGAGCGGGGGGGCGCGTACAAGGTGTTCTCGGCACCGACGAGGCCCATCCGACGCTGCAGCAGGGAGACGTTCCCCAAAGAACACCCACTGATCGCAGTGTCATACGACGCTCGGGCCCAACACGCCCGGCACGTCACCATCGTGCCTGACAACCCCTCTCGCGACCCATCCCATGGCCGGGGTACCCGAAGACATGAAGCGCAAAAGCTCATGAGTGAAGCGAAGCTACGAACTCGCGAGGTTGCTAAAATGCAAGAACGGTGCCGCGACGAGAGGTGCCATCGAAGCGCGATCGATGAACACGATATTCAAACTCTCTTTCAAAGCCCCGGCGGAGCCCATGACCACCCCGTAGACAACCGCCCCGGCCTATTCGGACGCCGGCGGAGCAGCGCACCTCGACCTGGTTGATGCAGGCACGCCGCGAGCGGTTTTTTCGGTTGTCCGCCCCTGCGCTGGGCTTCGGGGGCGGCGCCGCGGCGACCAGGACCGTACGGCCGGTTCGGCGGCTCCAAGCGAGATCCGAGGGTCCCCCAAGGGGGGCCTTTCAGTCGCCCCAAAGCCCGGGCGCTCCGGGCCGAGGTCGAGTTTGGCCCCGCAAAGACCTTGGAGTGCCGAGCACAACGCCCCTTTGCGAGCCAGTTTCCAGGCCGTCGCAAGGGTTGTGCTCGGCGCTCTTAGGGCCGACGGTGCGTCAAAGGCGCGCGGCTAGAGACATGAGGTGATCCCGAAGGGGCTCGGGGGGCCACGGCGCTCGGTGCCGTCACCCAAGGCCGCGACTGTCCTGTCATGGGGCAGGGCCTGGGTTCGGCCATGGCCTGTCATGGGGCAGGGCCTGGGTTCGGCCATGGCCCGGCATGGAGCGCTGCTCGGTCGGGGGGCGTACGCCCTCCGGGCACCGTGAACTCGCCTGACGGCTCCGACCGCAGGGCACCCGCCCTCTGGGCGTATGCCCCCCGACCGAGCAGCGCTCCATGCCGGGCTGCAGCACTCACGTTGTCCGTGCACGTAATGAGGGGCGTCCGCAGAGCGGTCTTATACCATCCCTGCCTACTGCAGCCAGGAATGGCCCCCACGCCGCAGCCTCGCCAGGCGAGGGCACGGGGCCGGGTGCAGGCTCGGGCGGGTGGTATTAGTAAGGCCTTTGGTCGAGACCTGAATCGGGGGGCCTGCGCGCAGCGGCAGGCGGGGCGCCGACCTGAATCGGGGTGCCCGCGGGCAGCGGCAGGCGGGGCGCCGACCTGAATCGGGATACCCGCGGGCAGCGGCGGGCGGGTCGCCGATTCGCACGGCTCAGCCTGTCGGCGCCTCGCTCGCGGGCCGCTTCGCGAGTGCTTGCTGGCCGCTCGGCCCCCGGCCGCGGCGGCGGCTCAGCCCCCCGCCGCGTCGGTCGCGGGCGGGGGCGGGGGGGGGGTCGAGCGGCGGCCGCGGCGGCGGGCGAGGAAGCCGCGGGCGAGGCCGAGGAAGTCGCGCGTGACCGCGGGGGCGAGCACGAAGGCGGAGGGGACGAAGGCGACGGCGCCGGCCGCGATCTCGCAGGCGAGCAGCAGCCAGGCGTTGGTCAGGCCGAGGGAGGTGAGGCCGTAGCGGGCGCCGAAGACGGCGGCGGCCATGGGCACGCAGGCGAGCAGGGGCGAGCCGACGCGGGTGAGCGTCGAGGCGAAGGGCACGCCCTCGTGGCGGTTGACGTAGGCGAGGCAGAGCAGGGCGTGGAAGGTGAAGGCGATGCCGACGGCGGCGCACATCCACAAGAGCGAGAGGCGGCCGAGGGTGAGCATGAAGCCGAGCAGGGCGACGACCTTGATGCCCTCCATCACCATGACCTGGCGGGGCTTGTTGTGGGCCTGCAAGAAGGTGGCGACGTTCCAGCCGATGGGGCGGGTGACCGAGAGCACCGAGAGGGCCGTGAGCATGGGCGCGACGCTCGACCAGCGCGGGTCGAAGAAGGCGCGCACCAGCGTGTCGGCGACGGCGCCGAGGCCGATGGCGAGCGGGCAGAGGATCAGCGAGAGCAGGGCCGTCGCGCGCACGAGCGCGGCGCCGCGGCGCCCTTCTTCGACGTGGGCGAAGGAGGGCAGCAAGACGTCGCCGACCTGCTCGCCGATCTGGACGGCGGGGATGCTGGCCAGGTTGTAGGCGTAGTTGTAGGCGCCCATCGGGCCGGGGCCGAAGACGGCGGCGATGATGAGGTTGTCCCAGTAGCGGGAGGCGAAGCCGAAGACGACGCCGACCGAGAGGGGCAGGCCGAAGGCGAAGAGCTTGCGCGACGCTTCGCGGCTCAGCCGGTGCGGCTCGAGCCAGTCGCGCCGGTCGGCGGCGAGGGCGAGGGCGAGGGTGCGCAGGGCCGAGCGCACGACGTTGGCGATGACGATGGAGTGGCCGCCCCAGCCGAGCGCGGCGAAGGCGATGGCCGCGGCGGTGAAGGAGACCTCGCCGAGGGTGCGGCTCAGGCCGACGGGGCGGAAGCGCAGCTGGCGCAGGAGCACGCGCTCGGGCATCAGCCCGGCGCGATCGATCAGCACGGCGGCGAGCAGGCCGGGCAGGAAGGAGGGCAGCTCGGGCGAGTTGAGCCAGCCCGCGGCCGGCTCGCGCAAGAGCCAGGTGACGGCGATGCCGACGAGGCAGGCGGCGAAGAGGTAGAAGGTGGCGTGGAAGGTCTCTTCGCGGCTCGCCTTGGGGTGGGCGGCGACGTACTGGCCGATGCCGAGTTGTGAGAAGTAGTTGGCGCTCATCGTCACGACGGCGGCGGCCGAGACTTGGCCGTACTCGTCGGGGGTGAGGAAGCGCGAGATGAGCAGGGTGCCGACGACGCTGAGCAGGCGCGAGGCGAGGCCCGCGGCGACGACCCAGACGGAGCCCCGGACGGCCTTTTGGGCGACGGAGGAGGACACGTGAGGGGCCTTCGTTGCCCCGGCGGCGGGGCGGTTCAAGGGGGCGAGGGCCGCGCCGCGGGCGCGCCGGCGGTCGGGCGAGGTTCGGCGCTTCGAGGGGGGCGGCCGGCGCTTCGAGGGGGGCGGCCGGCGCTTCGAGAGGGGCGGCCGGCCGGCGCTCGCGGGGTCGCGTTTCGGCGGGCCGTGGGGCGCCGCGCCGGCGGCCGGCGGGGGCGTGGGGCGCCCGGCCGCGCCGCGAGGCTCAGGGGACGAAGAGAATGTCGCCGCCGCGAAGGACGAGGTTCTGCTCGAGCTTCTTGCCCTCGGCGAGGCTCTCGTAGTCGATGGGGATGCGCTTGACCGAGCCGTCGGGCTGCTTGCGCATCAGCACGGCGCGGTCGGGCGAGGCGAAGCGGTTGGGGCCGCCGGCGAGCGCGACGGCCTCGACGACGGTGAGGTAGGCGCGCGAGGGGAAGACGCCGGGCTGCATGACGTTGCCCGAGACGGTGACCTTGTAGCTGTTGACCTCGGTGACGGCGACGGTGACGACGGCGCCCTCGTCGCGCACGAACTGCTGCAGCTTCTTGGTGATGGCCTGCTTGAGCTGCTGCGGGGTCAGGCCGACGGCCTGGATGTCGCCGAGCAGCGGCATGGTGATGGTGCCGTCGGGGCGCACGCGGGTGTCGGTGGTGAGCTCGGGGTTCTTCCAGACGCGGATGGCGAGCGCGTCGGCGACGCCGATGACGAATTCTTGGCCCCGGGGGTCGGCCTCGGCGGCGTAGTTGTAGGGGCCCGCCGGCGCGGGGGTGCAGCCGAAGAGCAGGGTGGCGAGGGCGACGAGCAAGAGGAGCGTCTTGGCCGGCATGGTGTGGTGTCCTGTGCTTTGACCCGGGGGGCGCGGGCCTCCGGGGCGGGCCCGGCGGCCGGAGAGGTTCGGCGGCCGCCGGCCGGGCGCCGGGGCGAAGGCGCCCGGGCGCGGGCCGGCGCGGGGCCCGCGCCTCCCCCTTAGCACAAGGCGGCGCCGCCTCGCCCCGGTTCTGCCGGGGGGCGGAGGCGGCCGGGCGGGGGCGAAGGCGCCGCCGGGGCGGCCTTCACCTTCACCTACCCCGGCGCCGGCCTTTTGCCTTGCGCGGGCAACCCCGGCGCCGGCCTTTTGCCTTGCGCGGGGCGCCCGCCCGGCCAACGATTCTGGCCCGTAGGGCGCGCCTGCATCGCGGGGGCGCGCCCCGCCCGCCGCCCCCGCCCATGTTCGCGCTGCCCGGCATCGTCGGCCTGCTGCTCTTCATCTTCGTGCGCCCGCACGAGTTCGTCGACGCGTTCCGCGGGCTGCCGATGCTGTACCTGTTCTTCGCCCTGGCGGTCTGGGGCATGGTGGTCGACCTGCGCGTGGGCCTGGCGAAGCCGGTGCGCACGCCGCAGCTGAACTACATTCTGCTCTTCTTGACGTGGTGCGCCTTCACGATGGTGGTGCGGTCGCCGGCCACGCTGGCGAGCGAGCTGCCGAACCTGCTCATCTTGCTCGTCATCTTCCTGGCGATCGGGCACGGCATTCAGTCGCTCCGGGCGTTCCAGCTGGTGTGCGGGTTTCTGCTCGCCTTCACGCTCTTCGTCGCCTTCATCTCGGCGCACCAGGGCCTCGGCGAGTTCGAGTGCGTGCAGGTCGACGCCTACACGCACGGCAGCGACATGGCGGGCAAGCCCGACGGGCGCCCCTGCCAGAGCGCCGACACCTGCGCCCTCGACGCGCCCGAGCCCGAGGCGGGCTACCGCTGCGAGAAGGTGGGGCTCTTCGGCACGACCTCGATCGGCCACGGGCGCGTGCGCTACCTCGGCGTCCTGCAGGACCCGAACGAAATGTCGCTCGCGGTCTGCGTGGGGCTGCCGCTCGCCATCGGCTTTCTGTCGCGCAAGCGCTCGGCCACGCGCACCGCCGTCTTCGTCGTCGCGCTCCTCCTGGTCGCCATGAGCACGGTCTTCTCGCAGTCGCGCGGCGGGCAGATCGTCTTTCTGGCCACGCTCGGGGCCTACTTCGTGCGCCGCTTCGGCTGGAAGGGCATGATCGCGGCCGCCATCATGGCCGCGCCCATCATGCTGCTCGGCGGCCGCAGCGGCGCCGAGGCGAGCGCCTCGTCCGAAGAGCGGCTCGAGGCCTGGGGCACGGCGGTGACGCTGTTCAAGCAGTTCCCCCTCATCGGCGTCGGGTGCCGGCAGTTTCTCGAGTACCACTTCATCACCGCGCACAACTCGTACCTGCTCGCGCCCGCCGAGCTCGGCTTCCCCGGGTTCGTGATCTGGTCGAGCATCGTCTACATCTCGGCCAAGACGCCCATCATGGCGCTCAAGCGCTACGCGAACGAGCCGGGGGCGGGCGTCGTGCGCACGTGGGCGATGGCGCTGACGGCGAGCTACATCGGGCTGTGCTTCGGCATCTTCTTCCTGTCGTTTTGTTACCACTTCGTGCTCTGGGTCTACTTCGGCATGTCGGGCGCGCTCTTCAGCGCGATCAAGCGCCACGACCCGGGCTTCCAGGTGCGCTTCGGCGGGCGCGATCTCGCCTTCGTCGCGACGGCCTGCGCGCTCATCCTGCTCGCCGTCGGGCTCTACACCCGCATGAAGGGCGCGTCGTAGGGCGCCCCGTCGGGTGCGTCGTCGCGCCGGGCGGGCCCTGATGGGCGCGGTCGCCGGGGTCGTCGTCGCGCGCCGGGCGGGCCCCGCCGGGCACGTCCGCCGGGCACCCCGAACTCGCCCTTCGGGCTCAAACAGCGGG
>DASTPP010000341.1:0-7672 GCA_035762175.1 Polyangiaceae bacterium | reverse complement strand
CTGCCCGCGCCGCTGCGCGCCGAGCTCGGCGCCTACTGGGCCCGCCTCGGCCAGATGGAGCACGCGTCGGTCGCCGCCTTCGCCCGCTTCGCCCTGCACCTGCTCGCGCTCGGCGCCCCGTCCGAGCTCGTCGCCGGGGCGCAGGCCGCCATGGGCGACGAGCTCGAGCACGCCCGCCTCTGCTTCGGCCTCGCCCAGGCGATCTCCGGCCGCCCGGTCGGCCCGGGGCCGCTCGCGCTCGAAGGCGCCTTCGACGACGCGTCGCTCGCCGGGGTCGTGCGCCTCGCCGTGGTCGAGGGCTGCGTCGGCGAGACCGTCGCGGCGCTCGAGGCGGCCGAGGCGCACGACCACGCGACCGAGCCCGGCGTCGTGGCCGTGCTCGCGCGGGTGTGGGCCGACGAGCAGCGGCACGCCGAGCTCGCCTGGCGCTTCGTCCGCTGGGCGCTCGAGGCCGGGGGCCCCGCCGTGCTCGAGGCCGCCGCCGAGGCCTTCGCCCGGGCGCTCGACGAGGCCGACGCGCTCGACGCCGACGTGGGCGAAGGCCCGGGCGCGCCGAGCGAGGCCGAGGCCCACGCGCTCGCCTTCGGGCGCCTGCCCGAGCGGCTGCGGGCCGGGCTGCGGCGGCGGGTGCTGCGCGAGGTGGTGGGCCCCTGCGCCGAGCAGCTCTTGACCGCTACCGAACTGGCGGGGGCGCCCTCCTCGCAGAGCGCCCCCATCTCGGCCCGGGCCTGAGACTCCTACCAGCCGCGCCCCTGGCCGCACCACGGACGGCCGGGCTCAGGGCACTGCCATCGAGGCCGAGGCGTTCCGGCAGCTGGGCCCGCAGTCCGGGCCGTTCGGCTGACTCGTCACGTACGTCGGGGTGAGCTGGGTCTGGGCGAGGGGCGCGCCGTCGCGCGTCACCTCCACCGAGACCGACGCGGGCGTCGTCGTCGTCCAGTAGAGCTCCGAGAAGCCGTGCTCGGCGGCCGGCAGCGCGCAGCCCGACAAGCCCAGCGTCAGCTCGGGCGCGTCGCAGGCGCTCGCCGGCCCCTGCCCGCAGGGCGGGAGCGGCAGGCTCGCGCTGCACGTGATGGTCTTGCCGTCGGCCACCACCTCGAAGCGGTAGGCGCCGGCCGGCCACCCGCCCGCGTGCGCGAGGGTGAGGACGAACCCGTCCGCGCACCCCTTTTCGGTGCACGCGCGGCCGTCGTCGTCGTCATCGTCGGTGACGACGAGGCAAGCGGGCAGCGCCAAGAGCGACGCCAGTGTCAGGGCCAGCACGCGCCGCGGCCAGGCGAAAGCAGCAAAGATCGTCATGCCGGCGAGTGTACTGCAGGCCCCGGGCCAAGGTCCGCCGCCCCCGGCCCTCGCGTCGGCCGGCCCGGGCGCGTGTGTCGCCCGGAGGCGACGGTGAGCGCCCCGAGGCCTTCGTCGCCGGGGCAAGACGCCTGCGCTCGAGGCAGGGGTAGAGTTCGCGGCCCCGGCGGGGGCGCCGGCGAGCCGGCAAGACCTGCGCGACGCCCGCGCGACGCGCGCGGCTTTCGGGGGCAGTCGCCTCGCAAAACCTTCGAAGAGTTCGTACCATGGAGGCCATGCCCGACGACGGCCACTTGCGGGGTGCTCCGAAGACCGCCCGCACCTCGCCCTTCGGAAAGACGACCGAGCGCATTCAACGCTCCGGCCCGCTCGTGCCTCCGCGCTCGGGCCCGCCCTCGTCCCAGCGCCTGCCCGCCGCGCCGTCGGCGCTGCAGCCGGCGGGCACGCCGATGTACGACGCGGTCGCGGGCGAGCAGGCGCTGCTGCTGCTCATGCCGCGGCTCAACACGCTGAGCGCCGACCGCCTCGAGCGGCCGCGCGTCGACCTCGAGAACGCCGCCGTCGGGGCCATCGAGCTCGCGCGGCTGGTGCGCGAGCCCACCCTGCGCGCGCGCTTCCGGGCGCTGCCCCCGAGCGAGTTCGACCCCGAGTGGCTCGATCTGCTCGAGCCGCTCGCCTGGGCCCTCTGGCACGTGCACCGCGCCGACCGGGCGGCGAACGCCGCCGTCGCCTCCGCCGTCGTGCCCGTCGATCTGAGCGAGGCCGCGGTCGAGCTCGAGCGGCGAATGCAGACCTGCGTCGAATACCACCTCTCCGACCACCCCGACGCCGGCCCCAAGGTCGCCTTCTTGCGCGTCGGCACCGGCTACCGCGACCTCGCCGGCGATTTGATGGGCTACGCCGAGCTCTACCGCGACTACCGCGACGAGCTCTGCCACGACCGCAAGAACTACCGCGAGGGCGACGCCGACGAGGCCGTGCTCCTGGCGACCCGGCTCTTCGAGGCGCTCGCCCTGGGCCAGGGCGGCGACCAGCACCGGCTCGCGCTGCGCGACCGTACGTGGACACTGCTCGCCCGCTGTTACGAAGAGATCGCCGCGACGGGCCGTTGGCTCTTGCGCCACGATCCGAACGTGAGCTCGTTCTTCCCGCCCTTGCACGCGCTCGGCCGCTCGGGCGGCGTCCGCAAGGTGATCCGCCCTTCGAACGCGCTGGGCCTGCCGCCGCCCCCGGCGTCGCTCTGAGGGGGCCCGTGCAAAGGGTCGAGAGCGCCGAGCCCACCCCGCCCGCAGCCGCCCCGTCCGCGACCGCCCCGCCTGCGGCTACTTCGTCCGCGACCGCCCCGCCCGCGGTTGGTCTGCCCGGGACCGACCCGACCGGCGCGCGCTTCGAGGCGCTCGTCGAGCTCCTGCGCGGCCGGCGCTTTGTCGCGCTGACGGGGGCGGGCTGCAGCACCGAGTCGGGCATCCCCGATTATCGGGGGCAGGGGGTGCCGCGGCGGCCGAGGCAGCCCATTCAGGGGCCCGAGTTCCGGCGCTCGCCTTCGCTGCGGCGGCGCTACTGGGCGCGCGCGATGGAGGGCTGGGGGCGCTTTCAGGCCGCCCCCCCCAACGCCGGGCACCTCTCGCTCGCGCGGCTCGAGGCGACGGGCAAGCTCGCGGGCATCGTGACCCAGAACGTCGACCGGCTGCACCACGCGGCCGGCAGCCGGCGCGTGGTCGAGCTGCACGGCGCGCTCGCCGAGGTCGTGTGCCTCGGCTGCGGCGCGCTCGAGCCGCGCTCGTCGGTGCAGGCGCGCCTCATCGCCCTCAACCCGGGCTTCCACGAGCCCAGCGCCGAGATGGCGCCCGATGGCGACGCCGAGCTGCCCGCCGAGCGGCTCGAGCGCTTTCGGCAGGCCGATTGCCTCGTCTGCGAGGGCGCGCTGATGCCGCGCGTCGTCTTCTTCGGCGACAACGTGCCCAAGGCCGTGGTCGACGACGCCTTCGCGCTCGTCGACGAGGCCGAGGTGCTGCTCGTCGCCGGCTCGTCGCTCGCCGTCTTCTCGGGCTACCGCTTTCTCTTGCACGCGAAGAAGCGAGGCACCCCCGTCGCCATCGTCAACCTCGGCCCGGTGCGCGGCGAAGAGCACGCGGCCGTCAAGATCGAGGGGCCAACGGGCGAGGTGCTGCCGCGCCTGGCCGAAGCGCTCGGGGCGGGGTAACCGAGGGGCCCTTCGAAGGGTTCGTCCGGGGCCTCGACGACCCCAGATGAACCTTTCAAAAGGTTCCGCCGGGGTGGTTGATGCCTTCGGGAGACCGTTCGAAAGGTTCATCGGAAGCATCGATGCCCTCGGCGGACCGTTCGAAAGGTCCGTTTGGGGCACGAACCACCCCGGCGGAACCTTTCGAAAGGTCCGTTTGGGGTACCAATCACCCCGGCGGAGCCTTTCGAACGGTCCGTTTGGGGCACCAACCACCCCGGCGGAGCCTTTCGAACGGTCCGCCGAGGGCATCAACCACCCCGGCGGAACCTTTCGAACGGTTGCTCTGGGGGGGCGACGACGTCGGCGCGGCTTTTAAAAGGTTCGCCCCGGCCCGAAGCGGGTTTTGACGAATCGTTCGGAGGGGCGCTCGGGGGCTCGCCCGAGCCCAACGCGGGCGGCGGGGGTGGCGCCGGGCCCTTCAGTCGGGGCGCCGGCGCATCCGGCAGATGACGTCGTCGACCTCGAGGGTGGTCTCGGCGACCCACGAGCAGTCGTCGCCGGCCTCGGCGTTGCAGGCGGCGGCGTTGCTGCGAGCGGCGAGGGCCTGGTCGCAGGAGCCGTCGATGATCCATAGCTTCAAGACGGCGGCCTCGAGCGAGGGGCCGGCCTCGGGGCGCCGCACTTCGAGCGAGACGCGCCGCACGTCGACGACGTCGATCGCGCGGGGCAGCTCGGCCAGCCAGTAGCGGAAGGTCTGGCCGACCGAGAGCCCGGCGCCCAGCGTGCCGGCGCTGCCCGAGGCGAGCCCCTCGCAGCGGCGCAAGACGAGCTGGTCGCTCGCCGCGTACTCGGCGCAGAAGACCGGCTCGTCGCCGTCGCCCAAGCTGACCCCGGGGGGGAACTCGACGAAGACCCGGGCGTCGCTCCACGGTTGGCGCGGAAACCCGCCGGGAATCTCGAACGCCGCGGCGTAGACGGCGTCGCCCGCGTCGACCGGCCGATCGAAGAGCGACACGGTGCTGCGGGTGACGGCGGCCTCGAGCGTGACGTAGACGCGCCCTTCGGAGTCCCAGCCTTCTTCGCTCGAGCAGTGGGCGCAGAGGGCCGAGGCGGCGAGGGCGAGGGGGGCGGCGAGGGCGGCGCGCTTCACGGCCCCGAGCCTCAGCCGAGCCGTTCGACGAACGAGAGCAGCGTGCGCAGGGCCCCCTCGGGGTCGCGCACGAGGGGGTTGTCGGTGTTCAAGACGTTGCCGCCCAGCACGGAGGTCACCTGGCGCTGCACGCGCTCGAGCTTCTCGCGCGCGAAGAAGAGCTTCGGCACGTCGCCCCGGTACCAGCCCTGGACGAAGCTGCGGAAGACGGCGACGGCGGAGGCGACGGGCGCGGCGAACTCGGCCTGCCAGTCGACCGCCTGCCCCCCGAGGGTGCGGTCGGCGAGGCGCGCGGCGAGCAGCGACGACTCGAGCGCGAGGCAGACCCCCGACGAGAAGACGGGGTCGAGGAAGTCGCCCGCGTTGCCCGCGACGGCCCAGCCGGGGCCGTGGGTGCGCGCGGTCGAGGTCGTCCAGCCGCGCAGCGACATCGTGCGGAGCACGGGGGCCGCGCGGGCGAGGCGCGCGGCGGCGTTCGGCTCGGTGCGGACGGCGTCGAAGAGCTTCTCGCGGTCGCCCATGGACGCGTCGAAGCGGTCGTCGTCGCCCACGACGCCGACCGAGGTGCGCCCGTCGGAGAAGGGGATGATCCACAGCCAGGTGCCGCGCGGGTGCAGGCAGACCCAGATGTCGCCCTCGAGCTCGCCCGCGGGCCGCTCGTCGCCCTCGACCATGGTGAAGTAGGCGCTGCGGGTGGGCAGCGGCGCCGGCCGGTCGAGCCGCCAGAGCTTGGCGAGCACGCGGCCCGGGCCGCTGCAGTCGAGCAGAAAGCGCGCCTGAACCTCGCGCCGCTCGCCGGTCTCGACGTCGCGCACGCCGAGCCGCGCGCCGGCCTCGTCGGCCTGCGCCGCCTCGACCTCGTGGCCGAAGCGCAGGTCGGCGCCGCGGGCGCGGGCGGCGGTGGCGAGCGTCTGGTCGAAGTCGTCGCGCGGCACCTGGAAGGTCGCCTCGTCGTCGCCGGGCAGCCCGCGCGCGAAGCAGAAGCGCTCGCGCTCTGTGCCGCGCACGAACGTCGCGCCGCGCTTGGGCATGTAGCGCCGGGCCGCGACCGCGTCGAAGAGCCCGGCCTCGCGCAGGAGCACGTTGCAGCGGGGCAAGAGCGACTCGCCGATGGTATGCCGCGGGAACCAGCCGCGTTCGAAGCAGACGACGCGGTGGCCGCGGCCGGCGAGCCAGGCGGCGGCGGCCGAGCCGGCGGGGCCGGCGCCGATGATGGCGACGTCGAAGGGGGGGCCTGCGCTCGGACTCACGCCCCGATCGTTAACCGCAAACGGCCGCCGCGCCTAGGCGCGCGGGCGCGTCCGGGCGCGAGCCGGCCGGCCCGAGCGCGGCCGGGCGCGAGCGACCCGACGGGGGGCCCGAGCGCGGCCGGGCGCGCGCCGGGGCCGACCTCGTCGGTACGCTCACACGCGGGGCCATCGGCTCGCGGGGGGGCACCTCGCGGGCGCGCCCACGCGCCGAGCCATCGGCTCGTGGGGGCCCACCCCGCGGGCGCGCACCCGCACCGAGCGACGCCCGAGGCCGCGCCGCCGGGGCTCAGCGCCGCCGCTCGGGGGGGGGGCGGCCCTTGTGGGTGGGGTCGTGCGTGGCCGCGGCCGGCGGGTGCGAGGGCGTGGCGGCGGAAGGCGCTGCGGTCGGCGAGGTGCGCAGGGGCGCGGCGGGCGGCGCGCTGGGGGGTGGCGCGCCCGGCATGGTGGCCTGGTTGGTCGACGCGGCCGCGTCGTTCGACGAGCCGTAGAGCAAGCTGCGCCCGAGGTAGTGGCCCACGCCCACCATGCAGAGCACCACCGCCGTACCCATCGCATAGTTGACGATGCGGCGAAGCTTGGCGCGGCGCGTATGCGGGACGGGGCGCGGGGGCGGGTTGAGCTCGAGATCTTCGGCGGCGGCGGCCTCGGCCTGCCGCTGGGCGAAGTCTTCGTCGGTCAGGTAGAAGAAATTCTCGTGCTCTTCACTATGCAGCGGAGCCCGGCCACCGCCGCCACCCCCGGGCTCGCTCACGCCGAAGGTGAGCGACAGGGGCGTCGGATCGCCCGCGCGGCGCGGGGGCTCGAGGCCGAGGGCGGCGCCCTCGGGCGCCGAGTGCGTCGCGGGCCGCGTGGCGGGCTCGGCCGAAGCGGGCGCAGGCGATCGCGCGGCAGGCTCGGCCGGAAGGGCCGCGGGCGACGCTGCGGCAGCCTTGGCCAAGGGGGGCTCGGCCGACGCAGCGGAGGCTTTGGTCGGCGGAGGCTCGGGCGACGCAGCAGAGGACTTGGTCGGCGGAGGCTCGGTCGACGCAGCAGAGGCCTTGGTCGGCGGAGGCTCGGGCGACGCTTCAGCGGGCCCAGCCGACGCCGTGGCGGGCTCTGCGGCGGGCGAGGGGTCGGCCGAAACCGCGGCGGGCTCTGCGGCGGGCGAGGGGTCGGCCGAAACCGCGGCGGGCTCTCCGGCGGGCGAGGGCCCGGCCGACGCTGCGGCGGGTTCGGCGGACGCTGCGGCGGGCTCGGCGGACGAGGGCCCAGCCGACGCTGCGGCGGGTTCGGCCGAGGGGGGCTTGGGCGACGCTGCGGCGGGCTCGGGCGCAGGGGGGGCCACGGCGGGCGCTTCGGGCGCCAGCCCGATCAAGGCCTGGCCGAGGCTCGAGGGCGCGTCCGACTCGGGGGCGTCGTCGTCGCCCGACGCTTCGGGCGGGGTCGCGTCCGGCGAGGCGACCTTCGGCGCCTCGGGCACACTGTCGGGCACCTCTTGCAGGAGGTCGTCGTCGTCGTACGCCTCGGTGGCGGCGGCAGCCCCGGTCTTCTCGTCGGGGCCGGGGGGCGCGTCGTCCGTCGCCGCGAGGGGCAAGAGCGCGTTACGGTGCGAGGACGTCGACTCAGCGGCGAGCGCCCCGGCGTCGGCCTGGGAGCCCGCCGGGGCGCTTCGCGCGGCGCCCTCGGTCGCGCCCGCCGGGGGGGCGCCGCCTTCGAGAGAGGGGACGCTGCCGCTGGTTTGTCGATGCATTGCTTCGCCGGGGGCTCGCCTCGCTGAGGCCCGGGCTCGCGGCGACCCGCTTCGACCCG
>DASTPP010000340.1:0-45810 GCA_035762175.1 Polyangiaceae bacterium | reverse complement strand
CCGGGCCCGCTCGTGGTCGGGCGGGGGCTGGAGCTCATCGCCGTCGTGGCCGCGGCGCTCGACGTGCAGGCCGAGGAGGCGCGAGCGGGCGAGCGTCCGAAGCGCGGCAAAATCCCCAAAAACTGAGACCAAGGCACACGGCTGAAGCCGGGGGCAGCGGACGCCCGCTCGTGCCGCGCGGAAGCGGGCCGGTTCGGAGAGCAAAGCCCGCCCCCTTGGCGGGGGCCGGGCTCCCGCGGGCTCCGTCGTCCGGGCGAGCGCGCGAAGCGGCGCGCGGCGCGAGAGCCCTGCCTCCGGCAGGGCTTTGCACGCCGTTTCCGCGCCCGCTAGCGGCCCCCGAGTTCACTCGGGGGCCGCCAGCGGGCGCGTTTCGCGCCGCCCTCTTCAACCTGGGCGGCGCCCCCCGCGCCCCTTGCTGGCCGCATCACGGAGGGTCGGTATAACGTTACTGGCCCGGGCGCCTTCGGTCGCGCCCGAGGTCGAAAAATATCTCGAAAGATATCTCGAAAGCCAGAATGGATCACGAAGCGGCGAACGAGATCGTTTCGTACCACGGGCCTGGTGGGCGGGTTGCCCACGCGCCGACGCGGCCGGACGCGGGGTTCGAGGGCGGCGGGCGGAAATGCGCGCGCGGCCCCGCGGATCGCGCGCGAGTCACGGCGTGGGTCGCGGCCGAACGGCGCGGTCGGCGCGTGGCCCTCATCTTGCTTTATCTCGTCAGCGTGGGCAGGCGAGAGCGGCCCCCGACCCGAAGGGGGGGCGGGGCCGGCCGGCCCGCGAAACCGGCCGCGCCGAGGCGCGGACGTCACGCCCGGGCCTGCTCGCGCGGGCCCGCCCCTTCGCCCCCTGGTGCCACGATGAACGAACCTCTCCCGAATCGAAGTGATTTCGAACAGCTCGTCGCGCAAGGTTACAACCGGGTGCCGCTCATCGCGCGGGTGCCGGCCGGGGTCGTCACCCCGAAGGCGCTCGTGGCGGCCGCCGAGGGCCGCGACCGCGTGCTGCTCGAGAGCACGCGCGTCTCGGAGCACGACGGGCGCTACTCGATCGTGGTGACCGAGGCCCGGCACAAGCTGACGGCGAAGGGCGAGGCGTACGTGCTCGACGGCGTGCAGGGCCGGGGCGACCCGATGCAGGTGCTGCGCGGGCTGATGCGGGGCTTCAAGGGCTACCGGCCCGAGGGCGCGCCGCTCTTCTGCGGGGGCGCGATCGGCTACTTCGCCTACGAGTGCAACCGCTACTTCGAGGCGCTGCCCCGGGCGGCGTGCGACGACCTGGCGATCCCCGATTTGTACCTGCTGGTGGCCGACCGGTGCGTCGTCGTCGACCACGTGAAGAACGAGCTCTTGCTCGTCGCCGCGGGCGACGACTACGACGCGTGCGCGGCGGGCATCGACGAGCTCGCCGCGCTGGTCGAGCGGGCGGCGGCGAGCCCCCGGCCGCCGGCGCGCGAGGGCGTCGAGGGCCAGCTCGCGCCCTTCCGGTCGAACTTCGAGCGGCCCGCGTACGAGGCGGCCGTCGACCGGGTGCGCGAGTACGTCCGCTCGGGCGACGTCTACCAGGTGAACCTCTCGCAGCGGCTCGAGGTGCCGGTCGGCTCGGGCGGCTTCGCGCTCTACGAGACGCTCTCGCGGCTCAACCCGGTGCACTTCGCGAGCTATTTCGACCTCGACGGCTTCGAGATCGTGAGCGCCTCGCCCGAGCGCCTCGTGCGGCTCGAGGGCGGCCGCCTCGCCACGCGCCCCATCGCGGGCACGCGGCGGCGGGGCACGCCCGAAGAAGAAGAGCGCTTCGTGCGCGAGCTCAAGACCGACGTGAAGGAGGTGAGCGAGCACGCGATGCTCGTCGACCTCGAGCGCAACGACCTCGGGCGCGTCAGCGAGTACGGCTCGGTCAAGGTGACCAAGCTGATGGAGATCATCAAGTACGCCCACGTCATGCACATCGAGTCGGAGGTCGAGGGGCGGCTCGGCCCGGGCAAGGACTTCGTCGACGTCATCGGCGCGACCTTCCCCGGGGGGACCATCACGGGCGTGCCCAAGGTGCGCACGATGGAGGTCATCGCCGAGCTCGAGCCCCACGCCCGCGGCATCTACACCGGCTCGATCGGCTACGTGAGCTTCGCCGGCGACATGGACCTGAACATCGTCATTCGCACCATTCTGCTCAAGGAGGGCACGGCCTACGTGAACGTGGGCGGCGGCATCGTCTGGGACTCGATACCCGAACGCGAATACAAAGAGACGCTCAACAAGGCCCGCTCGCAGCTGACGGCCCTTAGCCAACACGGGGTTTGACGATGATCTTGATGATCGACAACTACGACTCGTTCACGTACAACCTCGTGCAGGCCTTCGGCGAGCTCGGGGCCGACCTGCGGGTCTACCGCAACGACGCGCTCACGGTGCGCGACGTCGAGGCGCTCGCGCCCGAGCACATCGTCATCTCGCCCGGCCCCTGTACGCCGAACGAGGCGGGCGTCTCGCTCGAGGTCATTCGCCACTTCGCCGGCAAGATACCCCTGCTCGGCGTCTGCCTCGGGCACCAGGCCATCACCCAGGCCTTCGGCGGCCGCGTCGTGCGCGCGCCCGAGCCGACCCACGGCAAGACCGCGTGCATCCGCCACTCCGGCCAGGGCGTCTTCCAGGGCCTCGAGCAGGACTTCGTCGTCGCCCGCTACCACTCGCTCGTCGCCGAGGCCTCGAGCCTGCCCGACTGCCTCGAGGTGACGGCGACCTACCAGGGCCTGGTGATGGGCCTGCGGCACCGGTGGCTGCCGCACGTCGAGGGCGTGCAGTTTCACCCCGAGTCGTTCTTGACCGTGCAGGGGCCCAAGCTCCTGCGAACCTTTCTCGAGTATCAGGCGCCGGCGACCCCGAGCCGCCGCGACCGCGCGCCCCGCTCGGCCCGCGCCCCCCAGCCGCGGCGCGCCCCCGAGGCGGCGTGAGCCCCCCGCGCCGAGGAGGACGACCGATGCTGCAAAAGGTAGACGAGATGGTGCGCGAGCCGTCGACGCCGGCCGCCTTCGTCGAGCGGCTGCAGGCGCTCGCCGAAGGGTCGCGGGCGGCGAACCACCCGCTCTTGGTCGCGCTGGCCGAGGGCGACTTCGACGATCTGCGCTTCGCCCTGCGCCAATTCGTCGGCGAGTATTACTACTACAGCCGGCGCTTCACCCAGGCCCTCGGCGCGGTGATGAGCGCGCTCGACGCGCCCGAGCACCGGGCCTGGCTGACGGGCAACACCGCCGAAGAGGCCGGCGTGCTCGACGCCGGGCACGAGCGCGAGCTCGCCGAGGCGGGCATCGACCCCGAGCTCGTCAAGGCGCCGCACCCCGAGCTCTTCAAGCGCTTTCTGCGCGCCGCCGGGCTCTCGCCCGACGAGCTCGCCCGGACGACCCCGCTCGTCGCCACCAGCTCGTGGGTCGAGACCTTTCTCGCCATCTGCCGCCACGGCGGCCAAGAGCAGGCCGTCGGCGCGCTCGGCCTGGCGACCGAGGGCATCGTCGGGCACATGTACCGGTACGTGCTCGCGGGCATCAAGCGGGCCTGGCCCGAGATGCCCCTCCAAGACCGCGTCTTCTTCGACCTGCACGCGATGGTCGACGACGACCACGCCGACGTGCTGCGGCGCATCGCCGTCGCCCTCGCCCGCACGCCCGAGGGGCGGCGGCAGCTCGCGGTCGGCACCATCAAGGCCCTCAACGCGCGGGCGACCTTCTTCGACGAGGTGCTCGCCCACCTGCGGGCCGGCGCCTTCGAGACCTACCACGAGCGGGTGGCGTGATGATCGAGACGAAATCGAACGGGGCGGCCAACGGCGCGGTCGGCGGCGCGGCCAAGGGGGCGGCCGACGGCGCGGCCAACGGCGCGGCCAACGGGGCGGCCAAGGCGGGCGGGGCGGGCGGCACGAGCTCGGGCGCCTTCACCGACACGAACAAGAACCGCGACTCGCTCGTGCCCGTGCCGGCGCGGGCGCCCGACGCGGCCTGCGTGCACCGGGGGGTCGTGTCGGCCGAGGTGGCGAGAGAGTTCTCGGGCGAGCGCGGGCACCCGGTCTACCCGATTCGCCTGCCCAGCAACACCGTCAGCCTGAGCATCGGCGAGCTCGCCCCCTCGGCCCAGACCTCGAACCACCGCCACGCCTACGAGTCGCTCGTCTACGTCATCGAGGGCGAGGGGCACACCCTGGTCGAGGGCCGGCGCTTCGAGTGGCGCGCCGGCGACGCCTTTTACGTGCCGCCCTGGTGCTGGCACCGCCACGTGGCGGCCGCGGGGGGGCCGGTGCGCTATATTACGGCGACGAACATGCCGCTGCTCAACGCGATCGGTCAGACGGTGATGCGCGAAGAAGGGCGGGGCTAGCGTGTACCCCGTCGCCCTCCTCGATGGCGAGCCGGTCGAGCTCGGGGCGCTGCGCCTCGATCAGTTCATGGCCGGCTTCTTCTTCGGCTGCGGCCTCTTCGAGACCCTGGCCCTCGAGGGCGGCGCGCCGCAGTTTCTCGCGCGCCACCTCGCCCGCCTCGGCCGCAGCCTCGAGGCGCTGCCGGCCGTGCGGGGGCCGGCCGACCGGGGCCTGCTCGAGCCCGCGCGCCTGCTCGCGTCGCTCGGCGCTGCCTTCGAGCGCGGCGACCGGGCGGGCGCCGGGCGCCCCGCCGTGATGAAGCTCAACGTCTCGGACGGGCACACGCTCGTCACCTTTCGCGACGCGCCGCCCGACCGCGCGCGGCTGCAGCGCGAGGGCGTCGAGGTGGCCGAGCTCGAGCGGGGCTCGTACCGGGCGGGCGATCGCTTCGCCAACCACAAGGCGACCTCGTACCTCAAACAATACGCCGTGATGGCCAAGGGCCCGCTCTTCGTCAACGAGCGGGGCGAGATCTGCGAGGGCCCCACCGCCAACCTCTTCGCCGCCTTCGACGACCGCGTCGTGACGCCGCCGGCCTCGGCGCCCTGCCTGCCCGGCATCGTGCGCGAGGTGCTGCTCGAGGGCGGGCGCCTCGGCGGCCTGCCCCTCGTCGAAGAGCCCCTGCCGATCGAGGCGCTCGGGCGGGCGGCGGGCTGCTTTCTGACCAACTCGGTCTCGATCGCGCTGCCCGTCCGGCGCCTGCTCGGGCGTGAGCTCGAGGCGAGCGCCGCGCTCGCCGCCCGGGCCCGCGAAGCCATCGCGGCCGCGTCGGCGCGCGAGGGGTAGGGCGCCCCGGGCGGCAGGGGGTCGCCCCCGCTGGCCCCGGGGCGCGCCGCTCGCGCCGCGCGGCGGGGGCGCCCGGCGGGCCCGGGCCGCACCTTTCGAGCTACGCGGCGGGGCCCCCTGCCGGTATTCTGCGCCCCCTTGCCGACCGACGTCGTCCCGCCGCTGCGCCTCCGCACGCTTCTCTTCGTTCGCACGCTCGGGGGCGGCGACGCGCTCTGCGCGCCGCTCGCGGACGCGAGCCTGGTGTCGCTCGGGCCCGAAGACGAGGCGCTGCTCGAGCAGAAGATCTGCCTGGCCGAGCACCTCGCGGCGTCCGACGCCGAGACGCTCGCGCGCTTCTCGCTGCCCGAGGGCACGGCGCTGCGCAAGCCCTCGGCCCTCGTGCCCCGCGAAGACTTGCCGAAGCGGCTCGCCGTCGCGACGCCGATCGAGGTGCCGACGGCGGTCGTGCCCGCGCAGCCGACGGCGGTGTCGCGCCCGCGCGAGGGCGAGGCGCGGGTGAAGGCCGAGCTCTGGATCATGATCTTGCCGCTCGCGTACACGGGCTACGTCGCGGTCGACGAGCGCTTCGAGGCGCGGGGCCTCGACGACGCCGAGCTCGCCCGCGAGGCCGCGCGGCGGGTCGAGGCGGCGGTCGACGCGCGCGTGGTGCACGAGGTGCGGCGGCTCTGGTTCGCGATGGGGGCGGGGCCGCAGGCCTACCTCGGCCTCTTGCCGGCGCGGCGCAGCCGGCTCGAGCCCCTCGAGCTCGATCTCGATCGGGGCGAGGCGGGCCCGGGCGCGCGGGCGTCGGCGCTCAAGAAGGCGATCGTCGAGCAAGAGCGGCGCAAGCGCGCGGTCATGATTCTCGACTCGGTGGCGCAGCCGGTGCACGCCCAGCGCCGGGCCTACCACGGCGCGCCGCCGCCGCTGGTCGGCCGCGAGCGCGAGCTCGATCTGCTCGGCAGGCTGCTCGGGCCGGCGAAAGAGGGCTCGCGCCAGAGCGTGCTTCTGGTCGGGCGCGAGCGGGTCGGCAAGAGCGCGCTCGTGCAGGCCTTCGTCGACCGCGAGCTCGGCGCGGGCCGCTCGCCGCTCGTGTGGGCGACCTCGGGGGCGGCGCTCATCGCCGGCATGAGCGGGCTCGGCCAGTGGCAAGAGCGGGTGCGCCGGGTGATGGAGGCGGCGTCGCTGCTCGGCGCGGTGGTCTGGTTCGACGATCTGGCCGACCTCTTCACCGAGCGGGGGCGGTCGTCGATCGACGTGCCGGGGGCGCTGCGGCCCTGGGTCGAGCGGGGCCTCGTGTCGGTCGCGGGCGAGATGCACGAAGACCGGGTCGACCGGGCCGAGCGGCAGAACGTCGGCTTCTTCGCCTCGCTCGCCCGGGTGCGCGTGCCGCCCTTCGACGCGGCGGGGGCGCTCGCCGCGCTGCGCGCCCGCGACGCCTGGTCGCGCCGGCACGAGCCCGACGCGCCCCGCGTCGCCGGAGACGCGCTCGCGCCGATCGTCGACCTGGCCGACCGGTACGTCGCGTACGAGCACTTTCCCGGCAAGGCGATGCGGCTCTACGACGAGCTCAAGGCGATGCACGGCGATGCCCGAAGGCCCCTCGGCGTCGACGAGATGTACGAGGCGGCGAGCCTGCGCACGGGCGTGCCGCCCTTTCTGCTGCGCGAAGACCGCCCCTTGCGCCTCGGCGACGTCGTCGCCGCGCTCGGCCGCCGCGTGGTCGGCCAGGGCGCGGCCGTGCGGCGGGTGGCCGAGGCGGTGTGCGTGGTGAAGGCGGGGCTGCAGCCGCGCGACAAGCCGCTCGCGACCTTTCTCTTCGTCGGGCCGACGGGGGTGGGCAAGACCGAGCTCGCGCGGGCGCTCGCCGAGTTTCTCTTCGGGGCGTCGGGCGACGGGGCCGAGCGGCTCTCGCGCTTCGACATGAGCGAATACACGGACGCGCTGGCCGCCGACCGCCTGATTCGCGGCGACGATCGGGGCGAGGGGGTGCTCACGCGCAAGGTGCGCGAGCAGCCCTTCTGCGTGCTCTTGCTCGACGAGATCGAGAAGGCGCACCCCGCCGTCTTCGACCTGCTCTTGCAGGTCTGCGGCGAGGGCCGCCTGACCGACGCGGCCGGGCGCACGGCCTACTTTCACAACGCCATCGTCATCATGACCTCGAACCTGGGGGCCGCCGAGCGCCGCGCGGCGGTGGGCTTCGGGCAGGGGGCCTCGCCGGGCGCGTCGCACTACGAGCGGGCGGTGGCGGCGGCGTTCCGGCCCGAGTTTCGCAACCGCATCGACCGCGTCGTCGCGTTCGACGATCTCGGGCCCGAGCACCGCCAGGCCCTCGTCACGATGGCGATCGAGCGGGCCTCGCGCCGGCGCGGCCTGCTCGAGCCGGGCTGCCTGCTCTCGGTCAGCGACGCGGCCGTCGCGCGGCTCGGCGAAGAGGGGTACTCGGCCGCCTACGGCGCCCGCGCGCTGCGCCGGCACGTCGAGCAGCGGCTGGTCGGGCTCGTCGCCCGCGCCCTCGCGGCCCGGGGCGACGCCAGCGACGTCGACGTCGACGTGCGCGACGCCGCCGAGCCCGGCCCGGCGCACGCGCTCGCCGGCGACGAGGCCGGGGGGCTGCGGGCCTCGCTCGTGCGCCGCGGCCGGGCCAAGCCCGCGCAAGAAGACGTGGCCATGCGCGCCGTGTCGGAGGCGCGGCGCGAGATCGCGCGGGCGCTGCGGGTCGACCGCGTGGCCGAGCTGCGCGAGCAGGTGAAGTTCCTGGTCGCCCAGCTCGGGCACGGCGACCGGCCCGCCCCGGGGCGCGAGTCGGGCGAGGACGCCCGCCGCACCGCGCGCGAGGCCCGCGACTACCGCCGCCTGCAGTCCGAGCACCACCGCCTCGCCGAGCTCTTGCGGGCGCTCGCCGGGCCCTCCGACCGCGCCCGCGCGGCCGAAGACGCGGCCCTCGTCGCCTACTTTCGCGGCGAGAGCGTGGGCGCCTTCCGGCGCGAGGCCCTCGCGGCCCGGGCCGAGTTCATGCCGCCGCTCGCCTCCGCCCTCGTCGCGCTCGAGCCGCGGCGCGACGAGTGCACCGTTCTGGTGCAAGAGCTCGACGACCGGCGCGCCCTCTCGCTCTACCTGCCGGGCCTCGCCGAGCACGGCGGCCGGGGCGCCTGGTCGGTCGAGGTGCACTTCGACCGGGGCGAGCGGGGCGACGCGCCCGACTGGCCGAAAGACCGCCGCTGGGGCCCGCCCCGCCCGCCCGCGCGCGCTCTCGAGCGCGCGCTCGACAAGGACCGAAAGCCCCTCGCCCTCTTGCTCCGCGTGCGGGGCCCCGACGCCATTCACCTCGCGCTCGAGGGGGGGCTGCATCGCTTCACGGCCGACGACGAGCCGACCCAGCTCTTCGTGCACCGCGTCGGCCTGCGCACCACGTTCGACGAGGTGCACTGGCCCGCGCTCGACCCCGACCCGCCGGCCGAGATCGAGGGCCGCTCGAAGCAGCCCCCCGCGCGCCAGCACGTCTACGCGGGCGGACGCACCGAGGTCGCGGGCCGAACCTGGCTCGAGCTGCCGCCGGCCGAGTACTGGCGCCGCCACGCCGAGGTCGTCGTCGCGTACTTGATGCTCTGCGACGAGGGCAAGCTCGATCGCGAGGCGTCGTTCCGAGGCAGAGTGCCCTCGAGCGAGGACGAAGAAGAGATCGTCACCCTCTTGCGCTCGGGCCACAAGCTCGAGGCCATCAAGCGCTACCGAGAGCTCAGCGGCGTCGGCCTGAAAGACGCCAAGGACGCGGTCGAGGCCATCGAAGAGAGGGTGCGTCGCGAGCGATGAACGTCACCGTACCTATTTACCAGCGCCGGCGCGGGGCCCTCTACGACTGGTCGACGCTCGGGCTCGGCGCCTTCACCCGCCGCCGCAACGGCACGCAGCCGGCGAAGCTGCACCAGCAGATCGTCGACGATCTGCGCCGCGCCGCCGACGCGGCCGACCCGGGCGCGCTCTTCGCCTTCGACCTGAAGAAGGGCACGCACCTGCGCCGCGTGCGCGTCGAGCTGACGATCGACGACGGGGGCCGCAAGCGCCGCGTGAGCGGCCTCGCCCCGCTCGTCATCGAGCCCCGCCCGGCCGGCGGCGACCGCGTGCTGACGGCGGCGTACCACCCGCACCGGCAAGACGAGTGGTTCCCCGTCGACGCGTCGTGGCCGCTCGAAGACCAGGCGAGCCTCTGGTTCGGGCAGGCCTGGGCCGAGCTCAAGGTCGACGACGTCGACGAGCTCTGGTCCGACGGCAAAGATCTGGTGCGCGCGCTCGGCTTCTCGCTCTCGCCGCGGGGGCTGCTCGACGCGGTGGCGGGCAAGCGCAAAGGCCTGTGGGACGACTTGCGGGCCGACCCGACGCAGAAGGGCAAGCCGAAGCGCCAGGGCATGAAGGTCTTGCCGGGCGTCGGCGTCGACCGCACCGCCCGCCGCAGCGCCGCCGAGGCCGAGGCGGCCTCGCCCCGATCGCCCTGGCGCGAGCAGCTGCAGATGCTGCTCGGCGGCCGCAACAAGCGATCGACCATCGTGGTGGGCCCGCCCGGCTCGGGCAAGAGCGCGCTCGTCGAGCGGCTGGTCGACGATCTGCTCGAAATCGACGACTTCGCGAGCCACCGCAACCTCGACCGGGTCACCCACGTCTGGGAGGTGACGGGCAAGCGCATCATCGCCGGCATGATCTACGTCGGCGACTGGGAGCAGCGGGTGACCGACCTGCTCGAGGACGTGCGCGGCAAGCGCGTCGTGCTCTACGTGCCGGACCTGCACGCCTTCGGGCGCATCGGGCAGGCGCGCGACTCGTCGCGGGCGCTCGCCGACGTCTTCCGCGGGCCGGTCGCCCGGGGCGAGGCGGTGCTGCTCGGCGAGTGCACCGAGGCCGAGCTCGCCCGCCTCGAGCAAGACGCGCCGGCCTTCGCCTCGCTCTTCGCCCGGGTGCCGGTGCGCGAGGCGACGACCGACGAGACGTTTCGCATGTTGCTCGAGGCGGCGCGCTCGATCGAGGCCGAGAGCCAGATCGAGTTCGAGCCGATGGCGCTGCGCACGGTGCTCGAGCTCGGCTCGTCGCTGCTCTCGCACCGCGCCCAGCCGGGCCGCGCGCTCGAGCTCTTGCGCCAGCTCGCCGACCGCGCCCGGCAGCTCGACGAGCCCACGGTCATCGACCCGGCCTGGGTGATCGAGCACCTCGCCGCGCGCACGGGGCTGCCCCCCGAGCTCTTGCGCGCCGACCAGCCGCTGCTCGCCGCCGACGTCGAGCGGCGGCTCGGCGCGCGCGTCATCGGGCAGCCGGGGCCGGTCGGGCTCGCGGCCGAGCTCGTGCTGAAGATTCGTGCGGGGCTGGTCGACCCGCGGCGGCCTTATGCCGTCTACCTCTTCACGGGCCCGACGGGCACGGGCAAGACCGAGCTGGCCAAGGCGCTGGCGGCGTACCTGTACGGGTCGGAGGCGCGGCTCGTGCGCTTCGACATGGGCGAGTTCGGCTCGCCCGACGCGCCCGCGCGGCTCATCGGCGACCGCTACCAGCCCGACGGGCTGCTGACGCGGGCCGCGCACGAGCAGCCCTTCTCGGTCGTGCTCTTCGACGAGGTCGAGAAGGCGCACCCGTCGGTGCTCAACCTCTTTCTGCAGCTCTTCGACGAGGGCCGGCTCACCGACGCGGCGGGCGCGACGGCGAGCTTCACGCACGCGGTCATCGTCCTGACCTCGAACCTCGGCGCGAGGCCCTCGGCCCCGGTCGGCTTCGGCGACCAGGCCGAGGCGGTCATGGCCGACGTCGCCCGGGCGGTGCGCGACTTCTTCCCCCCCGAGCTCTTCAACCGCATCGACGCCGTCGTGCCCTTCGCGCCGCTCTCGCGCGAGTCGGCCGCCGGCGTCGCCCAGAAGGAGCTCGACAAGCTGCTCTCGCGCCGGGGCGTCCGCGGCCGGCACATCTTCGTGCGCGCCAACCGCGCCGTCGTCGACCGCGTCGTCGCCGAGGCCTTCGAGCAGCGCGACGGCGCCCGCTCGCTCAAGCGCTTTCTCGAAGATCGAATCGGCTCGCTGGTCGGCGAAGAGATCGCCAAGGCGCCGGGCGCCGCGCTGCGGGTGTTGCACATCTTCGCCCAGCGCGACCCGGCCTCCCCCTTCCGGGTCGAGCAGGACGCGCTCGTCGAGGTCGCGTCGGCGCCCCTGCGCTCGGCGCTCGAGCCGCTGCTCGACCTCGGCGCCGAGGCGCTCGCGCCGCACCTGCACGCGAGCCTCGACGTGCTCGACGAGGCCGAGCGCGCGCCCGAGCTCGCCGCGCTCGCCGGGCGCATTCGCGCGGCCATGAGCGCGCTCGCCACGGGCCGCCGCGACGAGGCCGACGCGCTCTTTCGGCTCGACGGCCTGCGCGGGCTCGTGCGCTCGCTGCGCGAGCGCGTCGAGCTGATGCTGATCAGCTCGCGCGAGCTCGACCGCCAGGCGCTCGACCGCCAGATCTTCCGCCGCGACACCGTCGAGTATGGGTCCAAATTCACCTGGACGCGGCGGCACCTGCGCGTCTTGAGCTCGGCCGAGGTCTTGCCCGACCTGCGCGCGCGCACCCAGCGCGCGATGCTCGAGGCGCTCGCCGAGGTGGCCTTCCTGCGCCGCGCCCTCGCGGCCGCCGACGACCCCGCGCGCCACGCCGTCTCGCTCGAGCTCGCCCCCCTCGAGCCGGGCCCCCCGCACGCCGCGCAGCTCTTGCGGCCCCTCGCCGAGGCCTACCTCGCCCTGCTCGCGCCGCCCGGGGGCCAGCGCCGCGGCGAGCTCGACGGCTGGTCGCTCGCGCGCGAAGACGGGGCCCTCGAGCGGGGGGGCGACGCGGCCGGGCTGCGGGCGGCGCTCGCGCGCGACGCGGGGCCGGGGCGCGAGGTGGCGCAAGTCGCCATTCGGGCCGCGGGCATGTGCCTCTTCGACCTCTTCGAGGGCGAGGCCGGCACGCACGTGCTCTACGACCCGGCCCACGCGCCGGCGCTCGTCGGCGTGCGCGCCCTGCCCGCCGACGCCGCGGGCGCCGCGACGGCCGGCGCCCTGACCGAGGCCTTCGTCGCGGCGCGGGCCGAGTACGCGCGCGCGCTGGCCGGCGAGGGCGCGCCCGGGAGGCGCCCGGCGCTGCCGCCGCTCGTGCGCGCCCTGCGCCGCGAGACCCGCGCGGGGCCCGCCCCCTTCGCGATCGAAGACTACGGCATCGGCTACGCCGACACCGTCTGGGCCCGCGGCCTCGGCGAGGCTCTCGCGCCCATCTTCTTGCTGCGCCTCTCGCGCGAGGCGGGCCCGCCGTGAGCGCCAAGTCGCTGCGCGTCTACTTCGTGACGCACCACGACGGGCGCAAGACGGGCATCCTGATGCGCGCGTGGAACTCGTTCTTCGACGCCCCGCCGCCCGCGGCCTACGGCGCGAGCGAGGCCGAGGTGCTCGCGCTGCTCGAGCAGGCGCTCTTGCGCGCCGAGGCCGACGGCAGCGACGCGATCGACCGCTACCTCTGGGCCGAGACCTTTCAGGTGCAGAAGACCCGGGTCGACGTGCGCCCGCTGACCACCGTCAAGAAGCGGCCGGTGATCGGCAAGGCGACCATACCCCTGCGGGTGAGCTACGCCTGGACGAAGGTGAAGACCACCGACGAGGCGCGGAGCGAGCTGCCGCGCGCCGAGCTGCCCCACGCCTACCGGGTGATGCTGCCCCGCTTCGGCGCCTGGTTCGTGCTCGAAGATCTCGACTCGGCGGGCGAGGTGCTCTCGGTCTTGCTCAGCTTCTGGCTGATGGGCGAGCAGCCGCGCTGGGTCTACGACTACCGGGCCGAGGGCGAAGAGTACGTGCGGGCCTGGGCGCCCGAGCTGCTCGCGCGCCGGGCCGAGCGCTCGGCCGACGACGAGGCGCCGCCGCCGCCCGAGCTCGGCAAGGTGGCCGACGATCTGGTCGCGCTGCTGGCGCGCGGCAAGCTCGCCCCGGTCGTCGGCGAGGCGCCCGAGCTGCCGGCGCTCGCGGCCGCCGCCCGCCGCTCGCCGCTGCCCTCGGTGCTGCTCGTGGGGCCGCCCGGCGCGGGCAAGAGCGCGCTCGTGCGCCGGGCGGCCCGCCTGCTCGTCGAGCAGGCCCGCGAGGCGAAGCGGCGCGAGCGCCCCCGGCTCTGGAGCACCTCGGCCGACCGCATCGTCGCCGGCATGGTCTGGCTCGGCCAGTGGCAAGAGCGCGTCTTCGCCCTCATCGAAGAGCTCTCGGGCCGGGGCGAGTGGCTCTACGTCGACCGGCTCGCGGCGCTCGCGCGGCCGCAGCCCGACGGCACCTCGATCGCCGAGATGCTCGAGCCGGCGGTCGCCGCGGGCGACGTCAGCCTGCTCGCCGAGGCCACGCCCTCCGAGCTCGAGCGGCTCGCGCGCCGGCACGCCGCGCTCGTGCAGCGCTTTCTCGTCGTGCGCGTCGACGAGCGGACGGCCGAGGACACCGCCCAGCTCGTCGCCCCCTACGCCGCGCGCAAGCCGACCCTCGCGCTCGACGACGACGCCGTCCGGCGCCTCGTGCGGCACGTCGCCGACGTGCAGCGCGACCAGGCGCTGCCCGGCAAGGCCTTCCGCTTCGTCGACTGGCTGGCCTCGTCGACCGCCGAGAAGAAGACCTTCCGGGCCCGCGACGTGTCCGAGGCGTTCTCGCGCTTCACGGGCGTGCCGGTCGAGCTGCTCTCCGACGAGTACGCGGCGAGCGCGGCCGACCTCGCGGCCAAGCTGCGCGAGCGCGTCATCGGGCAAGACGAGGCCTGCGCCGCCTGCGGGCGCCTGCTCGCGCGCTTCAAGGCCGGCATGAACGACCCCGAGCGGCCCTGCGGCACGCTGCTCTTCGTCGGCCCGACGGGCGTCGGCAAGACCGAGCTCGCCAAGCAGCTCGCCCGCGTCACCTTCGGCGACGCCGCGCGCCTCGTGCGCGTCGACATGAGCGAGTACGGCCTGCGCGGCTCGGCCCAGCGGCTGCTCGAGGTCGGCGAGGGGGTCACCTCGCTCGCGCAGCAGGTGGGCAAGCAGCCGCTCTCGCTGGTCTTGCTCGACGAGATCGAGAAGGCGCACCCCGACGTCTTCGACCTCCTGCTCGGCGTGCTCGGCGAGGGCCGGCTCACCGACTCGGGCGGGCGCCTCGTCGACTTCCGCGGGGCCATCGTGGTGATGACCTCGAACCTCGGCGTCAGCGACCGGGGCGCGCTCGGCTTCGGCGCCGCGGGCGCGGGCGACTACGTGCGCGCGGTGCGCCAGCACTTTCGGCCCGAGCTCTTCAACCGCATCGACGCCGTGCTCTCGTTCCGGCCGCTCTCGCCCGCCGACGTCGAGCGCGTCGTCGACCTCACGATCGACGAGGTGCGCGCCCGCGCCGGCCTCGCCCGCCGGGGCCTGTCGCTCGCCGTCAGCGCCCGGGCCCGCGCCGAGCTCGCGCGCGCCGGCTTCCACCCGACGATGGGCGCCCGCCCCCTCAAGCGCACGGTCGAAGAGCGCGTCGTCACCCCGCTCGCCGCCGCCCTCTCGGCCGACGCCTCGCTGCGCGACCGGGCCTTCGCCGTCGTCGTGGGCGACGAGCCCGTGCCGCCCGGGGCGACGCCGGTCGTGCTCTGACCCCGCGCCGGGGCGGCCCTGGCGCGCGATCGGGCGCGGGCCCGCGGGGCGCTACGGCTTGCCCGCCGGCGCCTCGGCCGGGGGCGGCTCGACCGCGCGCACCTTCTCGCCCTCGGCGAGATCGTCGGGGGGGTTGGCGACGACGCGCTGGCCCTCGGCGGCGCCGGCGAGAAGCTCGATCTCTTTGCCGAGATCGCGCCCGAGCTTGACCGGCACGAGGTGGACGCGATCATCGTCGGAGAGGGTGGCGACGAGGGTGCCCTCTTTGCGGACGATGAGGGCGCTGGCGGGCAGGGCGGGCAGGGCCCGGTCGTTCGGCAGCTTCAGGCGGACGTTGACGAACGAGCCGGCGAGCACGGCGCCCCCGCCGGGGATGTGAATCTCGGTGCGCAGCGTGCGCAGGGTCGGGTCGAGGGCGCCGGCGCTGCGCACGATCGTGCCCCTGACCGGCTCGGCCTGCGAGCGCGGCAGCACGACCTCGGCCTCGAGCCCGCCGGCGACGGCGGCGGCGAGCGACTGCGGCACGTCGACGAAGACGCGCAGCGTGCTGACGTCGGAGACCTCGAAGAGCGCGCCGCCGCCCGCGCCCACGAGCGCGCCCGGGTCGACCAGGCGCTTGGTGACGACGCCGTCGAAGGGCGCGGTGACGCGCTGGTAGGCGTTGAGCGCGTCGAGGCGCCGGAGCTCGGCCTTCGTCGCCCGCACCGAGGCGCGCGCCGAGGTCTGCCGCAGGCGCGCCTCGTCGCCCTCGACGGCGCTGACGGCGCCGCTCTCGGCGAGCCGGGTCTGCTTCTCGGTGATCGCTTGCACGAGCCGCGCGTTCGAGTTCGCCTCTTCGAGCCGGGCCTGGGCGACCTGCCGCTCTTGCTCGGTCTCGGGGACTTCGAGCCGGGCGAGCAGCTGCCCCGCCTTGACCCGCTCGCCGATGTCGGCCCCGACCTGGCGCACGTAGCCCGTGGTCTTCGCGTGCACGGCGGTCGAGCGCAGGGCCGAGGCGGTGGCGGGCAGGGTGAGCGTCACCTGCCGGGGGCCGGGGGCGACGCGGCGGGCGAGCACGCGGCGCGGCGCCGTGGCCTCGGCGCGCGCGGCGGCCTGCGCCTCGCCCCGGCGCAGCTTGGGCAGCGCGCCGATGACGGCGAGCGCCGAGAGCACGACGATGCCGCCGAAGAACAGGAGCCCGCCCCGAAGCGGGGAGCGCGCGGGCGCCGGCGCCGCGCTCGGGGGCGGCGCGAAGGGCGGCGGGCCCGCGAAGGGCGAGGGGCCGGTCGGCGGGCCGCTGACGAAGGGCGCCGGGGCCTGTGCGAAGGGGTGGGGCGCGGGGGCGTAGCCGGGGGCCTGCGGGGGGCCGTCGCCGGGCGCCGGGGCCGTCGCGGTGCCGTAGCCAAGAGGCGAGGCGTGCGGAGAGGGGCCGGGCGCGACGGCTTGCGGCGCGGGGCCGTAGCCGGGGGCGGGCGCCGGCGAAGGCGGCTTGAGGGCGGCGGGGTGCACGTAAATCTGCGTTCGCTCGACGTCGTTTGCCTGCGAGCGCGGGGCGGCGACGACCGAGTCGGGCGCGTGCGGGCCCGAGGGCGTGGGCGGCGCCGGCGTGCCCGCGTGGGGCGTGCGCGCGGCGGGCGCGCCCGAGGGCGGGGTGCGCGCGGCGGGCGCGCCCGAGGGCGGGGTGCGCGTGGGCAGGGCGTCGGCCCGGGGGCCCGCCCCCCTTGCTTGCTGCCAGGGGGGCAGGGCACTACGAACGTGGCTCGGATCGGGGCCCTTGGCTTGCATGGCTCACTCCGCCGCCTCGGCCCACTGGGCCGGCGGCGCCTCCGGGTGCGGCTTGAGGTCGGGGGTCTCTCGGCGCGGGCGGGCGCGCGCCCCGAGGGCGCTGTAGACGACGGGCACGAAGAAGAGCGTGGCGAGCGTGGCGCCGAAGAGCCCGCCGAGCACCGCCCGCCCGAGCGCGGCGTTCTGCTCGCCGCCCTCGCCCAGGCCGAGCGACATCGGCAGCATGCCCGCGCCCATCGCGAGCGCCGTCATCAGCACGGGCCGCAGGCGCACGCGCCCCGCCTCGAGCGCCGCCTCGCGCGCGCCCAGGCCCGCCGCGCGCCGCTCGCGCGCGAACGTGACCACCAGGATCGAGTTCATCGTCGCGACGCCCACGCTCAGGATGGCGCCCATCAGCGAGGGGATGTTGAAGCTCGTCTGCGTCGCGAAGAGCGAGAAGACGAGGCCCGCGAGCGAGCCGGGCAGGGCGGCCAAGATGACGAGCGGGTCGAGCCACGACTGGAAGTTGACGACCATCAGCGCGTAGACGAGCAGCGCCGCGACGAGCAGCCCGAGCCCGAGCCCCGCGAAGCCCTCGCGCATGCTCGCCGCCTGGCCCCGGAGCTCGACGGTCGAGCCGGGCGGCAGCTTCGCCCGCGCCGCCTCGACGATCGCCTGCGCGCGCGCCGCGACCGAGCCGAGGTCGGCGTCTTGCACGTCGGCCCGCACGTTGTAGGTCGGCTGCACGTTCTTGTGCGTGACGAAGACCGGCGTCGTGCGGCGCTCGATCGCGGCGAGGTCGCCGAGCAGCTGCGTGCCGGCCGGCGCGCGCAGCGGCAGGGTGGTCAGCGCGTCGAGCGAGTCGACCTGGTAGTCGGGCACCTGCACCGAGACCGGGTAGGCGAAGCCCGTCTTCGGGTCGGTGAAGAAGGTCGGCGTCGTCTGCCCGCTCGACGACGAGACCAGCAACAGGTCGCCCGCGACGTCGCGCTGGGTCAGGCCCACCTCGAGCGCGCGCTGCCGGTCGACCTCGACGTGCAGCCGGGGCGCGTCGACGATCTGGTGCAGCCGCACGTCGGCCGCGCCGGGCACCGCCGCGAGCTCGCGCGCGATCTGGCGGGCCGCCGCGAGCGTCGCGTCGCGCTTGAACCCGCTCACCTGCACGTCGACGGGCGAGGGCAGGCCGAAGTTCAAGATCTGGGTCACGATGTCGGCCGGCTGGAAGTAGAACCCGAGCGAGGGGTGCTCGCGCCCGAGCTCGCGCCGCAGCGCCGCGACGTACTCGGCCGTCTTCTTCGAGCGGCCCGGCTTGAGCGTCACCAGCACCTCGCCGTCGGACGTGCTCACGTTGGCGCTGTCGGTGATGGCGAGCGTGTAGGCCTGCTGCACCCCCACCTGGTCGAGGATGGTGCCCCGCTCGGCCTCGGGGATGACGCGCTTGATCGTCGCCTCGACGGCCGAGAAGTGCCGCTCGGTCTCTTCGAGCCGCGTGCCCGGCGGCGCCGTCACGTGCAGCCGGATCTGCCCCGCGTCGACCTGGGGGAAGAAGTCGCGCCCGACGAAGGGCGAGAGCGCCGCGGCCGCCGCCGCCACCGCCCCGAAGCCCAAGCAGACGCGCCCCCGCCGCGAGAGGGCCCCCGCGAGCAGCCCCGCGTAGCCCGCCTCGAGGCGCCGGAACGCCCCCTCGAAGGCCCGCTGCGCCCGCCCGAGCGGCCCCCGCGAGGCGCCGCCGCGCCGCTCGTCGCGCAAGAGGAAGAGCACCATCGTCGGCACGAGCGTGCGCGAGAGCGCGTACGAGGCCATCACGGCGAAGCCCACCGCCAGGCCCATCGGCAGGAAGAGAAAGCGCGCCGGCCCGTCGAGGAACGCGAGCGACACGAACACGAGCCCGATCGACAGCGACGCGACGAAGGCCGGCACCGCGATCTGCCGCGCCCCGTCGAGGATGGCGCGGTCGAGCGGCTTGCCCATCGCGAGGTGCCGGTGCACGTTCTCGACCTCGACCGTGGCGTCGTCGACCAAGATGCCGACGGCGAGCGAGAGGCCCCCGAGCGTCATCGTGTTGGCCGTGTGCCCGAGCGCCCGCAGCCCGAGCAGCGCCGCCGTCACGCTCAGGGGTATCGACACGACCACGACGAGCGTCGAGCGCCAGCTGCCCAAGAAGAGCAGCACCGTCGTCGCGGTCAAGAACGCGGCGACGAGGCCCTCGAGCAGGAGGCCGTCGATCGCCTCGGTGACGAAGACCGACTGGTCGGCCAAGAGCTCGACCTCGAGCCCCGGCGGCGCCGACGCCCGGACCGCCGGCAGGAGCTCTTTCACCCGCCGCGCCACCTCGGTCGTCGACGCCTCGCCCGTCTTGAGCACCGAGAGCACCACCGCGCGCCGCTCGTCTTGCCGGGCGAAGCTCACCTGCGCCGCGAACCCGTCGTGCACGTGCGCCACGTCGCGCACGAACACCGTGCGGCCCCCCGCCGAGCGGACGGGCACGTCGTTCAGCGCCGCGATGGCCTCGGGGCTCGAGTTGAGCGTCACCCGGTACTCGCGCTCGCCGATCTTCGCGCTGCCCGTCGGCAGGGTGAGGTTCTGCGCCGTGATGGCCTGGCCCACGTCGGTCGGCGAGAGCCCCTGCGCCCGCAGGGCCCCGAGGTCGAGGTCGACCGAGATCTGGCGCGCCTTGCCGCCCGAGGGCAGCGGGAAGCGCGTGCCGGGGATGACGCTCAGCATCGTGCGCACGCGCTGGTTGACGTGGTCGAAGATCTCGGCCTCGCTCAGCGTGTCGCTCTTGAAGGCGAGCTGCACGATCGGCACGCTCGAGGCGCTGTAGCGCAAGATGAGCGGCGGCGAGGTGCCCGGCGGCATGCGCCGCAAGATGCCCTGCGACATCGCCGTGATCGTCGCCATCGCCGAGGGCACGTCGGCCCCCGGGTGCAAGAACACGCGAATGACCGACGTGCCGTCGAAGCTGTCGCTCTCGAGCGACTTGATGCCCGCCACGTTGCCCGCGATGGTGTACTCGCTAAACTGCGTGATCTGCTGCTCCATCTGCTGGGCGGGCAGGCCGGCGTACGACCACACCACGCTGATGACCGGCACGTCGACCGACGGGAAGATGTCGGTCGGCATCGTGCGCACCGTGCGGTAGCCCGCGACGAGCAAGAGTAGCGCCATCACCACGAAGGTGTACGGGCGGCGCAGGGCGAGCCGGACTATCCACATGATCTGCGAGGGCCCCTCGGGCGGGCCGCCGCGCCCGCCACGCCTTATTTCTAAACGGTGCGAGCGCTGAATACAAGTCATCGCTTTGAGAATATCACCGAAAAGCACGCCTCCGAACCGGCCCGGGGCCAGGCAAAAACGAGGCCGCAGGGGCCCTGGTCGCCCCCCATCGAAACGAGATGGCCCCGCCGCGCACGGAAATCGAAATGAGATACCAACTAGCGCCCCGCGCCCCGAAGCGAGATGGCCCGCCCCGCGCCCCGAAGCGAGATGGCCCCGCCGCGGCGCGGGAGACGAAACGAGATGCCAGCCCGCGGGCCCCGACGCCCCGCGGCCTCAGCCCCGCGCCCGCGTCAGCGCGAGGCCGGCGAGGGCGCCGAAGAGCACCAGGTAGGCCGAGTTGAGCCGCAGGCGGAAGAGCGCGAAGCCGCCCGCCGCCGCGATGAGCCCGGCCGGGGCGTCGACGAGCGCGCCCCTCGCGAGGTGAACGCTCACGAGCGCCATCAGCGCGAGCGACCCGGCGTTGACCCCGTCCAAGAAGGCGCCCGCCGCCGCCGACCGGCGCAGCCTCGCCGCGAGCCCGCCCGCGAGCGCGACGAAGACGAACGCCGGCAGGAAGATGCCCGCCGTCGCCGCGAGCGCGCCCGGGCCCCCGCCGAGCAAGTACCCGACGAAGGTCGCCGTCGAGAACACCGGGCCCGGCGTCACCTGGCCGACGGCGATGGCGTCGAGCAGCTGCGCCTCCGTCAGCCACCCTCGGCGCTCGACGAGATCGGCCCGCAGGTAGGCGAGCAGGACGTAGCCGCTGCCGAAGAGCAGCCCGCCCGTCTTCAGAAAGACCGCGAAGATCGCCCCGAGGCCCGCCCCCGCCGCCGCCGCCCCGCCCGCCGCCTTCGCCCCGAGCGCGCCGAGCGCCGGCGGGGCCCACGCCCGCGGCGCCCCCCTCGCGCCGCCCTTCGCCGCCGCGACGGAGGCCGCGATCGCCCCGGCCCCGGAGATCGCGACGAGCTCGTGGGCGCCCGCGAGCGCCGCCCCGAGCGCCGCCGCCGCCGCCGCGCGGGCGTGCCAGCCGACGAGCGCCTTCTGGCCGAGGCCGACGAGGGCCTGCGCGACGACCGCGATCATGACGGGCTTGACGCCGTAGAGCAGCCCGCCCGCCTGCGGCAGCGCGCCGTAGCGGACGTACGCCCACGCGAGCGCGCCGCTCGCGAGCGCCGCCGGCCCGATGAAGCAGGCGCCCGCGACGAGCAGCCCGGCCGGGCCCCCGCGCTCGAGCCCGATGTGAATCGCGAGCTCGGTCGAGTTCGGCCCCGGCAAGATCTGCGTCACGCCGACCAGATCGAGGAAGGCCTCTTCGCTCAGCCAGCGCCGGCGGACGACGACCTCGTCGCGCATCATCGCCACGTGCGCCGCGGGGCCCCCGAAGGCCGTCAGGCCCAGGCGCAGAAAGAGCGCCGCGAGCTCGCCGAGCGGGGCCCGCGGCGGGGCCCCGCCCCCCTCAGCCCCCGCGCGCGCCGCCGTCACGCCCGAGCCTCGCGTCGACCGACCGGGGGCCCGCCCCCACCGCGGCGAGAAAGAGCGCGCCGAGCAGCATCGCCCAGTCGGTGCGGGCGCCGTGGGCCGCGGCCCAGAAGCCCGACTTCGACAGCTCGGGCAGCTTCGTCGTCGCGATCGCGACGACCATGATGGCGGCGAGGGGCAGCGCCGCGAGCCGGGTCAAGAGCCCGGCCAGCACGAGCGAGCCGCACGCGATCTCGACCGCGCCGACCAGGGGCCCGAGCAGCGCCGGCGCGGGCAGCCCGATCTTGGCGAAGCGCCCGGCCCCGAGCTCGGCGGGGAACAAGAACTTCTGCACGCCCTCCGACAAGAAGACCGCGCCCACCGCGAGCCGGATGAGCACCGTCGCCGCCGGCGCCTCGCCCCGGAAGAGCCACGCCCTCGCCCCCCTCGCGTGCCCCGGCTCGCCCTGGCTCATCGTCTCGGTGCCTTCGCGGCCGACCATACCATGGCCCGATCGACCCCCCGAGGCCCGCGCGCTACGCTTCTCTCGCCATGCCCGCCGACCAGCCCCCGACCGCCGCCGCGCCCGCCGCGCGCGACGCGCCCAGAGCCGCCTGCCACGACGTCGCCCCGGCCGGGGGCGCGGCGCCGGGCGAGGGCGCGGCGGGCGACGAGGCGCGGCGGGCGCCGAGCCCCGAGGTCGTTCGCCTGCTGGTCGACAACCACCGCGAGTTTCTGCGCTTTCTCGAGCGGCGCGTCGGCCGAACCGATCTGGCCGAAGACCTGCTGCAAGAGGCCTTCGTGCGGGGCATCGACCGCGCCGGCGCCCTGCGCGACGACGAGTCGGCGCTCGCGTGGTTCTACCGCACCTTGCGCAACGCCGTCGTCGACTACCACCGCCGCCGCGGCTCGGCCGAGCGCGCGCTCGCGTCGTTCGCCGCCGAGCTCGAGGCGCACGAGGCCCCCGAGGGCGAGGTGCACGACGCGGTCTGCCAGTGCGTCGGGCGCCTCGCCGAGACCTTGAAGCCCGAGTACGCCGAGGCCCTGCGGCGCATCGAGGTGCAAGGGCTGCCGGTCAAGGCCTTCGCCGAAGAGCAGGGCATCTCGAGCGGCAACGCGGCGGTGCGGGTGTTCCGGGCGCGCGAGGCGCTGCGCCGGCAGGTCGCCGCCTCGTGCGGCAGCTGCGCCGAGCACGGCTGCCTGAACTGCACCTGCGCCCCGCCGCCCTGAGGCGCCGCGCCGGGGCGGGTCGAACGGGGCGGCGGCGCCCGCGCGCGTCGAGGCCGCGCGCCTCGAGCGAGGGCCCGGGCGGGCTCAACGCGGCGCCCCGCCGGCGCCCGCCAACAACCGCTCGAGCGCCCGCAGCGGCCGATCGTCTTCAATCGCCGCGGCGAACTCGCCCACGACCCCCCGCAGGCGCGCCGCCGAGACCCGTTCTCGGTGGAGCAACATGAGCCGCTCGGCGTCGTCGAGATCTCTCGGGCGACCCGCCACCAATTTGTAGACGAGCAGGTCTTCGACCCGCGGTACCCGCACGCGCAACTCGCCCAGGCTCGCGAGCTCGCTGCGGGCGATCGCCTCCGCCTCGAAGGGCAGCCACGCGAGCGTGACGTCGACGGGCACGTCGTGGCGCGCGTCCCGCAGCAGGAGCGTCTGGTGGCGCCGTGCGAACTCGACGGCGCCCTCGATTCGGGGCTCGAGCCCGAGCGGGCGCCACGCCCGGACGACCTCGTCGAGGTCGGTCAATGCCCCCTCGAGCGTCGCGTCGACGTCGAGCGTGGTACGCGGCACGCCTCGGGCGATGACGGCGACGCCGCCGATGAGCATCGAGGGCACCCCCGCGGCGTCGAGCGCCCGCTGCGCGAGCTCGACGGCCGCCAGAAAGCGGGGCGAGCGCGGGGGGGTCATCGCAGCAGCCGCGCGCGTAGCTTCGCCCAGGTGGCGCGCACCTGCTCGTCTTCGCGCTCGCGGGCCCGCACGATCTCGGGCGAGAGCTCGCCCACCTCGGCCACCGCGTCGAAGAGCGCCATCGCGTCGGCGAAGGCGCGCTGGTAGTCGGGCCCCGCCTGCCGCAGCCGCTCGCGCTCGAGCGCGGCGGCGGCCTCGTGGCCCTCGACGAAGCGGCGGGCGAGCTCGCGCGGCGTCATGGCCCCCTACCGTAGCACCGGCCCCGCCGGCCCGCCCCGCGCTTCGCCGCCGGCGCGCCGCCGTCGCGCCGGCGGGCTGCCGCCGCCGCCCGGGTCGCGTTAAGACGCGGCGGAAGGCGCCCGGGGGCATGCCCGTCCAGCGTTTGAAGGCGCGGCTGAAGGTCGCGAGGTCGGCGAAGCCGAGGCGGAAGGCGAGCTCGGAGAGGGGCAGGGCGGGGTCCTTGACGAGGCCCCGGGCCAGCCCCTGCCGGACGCCGTCGAGCACCTCGGCGAAGCGCGTGCCTTCTTGTTCGAGCCGGCGCTGCAGCGTGCGGGGGCTCATCTTGAGGGCGCCGGCCGCGGCCTCGAGCGAGGCGTCCGGCAAGAGCGTGCGCAGCCGGTCGGCGACGAGGGCCGTGGTGTTGCGGCCTCGGGGGCTCGAGGCGAGGGCGGCCTCGGCGAGGTCGATGGCGGTGGCCAGCAGGCGCGGGTCGGCCGAGCGGGTCGGGGCGTCGAGCGCCCCGCGGGGCACGACGAAGCCGCTCGACTCGGCGCCGAAGCGGAGATCGTGGGTGCCGAAGAAGCGCGCGAGCGGGGCGAGGTCGGGCGGGCGGGGGTGGGCGAAGAAGGCGGGGGCGGGGCGGAGGGCGAGGCCGGTCTCGCGGCGGGCGGCCGTGAGCGCGTGGGCGAGGGCGTACTCGTGCACGTGCCGATCGTGGCGGCGGGCGGGGCGCCCCGCGCGGGGGCGAACGTGAAAGGTGGCCTCGGCCCCCTCTTCGTCGAGCGAGCCCTCGAGGCCGGGCACGACGAGGGGCAGGTAGCGGGCGGTATGCGCGAGCGCGTCGCGCAGGGTCGCGCTGGCCCTCGCCGAGAGCTCGGCGGCGCCGTAGCGCCGGAAGGGCAGGGCCTCGGGCAGCGAGAGCGAGAGGTAGGGCTCGCCCGTGGCCTCGGCGCCCGCCTCGAGCAGCGCGCCGAGCAGCGAGGGGGCGAGGGGCTCTTCGTCGCGCGCCTCGGCGTCGGGCGAGAGGCCGAAGCGCAGCGCGAGCAGCGAGGCGTCGGCGCCGCGGGCGCGCAGGAGCGCGGGCCCGAACGCGCGCCATCGTGGGCGCGAGCGATCTCGTCTGCGGCCCCATGCCGTTGGCCCGCTGGCGCGCCCGCCAGCGCCAGCGGGCCTTGCCCGAAACCTGCGACTGAGCCCCGGCGGTCGTGGGCCGCCGACGCCGTCGGCCCGCGTCAAAACAGCAGCGAGCCGCGGAGGAACTCTTTCGCGTCTTTCTTTTGCAGAAAGGCGACGAGGTCGCCGAGGCCGGCGCCGAGGGCCCCGTCACCGCTTTCGGCGAGGAGGCGGCCGGCTCGGGCCGCCGCTCGCGCGGCTTCGGTGGGGCGGGGCGCCCGGCGGGCGCGGGCCGCTCAGGGCGTGTACGAGGCGGTCAGCGACAGGCCGCTGTAGGTGGCGTAGCCGTAGACCACGACGTAATAGGTGCCGACCTTGGCGGTGCCCGGGGCGATCGACTCGGCGTTGGTGCCGCTGATGGACCGGAAGTCGTAGCTCGAGGTGGTCGGCTCGGCGCCGAACTTGACGTAGAGGTCGGCGTCGCCGGTGCCGCCGGAGGTGTTGAACTTGAGGTTGGTCGCGCCGGCGGGCACGTTGAAGGTGAAGACCTTCTTCGAGCTGGCCGCGCCGCCGAGGCTGGTGACGGGCACGCCGTTTTGCAGCACGTTGCTCGGGGGCGGGGCGCTGGTCGTGTACTCGGCCTTGATGGTGACGTTGCTGAAGGTCGAGTAGGCGAAAAGCTGCACGAAGAGCTTGCCCGTCGTGCCGTTGGGCACGGTGATGGTCTCGGCGCTGGTCGCGCCTTCCGACTTCCAGGTGGCGTTCGACGAGCCGCTCGGGGCCGAGCCGATCTTGCCGTAGAGGTCGGCGTCGCCCGAGCCGCCCGTGGTCGTGACGCGGATGTCGCTGGCGCCCGACGGCAGGTCGATGGTGTAGATGAGCGAGTTGCCCTGGCTGGCGCCCTGGCCGCCGAGGGCCGTGCCGTTGGTGAGGGTGACGGCGGGGGCGGGCGCGCCGCCGGGGGCGCCGACCGCGTCCATCGACTTGTCGGTCGCGGCGGCGGCGTCGGCGCCGAAGAGGTCGGTGGCGGCCTGGCGCAGCGCGGTGCGCAGGCTCGCGAAGCCCGACGACGAGGTCAGGTACGTCGTCTGGGCGCGGTACCAGATCTGGCGCGCCTGCTCCATGCCGAGGGCGGGCACGGTGACGCCGGGGGTCTTGCCGCGCACGTGCTGGCCGCCGGTGACGAGCAGCTGGAAGGCGTGGTTGGCGATGCCCGAGTTCCAGTGGACGCCGCCGTTGTCTTGGGTGCCGACGTAGCGCTCGGGGTAGTAGTCCTTCGAGCTGCCGTCCTTGGTCGGGTTGTCCATGTAGCGCAGGGCGTCGCCCGGCGTCGCCGGCGTCCAGACGTCCTCGCCGACCTTCCAGGTGTCGGGCGTGACGGCGCCGCCGTCGAAGAAGACCGACTCGCAGATGGCGGCGAAGATGTCGCTCAGCGCCTCGTTGATGGCGCCCGACTCGTTCTGGTAGATGAGGCCCGACTCGTTCTCGGTCACGGCGTGCGTCAGCTCGTGGGCGGTGACGTCGAACGAGAGCGCGAGCGAGCTCGCGGTCGTGCCGTCGCCGTCGCCGTAGACCATCTGGGTGCCGTTCCAGAAGGCGTTGACGTAGTTCTGCTGGTGGTGAACCGTGCTCGTGAGCGCGGCGCCCGCGCCGTTGTACGAGTCGCGGCCGAAGAGCTGCTGGTAGCAGGTGTAGACGCCGCCGAGGTGGTCGTAGTTGCCGTTGACGACGTTGTCGGTCGTCGGCGCCTGGCCCTCGCTGCGCCGGAGGGTGCCGGGCAGCGAGCTCGTGTTGTTGCCGCTGTAGACCCGGCGGTTGAGCGCCGAGTGAATCGTCGGGTGCACGTCGACGACCCGGCCCGTGCGGGCGTCGACGTAGACGCGGTCCCTGTAGGGGTCGCCGCCGCGCGTGCCCTCGGCGACGACCTGCCAGGCGCGGTAGACGCGGCCGTCGCGCGACGACTGCACGTAGACGAGCCGGGCGTCGCCGCGGGCGGCGCCGGCGTACTCGGGGCCGAGGTCGGTCGGCGCCGCCGGGCGCGCGAGCGACGCCGGGTCGACGGCCTCGCCGCGGCGGGCGTTGCCCTGCGCCGCGTAGACGAGCCCCTTCGGGTCGACGTGCACGACGACCTCGGAGCCGATGACGTCCTCGCCGCCGATCTGCTGGCGGTACTTGAAGTGCCGGTAGCCCTGGGCGTCGGCCTTGGCCCGCTCGAAGCGCAGCTCGGCGGGCTGCAGGCGGAAGAGCGGCGCGATGCGCGCGAGGCTCGGCATGCTCGCCGCCGCGAGCGCGTCGGCGCCCGCGGGCAGGCGGCCGAAGTCGCCCGTGACGAAGTTCGGCAGGCCGTCGGCGCCGCGCTCTTGCACCAGCGCGTCGGGCACGCCGGCGACGGCGTCCGACGCCTCCTTCGCGACGTCGCCGTCGGCGCCGCCGGGCTCGCCGTCGAGCGCCTCGTCGGCGCAACCGCTCACGCACGCGGCCGCGATCGAAGCGAGCGCGACTAGCCACGAAAGGCCCTTCGAAGAACGGAAAACGGACATCACACGCACCTCCGAGAGATGGCGTCGGGTTCCGACGGCGGGCGCGAGTTAACGGGACGGATGCGCTTGGGGTCAAGGCGAACTAGGAATGTTGACGATTTGTAATCTTGGCTTCGAGGGAAGATGGCGATTGCGTTCAGAGAATGAACGCGCGGGCCGCCCGGCCCCGTTCAGAGGGCGAACTCGCGGTCGCTTGGGCCCCGCTTTCCGTAGAATCGTGCTTCGCCAAGACAAAAAGCGGGGGCGCCCTCCTACCTGTGGGCTTGCCGCCGAGTGTGCGCATTCTCGGCGCCCCGGCCCCCGCGCGCCCCCGGTGGTGGGTCGACGCCCGACGCGCCGGCGGCCGCGCGCTCGACCCCCCCGCCGGCCGCGCGCGACCCGGCGCCCGGCTGCCTCTGGGCGCCCGCCCGGCCGGCCCCACGCTTCGGGGAACCCCCCGCGCCCGTCCGACTCCGTTGTACCAACGAGCCGGAGAGACCGCCGGCGACGTCGCCGCGTTCGCGACGAAGGCCGTGCCCCCCGGCGGCGCGGGCAAGCTCTCGGACGAAGAGGATTACCGCATTCTCGCCTTCGACCTGAAGGCGAACGGCATCGGCCTCGGCGACAAGAAGCTCACCCCCGAGCTCGCGTCGACGCTCGAAATTCGGCGGACGTTAGCGCGAGCGACGCGGAGCGCGCGCCCCGGGTCTCGGGCGAGCGTGCGCGGCCCGAGCCCCCTCTCGGCTCGCGCCTTCAGCCTTCGAAGGTGCCCCACGACGAGGGCGACGAGTCGGCCGGGGCGGGCGCCGAGCGCGCGGGCGGCGGGGCGGGCGGCGTCGCCTCGGCGGGCTCGCGCGGGGCGGCCGGCGCGCGGCGGGGGGCGGAGGCGGGCGCGACCGGCGCGGGGCGCGGCACGGGCACGGTCGCCGCGGGCGCGAGCGCTTCTTTGCAGCGGTAGCGAATGCGCCACTCGGCGATGTCCGACGTGGTGACGTTGACGAAGCCCGAGCGCCGCCCGTACCCGGGCGCGTAGGCCGTCGAACGGCTGCCGACGACGGCCTCGCCCTCGTCGAGCACGTCGTAGCCCTCGGGGCACTGCCGCCTCATGTAGTCTTCGGCCTGCTCGCGCGCCTCGTCGGGGTCGCCGGCGAGGGCGAGCTCGCCGGCGGCGGGGGCCCTTCGCACGACGCGGAACGAGCCGCCGCAGGCGCCGAGAAGCGTGGCGAGCGCCATCGCGGCGGGGAGGGAAGAACGGTGGAACCGGGACGTCATGGTGCTGCTCACTTCGTTGAGGTGCAGGTGGCGCGCGCCGGCCCGCCCGAGGGCGCCGCGTGCCCAGGCGCGGCCGCGGGGCGCCCCGGCGCAGGCCCGTGCTGGGCCGTTGGCGGCGTACCGAAGCGCCCGCGCTCGAGCGGTTGCCGCGCGGTCGGTGGCCCGGGCGTCGAGGTCGAGCGCTCGGCCGGGGTCGGGCCTGGTCGGGCGTCGGGGCCGGGGCGCGGGGGCGGCCGGCCGGGCGCGCCAGGCGGGCGTAGGGTGCTAATCGCGTTAAATCAAGAGAGTCGAGTTCTTTAGCTCGCTCGCGGCTCTTTGCAACCCGCGGCGTATCTGATAAACGGTTGAGATCGGCCTCGAGGCGGCCGCGCTCGAACGGCCAAAAACAAGGGGGGGGCGCGGTCGCGCTCGGGGGCCCGGGCGAGGCCCCGGAGGGCGCCCCGGTGGCGGTGCGCGGCACGCCCTCGGGGCGCGCGGGTTTCGGGCTCTCCGGGGGGCTTTGGCGACGATGTATGTAGGGGCCGGGGGCGCGGGCGGGTCGGGCGCCGACGCCGCGACGCTCGGCCGGGCGCGGGCTTCGGGCCATCTCGCTGTATGATGCGCTCCGTGACGGCTCCTGCCGCTTCTCTGCGGGCGTTGCCCGCGGCCCTCTGTGCTTCGCTCGAGGTCGACGGGTATCGTCTTCTTTCTCGCCTCGGCGAGGGGGCCATGGGGCAGGTGTTCTGCGCCCTCGATGTGGCGCTCGAGCGCGAGGTGGCCGTCAAGGTCATTCGCGAGGGTGAGCCCTCGGCCGCGGCCCGCCAGCGCTTTCTGGTCGAGGCGCGGGCGCTCGCGCGCATTCAGCACCCGAACGTGGTGACCGTCTACCGCGCGGGCGAGGTGCAGGGGCACCCCTACCTCGTCTACGAGCTGGTAGGCGGTCAGAGCCTCGACCGGCTCGCGCCGGCGCCCGGCTGGCGCGAGGTCTTGCGCCTGGGCCTGGACATGGCGCGGGGCCTGGCCGCCGCGCACCGCGCGGGCGTGCTGCACCGCGATCTGAAGCCGGCGAACGTGATGCGCACGCCCGAGGGCGACGTGAAGCTCATCGACTTCGGGCTGGCCAAGCTGCTCACGGGCCCGCCGTCGAGGCCGCCGGCGGCGCTCGCGCCGGAGGCCGCCGGCGGGGGGCAGGCCGCCTCGGGGGCGCCGGGCGAGCTCGGGTCGACCCTGCCGGGCCCCCCCGCGCCGGCGGCGGACGAGACCATGCCCTCGCCGTTGAGGGGGGGCGCGGCGGCCGACGTCGCGCTCGGGTCGACCGCCGTGCCGCGGGGCTCGCCCGGGCTGGGCGACGCGGCGGCGGGGCCCGCGCTCGACCCGGACGCCGGCGGCCTGACGCGCGGCCGGGGCCTGCTCGGCACGCCGCGCTACATCGCGCCCGAGCTCTGGTCGGGGGGGCCGGCGACCGTGAGCAGCGACCTGTACGCGCTCGGCCTCATCCTGTGGGAGCTCCTGGCCGGCGTGCCCGCCTACGGCCGGCAGTCGGCCATGCCGGCGCTCGCGCACGCGGTGCTGCGCGTGCCGCTCGCGAGCGTCGCGTCGCTGCGGCCCGACGTGCCGCTCGACTTCGCCGCCGCGATCGACCGGGCGGTGCGCAAGGCGCCGGGCGAGCGCTTCGCCACCGCGGGCGAGATGCGCGACGCGCTCGAGGCCATCGCCGCGACCCGCCGGGCGCTGCACCTGGTGCCCGACGACGTCGAGCCGCCCGGGCCGCCGGGCGAGCGCGAGGCGTCGCTCGTGCGCGCGTCGCTCGAGCGGGCGGCCGGCCGGCCCGGCTTCGTCGCCACCTTCTACGCCCGCCTCTTCGAGCGCCACCCCTCGCTGCGGGCGCTCTTCCCGCCCGACCTCGGGCCGCAGGCGCGCAAGCTCGGCGAGGCGCTGCAGCTCGCCGTCGCGGGCCTGCGCGACGCCGACCGGCTGCGCCCGCTGCTCGAAGACCTGGGCGCGCGGCACGTGCTCTACGGCGTGAGCGAGGGGCAGCTCGACTGCGTGCGCGCCGTCCTGCTCGAGTGGCTCGAGGAGGTCGAGGGCGAGGCGATGACCGACGAGCTGCGCGCGGCCTGGGCCCGGGCCTGGCGCGCGATCGACGAGCCGTTCCGCAGCGGCCTGCGGCGCGCGGCGCGGCCGGCCGAGGCGACCGAGGCGACGGGGGCGCTCGCGACGCGCGACGTCTCGGCCGAGCGCGAGCTCGTGGCCGCGCCGCCCATCACCCGCTACGCCCGGCTCGGCCGCGCCGGCGTCGCCTACCAGACCTTCGGCGCGGGGCCCGCCGACCTCGTCGTGGTGCCCGGCGTCGTGTCGCACAACGAGATCGGCTGGCGCCTGCCCGAGTACGCCCGCTTCTACCGGCGGCTCGGGCGCTTCGCGCGCGTCACCATCTTCGACAAGCGCGGCACCGGCATGTCCGACCCGATGGACCCGGACGCCCCCCTCGAGGAGCGCGCGCGCGACGTCGGCGCCGTGCTCGACGCGGTGCGCGCCGACTCCGCCATGATCTTCGGGGTGCAGGAGGGGGCCGCCCTCGCCTGCGCCTTCGCCGCGCTCTGCCCGGCGCGCGTGCGCTCGCTCGCGCTCTACGGCGCCGCGCGCCGCTTCGTCGCCGCGCCCGACGACCCCGTCGGCATGCCGACCGTGCTCTTCGAGCAGGCGCGCGCGGCGGTCGAGGACGCGTGGGGCGGCCCGCTCTTCGCCGAGCTCGTGGCGCCCTCGCGCGCGTCCGACCCGGCCTTCCTGGCGTGGTGGGCCGACTACCTGCGCCACGGCGCGAGCCCCGGCGCCGCCTTCGCGCTCTTCCGGCTCTACGCCGGCCTCGACCTCGGCGCCTTCTTGCCCGCGGTCTCGGCGCCGACGCTCGTCCTGCACCGCGCCGGCGACCGCACGGTGCCGGCCCCGGCCGGGCGCGAGCTCGCCGGCCGCATCAAGGGGGCCCGCTACCTCGAGCTGCCGGGCTCCGACCACCTGCCCTGGCTGGGCGACGCCGAGGCCGTCGCCGGCGCGATCGAGCGCTTCTTCGACGAGTCGCACGCGGGCGCGCCCGCGCAGATCGCGCTCGCGACCGCGCTCGCCCTCGAGCCCGCCGGCCTCGACCGCCCCGAGCGCGCGCTCGCCGCCGCCGGCGCCCGCGCCGTCGCCCGGGCCGAGGGCGGCGCGCTCGTCGCCGACTTCCCCGGCCCGGCGGCGGCGCTGCGCGCCGCGGCCGCGCTGCGCCGCCGGGGCTGGGGGGCCGCGCGCGCCGTCGTGCACGTCGCGCCCCGGGCCGGCGCCGCCCCGGGCGACGACGAGGCGTCCTCGGCCGCCCGCGCCGCCCTCGCGCGCGTGCCGCCCGGCGGCCTCGCCGCCAGCGCCGCGGCCCTTTCGCTCGCCTTCGGCGCGCGCTTCACGTACGCCGAGACCGACCTGCCGCCGCTCGCCGGCGCGCCCGCCCTGCGCCTCGTCGAAGACGCCTGACCCGCGCCCGCCATGCCCCCCGTGCCGCCCCACCGCCCCCCCTCCACCCGCCGCCCCTCGGTCGAGCTGTCCATCCCCTCGCAGACGCTCTCGGTCGACTCGACCGGCCACTTCGATCTGCAGGCCCTGCGCAACCCCCCGCTGCTCGGCCTCGTCCTGCTCTGGTCGCGCGACGAGCCCGACCGGGTCGGCGAGCTCGCCCTCTTGCCCTCGCCCGCCGTCGGCACCCTCGCCGCGCTCGGCCGCGGCGGCCCCGGCGACGGCGGGCCGCTGCCGCACCTCGCCTTCCGGCGGCAGCGGCCCGGCCACGACGTGGCGACCGGGCCCTTCCGCTCGCCGCGCATCTCGCGCACCCAGATCCGCCTCGAGCTCGCCGGCCCGCACGCGCTCGCCGTCACCAACGTCGGGCGCTGCCCGCTCGTGCACGAGGGGCGCGAGGTCGAGCGCGCCGTGCTCGCCCCCGGCGACCTCATCGAGCTGCGCAAGCTCGCCCTCCTGCTCTGCGTCGAGCGCCCGTTCGAGCTGCCCCGCCCCGACGCGCCCCTCCTGCTGCACCCCTTCGGCGGCGCCGACGCCCAGGGCCTCGTCGGCGAGAGCCCCGCCGCCTGGGAGATGCGCGCCCGCATCGCCTTCGCCGCCGAGCACGCCGCGCACGTGCTCGTGCGCGGCCCGAGTGGCACGGGCAAAGAGCTGCTCGCCCAGGCGATTCACCGCCTCTCGGCCCGCGGCCGCAAGCCGCTCGTCGCGCGCAACGCCGCCACCTTCCCCGAGACGCTCATCGACGCCGAGCTCTTCGGCAACGCCAAGAACTTCCCCAACGTCGGCACGCCCGAGCGCCCGGGCCTGGTCGGCGAGGCCGACGGCTCGACGCTCTTCCTCGACGAGTTCGCCGAGCTGCCCCAGGCCATGCAAGCCCACCTGCTGCGCGTGCTCGATGCCGGCGAGTACACGCGCCTCGGCGAGGCGCGGCCGCGCCGCTCCGACTTCCGGCTCATCGCCGCCACCAACCGGCCCGAGAGCGCGCTCAAAGAAGACGTCCTGGCGCGCCTGCCCCTGCGCATCGAGGCCGCCGGCCTCGACCGGCGGCGCGAAGACATCCCCCTGCTCGCCCGCCACGCCCTGCGCCGCATGGCCGACCAGGACCGCCGCCTCGCCCAGCGCTTCTTCCCCGACGGCGACGTCTCGGCCCCCCCGCGGCTCGGCCGCTCGCTCATCGAGCGGCTCGTGCGCCACCCGTACACGACGCACGTGCGCGAGCTCGCCGCCCTGCTCTGGCAGGCCGTCGCCGAGAGCCCCGCCGAGGTCGAGACCCTCGATTTCGGCCCCCCTGGCGCGCTCGATCTGACCGGCTCCCGCCCCCAGCCCGCGCCCCAGCCCCACTTCTGGGCCGACGCCCCGACCGGCGCCCCGCCCCCGCCCGACGCCTCCCAGCCCCCCGACGCCGCTCCGCCGGCCGCCGCCCGCCCGCCCGCCGCCGAGGCCGCCCCCCGGGCCGTCGAGCCCGCCCAGCGCGCGGCCGAGGCCGCCCCCCGGCGCCCGGCCGACCCCGCCCGCCGCGCCGACACCCCCCCCGCCCCCGCCGTGCCGCCGCGCGGCCCCGCCGTCGACCCGCTGACCATCGACCCGGCCCTCATTCAAGCCTGCCTCGACCGCCACGGCGGCCGGCAAGAGCCCGCCTGGCGCGAGCTCGGCCTGAGCAGCCGGCACGTGCTGACCCGTCTCGTGCGCCGGTACAACCTGACCGTGCGCGGGCGCAGCCCCGACGACAGCCCCGAGGGCGCCGCCGACTGAGCCCGGCTACGCCTCGCCGCGGGGCGCGCCGGCGGGCGGGGCCACCCCCGCGGGCACCGGCGCCTCGACCCGCGCCGACGCCTCGGGCAGCTCGTCGCCGGGCGCGGCGGTCAGGCCGAGCGCGACGACGAGCACGGCGGCGGCCGCCGCGAACAGATCGTACTGCAGCCGCCCCGAGTTCGCGGCGGCGAGGGCGCCGCCGGCCGCGAAGGCGGCGAGCTTGACCGCGCGCAAGAGCGCCCAGCGCAGCTCGCGCGCGCGCTCTTCGCCCGAGCCGAGGGCGGCGCGCACGAGGCCCGTCACGAGGTCGGCCACCGCCCCGGCCGAGGGCGTCGCGCGGACCGCCTTCGACGTCGCGAGCGAGACCGACGAGTTCAGCAAGCCCGCCGCCGCGGCGACCGCGCCGAGCAGCCCCAGGCAGGGCGCGGGCCCGGCCCCGCCCCCCGGCCCGCCGAAGGCGCCGAAGGCGCCGGCGCGGCCGGAGAACGCGACCCCCAGCAGGGCGGCCGACGAGAGCACGAGCGGCAACGCGAAGCCCAGCTCTCGCCGCACGACCCAGGTCTCGGCGGCCAGCGCCGCGAGCGTCGCCCCGGCGACGAACGCGGCGAGCACCAGCGCGCACCCGAGCGCGAACGGCGCGCGCCCGCCGTCGGCCGCCGCCCGCGCCGCGCCGCCCAGGACGTCACGGCACGCGAGCAGGGCCCCGGCGAGCGCGCCGCCCGCGGCCAGCGAGAAGCCGACCCAGCCGAGCAGGGCGCGCGGCGCGAAGACGTCGTCGTCCGTTCGGAACAGCGCGGGCGCGGGCATCGGGGGGGGCTCCGGGTGGGCTCGTCGAGGGGGGCGCTCGCGTTGAGCATAGCGACCGGCGGCGGCGGGGGCGAAGCCTCTCGCACGCGCCGCGCGGTTTATTACGACAGTGTAAGGCCGGCGCGACGGTTTCTTACGACTGGGTAAGGTCGGCGCGGCGGTTTCTTACGATTGAGCAAGGTCGGCGGGCGCCGCGCGCGCCCCCGGCGGCGAGGTACGGCGGGCGCGCCGCCGCCGTTCAGCCCGAGGTGGCGTCGCCGGTCGGCAAGTCGAGCGCGGGGCGGCGGCTCGCGAGCAGGCGCTTGAGCACGGCGTAGATGGCGAGGGCCGAGAGCACCCCCGTGAGGAAGTCGGTCAGGGGCACCATGATCGCGGTGTAGGCCATCATGCCGAGCTCGAAGCGGCCCTGCCGGGCGACCTCGCGGATCTCGGCCGGCTTGATCATGTTGCTGGCGACCCAGAGCAAGATGCCGCCGATGCACGCCATGGGCACCAGCTCGAGGTAGCGCGCCATGAAGTAGGCGAGCACCAGCTTGAGCACGCCCTTGAAGTAGCCGGCGAGGGGGGTGACGGCGCCGGCCTTGATGCTGGTGGCCGTCCGGGCGAGGGCCCCGGTGCAGGGGAAGCCGTTGACGAGCGGGGCGATGATCTGCACGAGCCCCTGGCCCCAGAACTCTTTGTCGGGGTTGAAGGGGGTCTTCTTGTTGTTGGCGAGCCGGTCGGCCATCGACGAGCAGAGCAGGCTCTCGACCCCCGAGACGAAGACGATGGCGAGCGCGTAGTAGCCGATGTCGATCGCCACCGACGTCGTCAGCTCGGGCAGCCGGGGCGGCGTGAAGACGAAGAAGTCGGTGGGGATGGCGCCGTACCGGTCGCGCACCGCCAGCACGCCGCGGCCGGCGAGCACGGTCGAGGCGGCGAGCGTGCTCAGGCCGAGGGCGAGGAGCGGCGCGGGGATGAAGACCGAGACCCGCAAGAGGCCCTTCGTCGCGACGAAGGTGAAGCCGGCGATGAGGAGCGCGTAGGGGTTGATTTCGCCCGCGCGGGCCGCGAGCCCGCGCAGCTTCTCGACGAAGCCGCCGCGCAGCGGCTCGCTCAGCCCGAACGCCTCGCCGGCGTTCGAGAGGGCGATCGTGACGGCGATGCCGACGGTGAAGCCGACCACGATCGAGTTCGGGATCAGGCGCGCGTACTTGCCGAGGCCGAAGGCGCCCATCAGCATCAGCGTGACGCCGGCGAGGATCGAGACCAAGACGAGAAAGCCGTGGGCCTGGGCGAAGCTGCCGCCGCCGGCCTCGCCGTAGCGGAGCATCAGCCCCGCGACGACGGGGATGAACGCGGCCGTCGGCCCGTAGACCTGATACTTCGAGCCGCCGAAGGTGCGGCCGATGATGCAGGCGAGCGCGCCGGCGACGATGCCCTGCTCGGGCCGCAGGCCCATGGCCATGGCGAAGCCCATGGCCATGGGGATGGCCGTCAGGGCCACGATGAGGCCGGCGCTCAGATCGCGGTAGACCGTCTTCGCCCAGCTCTCGCGGGTGAGGTCTTCGAAGCGCGCGTCCCAGAAGGTGAAAAAAAGTTTGAGGCGCGACGCGATCGTGGCGGGCGGCGCGGCGGTGGCAGGCGGTTGGTGCACGCGTCGGCGTAAAGCAACGGCGGTGCCACCGGCCCGCCCGCGCACAAACCTGCGCCTTCGCGCGCGGGCGGCCGGGGCGCGGCGTCGGCGCCGGCCGGCGGCCTGTCGGCCGGCGCCGGCGCGGCGTCGGGGCCGGCATGACGGCGTTGGCCCCGGCCAACGACGGGTCGGCGCGCGCTCGCTGTCGGCAATGAGCCGACGCTGTCGGCAATGGCCCGACGCTGTCGGCCTTTGCCAACGGCGAGGCGGCGCCGAGGTCGCCCTTTGCCGACCGCAAGGAAGCCCGGGGCCGGCCCTTGCCGACAACGAGGAGGCCCGGCGGCGCGGGGTCGGCCCCGGCCGGCGCGTCGGCCCCGGCGGCGCGCCGGTGGCCCCCGCCGGCGGGGCGGCGGGCCCGCCCGGCGCGTCAGGCCCGCTTGAAGGACGCGGCCGAGAGCCCGTGGCGGCGCAGGAGGTCGTAGAAGTCGCTGCGGTTGCGGCCCGCCAGGCGGGCGGCGACGGTGACGCTGCCCGCGACGCGCTTGAGCAGCGCCGCGAGGTAGGCGCGCTCGACCGCGTCGCGCACGTCGCGCAGCGAGGGCACCTCGCCCGCGTTCAAGAGCGCGGCGACGAACTCGTCGACCGGCGGGCCCAGCGCGGCGGGCGGGGGCGGCGGGGCCGGCGAGCGGGCGGCGGCCCCCTCGGGCGCCGGGGTCTGCAGCTCGCGCAGGTGCCCCTCGGCGATCGGCGCCCCGCCCGACATCAAGAGCGCCGCCTCGAGCACGTTCTCGAGCTCGCGCACGTTGCCCGGCCAGGTGTGCGCGAGCAGCGTCGCGAGCGCGCGCGGGCTGAGCGCGGGCACGGGCAGCCCGTGCCGGGCCGCGGCGCGCTCGAGGAACAGCTCGGCCAGCAAGGGGATGTCTTCGGGGTGCTCGCGCAGCGGCGGCAGCTGCAGGGGCACGACGTGCAGGCGGTAGAAGAGGTCTTCGCGGAAGCGCCGCTCGGCCACCTCGACGCGCAGGTCGCGGTTGGTCGCGGCGAGGATGCGCACGTCGGCGTCTTCTTCGGCGGTCGAGCCGACGCGCGCGTAGCGCCGCTCTTGCAGCACCCGGAGCAGCTTCGCCTGCACCGCGATCGAGGCCTCGCCGATCTCGTCGAGGAACAGCGTGCCCCGGCGCGCGGCGCCGAAGAGCCCCTCGCGGTCGGAGACCGCCCCCGTGAACGAGCCGCGGGTGTGGCCGAAGAGCGTGCTCTCGAGCAGGTCGGGCGCGAGCGCCGCGCAGTTGACGGCGACGAACGGCCCCGCCGCCCGGTTCGACAGGGCGTGCAGGGCGCGCGCCACCAGCTCTTTGCCCGTGCCGCTCTCGCCGAGAATGAGCACCGTCGCGTCGGTCGGGGCGAGCCGCGCCACGGCCTCGCGCACCTTCGCGATCGCGGGCCCGACCCCGAGCAGCCGGCGGTCTTCGCTGCGCCCGCCGACCGCCCGCCGCAGCCCCGCCACCTCGCGCCGCAGCGCGAAGCTCTCGACCGCGTGCGCGAGCTTCTGCAAGAGCTCGTGGTCGACGAAGGGCTTGGTCAGAAACCCGTAGGCGCCCCGGCGCATCGCCTCGACCGCCGTGTCGATCGAGCCGTGGGCGGTCAGCACGATGACGGGCACGTCGGGCGAGCGGTCGCGCACCTCGCTCAGCACCTCGAGCCCGTCGGCGTCGAAGAGCCGCAGGTCGAGCAGCGCCGCGTCGACGTGCTCGCGCCCCAGCCTCGCCAGCGCCGCGCGGGCGCGCGTCTCGGTCGAGACCCGGTAGCCTCGGCCCTCGAGCCGCAGCGTCAAGAGCTCGCAGAGCTCTTCGTCGTCGTCGACGACGAGCACGTGCGGCGCAGGCCGCGTCGTCGGGCGGCGGGGCTCGTCGCGCCCGTCGCGCTCGCCGGCGGCACGTTCGGCCCTTTCGGCCGAGACTACGATGGGCATGTCAATACCACAGACAAGAGTGCCACCGCCCCGTCGCGCGTCAATCACGACTTCGCCGCCCGACGCGACGATCGCTGTACGGTTTCTCCACCAGATGTCGTTGGGTTCGGCCGACAACGTCGGCGCGCCCCAACGGCGCCGGGTCACGGCCGTCGGCAAACGCGCACCGCGCGCCCGGCGGGGGCGCCCCGAAGCCGGCGCCGACCTCGGCCCGCCTTCGCCCGGCGGGGCTTAACCGAGCCCCCCGTCGGTCTTCGCGCCCTTGCGCGCCGGCGGCCGACCCTCGCGCGCCGGTGGCCGGGCCGGCTGCGCCGCCAGTCGCAGCCCCTCGCGGTGGGCCCGCCCCTCGGCCGCCGCGCTTCGTGTCGCGCCCTCGACCTTCGGCGCGCCGTGCCTCGGCGCCTCGGCTTCAACGTGTCGCGCCCTCGGCCTTCGGCGCGCCGTGCCTCGGCGCCTCGGCCTTCGCCTCGCCCTTCGGCGCGCCTTGCCTCGACGCCTCGGCTTCAACGTCGCCCTTCGGCCGCCGTGCCTCGCCGCCTCGGCCTTCACGTCAGCGATGCCGAAGCCGAACCCCTTCGCGAAGAAGCCATCTTCGTCGTCGACGAGGAGGATGGTTTCGGACTCCAGGTCGCAGTGCACGATGCCCGCCGCGCGCGCCTCTCGGTCCCAGCCGTCTCCTGGGTCACCGCGCTCGGCCTTCTCGTCCGCGCGCTCGAACTCGTCCGCGCGCTCGAAGGTGCCACAGGGCAAGCGCATTCTCTGCTACCCTTTCCCTGCAACCCGCCCATGCGCGCCCAGTTCGTCGCCGCCGCTCTCTTCTTCGGTACCTGCTCGCTGCTCGCGGGCTCCGTCGCGTGCGGCGATGACGACGACGACGCGCCCCCGCCCGAAGAAGAGTGCGGCTGCGACGCGGGCGCCGGCGGCGCGGCGCCGGGCGGCGCGGGCGGTGCGGGCGCGGGCGGCGCGGGCGCGGGCGGCTCGTCGTTAGAGCGCACTACTTGCCCCCGCCCGGCGCCGCTCTGGTAGAGTCCGCGCCCATGAAGCGGCGAAGCGTGGCGATGGCCATGGCGTTTTGCGCGGCGTTCGCGGCGGGCTGCGGCGCGGGCGGCTCGAGCAGGCTCGCGGACGTGAAGGCGGGGCCCCTGCCGCCGGACGCGACCTTCCGCGGCGTCTGGTACAACCCGTCCTGGGGCGAGCTGCACCTCGTGCCCTCGGGCAACGACGTCGTCGGCCGCTGGCGCAGCCCGCAGCGGGGCCTCTGGGGCCAGCTGACGGGCACGATCAACGGCGACGTCATTCGCTTCACCTGGGAAGAGCGCAAGGTGGGCGGCATCGACCCGGGCTCGGTGCGCAAGGGCCGGGGGTATTTCAAGTACGTGCCGGTCGAGCCGCCCGACATGCCCCGGCTGCGGGGCGAGTGGGGCCTCAGCGACAGCGAGGTCGGCGGCGGCGAGTGGGACTGCGTCAAAGAAAAGGACGTCGAGCCCCGCCCCGACTCCATCGGCAACGACGCCGACCCGACGATCGAGAACTGGGACAAGCCCCGGCAGCCCGGCGGCGCCTGAGCTCGGGCCGCGGCGGGGGGGCGCGCCCCGGGCCCCCGGCCGGGGGCCGACCCTCGACATCGGGCGGCCCTGGCTCTAGGGTTCGCGCCACCGACCATGCCCTCGCAAGCGTCCCAGGGGTTGCAGTTCGTCGAGCCCACCATCTTCGAGCGCGGCGCGTCCGGCCGCACGGCCGTCTCGCTGCCCGAGCTCGACGTGCCCGCCGTCGACCCGGCCGCCTACTACGGCGGCGCCGCGCGGCGCGACGAGGCGGGGCTGCCCGAGGTGAGCGAGCCCGAGGTGGTGCGCCACTACGTGCGCACCTCCCAGTGGAACTTCTGCATCGACTCGAACTTCTACCCGCTCGGCTCGTGCACGATGAAGTTCAACCCCAAGGTCAACGAGTGGGCGGCCCGGCTGCCCGGCTTCGCGGGCCTGCACCCGCTGACGCCGGCGGCCGAGGCGCAGGGGGCGCTCGAGCTCATTCACCGGCTCGAGCGCATCTTGGCCGAGATCGTCGGCATGAGCGACGTGTCGCTGCAGCCCGCCGCCGGCGCCCAGGGCGAGCTGACGGGGCTCATGATGATGCGCGCCTACCACGCCTCGCGCGGCCGGTCGCCGCGCAAGGTCATCATCCCCGACACGGCGCACGGCACCAACCCCGCGAGCTGCACGGCCAACGGCCTCGTCGCCGTGCCCGTGGTGAGCGGGCCGCGGGGCGTGGTCGAGCTGGCCGACGTCGCGCGCGCGGTCGAGCAGGCCGGCGACGACCTCTGCGGCGTCATGATGACCAACCCCAACACGCTCGGGCTCTACGAGGCCAACATGCCCGGCATCGTGCGCCTCGTGCACGAGCGGGGCGGGCTCGTCTACGGCGACGGGGCCAACATGAACGCCATCCTCGGCCGGGCGCGCCCGGGCGACATCGGCGTCGACATCTTGCAGTTCAACCTGCACAAGACCTTCACCACGCCCCACGGCGGCGGCGGCCCCGGCAGCGGCCCGGTCGCCTTCGCCGAGAAGCTCGCGCCCTTCCAGCCCGGGCCCAAGGTCGTGCGCGAGGGCGGCGGCTTCCGGCTCGACCACGACCGGCCCCAGAGCGTCGGGCGCGTGCGCAGCTTCCTCGGCAACTTCGGCATGATGGTGCGCGCGTACACGTACATCCGCGAGCTCGGCCCCCGCGGCCTGCGCGACGTGAGCGCCATGGCCGTGCTCAACGCCAACTACCTGGCCGCGAGGCTCGAGGCCGTCCTGCCCATCGCCTACCCGCGCCCCTGCATGCACGAGGCGGTCTTCAGCGACCGCGAGCTCGAGGCGAAGACCGGCGTCAAGACGCTCGACCTCGCCAAGCGGCTCATCGACTACGGCTTCCACCCGCCGACGGTGTACTTCCCGCTCAACGTCAAGGGCGCGCTGATGGTCGAGCCGACCGAGACCGAGTCGAAAGAGACGCTCGACGCCTTCGCCGACGCCGTCGCGGCCATCGTGGCCGAGGCGCAAGAGGCGCCCGAGAAGGTGACCTCGGCGCCCCACTCGACCCGCCTCGGCCGCCTCGACGAGGCGCGCGCGGCCCGCAAGCCGGTGCTGCGCTGGCGACGCGACGCGTTATCGCCTCGTCCAAAAAGCCGCACGGTTTTCTGGCGCGAAGGGTCGAAGGGGGCTAACCCCTGATGCATGGGGGGGGCCCCAGGGGGCAGTGGCCCGGGGGCTGCATTCGTTCGGGTGAACGGGGCGACCCAAGGCCTTCGCCCCCCCTGACGGTCGCGAAAGGTCCCCATGCCCCCGCCCCCTCAGCGCCACGACGCCCCGCCCGCGAGCTCGGTCGTGCCCCGCCAGGGGGCCATCAAGACCCCGGTCGAGACGCCCTCGCTGCTCCGCCGCTACGTCGAGGTGCGCTCGTTCAGCGAGACGCTCTGTGAGCCGCTCGCCCTCGAAGACTACGTGGTGCAGACCATGCCCGAGGTCAGCCCCACCAAGTGGCACCTCGCCCACACCACCTGGTTCTTCGAGACCTTCGTGCTGGCCCGGGCGCTCGAGGGCTACGAGCCCTTCCACCCGGCCTACAATTACCTCTTCAACTCGTACTACGAGGCCGCCGGCGACCGGCACGCGCGCGACCGGCGCGGCGTGCTCTCGCGCCCGACGGTCGAAGAGGTCATCGAGTACCGCTACCACGTCAACCGCGCCATGGCCGCGCTGCTCTCGGGCTCGGCGCCGCCCGGGCGCTTGGCCCCGCTGGTCGACGTCATCGTGCTGGGGCTGCACCACGAGCAGCAGCACCAAGAGCTGATGCTCACCGACCTCAAGCACGTCCTTGCCTCGAACCCCCTGCGCCCCGCCTACCGCGCCGACGCCGGGCCGCCCGAGGGCGCCAAGGCCCCCCCGCTCGTCTGGCACGAGCGCGCCGAGGGGCTCGCCGCGGTGGGCGCGGGCGAGGGCGGGTTTTCGTTCGACAACGAGCGGCCCCGCCACCGCGTCTTTCTCGAGTCGTTCGAGCTCGCCTCGCGCCCCGTCACGGCGGGCGAGTACCTCGAGTTCATCCGTGACGGCGGCTACGATCGGCCCGAGCTCTGGCTCTCCGACGGCTGGGCCGCGCGCAAGCGCTTCGACTGGCAGGCCCCCCTCTACTGGGAGCGCGAGGGCGACCTCGTTCGCCAGATGACCCTCGGTGGCCTGCGCCCCCTCTGCCACGCCGAGCCCGTCTGTCACATCAGCTACTACGAGGCCGATGCCTTCGCCCGCTGGTACGGCGCGCGCCTACCCACCGAGTGCGAGTGGGAGGCCTTCGCCGAGCGCGCCCCCGCGCACGAGGGCAACTACGTCGACGCCGGGCACCTGCACCCCGAGCCGGCCAAGCGAATGAGCTCGCCGGGCCCCCTGCAGCTCTTCGGCGACGTCTGGGAGTGGACGGCGAGCCCCTACGCCCCGTACCCGGGCTTCCGGCCGCTCGAGGGCGCCCTCGGCGAGTACAACGGCAAGTTCATGTGCAACCAGATGGTGCTGCGCGGCGGGTCGTGTCTGACGCCGCGGGGGCACGTGCGCGCGTCCTACCGCAATTTCTTCCCCCCCGAGGCCCGCTGGCAGATGTCTGGCCTGCGCCTGGCTCGCTAGCGGCCGCATGAACGAACGAAGCGAGGGCCCCCCGGGCGGCGGGGGCGAGGGTCTGCTCGCCGAGGTGCTCGCCGGGCTCTCGGCGCCGCGAAAGCACCTGCCGCCCAAGCTCTTTTACGACGAAGAGGGGTCGCGGCTCTTCGAGGCGATCTGCGGCCTCGACGAGTACTACCCGACGCGCACCGAGCTCGGCATCTTGCGGGCGCACGCGGGCGCCATCGCCGCGCGGCTCGGGCCGCGCTGCCGCCTCGTCGAGTTCGGCAGCGGGGCGAGCCTGAAGACGCGCGTGCTGCTCGACGCGCTGCCCGAGCCGAGCGCGTACGTGCCCGTCGACATCTCGCCCTCGGCGCTCGCCGGCGCGGCCGCCGAGCTCGCCCGGCGCTACCCGCGGCTCGCCATCGAGCCCGCGTGCGCCGACTTCACCGGCCCCCTCGCGCTCGGCCCCGCCGGCCCGGGCGCCCGCCGGAGCGCGGTGTTCTTCCCCGGCTCGACGGTGGGCAACTTCACCCCGGGCGAGGCGCGCGCGCTGCTCGGGCGCATGGCGGGCCTCGCCGGCCCGGGCGGGGCGCTGCTCGTCGGCATCGACCTGAAGAAAGACCCCGCCGTCTTGCACGCCGCCTACAACGACCGGCGGGGCGTGACCGCCGCCTTCAACCGCAACGCGCTCGCGCGCCTGAACCGCGAGTACGGGGCGAACTTCCCCGTCGAGGGGTTTTCGCACTACGCGTTCTACAACCCGCCCGAGGGCCGCATCGAGATGCACCTCGTGAGCAACGCCAAGCGGCGCGTCGAGCTCGCCGGGCAGGCCTTCGCCTTCGACGAGGGCGAGCCCGTCGTCACCGAGTATTCGCACAAGTACACCGTGGCCGGCTTCCGCGAGCTCGCCGGCGCGGCCGGGCTCGCGCTGCGCGAGGCCTGGGTCGACGACCGGCGCTACTTCGCCGTGCTCTACCTCGAGCCCGAGGCCGGCCCGGGCGCGCGCGGCGGCTGACCCGGCCCCGGCGGCGCGCCCGCCCGGGGCCGCCCGGGCGTCAGGGCGCGGTCCCGCGGGAGACGCCCTCGCGGCGCGGGTCGGAGCCGCCGGCCCAGGTGCCGCGGCCGGGGTGGCGGGCGAAGGCGCCGGGGGTGCCGTCGGCGCGGGTGCCGTTGAAGACGATGCCCTGCAGGCCGCTGTTCAGGTCGACCAGCCGGACCGAGTGGCCGCGCTGCTTCAGGCCCGCCTCGAGGTCCGAGGCGCCGAAGCTGCCGGCCTCGAGCAGCACGTCGGGCGAGTTGCCGGCGCCGAAGTGGGGCAAGCTGACGGCCTGCTGGATGTCGAGCTTCCAGTCGGCGACGCCGAGGATGGCCTTGGTGACGAACTGAATGATGGCGCTGCCGCCGGGCGAGCCGATGACCAGCTCGAGATCGCCCGTCGCGTTGTCGAGCACGACGACGGGGCTCATCGAGCTGCGGGGGCGCTTGCCGGGCTCGAGGCGGTTGGCGATGGGGTTGCCGGCGGCGTCGGCGGGGCGGAACGAGAAGTCGGTGAGCTCGTTGTTGAGCAGGAAGCCGCGCACGAGCTGCAGGCTGCCGAAGCCGTACTCGATGGTGGTGGTCATCGAGACGGCGTTGCCGTCGCGGTCGACGATCGAGATGTGGCTGGTGGAGGGCAGCGAGAGCGACTCGTCGAGGCCCGCCGTCGTGGTCACCCCGGGCGGGCTGCCCGGGCCGGGGGCGGCCATGGCCTTGGCGGGGTCGATGAGGGCGGCGCGCGCGGCGAGGTAGTTGCTGTCGAGCAGGCCCTCGACCGGCACGGGGACGAAGTCCTCGTCGGCCATGTACGCGGCGCGGTCGGCGTACGCGAGCTTGTAGGCCTCGAGCACGCGGTGGGCCGACTCGACCGTGTTCGGGCGCAAGGCGGCGAGGTCGAAGCGCTCGAGCATCGCCAGGGTCATGGCGACGGTCGCGGTGCCCGAGCTCGGCATGCCCATGCCGCAGACGCGGAAGCGCTGGCGGTAGGTGCTGCAGAGGGCGGGCCGCTCTTTCGCCTGGTAGCCCGCGAGGTCGGAGAGCGCGAGGGTGCCCGGGTTCCGGGGGTGGTTGCGCACGGCGTCGACCATGGCCTGCGCGATCGGGCCCTCGTAGAAGGCGTCGGCGCCGCCCGCGGCGATGGCGCGCAGGGTGGCGGCGAAGTCGGGGTTGGTCAGGCGCTCGCCCTGGGCCTTGGCTTTGCCGTCGGGGTTGAGAAAGTACGCGGCCGCGGCCGGCTCGGCCCGGATGCTCTCGGCGAACTGCTCGAGCAGGACGTGCAGGCGCGGCGAGATCTCGAAGCCGCCCTCGCTCAGCGCGATGGCGCGGTCGAAGAGGCCGGCCCAGGGCAGCTTGCCGTGCTTTTGGTGCGCCAGCTCGAGCATGCGCAAGAGGCCCGGCGTGCCGACCGACAGCCCGCCCCCGACGACGTCGAAGAAGTCGCGCGGCGCGCCCGTCGCGTCGAGAAACTGCCCGGGCTCGGCGCCGGCGGGAGCGGTCTCGCGGCCGTCGTAGGTCGTCACCGACTTGGTGGCGGCGTCATAGTACGTCAGAAAGGCGCCGCCCCCGATGCCGGACGACTGCGGCTCGACGAGGTTGAGCACCATCTGCACGGCGATGGCCGCGTCGACCGCGCTGCCCCCCGCGGCGAGCACCTGCACGCCGGCGTCGACCGCCGGGGGGGTGGCCGCCGACACCATGTCGCGCTCGGCGAAGGTGATGTCCTTGGTGACGTCGTAGCCCGAGGGCGGCTCGGGCGGCAGGTAGCGCTCGCGCGGCGGCGGCGGCGGCGGCGGCGGCGGCGCGGTGCCGCTGGGCGCCGGCGTCGAGGGCACGAGCGGGACGGGCGGGGCGCTCTCGCCGCTCTCGCAGGCGAAGGGCGAGGCGCAGGCGAGCGCCGCCAGCAGCCAGGCGAAGGTCGGACGCCGGGGCGCCCGGCGCCGCGCGCCCCCGCCGGCCGCCGCCGGCTTCTCGCAAATTACGGGCTCGCCCTCGTGGGCGCCGAGCTTCCCCAGAGTCATGGTGGTCTCCTGTCGCGATCGTGCTGCGGGGGGGGTCGGGGGCACGAAGCGTGCGCCCCGCGCGAGACGGCGGCGCGCCCGGGCCTCGGGCGTCGCGCCCGTCGGGCGGCGCGCGACGCTCTCGCGCGGGGCGCGCGGGGAGGCAAGGGGTTGCGCGCGCGGCGCCCGCCGTCGAGGCGTTTACTACTACGGCGCCGGCGC
>DASTPP010000339.1:0-2398 GCA_035762175.1 Polyangiaceae bacterium | reverse complement strand
GAGCACGGCGGCGGCGTGCACCAGCCCGCGCAGCGGCGGCATCGTCGCGCGCACCGCCCCGACCACCGCCGCGACGTCGCGCGCCCGCCCCACGTCCGCCTCGAAGGTCCGGACCTCGGCGCCGCGCGCGCGCAGCCGCTCAAGCACCGCGCGGGCCGGCTCGGAAGGCGGCCTTCGGCCGACGAGGGCGAGGTGGCGGGCGCCGCGCTCGACCAACCGCTCGGCCAGCAGCAGGCCCAGGCCCCCGAGACCGCCCGTAATCAGGTACGTCGCGTCGGGGGCGACCGAGAAGCTCGCCCCCTTGGCCCCTTCAGGCAACCCCGCCGCCAGCCGCGCCGCGTAGAAGCAGCCCGCGCGTAGGGCGACCATCTCGTCGGGCCCCCCGGCCAGCATCAGCCGAAGGGCGTCTTCGTCGCCCACGCCAGAGGGGTCGAGATCGAGAGCGGTGGCCCTGAGTTCAGGGTGCTCGTAGGCGAGCGTGCGCGCGAGGCCCCAGACGCTCGCCTGCCCGATGGCACGGCCGGCGCTGCCGGCGACGCGCTGCGCGTCGCGCGTCAGTACCCAGAGACGCGGGGCGTCTCGCCAGCCGATTTGCGCGAGGGCCTGCACCAGGTAGCTCAGCGCCACGGGGCCGAGCTCTTGGCGCGCGAGCAGCTCGCCCACGTCGGTGTCGGCGCCCGAGGCGTCGTCGAGCGCCCAGGCGTCGATGACTCCGCGGCAGGGGGTGCGCCCGCCCTCGAAGGCCTCGAGAAAGAGGCGGCGGAAGTGCTCGGGCTCGCCCGGGTTGAGCGTGCCCGGCCCGTACGCATCGCCGGCCTCGACCACCTTGACGACGGCCCCCTGCGCCTCGAGGCGCGCCGCGAGCGTGCGCCCCACGCCCCCCCGGTCGGCGAGCACCACCCAAGCGCCAGGCTGGCCGCTCGGGTCGGCGGGCTTGTCGAGCCCCTCCCAGCGCACGTGGTGGAGCCAGGCGCCGGTCGAGTCGCCCTCGCGTAGCGGCGCGAGCTGAAGCCCCTCGACCGCCAGCAGCACCCGGCCCCCCTCGTCGAGGACCTGCACCACGCCCTCGTACCGGTCGGGGCCGACTCGCTCGACGCGCGCCCGCACCTGCGATGCGCGCGCACCGCCGCCGGGCGCCGCGCGCACCCGCCCCAGCGACGCCGGCACCCACGTCCGGCCGTCTTCGACGCACGCCCCCGTCGCCTGCAGCGCCGCGTCCAGCAGCGCCGGGTGCCAGCCGTACGAACGCTGCTCCCGACGTACCCGCTCGGTTCGCTCGAGCCGAGCGACGACCTCGCCGGCGCCCGCGTAGATCTCGGCCACCCCCTGGAACGCCGGCCCATACTCGAGCCCCTTGGCCGCCAGGCTGGCGTAAAACGCTTCGGGTGCCTGCGCTTGCTTGCCCGCCTCGACGATGCTCTCGGGCTCGGGCGACCCGGGCTCGGCGCGCCGCAGCTCGGCCTTGGCGTGTACCGTCCAGCCCTTTTCGCCCTCGCCCCGGCTGCTGACGACCAGCGCCCCGTCGCCCCGCACCACCGCCTGCACCCGCCGCGACGACTCGCCCAGCACCAGCGGCTGCTGAAGCTTGAGCCCCCGCACCTCTGCTTCGCCGCCGAGCGCTTGCTTGCCCGCCTGAAGCGCCATCTCGACGAAGGCGGCGGCGGGCAAGAGCGCGGCGCCGCGCACCCGGTGCTCGCCGAACGACCCCGCCCCGTCCACCTCGGCCTCGAACAGCCACCCGCCCGCTTCCGTCGACACCTCCCGCCCCTCGCCCAGCAGCGGGTGACCGCCCCGCGCCGACGCGGCGCGCGCCGGCGCCTCCAGCCAGAAGCGCTCGCGGCGGAACGCGTACGTCGGAAGCTCGACCGAGCGGCCCGTGCCTCCGTAAAGCCCCTGCCAACGCACCGAAGCACCGCGGGCGTAGAGGGCGCCGAGCGACTCGAGCAGCCGCGCGCGCTCGGGCTGCTCGCGCCGCGTCGAGCCCACCACCGCCGCCCCTTCGACCCCCCGCACCAGCCCCTCGAGCGCCGGCACCAGCACCGGGTGCGGGCTCACCTCCACGAAGAGGCGGACCCCTTCGTTCACGAGCGCCTGCACCGCGCGGTCGAGCCGCACGGTCTGGCGGAGGTTGTCGGCCCAGTACGCCGCGTCCAGCCCCGAGCCGTCCGTCACCTCCCCCGTCACCGTCGACGCCAGCGCCACCGCCCCCGCCCGCGGCGACAGGCCCCCCAGCTGCTCGAGCAGCGGGCCGCGCAAGGCGTCCATCTGCCCGCAGTGCGACGCGTAGTCGACCTTGACCCGCCGCGCGAACACGCCCCGCGCCGACAACGACCGCTCCAGCGCCTCGAGCGGCCCGACCTCGCCGGCCACCAGCACCGCGCTCGGGCCGTTGACCGCC
>DASTPP010000338.1:0-35076 GCA_035762175.1 Polyangiaceae bacterium | reverse complement strand
GAGCAGCACGAGCGCTTCTTGCGCGAGGCGCGGGCGGCCGCGCGCCTGGTGCACCCGAACGTGGTGCAGATCTTCCAGGTCGGCGAGACGCCCGACTTTCGCTTCATCGCGATGGAGTACGTCGAGGGCACCTCGATGAGCCGGGCGGCGAAGCGGCAGGGGGGCCGGCTGCCCGAGCAGTTCGTGATGGAGCGAATGCGCGAGGCGGCCGACGCGCTCGCGCTCGCCGAGACGTACGGCATCATTCACCGCGACATCAAGCCCTCGAACCTGCTCTTGACGCCCGCCGGCGTGCTCAAGATCGCCGACTTCGGGCTCGCCTTTCAGGCCGGCGGCGGCACCATCGGCCCGGGCGTGCCCAACCAGCTCGAGGGCACGCCCTTCTACATGAGCCCCGAGCAGTGGTCGAGCACGCCGGTCACCCCGGCGGCCGACGTCTACAGCCTCGGCTGCACGTTCTACCACCTGCTCGTCGGCTCCATCCCCTACCCCGCGGGCGACATCTTCGCGTCCATGCAGGCGCACTACGCCGAGCCCGTGCCCGACCCGCGCGCGAAGCTCCCCGCGATGGACCCGGGCCTCGCCGAGCTCATTCGCCGGTGCATGAGCAAGCAGCCGCACGAGCGGCCGGCCGCGAGGCTGCTGGTGCAGAAGCTCGACGAGATGCTCTTGCTCCGCCGCAGCGTGGTGCGCCGGCGCGAGCAGGCCTTGCTCGGGGGCGAGGCGGCGCGGCCCGCGCCCGGCGAGGCGGGGCCGCCCCCGGCGGTCGACTCGGCCTGGCCCCCGCCCGGCGATTCGGCCCAGCCGCCGCCCGGCGGGTCGCCGCGGCCGCCGCCGGGCGAGGCGATGTGGCCCGCGGGCGAGGCGAGGCGGCCCGCGGGCGAGGCGATGCGACCGGCGGGCGAGGTGGCGCGGGCCTCGGGCGAGGTGGCGCGGGCCTCGGGCGAGGCGCTGCCGCTGCCGGGTGACTCGGGGTGGCCCGGGGCCGGCGGCTCGGTGCGGCCGCCGCCTGCGCCGTCATCGTGGCCCGCGGCGGCCGACTCGGGCCGGGCGCCCGGCGGCTCGTTGCCCCCGCCGCCCGGCTCGCTGCCGCCCCCGCCCGGCCTGGGCTCGTGGGGGCCCGCGCCGCCGGCGGCCCCGGGCGCGTCGTGGCGGCCGCCGCCCGACTTCGACCCGCCGACGGGCACGGGCCTCATGGCGAGCGTGGTCGCCGCGTCGCGCTCGCCGCTGGAGCGCAGCTACCGCGAGTTCTACGGCTTCCGCGACCACCCCTTCAGCGACATCCGGCGCGAAGAGTACTACTGGCACGAGGGGCCCTTCGCGGCGGCGCTGCAGGCCGTGGCCTCGGCGGTCACGTCGGGCCGGGTCTGCGTCGTGCAGGGCGCGGGCGGCAGCGGGCGAACCTTCACCTGCGAGATGCTCGAGTGCAAGTTCCCCGGCGTGCAGGTGCACGTCGTCGAGCCGCAGCTCCTCTTCGGGGCGGGCATCGTGGTGGCGCTCTGCCGGCAGGCGGGCGTGCTGGCCGACCAGGGCGCGAGCCAGCGCTTCTTGCTCGAGGCGTTCCTGGCGCAGGCGGTGCCGCCGACGCGGCCCGACGTGATCGTGACCGTGGTGGTCGACGGGCTCGACCCGTCCGACGCCGAGACGCTGCGCGAGCTCTCGGCGCTGCGGCGGGCGGCGCAGAGGGGGCGCATGGGCCTCGTGCTGACGGGGGCCGAGGGGCTCGCCGCCGAGCTCGCCGGGCGGCCCGAGGCGCTGGGCTTCGCCTTCGGCGCCGAGGCCGTGACGCTGCGGCCGATGACCCAGGGCGAGATGGTCGAGTACATCGACTACCGCCTCTCGACCGTGGGCGGGGCCGGCCAGTTCGAGCTCGACGCGGCGTCGCGGCAGCTCTTGTTCGCGCGCTCGGGCGGGAGCCCGAAGCTCGTCAACGTGTACTTTCACAACGCGCTGACGCTGGCGGCGGTCTTGGGCGACTCGCGCATTCACTTCAAGACCATCCGGCTGGCGATGAAGAGCGACAGCTACCTGACGCCCCGGACGGCGCTCGCGCTGCTGGAGGGCGAGGCGAAGGCGAGGGGCTGAGGGGCGCGCCCGGGGTAGGATCGGCCGATGGCGACGGACCTTTGCCTCGAGTTCTTGGACGCCCCCGGGCTCGCGGCCGCCCGCGGCGAGCTTTCGGGGCTGCTGCGGGCGTGCGTCGAGGGCGGCGCGTCGATCGGCTTTCTCGCGCCGCTCTCCGAGGCCGAGGCCGCCGACTACTGGGGCGCGCTCGGGCCGCCGATCGAGGCGGGGGGGCGCGCGCTGCTCGTGGCGCGCGAGGGCCCGGGCGGCCCGATCGTGGGCAGCGGGCAGCTCGCGTTCGAGTCGCGGCCGAACGGCCGGCACCGGGCCGAGGTGTGCAAGGTCATGGTGCTGCCCTCGCGCCGCCGCCGGGGCGTCGCCGCGCGGCTGATGGGCGAGCTCGAGCGGCGCGCGCGCGAGCGCTCGGTCCGCTTGCTCTTTCTCGACACCAGCGAGGGCCCCGGCGGCGCCCGCGCGTTCTACGAGACGCTCGGCTACACGTACGTGGGCGGCATCCCCGAGTATGCCCTCGACCCGGACGGGCGGCCGGCGAAGAACGCGATCTTCTTCAAGGCGATCGGCGGGGGGTAGCGCGCGGGCGGGGGCGGCGCGGCGGGGCGCTCAGAACTCGTACGTCACCTCGACGAGCGCCGAGGGGGGGCCGGCGCGCTTCGAGTTCGGCAGCTTGAAGCCGGCGATGATGATGAGCGCGTGCGACGCGTTGAACTGGACCCCGGGCACCACCGCGCCGAGGTCGTGGCGGCCCGAGAACCAGTCGGCGATGAGGCTGACGCGCGGCGTGAGGGGCTGCTCGATGCCGACGATGGCGCTGAGGGCGGTTCGGCCGAAGATCTGCCGGGAGCCGTAGCTCGGCCCGGCGGTCAGGCGCGTCTTGAGGCCGGGCACGCGGGCGCTGGCGACGCCGTACGTCCAGGTGCCCACGCTGCCGTCCGTCAGCGAAGCGGGGAACATCTGCCCGACGGCCAGCACCGGCTCCCAGGGCGAGCCCGGGGCCAGGGGGACGCGGTGCTTGTAGCCGAGCGCGAGCGCGACGTTGCCCGAGCCCGGGCGGCTGACGCCGTAGAGCGTGGCGGCGAGCTCGATGTTGTGGCCGATGCCCCGGGTGGCGAAGGTGAACGAGTTCCAATAGGGGTAGGGCTGGCTCCAGGTGTTGAGCTGCGATTCGTGGGCGATCATGGTGACGCCGTCGCGCGTGACGTCGGTGCTAGGCACGCTGACGATGAGCGACTGGGCCGAGGCGATCGCGGGCGCGGTCAGGCAAGCGAGGGCGAGGGCGAGGGCGAGGGCGACGGTCGGTGGGACGCGGGGCGCGCGCATGGGGTCGATGGGCCGGGAGGCCCCGGCTCTCGGCGAGCAAGATGGTGCGGGCGGGGGGCGCCGGCCCGTCGATAAACTTCCGCGTCGGTTCGGTTTTCTCGATGCGCCGGGGTGCGGCGGCGGGGGCTCAGGGCGGCGCGACCGAGGTTGGGCCTCCGGCCGCCGCGCCCCCATTCGGAACCCCCGCGGCTCGCATCGATTTCGCTCGGCGCGCGCGCGGCGAGCCGCCCGGGGCCCGGGTCAGGCGGGCGGCGGCGGGCGGCGCAGGTGCCCGGTGAGCGAGACGATGACGGCGATGAGCTCGAGGGGCTCGACGGGCTTGGGCACGTGGCTGCCGAAGCCGGCGAGCAGGACGCGGGTGCGGTCCTGGGCGCGGGCGTAGGCGGTCAGGGCGAGCGCGGGGGTTCGGCCGCCCTCGTCGGGGGGCAGGGCGCGCACCTTGCGGATGAGATCGTAGCCGTCTTCGTGGGGCATGGCGAGGTCGCTGACGAGCACGTCGGGGCGCTCGGCGCGCAGGAGCTCGAGCGCCTCGGCGGCGGAGGCGGCGGTCGAGACGCGGGCGCCGCAGCCCTCGAGCAGGGCGCGCACGAGATCGCGCGCGTCGGGCTCGTCGTCGACGACGAGCACGCGCAGGCCCGCGAGCTCGGGCGAGCAGGGCAGGCCGAGGCCGGGCGGCGGCGGGCGGGGCCGGCCCGACTCGGCGAGGGCGTGGCGCACGAGCGGCAGCCGGACGGTGAAGGTCGCGCCCCTGCCCTCGCCCTCGCTCTCGGCGCCGACGGTGCCGCCGTGCATCTCGGCCAGGTGCCGCACGATCGCGAGGCCCAGGCCGAGGCCGCCGACGCGCCGGGTCGCGCCGCCCTCGGCCTGGCGGAAGCGCTCGAAGACGTGGGGCAAGAAGTCGGGTTCGATGCCGCGGCCGGTGTCGGCGACGCGCAGCACGGCGTGCGCGCCCTCGTGCCCGAGGCGCACCTCGACGCGGCCGCCCTCGGGGGTGAACTTGACGGCGTTCGAGAGCAAGTTCCACACGATTTGCTGCAGGCGCGCCGCGTCGCCCGTCACGACGCAGGGGCCCGCCGGCGCGGCGGTCTCGAGGCGGACGCCCTTGGCGTTGGCGGCGGGCCGGGCCGACTCGAGCGCTTGCTCGACGACGGCGGCGAGGTCGACGGGGGCGACCTCGAGGCGCAGCTTGCCCGAGACGATGCGGCTGACGTCGAGCAGGTCTTCGACGAGCTGCGCCTGGGCGCGCGCGTTGCGCTCGACGGTGGCGAGGGCGTGCTCTTGCTGCGGCGGGGCGAGCCCGCCCGCGCGCAGCATCTGCAGCCAGCCGAGCATGGCGTTGAGGGGCGTGCGCAGCTCGTGCGACACCGTCGCGAGGAACTCGTCCTTGAGGCGGCTCGCCTCCTCGGCGGCCCGGCGCGCGGCCTGCTCTTGGTGCAAGAGGCCCTCGCGCTCCTGCTCGACGCGCTTGCGCTCGCTGATGTCGATGACCGACCCGACGTACCCGAGGAGCTCGCCGCCCGGGCCGAAGCGCGGCGAGGCCGAGTCGATGGCCCAGCGGTACGAGCCGTCGGCGCAGCGCAGCCGGTACTCGACCCGGAAGGGCTCGCGCCGCGCGTTGGCCGCGGCGAAGGCCCGGGCGGCGAGGGGGCGGTCGTCGGGGTGCGTCGCGTCGAGCCAGCCCGTGCCGAGGCCGTTCATCACCTCGGGCCGGCCGGTGAACTCGTACCACTTGCGGTTCAGGTACGTGCAGCGCCCCCCGGGGTCGGTCACCCAGAGCATGACGGGCGCGTGGTCGGCCATGTTGCGAAAGCGGCTCTCGCTCTCGGCGAGCGCCGCTTCGACCCGCTTCTGGTCGTCGATGTCGGTGCAGGTCCCGAACCAGCGGAGCACGCGCCCCTCGGCGTCGCGCACGGGCAGCGCGCGGCCGAGGAACCACCGCCACCGCCCGTCGTGGCGGCGGCAGCGGTACTCGGTCTCGTAGGGCTCGCCCGTGGCGAGGCTGCGGCGCCAGCGCCGCTCGGTCTCGACCATGTCGTCGGGGTGGAAGGCCTGCCGCCAGCCGTCGCCCGCGCAGGCCTCGGGCGTCAGCCCCGTGTATTCGTACCAGCGGCGGTTGAAATAATCGTGATAACCCTGGGCGTCGGTCGTCCAGACGAGCTGGGGCAGGGCGTCGGCGACGATCTGCAAGGGCACTTCGCCCTCGACGGGGCGCGCCGCGCCCGCCGCCCGGGCGGCGGGCGCGGCGGGGGCTGCTGGCGAGGGCTCGCCGGGGGGGGGGGCGTTCATGGTCGGCAGCGTGACGCGCGGGGCGGGCGTCGCAAGCTCAGCCGCCGAGCTCGGCGGCGGGGGGGACGGCCGGCCGCGGCGCCCGCCGGCGGGGCCTCGCGCTCAGTGCGGCGCCCCCCCCTTCGCCTGCAGCAGCCTGGTCACGCAGGCGCGCAGGTCGTCGAGCTCGAAGGGCTTGTCGAAGAGGACGGCGCCGAGCTCGCGCGCCCGCTCGCGCGTCTCGTCGCTCGGGAAGGCGGTCATCAGCACGACGGGCGTCTGCACGCCGGCGTCGCGCAGGGCCGCGACGATGTCGAGGCCGTTGAAGGTCGGCATGCGCAGGTCGGACACGATGACGTCGATGGGGCCCTCGGGCCATTCGGAAAAGATGAGCTGCGAGAGGCGCGTCGCGAAGGCGAGGCCGTCGGCCGCCTCGAGGACGCGGTAGCCGTCGCCCGCGAGCGCGACCGCGACGAGCTCGCGCATCGCGGGGTCGTCTTCGGCGAGCAGCACCTGCGCCGGGCCCGGGGGCAGCGCGGCGTAAGGCGGCGGCAGCGTCGTTTCGGGGTCGTAGTCGGGCAGGGTGTCGAGCGTGCCTCGCATGGTGATACCTCGTGGCTGGTTCGTGGGCGAAGGGGGTTGGCGGTTCGAAGGGGGGGCGTGGCGGGGGCGGCCCGGGTCAGGGGGCGCCGGGCAGAAAGACCGAGAAGCGGCTGCCCGCGCCGGGCCGGCTCTCGACGTCGATCCAGCCGCCGTGCTCGCGGACGATGCCGTACGTGACCGAGAGCCCGAGGCCGGTGCCCTCGCCGACGCCCTTGGTGGTGAAGAAGGGCTCGAAGATGCGCCCGAGGTCGTCGGGCGCGATGCCGACGCCGCGGTCGACGACGTCGACGCGGGCGTACGCGCCCTCGTCGCCGCCGACGTCGGCGGGGGGCCGGGCCCGCTCGGCCGACACGCCGACGAGCACGCACCCCCCCGGCGGCGTGGCCTGCACGGCGTTGACGACGAGGTTGCTCAGCACCTGCTGCAGCTGCGCGGGGTCGGCGACGGCGTAGGCCTCGTCGAGGCGGGGGCCGGTCGCGAGCTCGACGCCCGCCTTCTTCGCCAGGGGCGCGAGCAGGGCGAAGGCGTGCGTCACGGCCGCGCGCAGGTCGAGGCGGCAGGTCTGCGGGCCGCGCCGGCGGGCGAAGTCGAGCAGCTGCCGCACGAGCGCCGTCATGCGCTGCGCCTGCTCGATGATGACGGTGGCGCCCTTGACCGTCGCCGCGGGGGCGGCCGCCTCGCGGGCGATGAGGGTGGCGCGCCCGAGCACGACGTTGAGGGGCGTGCCGAGCTCGTGCGCCAGCCCGGCGGCGAGCCGCCCGACGGTGCCCAGGCGGTCGGCGTGGCGCAGCTGCTCGAGGGCCGCCAGGCGCGCCCCGGTCTCGAGCGCGAGCCGGTCGCGGGCCGCTTCGAGCCGGTCGCACATCGCGTCGAGCTCGCGCGCGAGGTCGCCGAGCTCGTCGCGGCGCCGGGAGCGCAGGCGCGCCGCCAGATCGCCCTGGCCGACGCGGCGCGCGCGCTCGGCGAGCGCGCTGAGGGGCCGGCCGACCAGCCAGCCGCCCACCGCGAGGGCCGCGACGCACGCGAAGACCGCGGTCGCCGTGGTCAAGAGCAGCGTGTTGCGCAGCGTCGTGCGAATGTAGAGGTACTCGGCCGCCAGCGGCTCGCTCACCTCGACGACCCCCGCCCGCTCGGGCCCGAGGGGCACGGGCACGTACGTGGCCAGCCGCCGCCCGCCCTCGGCGTCGACGAGGACGTCGAACGCGACCCGCCCCGCCCCGAGCTCGTCGACGATCGGCGGCGCCGGCCGCGCTTCGTCCGCCCCGGGCGGCCGCCAGCGGGCCGACAGCTCGCCCTCGGCGCCGACGGCCCGCCCGAGCACGCGCCGCGCCCCCTCGTCGCCCTCCGCCCGCCAGGCCTCGGCGACGGCGGGCGCCAAGGCGCGGCCGAGCCGGGCGTGGTCCTGCCGCATGTCGCGTTCGAACAGCTCGGCCTCGCGCCGCACCCGGTGCACGGCGTTCAAGAGCAGCAGCGCGCAGAACCCCAACCACAAGGCGAGGACGAGCTTGAAGGTGAGGCGCATGGTGACTAGCCGCCCCGCCGGCGGCGCTCGGGGGGGGTGCGGGCCCCGCGGCCGCCGCGGCGCGCGGAGGGGGCCGCTCTCTTCGACCGCGCGGCCTTCGGCCGGTGGTTTCAGCCCGTAGCGTGCGGGGCAAACCGTCGGCATTCAAATAGATAAATGGCCGCCCGGCATCGAGAAAAGCGATATCGCGAAGCCGCCGCGCGGCCCGGTGCGGCCGGGCGACGCGCGCCCGCGCTCGGTCGGGGGTGTCGGGGCGGGGCGACGGCGCCGGCGTTTGCGATCGCACGCCCCGCCCCGCGCCCGGGCGCCGCGCGGCCGCCCGCGCGCCCCGCGCTATGGGGGCGGGCGGCGGCCCGCGGACGTCAGCAGGAAGGCGAGGGCGCTCGCGGCGCCGGCGCAAGCCATCAGGGCGAACCAGCCCCAGCGCGACCAGACGAGCGCGCCGAGCGAGGAGCCGAGCGAGAAGAAGAGAAAGAGCGAGCTGACGAAGATGCCGTTGATGCGCGCCCGCGCGCCCGGGTCGAGCCCGTAGATGAGCGACTGGTGCGAGACGAGCGAGGCCTGCACGGCGACGTCGAAGACGACGGTGCCGGCGATGAGCGCGCCGGCCCGGGTGCCGAGGGCGCCCATCATCAAGAAGGAGCCGGCGGCGACGAGCGTGGCGATCCTGATGGCGAAGAGCGGCCCGCGCTCGTCGGCGAGGCGCCCGGCGACGGTGCTCGCGAGCACGCCGGCGGCGCCCGCCAGGCCCATCAGGCCGATCTGCGGGGGGGCCCAGCGGTAGGGGGGGCCCGAGAGGAAGAAGGCGAGGTTCGTCCAGAAGGCCGAGAAGCCGAAGGCGAGCAGCCCGTGGCGGAGCACGGCGACGCGCAGGGCGGGGTGGCGCCGGAGCAGCCCGGCCATCGAGCCGTAGGCCGACCAGGCCGAGCCGCGCCCGGGCCGCGGCGGCAGCGCCGGGAAGGCGCGGAGCATGGTCGCGAGCGAGGCGGCGACGGCGGCGGCGCCGACGAAGAAGACGGCCCGCCAGCCGCGCGCGCCCGCGACCCAGCCCGCGAGCGTGCGCGAGAGCAAGATGCCGAGCATCAGCCCCGACATGACGTAGCCGACGGAGCGGCCGCGCCGCTCGGCGGGCGCGAGGTCGGCGGCGATCGGCACGAGGTCTTGCGCGCTCGTGGCGAAGACGCCGACGAAGAAGCTCGCGAGGGCGAGCAGCGGGAGCGAGGGGCTCAGCGCGCAGCCGACCGCCGCGAGCGCGAGCAGCGTCGTCTTCGTGAGTACCAGCCGCCGCCGCGGGGCGAAGTCGCCGAGCGGCACGAGGGTGAAGATGCCGACGCCGTAGCCGACCTGGGTGGCGGTCGCGACGAGGCTCGCCCGGCGGTCGCTCAGGCCGAGCTCGGCCCCGATGGCGCGCAAGATCGGCTGGCAGAGGTAGATGCAGGCGACGCAGACGCCGGCCCAGGCCGCGAACCAGACGAACACCCGGGGCCGGGGCGCTGCGGTCTCGGCCGGCGTCGCGCGGGTCGTCACGGGGGCCGGCAGCTTACCCCGGCGGCGGGCGCCGCCGCCAGGCCGGGCGTGCGGGGCGCGCCGCTCAGGTGCCGCAGAAGGTCTGCTCGACCCGCTCTTCGGGCCGGGGCGGGGCGGCGTAGCGCGCGAGGCCCGGCCGCTCTTCGTAGGGCCGCGAAAGGACCTCGAGCAGCTCTTCGAAGGGGGCGAAGTCGTGCCGGTCGGCGGCGGCGCTCAGGGCGGCCTCGACGAGGTGGTTGCGCGGGATGTACGCGGGGTTGACCGCGCGCATGGCGTCGCGGCGCGCCTCGGGCGTGCCCGGCTCGCCTTCGAGGCGCCGCCGCCAGCGCGCCGCCCAGTCGGCGTAGGCCGTCGGGTCCGAAAAGAGGGCGCCCGCCACGGCGTCGCCCTCGGGGCCCGCGGCTGCGTCGCAGAGGCGGCGGAAGGTCAGCGTGAAGTCGGCGCCGCCCTCGGCCATGCGCTCGAGCAGGCCCTGCACGAGCTCGTCGTCGCCCTCGCGCTCGGTCGTGAGCCCGATCTTGCGCCGCAGGCCGCCGAGCCAGGCCGCCTCGAAGGCCGGCTCGAAGGCCGAGAGCGCCTCGCGCGCGGCCTCGACCGACGCCTTCTCGCCGTCGCCCAGGAGGGGCAAGATCGCCTCGGCGAGGCGCGCCAAGTTCCACTGGGCGATGCGGGGCTGGTTGCCGTAGGCGTAGCGGCCGTAGTGGTCGATCGAGCTGAACACCGTGCCCGGGTCGTAGGCGTCCAGGAAGGCGCAGGGGCCGTAGTCGATGGTCTCGCCGGCGACCGAGGTGTTGTCGGTGTTCATCACCCCGTGAATGAACCCGACGAGCAGCCAGCGCGCGACGAGCTCGGCCTGGCGCGCCACCGCGGCCCGCAAGAGCGCGAGGTGGGGGCGCTCGGCCGACGCGACCTCGGGGTAGTGGCGGGCGATCACGTAGTCGGCCAGCAGGCGCACCGCCTCGGCGTCGTCGCGCGCGGCGAAGTACTGGAAGGTGCCGACCCGCACGTGGCTCGCGGCGACGCGCGTGAGCACGGCGCCGGGCAGCGGCCGCTCGCGGTAGACGCGCTCGCCCGTCGTCACCGCGGCCAGGGTGCGGGTCGTCGGCACGCCGAGCGCCGCCATGGCCTCGCTGACGACGTACTCGCGCAGCACGGGGCCGATCGCCGCCCGGCCGTCGCCGCCGCGCGAGAAGGGCGTCGGCCCCGAGCCCTTGAGCTGGAGGTCGCGCCGCGCCCCGTCGCGCCCCACCACCTCGCCGAGCAGCAGGGCGCGGCCGTCGCCGAGCCGCGGCACGAAGTTGCCGAACTGGTGCCCGGCGTAGGCGAGCGCGACGGGCGCCGCGCCCTCGGGCACGCGGTTGCCCGCCAGGACCTCGACCCCCTCGGGGCTCGCGAGCTCGTCGGGGTCGAGGCCGAGGTCGCGGGCGAGCTCGGCGTTCACGCGCACGAGCTTCGGGGCGGCGACCGGGGTCGGGCCGAGCTCGGCATAAAAGCGCGCGGGCAGTCGGACGTAGGTGTTCTCGAAAGGGATATGGACGGGCATGGGTTCGGTCGCCGGCGCCCCCGCCGCACGCCCCCGCGTGCGGCTCGAGCGCGCCGGGCGTCTCGCGCCTCTAGGTAGCACAGAATGGCGAAGTGCCACGCCCGGCCCCCCGGCGCGGCCGCGCGCCGCGGACGGGGCGTGAAGCCCCCCGCCGCCCGCCGCGCCGGCCGCCGAGGCCGCTCGGCGCCGCTCAGCGCCCGAGCTCGCGGGCGCGGGCCCGGCTGCCCAGCCAGAGCAGCGCCGCGCCCAGCCCGCACACCGCCGGGCAGAGGAGCAGCGACAGGCGCATCGCGCCCGGGTCGGCGGCCACCCCGAGCGCGTCGCTCACCTGGCCGATGACGGGCGCGCCGACGCCGTAGGCGACGATGTTGACGAGCGAGAAGAAGATGCCGATGGCGACGCCCCGCAGGCTCGGCCCGGCGATGTCGTGCACCTCGGCGGTGGCGGGCCCGACCCAGGTGAGCAAGAGGCCGTAGAGCGCGACGTTGAGGGCGAGCAGGCTCGGCCGGTGGTCGACGAAGAGCACGCCGACCCAGAGGGGGATGGCCGAGGCCGCGGTGAGGGCCGAGAAGGCCATGCGGCCGCCGCGCAGCCGGCGGCTCAGCCGGTCGGCGTAGTAGCCGCCGACGATCATGGCGGGGATGCCGACCACGATCGAGAGCAGGCCCGCCATCGTGCCGACCTCGAGCAGGCTCAGCCGGTGCACGCGCACGAAGAAGGTCGGCCCCCAGATGCCGAGGTTGTTGGCGGCGAGCGCGAAGAGGGCGAAGCCGACGTAGTGGTAGCGCAGCGGCGCCGAGCGCAAGAGCGCGCGCCAGTCGGCGCCCGCGGCCCCGGCGGCCGCCCGGGCCGGCGCCGCCTCGGTCGCCCCGCGCGGCGGCTCGCGCAGCAAGAACACCACGACCGCGAGCAAGAGCCCGGGGAAGCCGAGCAGGTAGAAGGCCCAGCGCCAGCCGTGGGCCTGGCCGATCCAGCCGCCCAGGAAGAACGCGAGGCCGCCGCCGATCGCGATGCCCGTCGAGTAGATCGACTGCACGGTCGCGCGCATCTTCGGGGGAAAGTAGTCGCTGAGCAGCGAGAGCGCCGAGGGGCCCAGCGTCGCCTCGCCCACGCCGACCATCAGGCGGCAAACGAAGATGGACCAAAACCCCTCGGCGAAGCCGGTGAGGCCCGAGAAGAGGCTCCAGACGGCGAGGCCGCCGGCGATGAGGTACTTGCGCACCGTGCGGTCGGCCAGCCGGCCGAAGGGGATGCCGAGCAGCGTGTAGAAGATGACGAACGAGGTCGTGCCGAGCAGCGCGAGCTGCAGGTCGGTGAACGCCATCTCTTTCTTCATCGGCGCGAAGAGGATGTACATCAGCGACCGGTCGAGAAAGTTCAGGACGTAGACCGCCGTGAGGACGGCGAGCGCGTACCACGAATAGGCCGGCACGCGCCCGGCCGCCGCGGCGGCCTCCGGCGTCGGGGCGGCCCCGGGGGCCGAGGCGGAGAGCGGGGCGGAGCGTTCGGCGGCGGTGGTCGTCACGGGGCCTCGATCAGGTCGGCCCCGGTGCGAAAGGCCGAACGCGAAACGCCGCCCGGCGCGGGCCCGGGCAGAGTCGACCCTGCGCCCGCGAGGCGGCCGGTGGGGGCCGGCACCCGCGGGGCAGAAGGGCTGCCCGACAAGGCCGGCGGGGCTAATATGATGCGCGCATCATGTTGCACAAAACCGCCGCCCCGTTTCAAGATTTTTCGGGCGGCTCGCGCCGACCCCATGACGCACGCCGAGGCGACGAAGGGGCGCCTTTGCGCCGAGAGCTTCGAAGCAGCGCGGCCCGTACTGCCCCGAACGGGCGGCGGAGGCGCCCCCTTGCGCGTTGCATCATCTCGCGCCGCCCGCCGGCCCCCTCGTGGCCACCGCCCGCTCGGCCTGTCGCCGCGCGACGCGCCCGCGCGGTCCGGCGGGGGCGGCGCGGGCGACATCGCGCGCGTCGATCGGTTACGTGGGCCGCGCCCGCGGGGCCGGGAGGCCGCGGCGCGGGCGGCCGGCGGGGTCGGCGGGCGCGCCGCGCTGGGCGCAAGGATGATTCGAAAAGCGTAGCACCTCTAGCTTCTTCCGCGCGCGAGCGGCGGGCGACGTGGGGTAGCTCGGCCTTGGGGCGCCGGGCCGCGGGCGGCCCTCGCCCTCGTGCGGCGCCGGAAACCCATGCTAGGGTGCCAGGTCTGGCCGGCGCCCTCGTGAACTGCGCGCCGTTCGTGAGTTTCGGCGCAGCATCAACGAGAGAGACGAGGTCAACATGGGCAAGCTCGGCGTGGTGTCCGGTCTGTTCGTAGGCGCGCTCTGGGCGAGCTTCGCGGGGTGCGGCGGCGACGACGACGGGGGCCCGCCGGGGGCCGGGGGCAGCTTCGGCGGCCCGCTCAAGGGCGCGGGCGGCGCGGCGGCCAGCGGGGGCCGCGGCGGCAGCCCGGGCGGCACCGGGGGCGCCGGCGCCCTGCCGGCGAGCTGCTGGGCCGCGGCGAGCGCCTTCTGCAACCCGCTGAATACTACGGGCTGCTCGGTCGACGGCGCGTCGTGCGACCTGCTCGGCGACGAGCAAGGCGTCACGATCGGGCTCGACTGCTTCGACCCGCCGAACCTCCAGGGCCTCGACGCGCCCTGCGACAACGTCACGGGGCCCTTCTGCCAACCCTCCTTGCACTGCACGCCCCCCGCGTCGGGGGTCGGCGACGCGACGTGCAAGCAGTTCTGTTGCGACGCCGCCGGCTGCGGCGTCGGCGACGCGTGCTTCACCCTCGAGCCCTCGTTCGGCACGCTGGGCGTCTGCCTGCCCGAGGGCACCGGCGTCGGCGGCAGCGGCCCCGACGTCGGCCTGCCCGAAGGCTGCTGGGCGGGGCCGGCGGTTTGCAACCCGGTGACGGCGCAGGGGTGCACCGGCGTCGGCGAGACCTGCGATCTCGCGGGCGACGGCAACGGCACCCTCTACGGGTTCGAGTGCTTCCCGCCGCCGAACGAGCAGGCCCTCGGCGAGCCGTGTGACAACGAGGCGGGGCCCTTCTGCCAACCCACGCTGTACTGCTCGCCTCCGCTCGACGCGGGCGGGGGCGGGTCGAGCGGCGAGGCCTTCCTGTGCAAGCAGTTCTGCTGCGCGGCGTCCGATTGCAACGCGGGCGAGGCTTGCGTGCCCTTCGTGCGCGAGCTCGGCACCCTCGGCGCCTGCCACCCCGATCGCTCCAGCGCGGGCGCGGGCGGCGCGGCGGGCGCAGGCGGAAGGGGGGGGGCCGGCGGCGACGCGGGCGCGGGCGGCAATGGCGGCGCCAGCGGCAACGGGGGCGCGGGCGGCAACGGGGGCGCGAGCGGCAACGGCGGCGCGAGCGGCAACGGCGGGGCCGGCGCGGGCGGCGCGAGCGCGGGCGGCGGCGGGGCGGGCGGCGCGGGGGCGGGCCGGGGAGGCCCGACGGGCGCGTTCGTGCTGCCCGGCGCGCGCCCGCGGCGGGCCAGCGGGGCGCGCTGAGACCAGTCCGGCGGCGGCAGGCTGGCCGGTAGAGGCGCGCCGCGTAGAGAGCGGTCGCCGGCCTGGCGGGGCCTGCCCGGAGGCCGGGCCCCCGCGGCCTGAGCCGGAGGCGACGTTGGGGTGCCGGAGGGCGGGCTCCGCCAGGCCGGCGGCCGCTTCAAAGCCGCTTGCCGAGCAGCTCTTGCAGCCGCTCGCGGTAGCCGCGGCTGCTGGTGATCTGCGTGCCGTCTTCGAGCATGAGCACGAAGTCGCCGTGAAACCACCCTTGCACCTCGCGCACCCGGTCGAGGTGCACGATGGCCGAGCGGTTGACCCGTACGAAGCGCCGCGGATCGAGGCGCCCTTCGAGCGCCGTGATCGACTCGCGCACGGGGTGGCGCTTGCCGCCGGCGTACACCTGCGCGTACTTGCCGGCCGCCTCGATCCAGTCGATATCGGACACGCGCAAGAAGGACGCGCGCCCGTCCTCTTTGAGCACCAGCCGATCGGCGTACTGCTCGCGGCGCTCGAGCTCTTCGAGCAGCGCCAAGAGGCGGGGGGCCACTTCGCCGCCGCGCGGGCGCCGCACCTCGGCCGCGACGCGCTGCAGGGCGCGCGCGAGCCGGTCTTCGTCGAAGGGCTTGAGCAGGTAGTCGAGCGCCTGCGCCTCGAAGGCGCGCAGCGCGTACTGGTCGTACGCGGTGACGAACACCGTCACCGGCATGCGCTCGACGCCGACCGCTTCGACCACCTCGAAGCCCGAGAGCTCGGGCATCTGCACGTCGAGGAAGACGACGTCGGGCGGGCGCTCGCGGAGCGCGTCGACGGCCTCGCGGCCGTTGCGGCACTCGCCGGCCACGGCGAAGCCGGGCGTCGCGTCGACGAGCGAGCGCAGGAGCTCGCGCGCCAGGGCTTCGTCGTCCACGATGAGGCAGCGGATGGGCGCCATGCGGGTCGGGCCCTCAGGCCGCCGGGGGCGGCGCGGGCGGCCGGAAGGGCAGGCTGATGCGCACCTCGACGCCGCCGCCCTCGCGCGGGCGGAACTCGAAGGCGTGCGCCTCGCCGCAGAGCGCGCGCAGCCGGGCCCGGGTGTGGCGCAGGCCCACGCCCTCGCGCGCCGGGGCGCTGAGGCCCGCGGGCAACCCCACCCCGTCGTCGGCGATGGCGAGGTGCAGCCGGCCGCCGCGCAGCCCGGCGCGCACCTCGACGCGGCCGCCGGCCGCCCGGGGCGAGAGCCCGTGCCGCAGCGAGTTCTCGACGAGCGGCTGGAGCAGCAGCCGCGGCACGGCGCCCTCGAGCGCCTCGGGCTCGACGCGAAAATCGACCGCGAGCCGGTCTTCGAAGCGCGTGCGCTGAATGTCGAGGTACCGCTCGAGGAACTCGAGCTCCTCGCGCAGCGGCACCTCGGGCGCCGCGTCCGCGTCGAGCGACTGGCGCAGCAGGTCGCTCAGCCGCGAGAGCACGCGCCGCGCGGCCGGCACGTCGCGCGCCATCAGGGCCGAGACCGTGTGCAGCGTGTTGAAGAGGAAGTGCGGCTGCAGCTGCGTGCGCAGCACGGCGAGCTGGGCCTGGGCGAGCTGCGCCTCGAGCCGCGAGGCCCGCAGCTCGCGCTCGCGGAAGGCGCGGTAGTAGTCGACCGCGTGCAGCACGGCGATGGCCGAGGCGTACATGAGCAGGTGCCCGATGAAGGCCCGCGACAGCGAGAGGGCGAAGAGCGCGGCCCAGGGGCGGGGGTCGTCGATGACGAGCCGGCCGACGCTCACGCCGATGGCGGTGTGGACGAGGCCGAAGCCGACGGACGCGCCCGCGTGCACGAGCAGGCGCCGGAGGCGCCCCGGCCCCGCGATGGGGAAGCGCCGGCTCACCGCGGCGAGGGCGGGCGAGAGCAAGAACCAGGGCAGGAAGGTGAGAAACTCGAGCCGGAGGATTCGCCCCCAGCCGACCGGCTGCCCGTCGAGCGCGCGCTGCACGGCGTTGTCGAGCGAGAAGGCGAGCGCGAGTAGCGTCCAGGCGGTAAGCCACACGATCGCGCGGCGAACGCCCCCTCGGCGCGTCGATTGCTCCATGGTGCGACCCTTTCTGGCTATCACGTCGCCCGGCGCCTCGGCAGGCCCTGGCCCCGTGTAGCGCGCGGGCGGGCGCCGGCGCCGCCGCCGCGGAACGGGGGCCCGGCGGCGCGGAACGAAGGGCCCGGCGCGCGGAACGGGCGCGGCCCCGGCCCGTCCGCCCGGCGCCGGCGGGGCGCGCCCGGGCCGGGGGCGCCGGCCGCCCGCGTTCGTTCCCCGCGGCGGGCGCCTCGTTCCCGCCCCGCGGGGGCTCGTTGCCGCGGGGTTCTGCGCCCGGGGGGCCGACGTCAGGGTGGGTCGTGCTTGCCGCGGGGCGGGGCTGAGCCCGCCCGGCATTTCGGACAGGGAGAAGAGGCACGATGAAGCATTCATTCAAGCTTGGGACGGGCGTGGCGCTCCTCGGGCTCGCAGGGCTCGGCGGGGCGCCGGCCGACGCGCGGGCCGACGCGGGCGCCGGGGCGCCCGGCGGCGTCACCTTCACGGTGGTCCTTACGCCGGAGGCGGTCGCCGACGCGGCGCTGGCCGCGGTCGAGGCGGCGGGGGGCGAACTAGTAAATTACTTTGACGAGCTCGGGGTGATCGAGGCGCGGGCGGGGCAGCCCACGACCTTCGTGCGCGCCGTCGTCGGCCGCCCGGACGTGGCCAGCGTGGGGCCGACCCTGGTCGGGCGGCTCGCGGCGGGCGAGCTCGCCGGGGCGTTGCCGGGCGCCGCGGCCGCGCCCTCGCCGGCCGACCCGACCGACCCGGCCGCCTACCTGTGGAACGTCGAGCGCGTGACCCGCGACGGCGCCGCCTGGTCGATCCACGCCGGCACCCACGACGTCGTGGTGGCCGTGCTCGACACGGGCATCGACCTCGCCCACCCCGACCTCGTCGCCAACCTCGTGCCCGGCTCGCGGAGCATGGCGCCGGGCGCCTCGGTCTGGGACGATCACGGCCACGGCACCCACGTGGCCGGCACCATCGCGGCGGCCGGGCGCATCGAGGGCGTGGCGCCCGGCGTGGGCATCCGCGCGTATCGCATCTACGGCCCGAACGGCGAGCTCAGCGTGACCGGGCTCGCCAACGCCGTCCGGGCCGCGGCCGACGACGGCGCCGACGTCATCAACCTGAGCCTCGGCTTCATGCAGGTGCGCGGCCAGGTGACCTTCGTCGACCCCGTCACGGGCGAGCGCACGGCGCTCGGCAACGACGTGGCGAGCCTCGTGGCGCTCGAGCGGGCCGTCCGGTACGCCGTGAACCGGAACGCGGTGGTGGTGGGGGGCGCGGGCAACGACGCCATCGACCTGACGAACCCGCACGCCGTGGCCGAGTGGTTCGGCGGGTGGCTCGAGCAGATGGGCCTGCCCTTCGAGGTGCAGGGCGCGGCCGTCCACGTGCCCGGGGGCCTGCCGGGGGTGCTGACGGTCTCGGCGGCGGGCGGCGGGTGGGGCACGGCCGACCGGCTGGCCGACTACGCCAGCTACGGCCACGGCGTCGTCGACCTCACGGCGCCGGGCGGCGACCTCGGGCCGCTCTTCCCCGAGGTGGTCGAGCCGGACTTCCACAAGTACCTCGTGTTGAGCACGGCGCCGACGTACCTGCCCTGTCAGCCACTCGCGGCGCCGCTCGGCCTGTGCGACTACGCCTTCGCGGCGGGCACCTCGATGGCCATCCCGGCCGTGTCGGGCGCGGCGGCGCTCGTCATCTCCGAGGCGTACGCGCGGACGGGCGCGAAGCCCTCGCCGGCCCAGGTGACGGCGCGGCTGCAGCAGGCGGCCGAGGACGTCGGGGCGCCCGGCAACGACGCCCTCTTCGGGCGCGGCATGGTCGACGCGCACCGCGCGCTGACGCTTCGATTAACGTACGAGGCCGGGGCGCACGGGGCGGGGCGGCCGGCGCCCGGGCCCGGGCCCGGCGCACGATGGCGTTTAGCACTTTGACGACAGCGGCGCACGCGATTTCAAGTACCGCGAAGGCTCGTTTCGGCTCGCTCGCGCGATTGCGATGATGCGCCGCCGCAGGGGCGCCACGTTCGTGGCGAAATGCCACGACGGGCGCGCCGCTGAAAAGCGGCGTTTCCGTCGTTTCGAGCGCGCCGATGGCGGAGGTTCGGGCGGGCCGCGCTCGCCCCGCCGCGGCACGAAATGTGCTCAAGGCGACCCCCGCCAGACAAGAGCGTTACCCCCATTTCGGGTAGCGGCAGGGCACAACGGCCCTGCGCATTTTTCGTCTCCCGCACTCACCCCCTCGTCGGTCGTGAGCGGCGCGGACGGGACGCCTCTCTGCTGCCTGGCGCCCGCCCGCGCCCCCGCCCCCGGACGCCAGAGGAAGGACCATCCATGCGATTCGACTATGACCTCATCTGCCTGTCGCACCTTCGCTGGGATTTCGTCTACCAACGGCCCCAGCACCTCTTGAGCCGCTGCGCCCGCGAGCGCCGCGTCTTTTTCGTCGAAGAGCCGGTGCGCGGCGAGGGCCCCCCGCGGCTCGAGGTCAACGAGCGGCCGGGCGGGGTGCGCGTCTGCGTGCCGAAGCTGCCGCCGGGCCTGAGCGAGGCCGACGCCGAGCGGCTGCAGTCGTCGATGCTGCGCGAGCTCCTGCGCGCGGCGAACGTCAAGGACCACGTCGCCTGGTACTACACGCCGATGGCGCTCGCCTTCACCGGCGCGCTGCGCCCGCTCGCCACGGTCTACGACTGCATGGACGAGCTCTCGGCCTTCCGCGGCGCGCCGCCCGCGCTCGTGACGCGCGAGCGCGAGCTCTTGCGCCGCGCCGACGTCGTCTTCACCGGCGGCCGCTCGCTCTACGAGGCCAAGCGCTCGATGCACCCGAGCGTGCACGCCTTCCCCAGCTCGGTCGACGTCGAGCACTTCGCCAAGGCGCGGGCGCGCCAGGCCGACCCCGACGACCAGGCCCCCTTGCCGCGCCCGCGGCTCGGCTTCTTCGGCGTCCTCGACGAGCGCATGGACCTCGCGCTGCTCGAGGGCGTCGCCCGGGCCCGGCCCGACTGGCAGCTCGTGATGGTGGGGCCCGTGGTCAAGATCGACCCGGCCGACCTGCCGCGCCGGCCGAACCTTCGCTACCTCGGGCCGAAGGGCTACCACGAGCTGCCGCGCTACGTCGCCGGCTGGGACGTGGCGCTGATGCCCTTCGCCCAGAACGAGTCGACGCGCTTCATCAGCCCGACCAAGACGCCCGAGTACCTGGCGGCGGGCCGGCCCGTCGTCTCGACGCCGATCCGCGACGTGGTGCGGCCCTACGGCAAGGAGGGGCTGGTGCGCATCGCCGACGAGGCGGGCGCGTTCGTGGCGGCGTGCGAGGCGGCGCTCGCCGAGACCGAGCGCGAGCGCGCGACGTGGCAGGTCAAGGTCGACGCGGCGCTCTCGCGCATGTCGTGGGACCGCACCTGGGAGGCGATGACGGGTCTCATCGACCGGGCCGTGGCCAAGCGCCTCGGGCTCGCCGACACCGTGGACGCCGAGGCGGCGGGCGCCGCCACGGCCGCGGGGGCCGAGTGATGTTCGACTACCTGATCGCGGGGGCCGGCTTCGCCGGCAGCGTGCTGGCCGAGCGGCTGGCGGCGGACGCGGGCAAGAAGGTGCTGGTCATCGACCGGCGCCCCCACGTCGGCGGCAACGCCTACGACCACTACGACGACGAGGGGCTGCTCGTGCACCAGTACGGCCCCCACATCTTCCACACGAACTCGCGCGAGGTCTTCGACTACCTCTCGCGCTTCACCGAGTGGCGGCCCTACGAGCACCGCGTGCTCGCGAGCGTCGACGGCCAGCTCGTGCCGATACCCATCAACCTCGACACGGTCAACCGACTTTACGGCCTGAAGCTCACCTCGTTCGAGCTGACCAAGTTCTTCGAGTCGGTGGCCGAGAAGGTCGAGCACGTCAAAACGAGCGAGGACGTGGTGGTGGGCAAGGTGGGGCGCGAGCTCTACGAGAAGTTCTTCCGCGGGTACACGCGCAAGCAGTGGGGCCTCGACCCGAGCGAGCTCGACGCCTCGGTCACCGCGCGGGTGCCGACGCGGACCAACCGCGACGACCGCTACTTCACCGACGCCTACCAGGCGATGCCGCGGCACGGCTACACGCGCATGTTCGAGCGCATGCTCGCGCACCCGAACATCAAGGTGATGCTGAACGCCGACTACCGCGAGGTGCGCGCGCTCGTGCCCCACCGCGAGGTCGTCTACACCGGCCCGATCGACGAGTTCTTCGACTACCGCTTCGGCCGGCTGCCCTACCGCTCGCTCGAGTTCCGGCACGTGACGCTGGCGCAGCCCGCCTTCCAGCCCGTGGGCACGGTCAACTACCCGAACGAGCACGCCTACACGCGGGTGACCGAGTTCAAGCACCTGACGGGCCAGGAGCACGCCAAGACGAGCGTCGTCTACGAGTACCCGCGCGCCGAGGGCGACCCGTACTACCCGATTCCCCGCGCCGAGAACGCCGCGCTCTACCGCCAGTACCAGGCGCTCGCCGAGGCGACGCCGGGGGTGCACTTCGTCGGCCGGCTCGCGACGTACAAATACTACAACATGGACCAGGTCGTCGCCCAGGCGCTGACCCTCTACGCGCGCATCCGCGAGGGGCGGGCGTCGGCCTCGACGAACCAACACGCCACCATCACCCAGCGGGAGAAGCCGAATGGAGAAACGTCGGCCGCGACGTCCAACGGGTCCGTCTTCGATCGAGCTCTGGGGCGGGGTTGAGTGCACCGTCAACCGGGTCGGCGACGCCTATTTCGATCAGCTCGCCCGCTCGGGGCACGACCGGCGAGAGTCCGACCTCGGGCTCTTCGCCGGGCTGGGCCTGAGCGCCCTGCGCTACCCCGTCCTGTGGGAGCGCGTCGCCCCCCGCGGCCCCCGCTCGGCCGACTGGTCGTGGCCCGACCGCCGGCTCGCGCTCCTGCGCGAGCTCGGCGTCGAGCCCGTCGTGGGCCTCGTGCACCACGGCAGCGGCCCGCCCGGCACGAGCCTCGTCGACCCGACCTTCGCCGACGGGCTCGCAAGCTACGCCCGCGCCGTGGCCGAGCGTTACCCTTGGGTCGGGGCGTACACCCCCGTCAACGAGCCGCTGACGACGGCGCGCTTCAGCGGCCTGTACGGCCACTGGTACCCGCACGGCCGCGACGACCGCACCTTCCTCCGAGCCCTCGTCAACCAGTGCCGCGCGACCGCGCTCGCCATGCGCGCGGTGCGCGCGGTCAACCCCTCCGCCCGGCTCGTGCAGACCGAAGATCTGGGCTTCACGCGCTCGACCCCCGGCGTCGCCTACCAGGCCGACTTCGAGAACGAGCGCCGCTTCTTGAGCCTCGACCTGCTCGCCGGGCGCGTCGGCCCCGGCCACCCGCTCTACCGCTACCTGCTGGGCGCCGGCGTCGCGCCGGCCGAGCTCGGCTGGTTCGCCGAGCACCCCTGCCCGCCCGACCTCGTGGGCGTCAACTACTACGTCACGAGCGAGCGCTTCCTCGACGAGCGGCTCGGGCTCTACCCGCCCGAGCTGCACGGCGGCAACGGGCGCCACCGCTACGCCGACGTCGAGGCCGTCCGCGTCTGCGCCTCGGGCCTGCTCGGGCCTGCGCGCATGCTCGCCGACGCCTTCGCGCGCTGCCGCGCCCCCGTCGCGATCACCGAGGCGCACCTCGGCTGCACGCCCGACGAGCGGGCGCGCTGGCTCGTCTACGTCGCCCGGCAGGCGCGCGCGGCGCGCGCGGGCGGCGTCGACGTGCGGGCGGTGACGGCCTGGGCCCTGCTCGGCTCGTACGACTGGAACTCGCTCGTCACCCGCGACGCCGGCCACTACGAGCCGGGCGTCTTCGAGGTGGCGGGCGACGAGGTGCGCCCGACGCCCGTCGCCGAGGTGCTCCGCTCGCTCGCCGCCGGCCGCGAGCCCGAGCACCCCGCGCTCGCCGAGCCGGGCTGGTGGCAGCAGCCGGGCCGCCTGCTTTACGAGCCCTTCGGCCACGCGCCGCCGCGCCCCGCCACGCGCGATCTCTGCGCCGAAGCCGCCGAATAAGGCCCCCGCCGCCCGGGAGGCCGGGCCCGAGCCCCCGCGCGGCCGCCCGACGAGGGGGCCGCGCCGGGCCCCCGAGCGGCATCGCGTGCCCTCACGCGCGACCGAAACGAGAAGCACGAGCGACGATGGGCGCCGGGCCTCGCGTCCGACGTCGGCGCGGCCGCGCCGCCGGCCGTCGCGGGCCGGGGCCGCGCGGGGGGCGCCGGGCGGTTCGCCGAAAGGCCCTCGCTCGCGGCGCGAAAATACGGCCGCCGAGGCCCCCTTGCTAGGACATTGAATGTCCTTTCGAGCGGCCCGGCAGGGCTTGCGGATGAGGCCCCCGGTGAGCAAATCGTTGGTCACCGGCGCCGACGCAAAATCGAATGCGGGCGCCTGGTTCGGTTCGAAGAAAAAGGAAACATCGAATGACCCCCAAGCCCCCCGTGGCCCTCTCGAAAGATCAGGTCCTGGTGCTCTTCCCGCAGCTCGCGCAGCGGCGCAAGGCCGAGTCGCGCGTCGTGACGCGCGAAGAAGAGGCGCGCAAGGCGCGCGACCGCGAGGCGGCCGAGGCCGCCGCGGCGCACACGGTCGAGGGCATCGTCAAGGGGCTCGCCGGCCTGCAGCTCGACTTCGGCAAGAGCGTCGACGAGCTCGCCGCGAGGCTCGAGGCCGAGGCGCGCAAGCTCGGCGAGCTGCAGGGCGCCATCGAGATCGTCGGCCGCGAGGCCGACCGGGTGAGCGACATCAAGGTGGCGGCCGACGCGCTGCACGTGCTGCGGCTCGAGCACCGGCAGCAGGTGCTCGCCCTCGAAGAGCGGGGGGCGAAGCAGCGGGCCGAGCTCGCCGACGAGGCCGCGCGGGCCCGCGCCGCCTGGGCGAAAGAGGCCGAGCTGTCGCTCGCCCTGCGCAAGGACGCCGAGGGCCGCGCGCTGCGCGAGCGCGAGCGGGCCGAGGCCGATTACGTCTACCAGTTCGGCCGCGCGCGCGCCCTCGAAGACGACGCGTTCGAAGAGCGGCGGCGCAAGGTCGAGCGCGAGCTCGCCCAGGCCCAGGCCCAGGGCGAGAAGCGCTGGGGCGAGCGCGAGCGGCTGCTCGCCGAGGGCCGCGCCGAGTACGAGGCGAACGCCCGCAGGCTCGAGTCGCTGCCGCAAGAGCTCGACGAGGCGGTCAAGAAGGCCCGCGAAGAGGGCATCCGCGAGGCGTCGCACGAGGCCGAGGTGCGCGCCGAGCTCTTCGGCAAAGAAGTCGAGGCCAGCCACAAGGTCTTCGCCCTCAAAATTCAGGCGCTCGAGCAGGTGGCGCAGCGCCAGCTCGAACAGATCGAGTCGCTCACCGGCCAGCTGCACGTCGCGCTGCGCGAGGGCCAAGAGCTCGCCCTCAAGGCCATCGAGGGCTCGACCGGCCGCGGCCAGCCGCGCGGCTGAGCCCGCCCCGCTCCCTTCCTGAAGCGAACCCGTCCGAAGAATCGAAAGAGAGAGAGCCGTCATGCCCGCCGCCCTGCCCGTGAAGCGCCCCTCCACCCGCGACCCGAAGGTGAAGGTCTTGCAGTCGTTCGACCAGCTCAGCGCCGAGTTCAAGCGGCTCGAGGCCCAGCGCCCCGCGGCCGCGCCGGCCCCCGCGGCGCCGGCCTCGCGGGCGCCCACCTTCGAGTCGATCACGCGCGAGCTCTCGGCCCTGCGCGAGGGCTTCGGCGCGGCGGCGAGCGAGCTGTCGGCCAAGCTCGTCGCCGAGGCGAGCCGGCTCGAGGGCCTGCGCCAAGGGGTCGACGCCACCGTCCTGCAGATCCGCGAGCTTTACGGCATCGAGGCCGGCGAGCAGACCCTCGACGGGCTCATCGCCGACTACGACAAGAGCGCCGAGCTCTTTCGCGTCGAGCTCTCGTCGCTGCGCGAGGCGCAAGAGCGCGAGACCGCCGAGGCCCGCCGCGCCTGGGACCGCGAGCGCGACGAGGCCGCGCGCGCCGCCCGCGAGGGGGCCGAGCAGTACCAGCAGGCGCGCGAGCGCGAGGCGGCCGAGTACGCCTACCAGTTCGAGCGGCGGCGCGAGCTCGACCGCGACGGCTTCGAGCAAGAGAAGCTCGCCCGGCAGGCCGCGCTCGACGAGCTCTCGCTCGCGAAGCAGCGCGAGTGGGCCGAGCGCGAGAAGGCGCTCGACGAGCAAGAGAGGCGGCAGGCCCAGGCCAAGGCCAAGGTCGACGAGTTCGTGCCGAAGCTCGAGGCCGCGGCGAAGCGCGCCCGCGAAGAGGGCGCCGGCATCGCCCGCGCCCAGGCCAAGGTCAAGGCCGACCTGCTCGCCAAGGGCTTCGAGGGCGAGAAGCGCGTCTACGAGCTTCGCATCAAGTCGCTCGAAGAGACCATCGCCGAGCAGGGCGGGCGCCTCGAGCGGCTCTCGGCCCAGCTCACCCAGGCGCTCTCGCAAGCCCAGCACCTGGCCGTCAAGAGCATCGAGGGCGCGTCGAACGCCAACACCTTCGTGGCCGTCAAAGAGATCGCCCTCGAGCAGGCCAAGAACACCCCGAAGAGCAAGTGAGCCCCGGCCCCCGCGCCGCGCGGGGGCTTCGACGCTCGCGGGGCGCGGGCCGCGTACGCCCCCGCGCCCCGCGGCGTTAGAACGTGAGCCCGATCGACGCGTTGACGCTCGCCGCGACGTGGCTCGACTTGAAGTGCTGGCCGTAGTTCGGGTCGAGGCGCGCGCGGCTGACGCGCAGCTCGGGGCCGACGTCGAGAAAGGCGTGGCGGCCGAGCTCGGCGACGAGGCCGGTGTGCGCGAAGGCCGAGAAGACGTCGATGCGGGGCCCGCCGCCCTCGATCCCGCCCGCCCACTGCGCCTGGTAGCCGACGCCGACGCGGGGCCAGAGCGAGAGCGCGTCGGTCAGGCGCACCACGGTGCCGAGGCGGGGCTCGAGGCCGAAGGCGTCGTAGCGGCTGCTCGACGCCACCCACCCGCCGCCGTCGGCGTTCGGCGCGTCGTATCGGTAGCGGGCGTGCGACAAGAGCAGGCTGCCGCCGACCGAGAGGCCGTCGGCGACGAAGACGTCGGCCGACGGGCGCAGGAGCACCGCGCTCGAGCGGCCCTTGAAGCCATCTTGGTCGATCGACCCGCTGCTCGCCACGAAGAGCCCCGTCACGGACCCGAAGCCGAAGCCGAAGCCGGAGCCCAACGCGCCGACGGGGCCGGCGATGACGCTGCCGGTGCGAAAGCCGATCAAATCACCGAGCACGACCTGGCCCTTGTGCCCGAAGCTCGCTCGACGCGCCGGCCGGTCGCCGGCCGCCCGGTGCATGCGCTCGCCCTCTTCGGGCGAGAACCCGACCGCCTCGGCCTCGCCCTCCGGGGCGCGGGCGGCCCGGGGCTTGGCGGCCGGAGGGCGCGGGCGGCCCGGCTCGGCCGCCCCGGCGCGCCCGCCGGGCGAGGTCGGCGCGGGCCCACTTTCTTCGGCGGGGGGGCGCGACGGCCCGCCTTCGGAGGGGGTCGAGGGCGAGGCGCCCTCGGCCGGCTGCGCCCGCCCGGCGCCCTCGCGCGGGGGGCGCGGCGCATCGCCCTCGTCGACCCAAGGGCGCGAGGACTCGCCCGGGCCGGCCGGAGGCCCCGCGGGCTGGGCGTCGTCGGCCCGCGCGGCGGCGGGCGCGGCGGCCGAGAGTGCGAAAAGCAAAGGAGCAATGCGGGATTGCAAAGAGGGCATGGCGAGATCCTCCGGGGCGGCGTGAGCGCCGGGTCTGGTGCGCGCGGCAGCCGCGGCGATGGCCGCCCGCCGCCCGGCGCGCCCCGACCAACCCGACAGCGGCAGATGGCAATCCCGGCGGCGGGCGCTTTGACACGATGGCGAAGGGCGCGAGGCGCTTCGACAGCGTGGCCGCGGAGGCCAGTTCGGAACGATCGGCAGCGGCGCCGCTGTCGGGCGTCGCCGACGCGACAGAATGTCGGAGGTCAGCCGAGCACGGCGCTCGGGGCGAGCAGCAGGTAGGGCTCGGCGAAGGTCTCGCCGGTGGCGAGCGACCGGAGCCGCAGCCCGCGCTCGCCGCCGACGACGAGGACGGAGGTGCCGGCGCTCGAGTCTTTGACCTCGTACGCCGTCGCCCCGACCGCGGCGCCGCCGGCGCGCCGGCCTTCGACGTGGAACGTGCCAGCGACGCCGGTCTCTGATTCGTAGGCGACGCGCTCGACGGGGCGGCCCTCGCCCTCGGCCTGGAAGCGCATCGAGCAGCCCTCGGGCAGCTCGTCGTGCTCTTCGACCAGGACGTCCACGAATGATGCCATGGCGCCCGACGCTACCACGGGCTTCGGGGCCCGGCCACGCGCGCCATTCGCGTTCGAGAACGCTCGCCGCGGCGCCCGTTGACGAGGCGCGGGGCTCGATGTAGCCCGCCGAAGGCATGAGCGACGAGCGGCAGTTTCCGGCCTGGGAGAAGCTCTACCAAGAGCGCGCGGGCGAGACGATGCCCTGGTACTACGCCGCCCTCGACCCCGACCTCGACCGGGCGCTGTCGGCATTCGGGCCGCGCGGCGGCAGCGCGCTCGATCTGGGCACCGGCCCCGGCACGCAGGCGATCGCCCTCGCCGAGCGCGGCTTCGCGGTGACCGCCACCGACGTCTCGGCCGCGGCGGTCGAGCAGGCGCGGGCGCGGGCCGAGGCCCGGGGGCTCGCGGTCCAATTCCGGCAAGACGACGTGCTCGACAGCCGGCTCGAGGGGTCGTTCGATTTCGTGCTCGATCGCGGCTGCTTCCACGTGATCGTGCCCGAGCGCCGGGCCGCCTACGTCGACGCGGTGCGCCAGCTCGTCGCGCCCGGCGGGTTCTTGTTCCTCAAGTGCTTCAGCGCCAAGCAGCCGGGCGGCTTGGGCCCCTTCCGGTTCGCGCCGGAAGACATCGAGCGAATCTTCGGCGCCGCGTTCGCCGTCCGGGCCATCGAGGAGACCGTGTACCAGGGCACCCTCAACCCCGAGCCCCGCGCGCTCTTCTGCGTGCTGCAGAGGCCGTAGCGCGGCGCCCCGGGGCGGGCCCCGCCTTGACCCGCCCCCCGGCGCGGACCAAACCCGCCCGATGGTCCCGCTCTCCGTCCTCGACCTCGCGCCCATCCTCGAGGGGGGCGACGCCGCGCAGTCGTTCCGCCACACGCTCGACCTCGCCCGGCATTGCGAGCGGCTGGGCTACCGGCGCTACTGGCTGGCCGAGCACCACGGCATGCCCGGCGTGGCGAGCGCCGCGACCGCGGTCGTGATCGGGCACGTGGCCGGGGGCACCTCGACCATCCGCGTCGGCGCCGGCGGCATCATGCTGCCGAACCACGCGCCGCTGGTGATCGCCGAGCAGTTCGGCACGCTCGCGTCGCTCTACCCGGGGCGCATCGACCTCGGCCTCGGGCGCGCGCCCGGCACCGACCCCCTGACGACGCGCGCGCTGCGGCGGCACGCGGGCTCGGCCGACACCTTCCCCGAGGACGTGCTCGAGCTCATGGGCTACTTCCGCCCCGCCGGGCCCGAGCGGCCGGTGCGCGCGGTGCCCGGCGCCGGCCTCGACGTGCCCATCTGGCTCTTGGGCTCGAGCCTCTTCGGCGCCCAGCTCGCCGCCGCCCTGGGCCTGCCCTACGCCTTCGCCTCGCACTTCGCGCCGGCGCAGCTGACGCCCGCGCTCGAGCTCTATCGCGAACGCTTCCGCCCCTCCGAGCGGCTCGAGCGGCCCTACGTGATGCTCGGCGTCAACGTCTTCGCCGCCGAGACCGACGAGGCCGCCCGGCGGCTCTCGACCTCGGTGCAGCTCGCCTTCGCCGCGCTCCGCCGGGGGCGGCCGGGCCCCCTGCGGCCGCCGGTCGACGACGTCGAGCGCGAGCTCTCGGCGCTCGAGCGGGCCACCCTCGCGCAGATCTTTTCGTGCTCGGCCGTGGGCTCGCCCGAGGCCGTGCGGCGCGGCCTCGAAGACATCGTCGCCCGCACGGGCGCCGACGAGCTGATGGTAACGTCGCAGATCTTCGAGCACGCGGCGCGCCTGCGCTCGTACGAGCTGACCGCCGCGGCCTGGGGGCTGGCGGCGCGCGGTCGGGGGTGAGGCGAGGCCGGGCCTCGCAGGGGGGCGCCCTGATCCAGGCGGCGGCTGACCTTGCGCCCGGCGGGGGCGGGCCCGAACGGCGCGCCCGCCCGGTCGGGCCTGGCGCCGGGGCCCGACCGCGCCTATGCCGGGCGGCATGGCGACGCGACAGGGACACGGCGGGCGCGGGCCGCGGGGGCCGGGGGCCGCGTGGCGCTGAGGCTCGGGGCCCGCGGCAAGCTCTTCTCGGTCGCGCTGCTGGTGAACGTCGCCTCGCTCGCGGGCGCCGACGTCTACCTGGCGCGGGCGCTCGACGCCGAGTACCGGGAGCGCATCCACCACGACGCGCTGGTGCGCGCCGAGCTCGCGCGGCGCGAGGTCGCGGGCGTCGACGCCGACCTCGGCGACCTGGGCTTCTGGGACGCCGAGGCCGACGCGCTCGGCCGGCTCGCGCGCGCCCGCGTGACGATCGTCCGGGCCGACGGGGTGGTGGTCGGCGACTCGAGCGTGCCGGCCCCGCAGCTCGCGTCGCTCGCGAACCACGGCGACCGGCCCGAGGTGCGCGAGGCGCTGGCGCGGGGCGCGGGCTCCGACGTGCGCACGAGCGACACCGTCCACGCGCGGATGGAGTACGTCGCCCTGCCCTTCGCCCACCGGGGCGCGACCGGCGGCGTCGTGCGGCTGGCGCTCTCGCTCTCGGAGGCCGACGCCGCGGTCGCGCGGCTGCACCGCGCGGTCGCGATCGCGACGGTGCTGGCGTGCGCGGTGGCCGTGCTGCTCGCCAGCGTCAGCGCGCACTGGATGGCGCGCGTCCTCGGGCTGCTGACCTCGGCGGCCAACCGCATGGCGGCCGGCGACCTGAGCGTGCGCACGGGGCTGCGGGGCGGCGACGAGGTCTCGCAGCTCGGCCTCGCGCTCGACCAGCTCGCGGGCAACCTCTCGCGCGCCGTCGCCGAGCTGCGCAACGAGCGCGACGTGCTGCAGGGCACCCTCGACGCGATGGAGGAGGGCGTGCTGCTCGTCGACGGCGGGGGCCGCGTCGTGCGCGTCAACCCGGCGCTGCGCGCGGCGCTGCTCCTCGACGGCGACGCGCCCGGGCGCCCGCTCGCCGAGGCCGTGCCGGTACCGCCGCTGCTCGAGCTCGCCGCCGAGGGCCGCGCCGCCGTGACGACGCGCGAGGTCGAGGTGCGGGGGCTCGAGCCGCGCCGGCTCATGGCGCGGGCGGGGCCCCTGCCCGGGGCCGAGGGCTCGGTGCTGCTCGTCTGCCGCGACGTCACCGACGTGCGCAAGCTCGAGACCGTGCGGCGCGACTTCGTCGCCAACGTGTCGCACGAGCTGCGCACGCCCGTCGCCTCCATCCGCTCGGCGGCCGAGACGCTGCAGGGCGCCGCCGCCGCCGACCCCGCCGCCGCGCCCGTCTTCCTCGACGTCATCGCGCGCAACGCCGAGCGGCTGCAGAACCTCATCGACGACCTGCTCGACCTGTCGCGCATCGAGTCGAAAGAGCTGCGGCTCAAGCCCGAGCCGATCGACGTCGCCGCGCTCGCCGAGCACTGCGTCTCGCTCTTCGAGCACCGCGCGCGCCAGGGCGACGTCGAGCTCACCTGCCGGGCCGAGGCCGGGCTCGACCCCGCCTTCGCCGACCGGCGCGCGCTCGAGCAGGTCATCACCAACCTGATCGACAACGCGGTCAAGTACTGCCCCGGCGCGCGCGTCCGCGTCGGCGCCGCGCGGGCGGGGCCCGGGGCCGTCGAGATCTCGGTCGAAGACACCGGGCCGGGCATCGAGCCGAAGCACCTGCCGCGGCTCTTCGAGCGCTTCTACCGCGTCGACGCCGGCCGCTCGCGCGAGGTCGGCGGCACCGGCCTCGGCCTCTCGATCGTCAAGCACCTCGTCGAGGCGATGGGCGGCCGCATCCGCGTCACGAGCGCCGTCGGCCAGGGCACGACCTTCCGCGTCACCCTCGGCGCCTGGCGCGGCCCGGCGGCGTAGCCGCCCACCCGGGGCGCGACGCCGCCCGCCACTCTGGTAGAGTGCGGCCCTTGGCCCCGGCCCCCCGCCGCCCCTCGACGCGCGCCCCCGCCTCCGCGCGCGGCCCCCTGCTCGGCCGCGCCCCCGGCGCCGAAGCGTGGCTCGACCTCGCCGCCGACGCCGTCGCGCGCGCGGCCGCCGCGGCGCCCGACGTCGAGCCGCTCAAGGGCGCGCTCGTGCGCGCCGCCGCCGCGCTCGGGCGCCCCGCCGACCCCCGGGCGCTGCTCCGGCACTGGCAGTCGCGCACCCCCGGCACGGCGCAGAGCGACGCCCGCTACCGCTGGGAGCTCAGCCACCGCATCGGCGCCCCCGTCCCCGCGTACGCCGGCCCGCCGCCGTCCTGGCGGGCGTGGCGCCCCGGCGACCAGGCCCGCCTCGAGCGCGACCCCTTCGACTTCGAGCTCTCGCTGCTCTTGCCGGTCGTGCTCAGCGAGAACGCCGAGCTGCTCATCGAGCTCGCCGCGCCGGGCGGCGAGGGCGCCCCCGTCGCGCACGAGCTGCTGGGCGAGGCGGCGCCGATCTTGCGGCGCGACTTCGCGCGCTACGTCCAGATGGCCTCCCCGTGGGACGACACCTTCGCCCTCTGGTGCCTCGCCCGGCGGCCGAACGCCCTCTCGCTCTTGCACCCGCTCGCGGTCGCGATCGCGGCCTGCTACGCGGCCACGACCGAGGGCCCGGTCCGCGGGGCGCGCTTCCCCTACCACGACCGGCCCCTCGCCTCGGCGAGCGCGCACCTCGCGGGGGCGCTGCTCACGCTGGGCTCCGACCTCGAGCTCGCCGCGCGGCTCGCCGACTTCGTCCGCGACGCGCGGCGCGCCTCGGGCGGCTGGGGCGACGCGGCCGAGCCCGACGACCCGCTCACGACGCTCGTCTGCGCCGACCTGCTCGCGCGCGTCGACCCGACCTTCGACCCCCGGCCGACCCTCGCGTTTCTGCGCTCGGCGCAGGCGCCCGACGGCCTGTGGCGCGCGCTCGGCCCCGACGCCCCTTGGCTGACGCTCGAGGTGCTCGCGTGGGCCGAGGGCGCGCGCCGGCCCTTCGCCGAGCGCTTCCGCTGGCCGCACCGGGCCGAGGCGATGCGCGACCACAAGACCGGGCTGCCCTTCTTCGCCTACTTCTCCGACCTCGCCGAGCTCTTCGCCGCGCTCGGCGGGCTCGCCGACGCGCCGACCGAGCTCGCGTTCATCGACCTCATCGGCTTTCGCGCGTTCAACAACCGCTTCGGCCAGACGGCGGGCGACGACGTGCTGCGCGAGTTCGCCGCCGAGCTCGCCGGCATCGCCGAGGCGTGCGCGATCCGCGACGGCGGCGACGAGTTCGTGGTCGTGGCCGCGCCGACGCGCGCGGGCCTGGCCCGCACGATGGACTCCTTCCGCCGCGCCTGGCCCGTCCGCTTCCGCGCCGTCTTCGGCGACGACGTGCCGCCCGTCGCGCCGCGCGTGCTCGTCGCCCGCACCCGGGGCCGCGGCCTGCGCCGCGCCCGCGAAGAGCTCGGGCGCGGCATCACGGGGCTGAAGAACGACCCCTCGGCGCACCCGCTCGAGGGCATCCTCGTCGACGCCGGCGACCTGTGAGCGCCGGGGCCGGCGGGCCGGGCGACCTGCGAGCGCCGGGGCCGGCCGGCGGGCGGGCGACCTGCGAGCGCCGGGCCCCGATTCGAGCGGGCGTGTCCGAAATCGGCCCGGCGTGTCCGCAATCGGCCCCGCGCGGCTGAACGAAACCCACCTCCCGCACCCCCGCCGCCGTGCCATAGCATTCGAGCCCCATGGCCCTGCGCGGATACCTTCCCTTCGCCCTCCTCGCCCTTGCCTCCGCCGCGTGCACCCCGGCGACCGCCCCGCCGCCCGCGCCGCGCGGCGCCGCCCCGACGCCCGCCGCCCCGCCGGCGCCGCGCTGGCGCTTCCCCTCGCGCGCCGAGCTCGCGGCGATCGCGCCGGCGGCCTTGCGCGCCGAGGCGGCCCGGCCCGACGACCGCGGCGGCGAGGGCTTTCGCTTCGACGAGGCCTCGCTGCCGGGCGCCCCGAGCGCGCCGTCGCCCGCCGCGCTCGCCCGCCTGGTCGGCGCCCTCGGCGGCGAGGGGCGGGCCCTGACGCCCTCGCCCGCGCTCGCCTGCGCCGCGCGCGAGTTCTCCCGCTTCCGCCTGGCCAACGGCGCCTCGCCCGCCGAGGGCTTGCGCCGCCACCTGCTCGGGCACTGCGGCTCGCCCCTGCCCGCCCCTTCGTACGCGTACGTGCAGGGCGAGGCGGGCGCCAAGACCTCCGACGACGAGCTCTTGCGCGAGGCGCTGCCGAAGCTGCGCGAGGGGCTCACCGCCCTGCCGCCGGGGGCCGAGGTGGGGGTCGCGATCGCGCGCGAGGGCAAGCGCGTGGTGATCAGCACGCTCGCGGGCGTCCCGGCGGTCGATCTCGAGGCCGAGACGCGCCTCGGCGAGGCCGACGACGCGGTCACGCTGCGCGGCGTCGTGCGCGGGCCGGCCGAGGCGGTGCTGGGCCTCGTCAACCAGGGCGCCCGGGGCGTGGCCGCGTGCGCGCCCGCCCCGGGGGTCAAGCCGCCCCGCTTCGAGCTGCGCTGCCCCGTCGCCGTGGGCGAACGCACCGCCTGGGTCGACGTCGTCGCCCGGCCGCCGGGCCGCCCGCTCTTCGACCGGGTCGCGCAGGTGCTGGCGCGCCGCCCCGGCGCCCCGCAACCGTACGCCGCGGCGGCCGTCGGCGCGCCCGGTGCGCCGCGCGACGGCGTCGAGTTCGCGCGCGAGGTGCTCGCCCGCATCAACGCCGTCCGGCGCGAGCTCGGGGCCCGGCCGCTCGAGCTCGACGAGGCGCAGAGCGCGTCGAATGCTCGCCTCGCCGCCCCCTTCTTCAACGCCGAGATCGCCGGCGATCGCGAGCTGGCGGGCCGCATCGCCCTCGGGCTCAGCGCCGGCTGGGACGTGCGCGGCCCCGTGCGGCGGGGCCACTTCGGCGCCTTCCTCTCGCCCTCGAGCGACGACGGCTCGGTTTGGCTCGGCGAGGCGCTCGCGCAGCCCTTCGGCCGCTGGACGTTCCTGTCGCCCGAGGTGCAGCGCGTCGCCCTCGGCCCGGCGCCGGGCAAGGGCGCGCTCGGCGCGCTGGTGACGACCTACGCGCTCTTCGACGAGGCCCGACGCGGCGCCGAGGCCGATCGCGCCTTCGCCATCTTGCGCGCGCGCCGCGCCGAGCGGGGCCTGCCCCCGCCGACGCGCTTCTACGACCCGGGCGCCCTGCGCCGGGGCATCGAACGCTTCGAGCGCGGCGAGCCCGCCAAGCAGGCCCTCGACGGCTCGCTCGTCGAGGCGCAAGCGCGCTTCGGACGCGACGTGCACGGCGCGGCGCTCGAGGCCGATGACGTCGGCGCGCTCGTCGTTCCGCCCGCGCTGCTCGACCGGTTGCCGCCTCAGGTCGCCGTCGAGGTCGGCTACCGCCGCGCGCCCGACGAGGCCTGGGGCCGCTACGCCGTCTTTGTCGTGGTCGCGCCGGGCCTCGTCAACGAGGCCTACCGCCGGCCGCCCGGCGACGAATACACCCCGCCCATGCCCGACGAGTCGTCGCTGCCCCGGCTCGGGGGCTGACACGGGCCCCCCCGGCCCCCTCCGTTTTCTTCAGAAGCACGCGGGGGCAAGGCTTTGCGGTTGGGGGCAGAAGGCCTCTATGCAATACTTCGAGGCGTGTTCGCGCGTCTTCTGTCGCAGGGTCGCGGTGAATCGGGCGTCGCACTGGGGGCCTCGGTGCTCGCGCACCTGGCCGTCGGCGCCGCGCTGCTCGTGGGCCCGGTGCGCGAAAGGCTGCGCCTGCACGGTCGCGACGTGACGTTCTTCGCGCCCTCGCGCCCGCAGCAGGCGGCCGCGGCGACGACGTCGGGGGCGGCCCGGGCGGGCGGGGGCGAGCTCTCGTTCCCGAGCGGGCCGAACGCGCTGGCGCAGGCCGAGGCGGGCGACGGGCGCGCCTCGAAGGGGTCGAACGAGACCGTGAACGCGGCGCTTACCCCGGGCCAGCTCGGCGCGCTCCGGCGCACGGGCGACGACGCCTCGCTCGTCGTCTACCCCTTCGGCGAGGGCATGGCGCGCCCGCAGCTGCTCTCGGGGCGCGACCCGAAGTACACGCCCGAGGCCCTCAAGCGCGGCGTCGAAGGCACGGTCATCGCCCGCTGCGTCATCGACCGCGAGGGCCAGGTCCGCGCTTGTCGCATCATCCGCGGCGTCGACTCGATGAACGACGAGGTCATTCAGGCGCTCGAGTCGCGCCGCTACACCCCCGTCGTCTACGACGGGCGGCCGGTCGACGTCGACTACGTCTTCCGCGTCCACCTCGTGCTGAAGAACGACGCGCCGCCCTCGGTCAGCGCGCCGCCGAAGCGGCAAGAGGGCCGCGGCGAGTCGCACTTCGCCCGCGCCTCCGACCAAGCATGTCGGGTGGGGCCAGGGTGCAGCGGGGGGCGTCGCCCAGGTTAAAGAGGGTGTTTCGAAACGCGCCCGGCTTTCTGCCCCCGGCTGAAGCCCAATGCCGTTCACGTAGCGGCGTTCAAGCGGCTTCTTTCGGGCGTTCGCGCCCCACCGACTGCTCCCACATCCAGCGCTCGGGCGCCGTTCGCCGCAGCCGCTTGGGCGCGTAGCGACTTCGCC